>NZ_JAXCIC010000002.1:0-741659 GCF_035985055.1 Arthrobacter sp. PL16
CGTCCGAGGTAACCGCCTACGTCGCCACCAAGTAACACAACACGGTGAGGTGCCGGGCCACCACGGCCCGGCACCCCACCAACCACACAACACAACAATGCTTACAACAATGGTTTTTCATCGCCACCCCACCAGACACCCAGTCACACTTAGAGTCCTTAGAGGCTCGCTGAAGGAGTAGCCATGTCTGGGAATCCTGACGCCTATGTCCACCAAACATACGACCAGACCGTGAACGCGCGCCGGAAGACCACCCGGCGTGGTCAGCCTGCGGCGAGCGGCAAGCCCCAGACCGGGGCGCCCGACAGGCTCGACCTGAAGTCGTTGGCTCGACCGATCCGCGCCGCCAATCCGCTGGGCGAGGACTTCGACTACGCGAAGGAATTCCTCTCGCTCGACCTCGAAGAGCTGGCACGCGATGTGGACGGCGTGTTGACGACGTCGCAGGACTGGTGGCCCGCCGACTTCGGACACTACGGACCGCTTGTGCTGCGGATGGCCTGGCACAGTGCCGGCACCTACCGGATCGGAGACGGTCGGGGAGGTCCCGGAGCGGGGATGCAGCGCTTTGCCCCCTTGAACGGATGGCCTGACAACCGCAACCTGGACAAGGCGCGCAGACTCCTGTGGCCGGTGAAGCAGAAACACGGCGGCAAAATTTCATGGGCCGACCTGATGGTCTTCGCGGGTAACCGTGCGCTGGAGACGATGGGCTTCAAGACGTTCGGATTCGCCGGCGGCCGGGAAGATGCGTGGGAGGCCGATGACACCTACTGGGGACCGGAAGCCAGGTGGCTCACCGACGAGCGACACAGCGGCATCCGTGATTTGGAGGAGCCCCTGGCGGCCAGCGAGATGGGACTGATCTACGTCGACCCACAGGGCCCGGCGACGGTGCCCGACCCGTTGGCCTCCGCCCGCGATATCCGTCAGACGTACCGTCGAATGGGATTGAACGACGAAGAGACCGTCGCGTTGAATGTGGGCGGGCATACGTTCGGCAAGAGCCACGGAGCGGCCGATCCCGGCACCAGCCTCGGGGCCGAACCCGACGCCGCACCGCTCGAGCTCCAAGGTCTGGGCTGGTCGAACAGTTTCGGAACGGGCAAGGGCGCCGACGCCGTCAGCAGCGGACTCGAAGGGATTTGGACAGCGACTCCCACCACATGGGATAACAGCTTTTTGGAGACACTGTTCGCCTATGAGTGGGAAGTGGCACTCAGCCCTGCCGGGCTATGGCAATGGATCCCTAGCAATGGTGCCGGTGCCGGCACCGTCCCTGATGCCCACGACCCGTCCAAGACGCATGTCCCGACGATGCTGACGACGGACCTGGCTTTGCAGGAGGATCCGGCATACGAAGCGATCGCACGACGTTTTCTGGAGCATCCGGATCAGTTGGCGGATGCCTTCGCTCGGGCTTGGTTCAAGCTCACGCACATAGATATGGGCCCGGCCGAGCGCTACCTGGGGTCACTCGTCCCGTCCGAGCCGTTATTATGGCAGGATCCACTGCCCGACGTCGACCACGAGCTCATCGATGCTGACGACATCGCTGCGTTGAAGAGCGAACTGCTCGAGTCGGGTCTGGCGGTGGGGCAACTGGTCTCGACGGCGTGGGCTTCGGCTTCCACCTTCCGAAACAGCGACAAGCGCGGTGGGGCGAATGGTGCGCGCATCCGTCTCGAACCGCAACGAAGCTGGGCCGTCAACGAGCCTGAAGCGCTGGTGACAGTGTTGAGCACGCTTGAGCAGATCCGTGAACAGTTCAACGATTCCCAGCGTGCCGGTAAGAAGATCTCGCTCGCCGACCTGATCGTGCTCGGTGGGTGCGCCGCGATCGAACATGCCGCAGCCAGAGCCGGTCATATCATCGAGGTGCCGTTCCGGCCGGGACGCACGGATGCGACGCAGGAGTGGACCGACCCCGGATGGTTTGCAGTGCTCGAACCGACTGCGGACGCATTCCGCAGTTACCTGAGCAAGACCAACCGGATGCCGTCCGAAGTGCAACTCGTCGAGCGTGCAAGCCAGCTGACCCTGAGTGGCCCCGAGATGGCAGTGTTGCTCGGCGGTCTGCACGTTATCGGTGCGAACCATGACCAATCTTCCCTCGGCGTGCTCACCTCGACGCCGGGCTCACTGACCAATGATTTCTTCGTCAACCTGCTCGATATGGACACCATGTGGGCACCGAAGACGGTCGATGGAACGGCGGAAGCAATCTACGAGGGTCGCGATCGGCACACCGACGAGTTCCGCTGGGTTGCAAGTCGTACAGACCTTATCTTTGCGAACAATTCCGAGTTGCGTGCGCTGGCGGAAGTGTATGCAAGCCGGAATGCCGAGGAGAAGTTCCTCCGCGACTTCGCGTCTGCTTGGGACAAGGTCATGAATCTTGACCGGTTCGACCGATGACAGTCGTCTCTGCCTGTCATACGCCTGGTTACCGGCGGCCGATGTCACCCGTCATGGCGATGGCGAGGTCAGCCGTTGCCTGCCGTGTCGAGCGAGGTTCATACTGCGTTCCTGGCTGGTCGCTCCGGGATCAGCCCATCGTGTGATGGCTTGCAGGAAACGTCTATCCTGAGTGAGCTGTACAGGATCGCAAAATCCCGTACAGCTCACTCACCGGATATTTGTTCCGCGTGCCGGGCGCCCTGACCCAGTGGTAGCGGCAGGGCACCCGTCGGAGTGTCCTTATTCGGAAGCAGCTTCGACGCCGACCTCGGCGACGGCCTGGTCCTGTTCGCCGGTGCCGCCGCTGACGCCGACGGCGCCGATCACTTCGCCGCCACGGGTGATGGGGATACCGCCGGCAAAGATGATGATCCGGCCGTGATTGCTGGCGGCGATGCCGTAGTACTGCTGGCCGGGCTGGGAGTTCTCGCCCAGTTCCTTGGTCTGTATGTCGAAGGCCCTGGCGGTGAAGGCCTTGTTGATGGCGATGTCGATGCCGCCGAGCCAGGCGCCGTCCATCCGGACGTGGGAAATGACGTTGCCGCCGACATCGACCACGGCGATGTTCATGGGCTGGCGGATCTCCAAGGCTTTGGCCTCGGCTGCATCGATGATGGTGCGAGCATCCGTGAGGGTCAGTGTCATGGTGGTTCTCCTTCTGATCAGGTGGTGCTGCGGGTTCGTCCGACGCGTAGTTGCTGGACGGTTGACGGGCAGGCACGCGAAGATTGGCGGCGTCGCGCTACTTGCGTGTTGGTCGTGCATCGGGTGGTGGCACTGCGGGTTAGCCGGAGTGCCACCGAGGAGCATGAGTTGTGCGCTTCCTCGATAACCCGGGCGGCAATGAGTTTCTAAGTCAGGCCATCGGTGACAAGACCTTTGTAAGGCGGTTCTTGTTCGCTTCGAAGAGTATGTCCTGGACCCATCATCGGCAACTGCCGTGAACCTATCCGCTTTCGGTCTTCAATTTCGACCGCCATGCGCCCTTTTGTCCCTGGAACACCATTCAATGATTGCAGTTGGCAAGTCCCCGGCAAGCTGGATCCAAGGGAAGTGGCAACCAGTAAAAGCGACATGCAGCAGTACTCGCGCAGGGCCTTTACCGGAAGCAGCCAGGAGTGACGACAGTCCAGATGCAAGAAGGTCAAGAAGCCGGCTTACCTCAAGCGAGGGTGCGTTATCGCGCCCCCTGTGTTGGCGACCGCCGGCGGTGCTGTGTGGGGTGGTGTGTGGGGGTTTTGTGTGACGAGCGGCACAGTGAGGGGGGTGAGCGGTGTGGTTGGGGGGTCTTGCGGTGGGGTCTGGTAGTGGGGTTGGGGTGGTTCTACGGTTGTCTTTCAACTGGCCCTCATGAGCCAGTGGACTCTGGTTTGGTTTGCAGGGAGTTCGGTTAATACGTGTGTGATTTCACGAGGAGGTGATGTCCAGTGGCTATTGCTGAAGAAGTTATGAATGAAGAGCGGTCCGAGATGTTGGCCAGGCTTGGCTTGGACGTGCAGAACAAAGGAACCATGGGTCGGATTTTGGCGACCGGCTCTATCGCTGAGGCGACGGAGCGTCCCGATGGCACGATGGAAGCCACGATCCGGATCAACGAGGACGAGATTGCCTGGGAACCGGCGATCTTGGTCCTGCCGCACGGCGGTCAGCTCGAGTTGACGGTCATCAACGATGACACGAACACGCACTCCTGCCTGCTGCCCAGTAATGGTGACCAGAAGTTCCTTTGGTTGGTCAATGGGTCCAGGGGTCAGGCGACGCTCACCCTGGATGGTCCTGGCTATTACTGGTACAGCTCGCCGGGAGGCAATGACGAGGGCCGCGGTCTGACCGCTGCGATCGTCGTGCGGGGAGAAGTGCCCCCGGAAGCCCGCCTGGATCGCCCTGCACAGCCCCGACCATAGGAAGGAACTGACCCAATGACCATTGAATATATAGATGCCGGCCAGGCCATCGACCATGGCGCTTTGAGCGCCGTGCCCGGTGTCGCCCCCGCGGTAACGGAAAACATTGATTACGAACGTCTCCTGAATGCGCGTTCGGAGTCGCATAACTGGCTCACGTACTACGGCGCCTATGACGGGCAGCGGTACAGCCTGCTGGATCAGATCAACGCCGAGAACGTCAGCCAGATCACCCCAGCCTGGATTTTCCAGGCCGGGCAGACAGGCCTGATCGCGGGTGCGTCGACCTACGCATTCGAGACCTGCCCGCTGATCGTCGATGGCGTCATGTATGTCACCGGTTGGGATGGCCATTTCTGGGCCCTGGAGGCGGCGACGGGTAAGGAACTGTGGCGCTACAAGCACGCGGTGCCCTATGACGTCTCGCTGTGCTGCGGCAACGTCAACCGCGGTTGCGCGGTGGCCAACGGCAAGGTCTACTTCGTGACCCCGAACGCCCAGTTGCTGGCGCTTGATGCGACCAACGGCCAGAAGGTGTGGCAGAAGACCATCGGCGACGTGCGCGCCGCAGAGAGTGCTTCGCTGGCTCCGACGGTCATCAAGGACCTGCTCATCACCGGCAGTGCCGGCGGCGAGTTCGGTGTCCGCGGCCACATTGACGCGTGGGACCTGGAGACCGGCGAGCAGCGCTGGCGCACGTACACCGTGCCCAAGCCCGGCGAGCCGGGTTCGGAGACCTGGCCCGCTGACGGCGAGGCCTGGCAGCGCGGCGGTGCGAACCACTGGGTGAGCGGAACCTATGACCCGGAGACGAACCTGTACTACGCGGGCACCGGTAACCCGGCACCTGACTTCGACGGCGAGGTCCGAGAGGGAGACAACCTCTACACCGACAGCGTCGTTGCGCTGGACGTCGACTCAGGTGAGATCAAGTGGCACTACCAGTTCACTCCGCACGATCTGTGGGACTACGACTCCACGATGGAGATGACCCTGTTCGAGCGCGATGGCAAGAAATTGCTGGGCCACTTCGATAAAAACGGTTACTTCTTCGTGCTGGACCGCACCAACGGTGAACTGCAGCACGTCACTCCCTTCGTGGACCGGATCGACTGGGGAGTCATCACCCGGGACGGGAAGGTCACTCCCCGTAAGTACCCGGACAAGGAAGGCGAGCCAGTTCACTTCTACCCCGGCCCGGCCGGCGCGAAGGAATGGACGCACGCGGCATACAGCCCGAAGACCGAACTGTTCTACGTGCCAGTAGCCGACGTCGGTGCTACCGCGACTCGCCGCCGCCGCGAGTTCAAGGAAGGCATGCCGTACTGGGGTGCTGGTGTCGCAGTGGACATCGACGACATGGCCGGATCGGTCAGTGCGTTCGATAGCCACGGCGAGGAGAAGTGGCGCTGGCGTATCGATTACCCCATGGCCGCGTCCGTGCTCGCCACAGCAGGCGACCTGGTCTTCGCAGGCACCCCGACCGGTGAGTTCGTCGCTCTCGACGCCCGAACCGGCGAGAAGCTCTGGGAATTCCAGTGTGGCAGCGGCCACCACGGCAGCTCCTCGACCTACAGCGTCGACGGCAAGCAGTACGTCGTTGTTCCCGTGGGCTGGGGCGGATGGCTCGAAGGCATCATCCCCGGAATGCTCGCCGCCGGCCACGGCAGCGCGCTGATCGCTTTCGCCCTGCCCAGCTGAACCCCACCCACACCCATCAAGGGACCATACCGGGACCCAGCCAGGGACCCGATCAGAGAACGAAAGGAAAACAGAACATGACCGCACATAACAACCTGCAGAAGTGGGAATCCCCCACCCTCAAAGAAATCCGCGTGTCGTCCGAGGTAACCGCCTACGTCGCCACCAAGTAACACAACACGGTGAGGTGCCGGGCCACCACGGCCCGGCACCCCACCAACCACACAACACAAAGGGTGTCATCGCACATGTGGGTACGCGTACTGGGATCAGCCGCCGGCGGCGGGTTCCCGCAATGGAACTGCGCTTGCCCCCAGTGCCGAGCCGTACGAAACGGCTCACGCCCCTGCACCCCGCGCTCCCAATCATCCATCGCGATAAGCTCGAACGACCGCCAGCAATGGTTCCTCATCAACGCCTCACCAGACATCCAGTCACAGATCGAGTCCTTTCCAGGACTACATCCCGACGATGGGAGTGTGGGCCGTCTGCAGGCCGTGCTGCTCACTGACGCGGAACTCGATCACACCCTCGGACTGCTCCTGATGCGGGAGGGCCGCGGACTCGAGGTTCACGCAACGGAGTCGGTCTACGAGACACTTTCCACCGGAACCGGGATCTTGCGGACGCTCGAGGCGTACTGTCCGGTCACGTGGCGACCCGTGATCCCTGGCGCCGAGGTGCTGTTGGGGGAGGGGCTCTCGTACTCCGCGTTCGATGTCCCCACCGAAAAGCGGATGCGCTTCCCCGGGGCCGCGTCGGAAGGCCGGGTCGTGGGTTACCGCGTCACCGACACCACCAGCGGTCGAAGCCTGGTCTACCTCCCGTGCGTCCAGCAACTCACGCCCGACCTCCTGGAGGAGTTGACAGGTTCCTCCGCCTTATTGGTTGATGGCACCTGCTGGCATGATGACGAGATGCCCAGCCTCGGCCTGGCCAGCAAGACCTCGCGGGACATGGGACATGTACCTATCAGTGGGCCGGGCGGCAGCCTTGAGTTGCTGTCGCCGTTACCCATCGATCGCAAAATTTATACTCACATCAACAACACCAATCCGATCTTGCTCGACGATTCGCCGGAACGGATGGACCTCCATCGCCATGGCCTGGAGGTCGCCGTGGACGGGCTGGAAATTGAAATCTAAGGAGCAACGATGACGGTAGTACTCACACCCGATGAACTCGAGGAGACGCTCCGCGCGCACGCCAAGCAGTACCACAGCGAGCATCCCTTCCATCGTCGGATGAATGATGGAGAGTCCAGCCGGGAGGAGATCCGAGGGTGGGTGGCCAATCGCTTCTACTATCAGGTGAACATTCCCCGGAAGGACGGGGCGATCCTCAGCAGCTGCCCTGACCGTGAGGTACGGCGCCGCTGGGTCCAGCGCGTCATAGACCACGACGGTACCACCGAGGGAACCGGCGGAATCGAGTCCTGGCTGCGCCTGAGCGAGGCCGTCGGCTTGACCCGTGCAGAGGTCGAGGACTCACGGCACCTGCTCCCCGGTGTGCGATTCGCCGTCGACGCCTATGTCACCTTCACGCGTACCAAGCCGTGGGTGGAAGCCGTTGCGTCCTCGCTGACCGAGTTGTTCGCACCCAACCTGATGGCAAACCGGCTCGCGGCATTCGAACGCTACTACACCTGGATCGATCCGGAGGGTCTCGCTTACTTCCGGTCCCGCCTCACCCAGGCCCCCCGCGACTCGGAGCACGGTCTCGAGATCGTCCGCAAGCACTGCGTGACCCCGGAGACGCAGGCAGCCGCGGTGGCGGCGCTATCATTCAAGTGCGACGTGCTGTGGAGCATGCTCGATGCCATGGAGCAGGGCTATGGACATCACTGACCCGACTGCCCGACCACGGCTGGCTCCGCACGTACGGATGGTCTTCAACGCCGCACGCGGAGAACACGCGCTGCTCTCACCCGAGACGGTCTGGGTCATCAATGCCACCGGCGCTGCAATCGTGGAGTTATGCGACTCGCAGCGGACTATCGCAGAAATCGGGGCCGAGCTGCGCGGCCGATACGACCAGGTCGCCGACGGCGACGTTCAACGCTTCGTGGCCGATCTCGTCACGAAGCACGGCATGGAGGTAGACCATGGATAAGCCATACGGACTGCTCGCAGAGCTCACGTACTCCTGTCCATTGCAGTGCGGCTACTGCTCCAATCCTCTCCAGCTCGACGACTATCGCGACGAGCTGAGTACCGAGGAGTGGAAGCGGGTATTCTCCGAAGCCGCCGACCTGGGCGTGCTTCAGCTGCACCTCTCGGGCGGCGAGCCGCTGCAGCGCCACGACATCGTCGAGTTGGTGCAGCACGCCAACCAGTTGGGTCTGTACACCAACCTGATCACCAGTGGGCTCGGCCTATCCACCCGTCGCGCGGAACAACTCCGCGCAGCCGGTCTCGACCACGTGCAGCTCAGCATCCAGGCCGATGACCAGGCCTTGTCGGACCAAATTGCCGTCACTTCCTCGTTCGAGCGCAAGCGGGTGGCCGCGGGGCTCATCAAGAAGCTGGGCTGGCCACTCACCCTCAACGTCGTACTACACCGTCAGAACATCGACCGCATCGGCGGCATCCTCGACATGGCGGAGGCGATGGAGGCTGACCGTGTGGAGCTGGCGAACACGCAGTATGCCGGCTGGGCGGGCCCCAACCAGGCCGAGTTGCTGCCGACCAGAGACCAGCTGGAGGGTGCGGAAGCGGTGGTGCAGGCAGCCCGGGAGCGGATCGGGGACCGGATCGACATCATCTACGTCATCCCCGACTACTACAGCAAGTACCCCAAGCCCTGCATGGACGGCTGGGCCAGTCGCCAGTTCACCGTGGTGCCCAACGGTGAGGCGTTGCCGTGCCCGGCCGCCCATGAGCTGGCTCGCGGCCTCAATCTGCCCCCTGCCACCGTGCGGGAGCACTCGCTGGAGTGGATCTGGACTGAGTCCCCACTGTTTCAGCAGTACCGCGGTGACGCGTGGATGCCGGACCCCTGCCGTAGCTGTGACCGCAAGGAGATCGACTTCGGCGGCTGTCGCTGCCAGGCCTTCGCCCTCACCGGTGACGCCGCCCGCACTGACCCGGTGTGTCACCTCTCTCCCGATCACGGGCTGGTGGAGGCGGCGGTTGCGGCGGCCAACGACCCACAGCGGCCGAAGGACGGCCCGCTGATTCCTCGCGCGAAGGTAGGCCGCACGAAGCGGGCAGTCGGAGCGACGCCGGGAAAGACGGCCGGCACGCCGGTCCAGCTGTCCCGCACCGTATTGAAAGGGACGTAATGATCGCCCTGATGACACTCGGATTCGGTCTGGGTATGGACAATTTCCGGACTTCGCTCGTCCTTGGGGGACTCAAACCGTCCTGGCGTACGTCCGTCAAGACATCCGCCATCTTCGCCTTCTGGGATGGTATGGCACCGCTCGTCGGGATGCTTGGCGGCGGGTACCTGGGATCCAGGATGTCTACGACCGGGATGGCCGATGCCGCCGAGGCGATCGCCGTTGCGGGTCTTGGCGGGTACGGCCTGTTCCTTACAATCAGGGCACTTCGATCACCCGATCATGCCGACATGGATATGAAAACGGCTAGGCGCTGGTTGCCTGTGCCGCTGGCGATCGACAACCTGGCGGCGGGCGCGGCCCTCGGTCTCGCAGGCTTCTCTCCTTGGATTGCACCCTTCCTGTTCGCCTTCACTACCTTCGTGCTGTCGCTGGCCGGACACCAGATCGGCCGCACCATCGCCAACTTCATCCCCCGCATACGTACGGATCTGTTGACCGGGATCGCGTTCCTGCTGATGGCCGGCCTGGTGGTCGCGGGCGTGGCTGACTTCTGATGCCGGATATCGACATGAGCGACGTGGAGAAAGACAAGATGCGGCCGCCGTGCTACCACTGCGGGGAGCCCTACTCAGCGACGAATGCTGACCGGCACCTAGAGCCGGTCGATTGCCAACCGTGTCCGCGCTGCAAGACGATGCCCGCGTGCTACACGTGCCGAAACATGTACTGCTCCTGCGAAGTGCACCAACACTGAGGAGATTCTGCGCAAGGACAGCAACCGTGGAGTGGAGCTTGGATCGCGCACGACCATCACGGCTACGGTGGGTGACGCGGTCATGCTCGGGTGTCGGGTGGGGTTCAGATGTTCAGTGCGCGGCGTACTGCTGGGGTGTTTCGTCGGGATACCGGGATCAGGGTGTTGTCGGGGTCGTCCATGACGAGGAGGAGTTCGCCTTTGTCGCGGCGTTCGACTTCCCGGACGCGGCTGAGGTTGACCAGATATTGGCGGTGTACCCGCAGGAAGCCGCCGGTGTCGGCAAGGTCGTTCTCGAGTTTGTCCAGGCCGGACAGGGCCGCTGGTAGTCGGCCCTGGTCGGTGTGCAGCCATACCTGGTTGCCGTCGGATTCGGCCACGGCGACCTCTGCTGTTCCTAGGAGCACCATCCGGTTCTCTTCGCGCATTGCCACGATCCGACGGGCCTTTCCCGGCATGACGGTGCCTGTTTCGGTGCGCGGGAACTGCTCGCCGTCGGAGACGCCGAAGGAGATCAGGTGTCCGATCAGGTAGCTGTGCAGGAAGACCGGGCGGATCCCGATCGGTGATGGTTGGTCGGCCAGGGGGGTGAAGATCTGCGTCGAGCCGGTCCACCCCGGGTCCGAGGTGGACCGTTTGGTGGCATAGCGAGCGGCATGAATGAGGGTGGGAAGTTGCGGGGTCCACCGGATCACCGGGTCGACGGCGGGCATATTGGCCGGTACGCCCAGCATGACGCTGGCGGTGTCGTCGGCGATCACGACCGATCCTGCCGTGTCGACAGCGACCAGGGGCCTGTTCGACGTGCCCCGAGCCTGGGCATAAGCGGCGAGCAGTTCGCCGCCGCTGTCCTGGGCGCGCTTACGCAGACTGTTCTGGGTGTGGGCAGCGGACTTCTCCAGCCACCTCTTCGCCGAGAGGGGTAGGTCCTTGCGCCAACTCGAGATGTTCAGGACGGCCAGCGGCGCCCTGCTGACCAGGTCGCGTATCGCGATCGCCCCGCAGGACCAGTCGTGGAAGGCTTGGCACCAGTGTTCGGACTGCTTGATCATCACCGCCCGGTGAGCTGTCAGTGCGGTGCCCATACTGTTCGTGCCGACCGCACTTTCGGACCAACAGAACCAGGGTGCGAGGCCGCCGGCGGTGGCGATCGACCTGGTGGCCTTATCACCCCAGGCCGACAGGACCCTGCCATTGGCGTCGGCGATGGTCACGACGCCTCCGGCGTCGGCCACCTCCTGTGCCATCGCGGCAGCACAGAAACCCAGCTCCGCGAAGACGACATCCTGATCCAGGGAGTGCGTGACCTGGGAGACAGCGTTAGGCACCTCGGACAGGAACGGATCCACACGGTATTGATCCCGGGACCGCTGCCAGGAAATTGCCACTTCCGGCCGCACACCGTAGATATCGTCCTCGCCCCGCACGAAACGCTCCCACGCCCCGTGCACATCGGCCTCTGCAGAGTTGCGGAACACCGGCTGAAGTCGTTGATCACCTGAAATGGGAAACCGCCCTATGGCTCATCATTGAATCGCACGGACTACCCGGCAAGCCAGAACAGGGGCCACGGGCGGGCATCGCCGGGTCACGTTGCTTCCAGGCCCGATGCTAGAGCCGGGCGGCGCAGCGAAGATTCCCGCAATGCATCCAACGAAGGCGTTTCGCTGAATTATCAGAGATCGTATTTCCGAACGACGATTTTGGCAAGGACATGACGCGGACGGTTCGGCGAGGTCCTTCTGCTTTCGGGTGAGGCGAGGGCCCGACAAGAAACCAGTGCTTCCGGTCATCCCCAGTGGCTTGTTCTCAGCATTGGTTCGCTGAGAAGCTCGAGAATCAGTACTGAGAACAAGGCATGCGCAATGCGGTACTCCTTGGATCGTGGAGGAGATGTCGCGCCATTGCCTCTTCTACCGCCCTGCCCGGCATCTTGCCGCCAGCGGTAGTCTCTGGCCAATGGCCGGAGGGGGATTGTGCCCGTGCGGCAATCGGGATAGAACGGTACGATGACTACTTCGCTGGACCTTACGGTCGCGTCCCTGACCGCGGGGCAACTCACGGCCCTGCACGAGTCCTTCGCTGCGGATCCCGCGCTGAAGCACAAACAGAATGCCATTGTGCGTGTCAGCGTCGATGAGCTCGCCATCGACCACCAGTTGGCAACAGCCCTTTCCGCCCCCGTCTCGAACCGCATCGACGACTGGAAGGTCACCCACCAGAAGAAGTCCGGCCGCTGCTGGCTCTTTGCGGCACTGAACCTTCTGCGAGTCGGCGCAAAGCAGACTCTGGGCGTGAAGGAGTTCGAGTTCTCCCAGAACTACGCCATGTATTTCGACAAGCTGGAGCGCGCCAACTACTTCCTGGAGTCCATCCTGGAAACCGCGGAGCGCGGCGAGGACGACCGTCTGGTGCAGTTCCTGCTGCAGAGCGTCCTGGGCGACGGCGGCCAGTGGAACATGGCGGTGAACATCTTCCGCAAATACGGCGCCGTGCCGAAATCGGTGATGCCGGAAACCGAGTCCTCGTCCAACACGGGCCGCATGAACCGCGTCCTGCGTACCCTCCTGCGCCGTGGGGCGCAGGAGCTGCGCCAGCTCCGCCACGACGGTGACACCGCAGGGCAGGAACAGACGAGGGCCCGCATCATCGCTGAGGTCCACCGGATCCTCACGCTCCACCTGGGCACCCCGCCGTCCGCCTTCGAATGGCAATACACCGACGATGCTAAGTCCTTCCATCGAGAGGGCACCCTGACGCCACAACAATTCCTGGCCAAATACACCACCATCGACCTCGAGGACTACGTCTGCCTGGTCGACGACCCTCGGACGGAGCACCCGAAGGGAACCACCTTGACCGTTGAGCACCTGGGCAATGTGGTCGACGCGGAACCGGTGCTATATCTCAACGTGGACATCGGCCTGGCCAAGCGGTTGGCCAGGGATGCCATCCTGGATGGCGAACCGGTCTGGTTCGGCTGCGATACGGGGCCACACATGGTGCGTCAGGACGGCATCTGGGATGCCCGACTTTACGACTACGCCGGGCTTTATGATGTCGAACTGGCTACGGACAAGGAATCGCGTGTCCGCTTCGGCGAATCAGCCATGACCCACGCCATGCTCCTGACCGGCGTCGACGTGCTCGACGGCGAAACGCGCCGTTGGCGGGTGGAGAACAGCTGGGGCGAGGAAGCCGGCGACCAGGGTTTCTTCACCATGGCAGACAACTGGTTCGACGAATACGTCTTCGAAGTCGTGGTCGACAAGTCGCGGCTGTCCCCGGAGCTGCGGCAGGCGCTGGACGCCGAACCCACAGTGTTGCCGGCCTGGGACCCCATGGGAGCACTGGCCTAGGGCACCCGAAGCAGAGCAGTACCCCACCCGTCGCGAGGTCGGCGATCGTAGACCTCGCGACAGATGGGGAACGGGACATGGTGGACAGCCGGGAATGCCGCAGCCCGGAGCAGCCTAGTTGCGTACCTGAAGTCCGGGGGCTCCGTCGTCGATGCGGAATGACGCCTTGGTACTGATGGGGGAGCCGGGCGCGGTGACGTAGTCCAGCACCCGGAAGTCAGCGGTCATGGAGTCCGGAGTGATCCGGGTGTTCACGTAGCCCCGTTGGTCGTTGTAGAACTTGAGGTGCGGATTCCACGCCATGACGGGGTCCGTCGTCGACCCGGTGCCGTTTCCCGTGGACGTTATAGAGGTACTGACGAGTTCGGTGCCGACTATCGACGACTCCGGATCCTTGTAGTCCACCTTGACGTCGTTTGCCCAGTTGCGGTGCACATCGCCGGTGAGGACGACGGCGTTGCGCACTTTCGCGTCCACCCAGCCCTGGGTGATGCGGCGCCTCGATGCTGCATAGCCGTCCCAGCCGTCCATCGAGACGTCGTCGATCTCCGGTGCCTGGTCGCGGTCGCGCTCGGTGAAGAAAACCTGCTGTCCGAGGATGTCGCAGCGCTGGGGGGAGTTCCTGAAGCCGTCCAGGAGCCATTTCTCCTGCTCGATACCCGTCATGGTGCGGTTCTCCTCGAGACGCCCAGCCACGTTCTTCCTGAAGCCATCGCCCGCAAGCTGATCGTCACGGTACTGACGGGTATCCATCATGTGGAAGGCCGCCAGCTGTCCCCACTGAATGGTGCGGAATATCTTCATGTCCGGGCCAGACGGTACGGACGAAGCGCGTAGTGGCATGTTCTCGTAGTAGGCCTTGAACGCTGCCGCTCGGCGCATACGAAAGCGATCGAGGGTGTCGTTCTGCTGTGCTGCATCGAGGTTCTCGGGAATGTCGTCCGCCCAGTTGTTATCCACCTCATGGTCATCCCACACCACCAGCCAGGGCGCGATCGCGTGCGCCGCCTGCAGGTCGACGTCGGACTTGTACTGCGCGTGGCGCTGCCGGTAGCCCTCAAGAGTGACGGTCTCAGGACCCTCGTGATCGCGGGGGTTACCTCCGCTGATGACGTAGTCGTTCTTGCGGTATTCATACAGGTAGTCGCCCAGATGCAGGACGAGATCCGGATGGTCCTCCGCGAGGTGCCGGTAGCCGGTGAAATAGCCGTGCTCGTACTGCGCGCAACTGGCGAATGCCATCGCCAGGGCACCAGGTGTTTCACCTGCGCCAGGGCTGGTCAGGGTCCGACCCGTCACGCTGATGTGGCGCCCTGTTCGAAAGCGATAGAAATATTCTCTGCCTGCTCGGAGGCCGGCCAACTCGACGTGCACCGAGTGGGCGTTCTCGAGGCTTGCTTGTTCGACGCCGCGGGCCACCACCTTCGTCATCCGGGCGTCCTCGGCGACCTCCCAAGCCACTGCGACCGGGCGGGAGGGCATCCCACCAAGACCGTTCTCCGCAAGGGGGTCGACGGCGAGACGGGTCCACAGTACGAAACCGTCCGAAGACGGTTCTCCCGAGGCGATGCCGAGCGTGAACGGATCCGTGCGGACGCCCGAGTCCCGGACGGTGGGCACGCTGGCGACAGCGACAGCAGCACCGGGTAGGGCGACGATGACGCCGGCACCGAGGCCGGCACTGATCAGTGATCTGCGTGAGGTGGTTGCCATGTTTCGAGCCTAGGCACGGCGCTCCGATCCTCACCTGTTGCCCATGTGAATAACCGATGAACTGCTTGTCGCACGCTATCGGCACCGGCAGAGCCCACGGCGAGCGTCCTGGGATAGCCTGCACGGCTTGATCAGGGCGGGTGCGAACGGGTCGTCGACCTGTCCGCTCGGCCCCCCGAGTCCTCGTCGACGTCCCCGTGGGTGAGGCCGGGCAGGTCAGGCTTCCGGAAGCGCCGCAAAGGCCTTCTTGGTATCGCGGTACCAGCCCATGCCCTTGACCGGATTCCTCCATCGGTTCTTCATCGCCTCGAGGGCGTCCTGATGCGTCGTGTCCCCGGACCTGACGGAATCCTTGAGGTGCCGGTCCTGGGCCTTGATGACGTCATCGGCAGAATCGCCGCGAAGCACGAGCTCGCAGGGACCACCGAGCTGCTTGCAGGTCATGGTTCTCATCGTCGGGTCCTTTTCATGTGGTGCGATCGAATGGTGAAGGATTCGGTGCGAGTCCCACCCTTATGACGAGTAGGAGGTCGGAAATGTGACCACCGATCATCAGTGGTGCGGACTGGGGGACTCTCTGCCCTGTGCGGCGACTCGTCGTGTCAGTGATGCCAACACGTCCTGCTGGGCACGGAAGGTGATGGCGTGCACCACACCACGGGCGACCGTGAAGTCGAAGGCGACGCGGGGCTGTCCATGCTGGAACCAGGCGGCACCAGGGCGACCCTCCAGGAATACGGGCAGCGCGGCTTTGGCGGCACCGTCGAACATCGCGGCGACCTCCTCCCGCCCCTCGACCCGCGCAGGAGTACCAGCTGCGATGGCCTCGGCGTCCGCGGTGACGACAACACCTGGTGCGAGGAGGTGGAGAAGCCGCGCGAAGTTGCCGCCTCGAGCAGCTGCAAGGAATGCATCGACCACCTGCCAGTCAGCAGCAGTGCCCTCTGCTGTCGCAGTCCCGACTTTCGTACGCGCTCGTGAAGCCAGCTTGCGAGCGGCAGCCGATGAGACAGAGAGGGTAGCTGCGATAGTGCCGAAGTCGACGCCGAAGGTGTCGTGCAATACGAATGCCACCCGCTCGGTGGGCGACAGGCGTTCGAGGACAACCTGCAATGCGACACCGACGGTGTCCGCCAGGACCACCTGATCCGCTGGATCCCCTTCGACACCCGAATCAGCCTGATCCGTCGGTTCAATCGGCTGCGGAACCTTCGACCGAAGACGGTCCAGGCACAAGCGGGTGGTGACCACGGTCAGCCAGGCGGGCACATTGTCGATTACGGTCGCGTTGCCGTGGAACCGCAACCAGGCCTGCTGGACCATGTCTTCACCTTCGGCCCGATCGTCCAGCAGGCCGGCCGCCAGGCGTACGAGCCGCGCACGCTCCACCTTGAATTGTTCGATCGAACTCATAGAGACACACCATATGCCCGACCACGCGTCGTGTTGACCCTGCTCCTTGTCCCCAGCAGATGACGACCTGCAGCTGCTGCTTCGTAGCGGACCAAACCCACGACCACGCCGTCTGTCATGACCGCACCGTCTGTCATGACCTCGGCGGCGATGACCGACCGAATCAAGTAGCGTTGCCCGATGGCGGGAGCGTGCCGGCTCAGTGCCAGCGCGCAACGACGACGGTGCAATCCTGGCTGGCAGGCGCACACTGTAAGCACCTGATCGTCACCGGGAAGCGGTAGGCGCCGGCTCGGCCCCGCAGGCGCCGCTTCCGGCGATCAACAGATTCCATCCGAGCGGCTCGCTTTCGGGGCGGTAGGCGACACAGGCACGTCGAGCACAGAGATGAGAACGAGAGATGACACGTCCCGACTCACAGGACCAGGAATTCCCCCGAAGCCAGAAAGAGCGCACTTCGCCAGGAGACGTCAGGGCGACCCCTGCAAGCGACGTCGTTCGGGTCCTGGCTGTCGGGACCAGCACGACGAGCGGTGACCCCAGCGGGTCCTCGCCGGACGACAGGTTCTCATCCGGGCTGTCCAGCAGTGCCCTGGAGGACAGGCAGGTGCTCCTTCATGCCGCCATCAGGGACCTAAACGTCATGGATGTACGCCTGTATCACGCCCGGCACTGAGTCCAGGTGGTACGGAATCAGTTGTCTCTCTCCGGAGGTGGGGACGTGCCGGGGAAGACGGGGGGTTCAAGGAGTAGAATGTCAACCCACAAAGAATCAGGTGCCTGATGAAGATTTATCGCAATCAGCGCAAGCAGCCCAGCCGTGACCGCGCCACAGCCTCCGTACCCACGACGAGCAGCGTCGACGGGCCGCCAGGACCCGATCCGCTCGACGTGGTGCAGCCCGCTGGATGGGAACCACGGACACCCGAGAAGAAGAGGGCCCGTACCTCGATCTTCGACGGACTCGATACTGCTGCCCGGACATTCCTGGGACCAGCAGACCGCACCGACGGAGCCCGACCGGTCATTCATCTCCACGACGCGGCCGAGGACCTGGCAGACGCCACCTTCAGCTCCATCGACGTCTACACAGATTCTTCGGGGCATCACTACGCACAGCGCAAGACCCCGCTGCATCGACCGACAGCAGAATAGTCCGGCGGCCAACGCGGCAGTGGTATGACGAGGCGGCGGCGCCGGTGATCCTGGCACACACCCTTGACGGTGTGTGCTGATCGCCGGCACCACCTCACCGAATACTCGGTCCGGTGTTGTGCTCTCATCGGACGAACACCTCCTCAGGCTAGAGGCTGAGGGTGAGCAGGCCAACTATAAACATTCGCGACCGACAGCCCCTACCCGACGCTTGTATTCGTTGCTGGGAGAGGTTCGGCCCGATCACCACCCCCGGATGCTGATGAAAAGAGCAACCGCTGCTGTGAACTCGAGGGTCTCCGTCCCAAGGCCGCACAGGAGGAAGTCCATGGACCGGAGGACTTCTCCTCCGATGGTACGGGCGCTTCCAGGACCAGGACCAGGACCACGGCAGTGGCGGGTCCCAAAGTTCCCATCACGTTCCTGGCCGTCGCGGCGCGGTGAAGAACATCCCCACCTACGTCCCGACTAGACGAGTGCCAACCAGTCACCCGCAAGATCGAGCCCGTGCGCCTCTGACACGGAGTGGTGGGCCACCCTGCCCGAGGCGACGTTCAGGCCACGCGCGAGCGCGGGATCGGCTTCGAATGCACGGCGGACGCCCTTGTCGGCCAGTGCGACGGCGTAGCGGAGGGTGACGTTGGTCAGGGCGTAGGTGGACGTGTGGGGAACCGCGCCGGGCATGTTGCCCACGC
This sequence comes from Arthrobacter sp. PL16, assembly GCF_035985055.1. Classification (NCBI taxonomy): domain Bacteria; kingdom Bacillati; phylum Actinomycetota; class Actinomycetes; order Micrococcales; family Micrococcaceae; genus Arthrobacter; species Arthrobacter sp. PL16. The sequence goes on from NZ_JAXCIC010000002.1 coordinate 18,441, forward strand.
AGTAGAACAGCGACCCGTGCACGGTGAACGTCGGATCCTCGTGGGTGGTGACGCGCGAGTCCTCGAAGCAGCCGCCCTGGTCCACCGCGATGTCCACGAGGACGCTACCGGGCTTCATGCGCGCCACGAGGGCGTTGGTGACGAGCTTGGGAGCACGTGCGCCGGGAATGAGCACGGACCCGATCACGAGGTCGGCCTCGAGGACGGACGTCTCGATCTCGAGCGCGTTCGACGCGACGGTCTTCACGCGTCCGGCATAGAGGGCGTCGATCTCCCGGAGCCGCGCGATGTTGATGTCGAGGATCGTGACGTCCGCGCCCGTGCCGACAGCCATCGCCGTCGCATTGGTTCCCGCCACACCCGCGCCGAGAACAACGACCTTGGCGGAACGGACACCCGCGACACCGCCGAGTAGCAGGCCGGGCCCGCCGGCGGGCGCGGTCATCACCTGGGCGCCGACCTGTACGGAGAGCCGGCCCGCGACCTCGGACATCGGCGCCAGGAGGGGGAGCGAGCGGCCGTCCTGCACCGTTTCGTAGGCGATCGCCGTAACACCGGAGTCGAGCAACGCACGAGTCAGCTCGGGCTCGGCGGCCAGGTGGAGGTACGTGAAGAGGATAAGTCCCTCGCGGAAGCGGTGGTACTCGGCGGGGACCGGCTCCTTGACCTTCATGACCATGTCCGCCCGCGCCCAGACCTCGTCCGCGGCATCGACCAGTTCCGCGCCCGCCGCCTCATACGCGGCGTCGGTGATACTCGAACCGATGCCTGCTCCCCGCTCCACCAGGACGGTGTGGCCGTGGGCCCTGAACTCGTGGACGCCGGACGCGGTGATGGCGACGCGGAACTCGTTGTTCTTCACTTCTTTGGGGACGCCGATGATCATGGGATTCTCCAGGCTGCGATCGGGGCGGACGGGGGTAGAACCAGAATAAGGACCGTGTGCCTGCTCGGCTCCACTCCTTTCGTCGCTCGAACGGAGTTGAACGGGACCGGTAATCAGCTCGTGAGCTGGGAGGCCCGTCGATCCGGGACTGTTGCCGCATGTGACCTGCGCCACTAGCACGTCGATGCGCGGCGACGCGCTCGACAGATGTCGAGCAGAGTTGCGGCAGATGTCGCCCAGGCGTCCCACCTGCTTACTCTTGGGCTGTGCAGAACCAGGTCATAGAGGACGTCGTCGAATCCATAGCTCGGGGACTCGAACGCGGGCTCTCGCTCGAGGATCCCGACGGCGTCCTCCTCGCCTACAGCAGCCACCAGACGTCGGCGGACCGTGTCCGGGTCAATTTCCTCCTGAGCAAGAAGGTCCCCGCGGACGTGAGCGAGTGGCAGCTGCGCCACGGGATCGGCCAGGCCGTCCGCCCTGTTGCCGTTCCAGCCAACGAGGAGCTAGGCATGCTCGGGCGGGTATGCGTGCCCCTGCTGGTGCGGGGCTTCCGCGTGGGGTACCTGTGGGTGCAGCAGCAGTCCAACGAGGATCCCGCCGAGGGCATCCTCGCCGCGCTGCCCGCGGTGCGGCCGGCCATCGATCGTCTCGCAGAACTGCTCCTCGAGACGGACACGGCGTCGTCCGAGCGGCGGACGCAGCGCGAGGCAACCTTCCTCGCGGCGTGCCACGGTGTTGCCACAGCCGTCGAGGAGCTCCGTGGGTGGCGGGAACTGGCAGGGAACGGTCCGTGGCGTGTGGCGGTGGTCCACGAACTGCCGGAGGCCGCACCGTCAGGAGACGCCGATCCCAACGAGGCCGCGCTCCTTCAGCGCACGCTCGCGCTCCAGGCGACGGTCGGCGTCGCACCCGTCCTCTTCAGTGCCGGTGCCGCGGAGTTCTCGGTCCTGCTGTGCCACGCCGAGGTCGGACGCAATGCCCTGCATCAGGTCCTCGACAGGTACCGGGCCGAGGTGGCGAAACGTGCCGGCCGGCTCGCAGGTCGATCCGTCCTCGGGCTGAGCGAGCCGGCCGCCGATCCCCGGGCGCTGGCAGGGGCACTGCTGCAGGCGCAGCACACGGTGCAGGCGGTCGCCGTCGATCCGCAACTGGGCGTGCCATGCTCGTACGCCGATATCGGCGTCTACCAGTTCCTGGGCGCCGTCGGCTGGCAGGCTCCCGCCCTCGGCAGTATTCACTTCGCGGAATTGAGCGAGGCCGACCGGCTCGGCGAACTCCTGCCTGTCCTCGAGCTGCTGTACGACAAGAACGGTTCGGTGCAGGACGTCGCCACCCAGCTGCACCTCCACCGCAGCAGCGTATACAACCGGCTCACGAGGATCCGCTCCATCATCGGCGTCGATCCGCTCGCGGGCATGGTGCGGCTCGAGTTGCACCTCGCACTCAAGGCCGATCGGTGGCGGTCGCGGCCCCGCTTCGAGCGGGCCTGACCGGCGTCGAGGAGTGCGCTCAGGAGTGCGGCTGATCCGGGGAGCCGGTCACATCAGTGACCGCGGACAGCTCCTTGCGGCGGAGCTGGCTCCGCAACCAGTCCTCGACGTCGGCCCGGCGGATACGCCGGTGCGAACCGCGGTACTCGACCGGCAGGGTGCCGGCATCGGTGAGCTTGCGCAGGTAGCTGTGGGAGATCCCGGCGAGCTCGGCCGCCTGCGAGGTGGTGAGCAGTTCAGCCACGGAGGTCACCTGTACGGCGTCGCCGTCGGACAGGCGGGAGAGGAGGTCGACGACGGCTGCCTGCGCCTCCGCGGGGAGGCGGTGGGCGGTGCCGTCCACGAAGACGGTGACGTCGGCACTCTGCCCGAGGGCGCGGCGCATGGGTGCAGCCTGCTCGGGAGGCAGTGCTGCTGCGGATCTCGGAGCCCTGGCGGTCATGTGGCCCATTGTGCCAGCCGGTAGGAATCCGGCCGCATGGCCGCGGGCAGCACGAGACGGGTCCTTCCGCAATGCGTGGCGGGAGTCTATATTCGAGGTACAAATACCCTCACTCCTTGCACCCAGCGTCGGTTGCAAGACGGGAATGGTGCATCTCATGACAACAATCCACCACGGGCGAAGCCTGCACACCAGCAGCTCATCCCTTCCACTCGCGGACACGGGCGAATCACCCTCCTGCCCCCAGTGCCGCACCGATGAGTACCTGATCTTCGAGGAGTTCGTCCCCGCTCGGCAGGCGGAGCATTCCACGGATCTCATTCCTGCGAGCGCCAGTTACAGCTGCTCCGAATGTGGCACGTTCAATGCGCACATAGTCCCGGCCTCGTGGCGCCCGCCGCAGTGGTTCTGGTACAGCTGATCGCCGGACGGGTGGGACCTCGTCACCCTCCCTGATCGATGCGCAGGGCGCAACCAGCAACCAGGGGACTTGACCTTGACCGTGCGTCAATTCCTACCGTTGTAGGTACCGGCGCCTCCCGTGCGGCGGACGGAGGAGGACGAGGTGGACCATCCCATCGCGGCTGTTGCCCGGCTGGCCGGAACCACGAGCCGGACACTGCGCCACTATGGCGACATCGGTCTGCTGGACGCGACCCGCATCGGGGCGAACGGATACCGGTACTACGACTCCGCGGCCCTTGTGAGGCTCCAGCGCATCCTGTTGCTGAGGTCGCTGGGACTGCCGCTGCCGGTCATCCGGGACGTGATCGACGACGGGCGCAGCGACAGCCCTGCGTCGGCCCTGCGGGCCCACCTCGACCACCTCCGCGGCGAGCAGCAACGGCTCGACCTGCAGATCAGTGCGGTCCTCACCACGGTGGAGGCCCTCGAGCGAGGAGATGAACCCATGCCGGAGAGGATGTTCAGCGGATTCGACCACACGCGCTACGAGCGGGAGGTGGTGGATCGGTGGGGGCAGGACGCCTATGGGCAGGGCAACTCGTGGTGGCGCGGCAAGAGCGACGACGAGCGGGCGGAATTCCAGCGGGACGTGGCAGACCTCACCGCCCGCTGGATCGCCGCCGCATCGAGGGGCGCGTCGCCTGATAGCGAGGAGGCCCAGCGTCTCGCCGAGCGCCACATCGCCTGGCTGTCGGATGTTCCGGGGGTTCCCCGCGAACAGGACGGCTCCCTGTCGGAGGAGTACCTTCGCGGTCTCGGTGACATGTACGTGGCGGACCCGCGCTTCGCCGCGCATTACGGCGGCAAGGGTGGTGCCGAACTGGTGCGCGCGGCGCTCGGGGAGTGGCTCGTGCAACGGGACTGACCACCCCGGTCCCGTCAGCGTCGGTTCCACGGGGTTCGCATGCGGGGGCCGATAGGTGGGGCGGGTCGAGCTGCCTTGGCGGAGAGCACCCCGGACTACCAGGGGCCGACCGCCCGGTCCCTGCCGGCCCGCTTCGCCCTGTACAGATTCCGGTCCGCCTCCCGCAGAAGGTCCGCCGATGACGCCCCCGGTGTGCAGTCCGCGAAGCCGATGCTCGCGGTGAGATGCAGCCCGAGGTGTATGTGGGGCCATTCGAGGCTGCGCAGGGAGGACAGGACGCCGCCCGCTACTTCCTGCTGGTCAGCCTGCTGCTCCAGGACCAGCAGGAACTCCTCACCGCCGATGCGGGCAACGTACCTGACGCCCGAGCCCTGTTCCAGGCACCCGGCGACGGCGACGAGGACGTCGTCCCCCGCCGGGTGCCCGTAGCGATCGTTGACCTGCTTGAAGTGGTCCAGGTCGAGGATCGCCAGCGAACCCGTCCATCTTCCGCCGGTCTGCCATCTGCGGACCACCTCGGGAAGTGAGTCCTCGACCCAACGTCGGTTGCGTACCTTGGTGAGTGGATCGACGGCGACGGCGGCCTCCGCCTGCTCGGCCCTCTCGATGGCCTCCGTCACGTTCTGCTCGGCGAACAGATGGTCCACCTGTGAACGTCGCGCTTCGATCCAGCGCGTCCTGGCGGTGTGGTGGAACTGCCGGTGCAGTTCGTAGGCAAGACGGAAATCGGCCGCGGACGCGGCCACGGCAGCGCGCTCCTCGAGGATCATCGAAGCCACTTCCTCGAGCGCGTGGCGCGCGGTGAGATGCTCCGCCCGGTCGAGTGCGCTCCGTGCGGAAGCCAGGTCACCGACTCCATGATGGGCCTGAGCGAGAAGGAGCATCCGGTAGGCCTTCGTCTCCGGCTGGGACGTCGCGGTGTCGGCTTCGTCCGAACGCTGCAGGACGTCGAGGGCATCCCAGGGGCGGTGGGCTGCGAGGTGACCGCGCGCGAGCACGTCTCCCAACTCCGTCTCGAGCTCAGGAGAGGCGGCTATCACGGCCTGGAGCCGCTCCAGCCAGAACGTCGCCTCCTCCGGCATGGCCTCGTCGAGTGCCGCATGGAAGGCATTGGAAGCGAGCTGTGCCAGGAGATCATTGTCGTCCAGGTGTTCGGCGAGAGCCAGCGCTCGCCGTGACACGGCGAATCCGTGCTGGAGGAGACCCGCGCCCAGCAAGCCGATGGCCTGCCGCGTCAGCAGCTTCGCCCGCAGGCGCGGCAGCTCCGAACCGTCGAGGAGTGTCACGGCGATGGTCGCCTGTTCAGCGCCTGACCCGGAATGCCCTGCGAGGAGATCCATCATGGCGATCAGGGCATGACAGCGACTGGCCAGGCGGGCATCACCCTGCTCGGTCGCCCAGTCGAGGATCTCCTGTCCTCGCGTACGTGCCCCCGGTGCTCCCTCAATCCGCGCCAGGGCGTCGAGTCCGGTGACCTCGGCCCAGAAGGCGACGTCGAGCCGACCGAGCGCCTCCGCGAACGCCCGGACGTCCGCTGCCTCGATCACAGCGAGCGCGAGGTCCGCGCTGATCTCTATTCCCTCGAGGGCGGTGATCAGGTCACGCTCCTGCGCCAGGCGCAGCGAACCGCTCTCCGTCACGATGTCGTCATTCAGCATGGGCGCTCCAAGTAGTCGGGGCAGCGACGTCCGACGAATCGGTTTGGGTGAGACCACGGTGTGCGCTGACATGCCGAAGGGACTGGCATGACCAGTGTCCCGTGTCGGGACGGCCGGCTCAAGGCTTGGGAGCCGTGCCGCTGGTATCGGATCGGTGCCTGATGGAGGCCGGGAAGGGATCGGAGCAGGCAGCGGAGCGCGGTCGGCGCAAGGTGTCGGTTTCCGACCGTCCTGCCGTCACCTTCTCCTAAACTTGGACAACACCTGCTTGGTGTTTCCGTCCGATGGCCCGCGGCGGTACGCGCAGGCGACGACGGGAGGCGGTTGCGATGACGACGGACAGCAACGCCGACCAGCGGAGCGCGGCAAGCCGGGCCGCCGATGCCGTCGAATCGGTGTCCGACGCACGCGCCCTGGATGTAGCGGCGCGCCTCGGGTTCGCGGCGCTCGCGGTGGTGCACATCCTGATCGGCATCATCGCTCTCCGCCTCGCCTTCGGCGGAAAGGGCGAGGCGGAACCGACGGGAGCCCTGGAGGAAGTGGCCGAGGGGAACCTCGGCACCGCGATCATGTGGATCTGCGCTGTGGGCTGCGCCGGACTGGCACTGTGGCAGTTCAGCGAGGCGACGCTGCGGGCACGTCACCTCGGCAGGAGGGAGCGGATCGGCAAGCACATCTCGTCGGGCTCGCTCGTGGTCATCTACGGATCCATGGCTGGCACGTTCGCGCGCTTCGCCCTCGGCGACGGCCCCGACTCTTCCCAGTCGACGGTCGACTTCACGCGCTCCCTGCTCACGTCGAGCTTCGGAGTGGTGCTCGTGTTCGTGACCGCCGGAGTAATCCTCGGGATCGGTGCCCATTTCGTCATCAAGGGCGTGCGCCGGACTTTCCGCCCGGAGCTCCGGACGTTCGAGGACACGGCACGCGGTCGGGTGATCGAAGTGTTCGGCGTCGTGGGCCATGTCGCGAAGGGAATCGCACTGCTGCTGGTAGGCGGTCTGTTCGTCATCGCCGGACTTGACCGCAACCCGCAGGAGTCCACCGGGCTGGACGGCAGCCTGAAGGCGTTGCAGTACCACCCGGGAGGGGTGTACGTGCTGACCGCCGTTGCCGTCGGCCTCATCTGCTACGGGGTCTTCGCGGTAATACGGTCCATCTTCGGACGCATGTGACCGCCGACCGGTGCGTTTCTTCACGCTGTCCCCCGACCCCCGGTCGGAGGCGGTAGTGGGGTCCCGTTCGAAGGCGCCCCGAGCTGCCCGCGAGTCGAAGACCTGCCGGTCGTGCGGCCGCCGGATCGAGTGGCGCAAGAAGTGGGAGCGGAACTGGGAGGACGTGGCGTACTGCAGCGACGCCTGCCGGGTTCGGAAGGTGCGTCCGATCGACACAGCCCTCGAGGAGTGGCTCCTCGCGCGCCTGAGCGCCGGATCCCGGGGCTCGGACGTCGATCCCGCCGACGCGGCAGCGGCATTCGGAGCCGACGGCACCACGGTGCATGAGCCTGCCCGTCGTGCTGCACGTCGGCTCGTCCAACGGGGACTCGCCGAGATGGTGCAGCGCGGCGTGGTTGTCGATCCGTCGACGGCGAAGGGTCCGGTGGTGTTGCGACTACCCCGCTGACGTCAGCGCCGCTTTGTCCGCGGCGTCGTAGCGGACTGTACTGGCCGCGGCGCGCGCCGCGCGCCTGATGCCTGCGAGGCCCGTCCCGGCGTCGAGCAACCCGGCTGCTCTCGCCTGGACGAGGAGGTTGCCGAGCGCGGTGGCCTCCACGGGGCCCGCGAGGACCGGCAGGCCCGTCCGATCCGCCGTCAGCTGGCAGAGCAGGGCGTTCTGCGATCCGCCACCCACCACATGGATGACATCGATCCGGTGTCCCGAGAGCCGCGCGGCATCCTGGAGGGTGCGGGCGTAGGCCTCGGCGAGGCTGTCCATGATGCACCGCACAAGTGCCTCCCGCGACGAGGGGATGCTCCCACCCGACGCCACGGCTGCCCGCAGGATACGCCCGGGCATGCCGTCGGGCGCGAGGAAGTCGGTGCTGTCGGCATCGATGATCGGACCGCCCGCGGGTAGCGCCGCCGCGGCCGCGAGTAGCTCGGCCAGATCCGGTGAGGGTCCCTCGACGGACCACTCCCGAAGGCACTCCTGCAGCAGCCAGAGCCCCCCGGTATTGCGGAGGTAGCGGATGGTGCCGTCCACGCCGCGCTCGTTCGTGAAGTTCGCGGTGCGGCTCTCGTCGGTCAGGATCGGTGCGTCCAGCTCGACCCCCACGAGTGACCATGTCCCCGAGGAGATGTACGCGAAGTGGGCCGACTCCGCAGGGACTGCCGCGACGGCGGAGGCCGTGTCATGCGATCCGACCGCGAGAACTGCGGTCGCCTCCGGCAATCCGGTCTTCCGCGCGATTGCGGGCAACAGGGTACCGATGGTGGAGCCGGGCTCCACGAGGGGTGGGAAGAGGTCCTCCCGCAGGCCCAGCGGGCCGAAGAGATCCACCGCCCAGGTACCGGTCCGGGCATCGAGCAGTCCTGTGGTGGAGGCGTTCGTGGCTTCGGTGCGTCGCTCGCCGGTGAGGCGGTAGGCGAGGAGGTCGGGGATCAGCAGGGCCTGCACGCCCTCCAGCGATCGCTCGGCGGCCAGCTGATACACCGTGTTGAAGGGCAGGAACTGCAGCCCGGTCCGCCCGTACAGCTGTCCGGGCGGGACGGCTCGATGCACCACGCCGATGCTCGTCCCGGTCCGGCCATCACGGTAGCTGAAAGGCAGGTGGCGGAGGGCGCCGGCGTCGTCCACCAGTCCGTAGTCCACCGCCCACGTGTCGATCCCGATGCTCGTGACGGTGTCCCCGGCCGCGGCCGCCGCTTGCGCGGCAGCCGCGAGTCCGGCGAGGACCTCGGCGAACAGCGCCTCGATGTCCCAACGCAAGGCGCCGCCGAGGAACTGGGCTCCATTGGCGAAGCGATGCACGGTCTGCAGGTCCGGACCTGCATCCGTCAGCCTGCCTAGGATGACGCGGCCGGAGGAAGCCCCGATGTCGATGGCGGCGAAGGCCACCCCCTGACGACCGCCCACGTCAGCGGAGGAACGCCGCGGCGACGCCCGCGTCCACCGGGATGTGCAGGCCGGTGGTGTGCGAGAGCTCGGCGGAGGTCAGGACGGCGACCGCGTTGGCCACGTTCTCCGGCAGCACCTCGCGCTTGAGAAGCGTGCGCTGCGCGTAGTACTCGCCCAATTTCTCCTCCTCCACGCCGTAGACAGCGGCGCGCTTGGCTCCCCAGCCCCCGGCGAAGATCCCCGAGCCGCGGACCACGCCGTCGGGGTTGATGCCGTTGACGCGGACGCCGTAGCCCCCGAGCTCGGCCGCGAGCAGCCGAACCTGGTGCGCCTGGTCAGCCTTGGTGGCGCTGTACGCGATGTTGTTGGGACCAGCGAAGACCGAGTTCTTGGAGGAGATGTAGATGATGTCCCCGCCCATGTCCTGCTCGATGAGTACCTTGGCGGCGGCCTGCGACATGAGGAAGGAACCCTTCGCCATGACGTTGTGCTGCAGGTCCCAGTCCTTCTCGGTGGTTTCCAGGAGCGGCTTCGAGATGGACAGGCCCGCATTGTTCACCACGAGGTCGAGTCCACCGAAGGCGAGCACTGTGGCCCGGACGGCTTCCTGCACCTGGGCCAGGTCCGTCACGTCGGCCTGGACGCCGATGGCGACGTCGGGACCGCCGAGTTCCTCCGCGACGGCGCTCGCGCTGTCGATGTTCAGGTCCGCGATGACCACGCAGGCACCCTCGGCGGCGAGGCGGGTGGCGATGGCCTTGCCGATACCCGATGCCGCTCCCGTCACGAGCGCGATGCGCCCGGCATGGGATTTCGGCTTCGGCAGGCGCGCCAGCTTCGCCTCCTCCAGCGCCCAGTACTCGATGCGGAACTTCTCGCTCTCCTCGATGGGTGAGTAGGTCGAGATGGCCTCGGCGCCGCGCATCACGTTGATCGCGTTGAGGTAGAACTCCCCGGCTACCCGCGCGGTCTGCTTGTTGGCTCCGAAGGAGAACATGCCGACGCCGGGAACCAGCACGATCGCCGGGTCGGCACCACGCATGGCAGGCGAATCCGGCGTCGCGTGGCGCTCGTAGTAGGAGGCGTAGTCCGTCCTGTACTCGGCGTGCAGTTCACGCAGCCGCAGGAGGCAACTCTCGACGTCGGCACCGGCCGGGAGGTCGAGGATGAGCGGTTTCACCTTGGTGCGGAGGAAGTGGTCGGGGCAACTGGTGCCCAGGGCGCCCAGGCGCGGGTGCGCGGTGGATGCGAGGAAGTCCAGGACGCGGGGATCGTCGGTGAAGTGGCCCACCTGCGCCTTGTCCGTGGACGCGAGGCCGCGGATGGTCGGTGCGAGCGCAGCAGCCTTCGCGCGGCGCTCATCCCCGGACAGTGCTGCATAGCCCTCGAGGGCCGGACCGAAGGGCTCGGCCGTGCCGTGTTCGGCGATGTACCTCTCGGCGGTCTCGATGATCCACAGGGAGTTCGCCTCGGCCTCGGCAGAGGTGTCCCCCCACGCCGTGATGCCGTGGCCGCCGAGGATGGTGCCGATGGCCTCGGGGTCCGCTTCCTTGATGGCGGCGATATCGAGTCCGAGCTGGAAGCCGGGCCGGCGCCAGGGCACCCACACGACCTTCGACCCGAAGATCGTCTTGGTCAGCGCCTCGCCGTCGGCCGCCGTCGCGATCGCGATGCCGGAATCGGGGTGCAGGTGGTCCACGTGCGCGGCGTCGACGAGGCCGTGCATCGCGGTGTCGATGGAAGGGGCCGCGCCACCCTTGCCGTGCAGTGTGTAATCGAACGCCGCGACCATCTCGTCCTCGCGGTCGACCCCCGGGTACACGCGGCGCAGGGCCTGCATCCGGTCGAGCCGCAGAACGGCGAGGCCGGACTCCTTCAACGTCCCGAGATCACCACCGGAGCCCTTGACCCAGAGCAGCTCGACGTCCTCGCCGGTTGCAGGGTCGAAACCCAAGCCCTTGGCGGAGGTGTTGCCACCGGCGTAGTTCGTGTTCCGCTTGTCCGCGCCCAGGCGGTTGGACCGCCCGATGAGGTCACTGACGGTCTGGTTGGTGGAGCCGTTCGTGGAGGCGCTTGCCTGCCCTGTCGTCGTCGTCGTCACTGTCATGCTCCCCATCCGGCCTGCTGGCCGCCCTGTCGGTCGGTGTTGATCCGGTCCTGGTAGCCGCTGGCGCGGTAGGCCTCCATGGGATCCGCAGGAAGCCCCTTCGTCTCGCGCCACTGGGCCAGGCCCGGACGGACGTCCGTATAGAAGGCGTCCATCATGATTGCGTTGGCGCCGAGGACGTCACCGGACTCCTGCGCTGCCGTCAATGCGGTCCTGTCGATGAGCAGTGCGCGCGCCGTCATCTCCTGCACGTTCAGGACGGAGCGGATCTGCCCGGGGATCTTCTCCTCGAGGTTGTGGCACTGGTCGAGCATGAGGGCAATTCCGCTCTCGGGCGAGAGTCCGTCACCGCGGACCACCTCCGCCATGATCCGGAAGAGCTGGAAGGGATCGGCGGCGCCGACGATCAGGTCGTCGTCGGCGTAGAACCGTGAGTTGAAGTCGAAGGAGCCGAGCTTTCCGAGGCGGATGAGCTGCGCCACGATGAACTCGATGTTGGTGCCGGGTGCGTGGTGTCCGGTATCGAGGCAGACGAGGGCCTTCTCGCCCAGCTGCAGGCAATGGGCGTAGGACGTGCCCCAGTCCGGGACGTCGGTGTGATAGAACGCCGGCTCGAAGAACTTGTACTCCAGGACGAGGCGCTGGCCGTCGCCGAGGCGGTCGTAGACCTTGAGGAGCGAGTCCTGCAGCCAGTCCTGGCGCGAGCGCATGTCGGCCTGCCCCGGATAGTTGGAGCCATCCGCCAGCCAGATCTTAAGGTCACGGGAGCCCGTGACGTTCATGACCTCGATGCACTCGTACATGTGGTCGATCGCCTTGTTCCGCACCGCGGCGTCGCTGTGCGTCAGGCTGCCGAACTTGTAGTCGTCATCCTGGAACGTGTTGCTGTTGATGGTGCCGAGTTCCATGCCGTGGTCGGCGGCGTAGGAGGAGAGGACGCCGTAGTCATCGACCTTGTCCCACGGGATGTGCAGGGCGACGCTGGGCGCGAGGCCGGTGAGCCGGTGCACCATGGCGGCGTCCGCGATCTTCTCCTGCACCGTGCGCGGCGTTCCGGGCGTCGCGAACACCTTGAAGCGGGTCCCGGAATTGCCATAGGCCCACGAGGGAACCTCGATAGCGAGCTGATCCAACTCTGCGGCGATGTCGTCGATGACAGTCATGTACTCTCTCCAGCGTGGTGGCGACCGGGGTGCTTCGTCACATCCCGGACGGCGTTTTATCGGGTGTCTTCCGCTTCAGGGGACGGCCTGGGAGAAGAAGGACAAGTACTGCGCCGTTGAATCGTTTCATTGGCACGTTTCAAAGTTATCCTTGCTCCAGACCGAGTGTCAACAGTCCTGCCGCACTCCCCGGGCCAGGACCCGAGCGTCGAGGAACCCATGGACAGCCGACCCGTCAGCATCAAGGACGTCGCAGATCGCGCGGGCGTCGCCGTCGGCACCGTTTCGAACGTGCTCAACCACCCCACGCGCGTCTCGTCCTCCACGCGGGAGCGCGTCCAGACCGCCATCGACCACCTCGGTTTCGTACGCAACGACGCGGCACGCCAACTGCGTGCGGGCCAGAGCCGCACCATCGGGCTGATCGTGCTCGACGTCGGCAACCCGTTCTTCTCCTCACTCGCCCGAGCGGCAGAGGACTGCGCCGCCGAGAACGGCAGTACCGTCGTGCTCGGCGACAGCGGCCAGGACGTGGAGCGCGAGGCCCGGTACATCGACGTCTTCGAGCAACAGCGCGTCCAGGGCATGCTCATCTCGCCCGTCGGGGACGTCGGCCCGCGCGTCGAGACCCTCCGCAAGCGCGGCATGCCCGTGGTGCTGGTGGACCGCGTGGACGCGCAGCGGCGTTGCAGCTCGGTATCCGTGGACGACGTCGCCGGTGGCTACATGGCTGTCCGCCACCTCCTGGAGGCGGGCCGCAGGCGCATCGTCTTCGTCGGCGCCAAGGCGGAATTCCAGCAGGTTGCTGATCGCCTGGCGGGCGCTCGTCAGGCCGTCAAGGAGCACGACGACGCTGTCCTCGAAGTCGTGGAGGCGGACGCGATGACGGTCCTCGCCGGACGCGACGTGGGGGGCGGAATCGCGCAGCGGACTCCGGGCGAGCTGCCGGACGGCATCTTCTGCGCCAACGATCTCCTCGCCATCGGGGTGATGCAGGCCGTCCTGCTGATCCGCGGCCTCCGCATCCCCGAGGACCTGGCACTGATCGGCTATGACGACATCGACTTCTCCGCCTCGGCCGTGGTGCCCCTGACGAGCGTCCGCAAGCCGACCGAACTCATGGGACGCACCGCGGTCGAGCTCCTCCTCGAGGAGATCGAGAGTCCCTCGTCACGCCGCCGGCAGGTCATCTTCGATCCCGAGCTGGTGGAGCGCGGCAGCACGACGGCGGCGGTGCACGCCGCCGGTTGAGGGCCGCGTCCGCCTCTCGGACGTAAGGTCACAGGTCGGTCTCGGGCTGTTGACGGTGATCGGGGTCACGCCTACTATTCGAAATGAACCGTTGCTCTGAAACGATTCATTTTCCTCGAGGAGTTGCAATGACGCACCTGGATGGTCGTGAAAGTGGTGCCACGGACCCGAACGCTCCGGTACGGCGGTCCGTGCTGACCCTTCGGGGAGCTCTGAAGACCTTCGGTCCGGTTGTTGCCCTCGCCGACGGGACCATCGATCTCGTCGCGGGCGAGATCCACGCACTGGTGGGGGAGAACGGGGCCGGGAAGTCGACCCTCGTGAAGATCCTCGCCGGGGTGCACCAGCCCGACGCCGGGGAATTCACCGTCGATGGGCAGGCTGTCAGTTTCCGCAACGTCGCCGACAGCAAGGCCGCGGGCATCTCGGTCATCTATCAGGAGCCCACGCTCTTCCCCGATCTCACGGTCGCCGAGAACATCTTCATCGGGCGCCAGCCCAAAGGGCGCTTCGGCCTCATCAGCCGGGTCGAGATGCGCCGCAGGGCCAAGGATCTGTTCGACCAGCTGGGCGTCCCCATAGATCCTGACCGCGTTGCGGAGGGCCTCTCCATCGCGGACCAGCAGATCATCGAGATCGCCAAGGCCATCTCGCTGGACGCCCGCGTCCTGGTCATGGACGAGCCGACGGCGGCGCTCAGCGGCGTCGAGGTGGAGCGCCTGTTCGCCGTCGCCCGCCGACTGCGCGATGCCGGCAGTGGCATCCTCTTCATCTCGCATCGCTTCGACGAGGTCTTCGGACTGTGCGACCGCATCACGGTCATGCGCGACGGCACCTACATCGCGACGCACGAGACGCGTGCGACGACGGTCGAGGCGATCGTCCGCGAGATGGTGGGCCGCGACATCGACGCCCTGTTTCCGAAGAGCGAGACGGAGCGGGGCGACGTCGTGCTGCGGGTCAGCGGCCTGACGCGCCCCGGCGTCTTCCACGACATCGACTTCGAGGTGCGGGCCGGCGAGATCGTCGCGCTGTCCGGACTCGTCGGGGCCGGGCGCACGGAGGTGGCGCGGGCGGTCTTCGGTATCGACCGGTACGAGTCGGGCACGGTCGAGATGCTCGGGCAGAAGCTCCGCAGCAAGGATCCGCGGGCATCGATCGACGCCGGTATCGGCTTCGTGCCGGAGGACCGACGGAAGCAGGGGCTCGTCATGGAGCTGTCGGTCGAGCGCAACGCGGCCCTGACGCTCCGCCACTCGCTCGCGAAGTTCGGCCTCATCAGTACGAGGGCGGAGCGGGAAGCGGCCGAGACCTGGGGCAAGCGCCTGCAGGTGAAGTCGGGCTCGCCCGAGCACCCGGTCTCGACGCTCTCCGGCGGGAACCAGCAGAAGGTCGTCCTCGCGAAGTGGCTCGCCACGGACCCCAAGCTCCTCATCATCGACGAGCCGACCCGAGGTATCGACGTCGGCACGAAGAGTGAGGTGCACCGCCTGATCTCCGAGCTTGCCGGCCGGGGCATCGCCATCCTGATGATCTCCTCCGAACTGCCCGAGGTCCTCGGCATGGCCGATCGTGTCCTGGTGATGCGTGAGGGCCGGATCACCGGCAGGCTGGACCGCTCGGAGGCCACCGCCGAAACCGTCATGCACGCCGCAACCGCAGCCCTGGAGTCATCGCGATGAGCCTCGACAGCAAGAGTGCGGCTCCCGCACATCCCGCCCCCGGGCACCAGCGGCGCTCCGCCCTCGGATCGGTCCTGAAGCTCCGCGAGCTGCCCGTCATCCTCGCCCTCGTCATCCTCGTCACCGTGACGGCTGCCCTCAACCCGCTGTTCCTCAGCGAGCAGGGGATCAAGGACCTGTTGCTGAACGCCACGATCCTCATGATCCTCGCCGTCGGCCAGACGCTCGTGATTATCACCCGGAACATCGACCTCTCGGTCGGCTCCATCCTCGGGCTCGTGGCCTTCGAGACGGGCAGCGTCTTCGTGGCCGCCCCGAACCTGCCGATCATCGCCGTCTTCGGCATCGGGATCCTCTTCGGTGCGGTCCTCGGGGCGGTGAACGGCCTGCTGATCACCGTCGCCAAGGTGCCGGCCCTCGTCATCACGCTCGGCACGCTCTACATCTTCCGCGGCATCAACAACGCCTGGGCGGGCGGCACCCAGTACTTTGCCGGCGATCGCCCCGAGGCGTTCGGCAACCTCTCCGTCGACACGGTCCTGGGCTTCCCCGTGATCACCCTCATCGCCGTCGTCGTCGTCGCGATCGTGGCGGTCTACATGCTCGGCACGCGGCCCGGCCGTGACCTCTACGCGATCGGATCGGACCCCGAGGCGGCGAGACTGTTCGGCATTCCCGTCACACGCCGCGTCCTGATGGCCTTCGTGGTGAACGGAGCGCTGGCAGGACTGGCCGGTGTCCTCTACGCGAGCCGCTTCAACTCCGTGGGCGCCACGACGGGCTCGGGACTCGAGCTCGACGTCGTCGCCGCCGCAGTGGTCGGAGGAGTTGCGATCTTCGGCGGCAGTGGCACCGTGGTGGGAGCGGCGATCGGCGCCCTGCTGCTGACCACCATCACCAGCGCGCTCACGGCCCTGCGCGTCGACAAGTTCTGGCAGCAGGCCATCGTGGGCATCCTGATCCTCGCTGCCGTCGTCATCGATCGTATCGCCGGTGTGCGGGCGGCCCGCAAGCTCCGGATCGCGGAGGCTCGGAATGTCTGACCCCACCGGTTCCGGGACCATCGTCCACCCCGACGGCGAGCCGTCGGAGACTGCAGCGAAAGGCAGGCGCATGACCGCATCACCCGGAAGCACCAGGCCCGGGACGGAGAAGCGCCAGAAGCCTGGACGACGCGGCGCAGCAGACACCTCGACCGTGCTGGCCGTCCCCAAGGGCCGGACAGGGGCGGCCCGGATCCTGCTGGGGCGCGATGCCGTCATGATCTACGTGCTCCTCGTCGTCGTGCTGTATGCGTGCATCGTCATACCGCGGTTCGCCTCGCCCGTGACCGTCGGTTTCCTGCTGCTCGACGTCATCCCCACGCTGCTGATCGCCCTGCCCATGACGCTCGTCATCATCTCGGGGGAGATCGACCTCTCGGTCGCGAGCATCGCCGGCCTGACCAGCGCCCTCATGGGCGTGCTGTGGCAGGGTGGCATGCCCATCGCACTCGTCCTGGTGATCTGCGTGCTCGCCGGCCTGGTCGCGGGCGCCTTCAACGGAGTGCTGATCGCCTACCTGGGGCTGCCGTCCCTCGCGGTGACCATCGGCACGCTCGCGCTCTTCCGCGGCCTGGCCCTCGTGGTGATCGGGGACAACGCCGTCGCGAACTTCCCGCCCGGCCTGACCGCCTTCTTCACGTCGAAGATCGGCGGCACGGGTATCCCCACCGTCATGGTCGGCGTCGTCGTATTGATCATCGCCTTCGCGATCGTGCTGCACTTCACCCCGTTCGGCCGGGGGCTCTTCGCACTCGGCTACAGCAAGGAGGCAGCGACCTTCGTCGGCATCGACGTCGCCCGCTCCAAGTTCCTCCTGTACCTGGCCACCGGCACCGTGTCCGCCCTGGCCGGCATCTACTGGACCCTCCGCTACTCCAGTGCCCGCAGCGACAACGCGAGCGGGCTCGAACTCGCGGTCATCGCAGCGGTGCTGCTGGGCGGCGTATCGATCTTCGGCGGAAAGGGCTCCATCCCGGGCGTACTCGCCGGGGTCCTGCTGATCGGCACCATCAACTATGCGCTGAAGCTGGATCGCGTCTCCGAGGTGGTCCTCATCATCGTGACGGGCTCCTTGCTCATCATCTCGGTGGTGGCGCCCAACGTCGCCGCCGCCATCAAGCAGGCCCGCCACTCCAGGCGTGTCCGTTCTGCTCCACTTCCCTAGCCGTTCCCCTGGGGTTGCACCCGGCGCCGGTCCCCGGCGCCCATCGAAAGGAAAAACAATGAGGTTCATTTCTTCCGGATCGACCGGACGGCGGGCAGCGTTCGCAGCCCTCGCAACCAGTGCTGCCCTGGTCCTCAGTGCCTGCGGCGGCGGTGCGGCGTCCGAAGGCGACAGCGAGGGTGGCAGCGGGTCCGACGGCGAGCAGACCATCACCTTCATCCCCAAGCAGCTCAACAACCCCTACACCGACGTGGTGCTGGGAGGCGGCGAGGACGGCGCGACAGAGGCCGGGTTCGCTTCCTCGGAGGTGGTCGGCCCGCTCGATGCCAGCGCCTCCAGCCAGGTGTCCTTCATCAACGCCGAGACGCAGCGCGGCACCAACGTGATCGTGATCGCGGCGAACGATCCCGACGCCGTAGGCCCCGCCCTCGAGGAAGCCCGTACCGCGGGCGCCAAGATCGTGGCGTTCGACTCCGACACCAACCCGGACTACCGCGACCTCTTCGTCAGCCAGGTCAACGCCAAGGACGTGGCGCTGATCCAGCTGGACCTCATCTCCGAGCAGATCGGAGGGGAGGGCGAGATCGCGATCCTGTCCGCCACAGCCAACGCCACCAACCAGAACGAGTGGATCAAGTTCATGGAGGAGGAATTGGCGTCCAACCCGGACTACGCGAATATCGAGCTCGTCGCCAAGGTCTACGGCGATGACGACGATACCAAGTCCTTCCAGGAGGCGCAGGGCCTGCTGCAGGCGTACCCGGACCTGAAGGGCATCATCTCGCCCACCACGGTCGGCATCGCCGCGACGGCCCGGTACCTCTCCACCTCCGAGTACAAGGGGAAAGTCGCCCTGACAGGTCTCGGCCTGCCGAACGAGATGCGCCCATTCGTCAAGGACGGCACGGTCTCCGAGTTCGCGCTCTGGGACCCGGCTCAGCTCGGCTATGTGGCGGCTTTCGCAGGCAAGGCCCTGGCCGACGGGACGATCACCGGCGAGGTCGGCGACACCTTCGAGGCCGGAGAGCTCGGCGAACGTGAGATCGGGGACGGCGGCATCGTGCTGGTCGGTCCGCCCACACAGTTCAACGCGGAGAACATCGACGACTACGACTTCTAGTCGCCTGCCGGCGGGGCGCCCTCGCGGGTGCCCCGCCTTCTCCGCATTGCACGCGTCGCCTCGCCGGACCGCGTCAGCCCACATCCAGGTCCTTCTCGTCGTCCCACCGCCCGCTCCAGGAGCCACCCATGACCACCGAATCCCGAAGCGAGCCCGCCGCACCGCTGGTCCTCTCGACCCTCCTCGAGCCGATCCGCCGTCGCCCTACCCGCATCGGCCTGGTCTCGGGCGGCCTCGGCGCCTACTGGCCGCAGTTCCCCGACCTCCTGCCGCAGCTGCAGGAGTCCGCGCGCTATGTGACTTCCCGGTTCAAGGAACTCGACGCCGAGGTCACCGATGCCGGCTTCGTGTCCGACGCTCGAGAGGCGGCACTGGCCGCGGAGGAATTGCGCCGCGCCGACTGCGACCTGATCGTCATCTTCCTCACCACCTACCTCACGTCCTCCATGGTGCTCCCGATCGCCCAACGGTCGCAGACCCCGGTGCTGGTCATCGATCTCCAGCCCACGGAGGCCATGGACCACGCGAACGTCGATACCGGGGCGTGGCTCGCCTACTGCGGGCAGTGCCCGGTGCCCGAGGTCGCCAACGTCTTCAAGCGTGCGGGCATCCCCTTCCGCTCCGTGTCCGGCCACCTCAAGCAGGAGTCGGCGTGGCAGCGCATCAACCAGTGGGTGCACGCGGCCGGTGTTCGTGGCAGGCTCCGGCACGCCCGCCATGGACTCATGGGCCACGTTTACCCGGGGATGCTCGATGTCTCCACCGATCTGACGACGGTGTCGACGACGTTCGGCTCGCATGTGGAGGTGATCGAGTTCGACGATCTGCGCGAGTTCGTCGGCGAGGTCACGGATGAGCAGGTGCGTGAGCGCATGGCCCTGGCCCGCAACCTGTTCACGGTGGATCGATCGGTGGACGACGACGACTTCGCGTGGGGCGCGAAGGTCTCCGTGGGACTCGACCGGCTCGTCACCGAATTCGACCTCGATTCCCTGGCCTACTACCACCGCGGCCTCGCCGGCGAGCAGCACGAACGCCTCGGGGCCGGCATGATCCTCGGCGCCTCGATCCTCACCGCGCGAGGTGTGCCCATGGCCGGCGAGTACGAGCTGCGGACCTCGATCGCCATGCTCGCTGCCCAGGCCATGGGAGCCGGTGGATCCTTCACCGAGATCCAGGCGCTGAACTTCTTCGACAATGTTGTGGAGATGGGCCACGACGGACCGGCGCACCTCGCCGTCAGCGCGGCCGATCCGCTGCTACGGGGGCTCGGTGTCTACCACGGGAAGCGTGGCTGGGGCGTCTCGGTCGAGTTCGACGTGCGGCACGGCCCCGTGACGACCTTCGGCATCGGCCAGGACCCGGACGGCTCCTACGTCTTCATCACGTCCGAGGGCACCGTGGTGCCCGGCCCGCTGCTCGCCATCGGCAATACGACGTCGCGCGTGGACTTCGGGGGCGATCCCGGACTCTGGGTGGACGAGTGGAGCCGGACGGGCATCGGCCACCACTGGGCGCTGTGCATCGGACATCGTGCGGCCGACGTAAAGGCGGCGGCCTCCCTCCTCGGCGTCGAGCACCGCCACGTCTCCCTGATCTGA
Organism: Arthrobacter sp. PL16; assembly: GCF_035985055.1. Classification (NCBI taxonomy): domain Bacteria; kingdom Bacillati; phylum Actinomycetota; class Actinomycetes; order Micrococcales; family Micrococcaceae; genus Arthrobacter; species Arthrobacter sp. PL16. Next base: position 38,436 of record NZ_JAXCIC010000002.1, read on the forward strand.
CCAACACTGCTCGTGGAAGAAGGACTACCCATGGAACGCGTCTGTTTCCAACTCCAGGTGCAGCCGGAGCGCATCCCCGAGTACCGCGAGCGCCACGCCGCGATCTGGCCGGACATGGCCCGCGCCCTCAAGGACACCGGGTGGCACAACTACTCGCTGTTCCTGCGTCCTGATGGCCTGCTGATCGGCTATGTCGAGTGTGAGGACTTCGCTGCCTCCCAGGCGGCGATGGCCGGGACCGAGGTCAATGCGCGTTGGCAGGCGGACATGGCGCCGTTCTTCGTGGCGCTCGATGGGCGTCCGGACGAGGGTTTCGTGCGGCTCGATGAGGTCTTCCACCTCGAGGACCAGCTCTAGGGAGCGGGACGGCGTTCGCACCTCTCATCATTCGGGTCCCTGAGGTAGATCACTCGAAGTGCATTTGTGCATTGTTTGCAGGTGCGCAAAACTAGCGGGATGAGTTCGACAGTCCTGCCCTCCCTGCGTGACCGCCAGAAGGCGGAAACCTGGTTGACCCTGCATCAGGCTGCGGTTGCGTCGGTCCTGGAACGGGGGCTGGATTCCGCCACGGTGGAAACGATCACCGCCCGCGCAGGAGTTTCACAGCGCACCTTCTTCAATTACTTCCCGTCCAAGGAGGACGCCGTGCTGGGCCTGCGGACGCCGGTGATGGATCCGGCCCTGCTCGAAGGCTTCTCCTTCCACCGCGATGTCCTCGGTCAGGTCTCGCGCCTCCTGCTGGCGGTCGCCCTGAGCGCGTACGAGGGTGTGGACCAGGTGCGACGCCGTGAGTTGACGCGGCAGTACCCCCATCTGGTCCACCGTATGGTCGAGCGGATGAACGAGGCCGAGGACCTGGTGCGCGGCGCCCTGACCGGCCTCCTTGCCGAGAACCCGCAGTGGTTCGCGGGGATGGGTGAGGAAGACCAGCCCGCGGACGTGGCTGATGTTGCACGCATCATCGTCATGACGGCCAGCATCCCCTTGCGCTTCACCGTCGCTTCCGGCCGGTACAGTCCCGCTGCCGGCCTGGCGCCCGATGACCTGGCGCCCGCCCTCTCCCTGTTCCATTCAGTACAAAGGAAACTCCTGTGAAAACCGAAGCTGTTCCCGCTGCGGCGCCGGCCGAAGGAAAACAGCATATGGTGCTGCTCTTCATCGGGCTGATGCTCTCGATGCTCCTGGCCTCGCTGAACCAGACCGTTCTCAGCACAGCACTGCCCACCATCGTCGGCGAGCTCAACGGCGTCGACAACATGCTGTGGGTCATCACCGCGTTCATCCTGACCTCGACCATCACCATGCCCATTTACGGGAAGCTCGGGGACCTGATGGGACGCAGGGCCCTGCTGATGGCGGCCATCGTGCTGTTCATGATCGGATCGGTCGTAGGTGCCCTGGCCAATGACATGGCTATCCTCATCACCGCGAGGGTCATCCAGGGCCTCGGCGGCGGCGGTCTGATGATCCTGTCCCAGGCGGTCATCGCCGATGTCGTTCCCCCGCGCGAGCGCGGCAAGTACATGGGCCTGATGGGCGGGGTCTTCGCCATCGCCTCGGTCGCCGGCCCCCTGCTGGGCGGCTGGTTCACCGAGGGCCCCGGCTGGCGCTGGGTGTTCTGGATCAACATTCCGCTCGGACTGCTGGCCCTGGCCGGCGCCGTGTTCTTCCTCAAACTGCCCAAGCACTCCGGAAGGCCGCGCCTGGATCTCGGCGGCATGGCGCTGCTGGCCATCTCGACCACGGCCCTCGTACTTTTCGCCACCTGGGGCGGTAGCAAATACGCGTGGAGCGATCCGATCATCCTCGGTCTGATCGCCGCGACCGTCGTGGCAGCAGCGGCGTTCGTCGCCGTCGAGCGCCGGACAGCGGAGCCGATCATCCCTCTGCACCTCTTCAGGGACCTCAACTTCAACCTCGCCACCATTGCCGGTCTGTTCATCGGCGTGGCCATGTTCGGTGCGATCGGGTACCTGCCGACCTATCTCCAGATGGCCTTCAGCGTCGACGCAACCACCTCGGGTCTGCTCATGATCCCCATGATGGGTGCGCTCCTGGTCGCCTCGGTCGTCTCCGGACAGCTTGTCAGCCGGACCGGGCGATACAAATGGATGCCCATTGCGGGCGGACTGCTGGTCGCGGTCGCCCTGGGACTGCTCTCCACCCTGACGCCCGGAGCGCCCCTCTGGACCATCTGCGCATACCTGGCCGTGATGGGGCTCGGGCTGGGCCTGAGCATGCAGATCATGGTGCTGATCGTGCAGAACTCGTTCGCGCTGCGTGAGGTGGGAACCGCGACCGCGTCGAACAACTTCTTCCGCCAGATCGGCGCCACGCTCGGTTCGGCAGTAGTCGGGAGCCTCTTCGCCAGTCGCCTCACCGGACTGCTCGCCGAAAGGCTGCCGGCCATGGCAACCGGGGGAGAGGCCGCAGGATCGAATTCCCTGACACCTGCCCTCGTAGCTGGTTTGCCCGCGCCCATCAGGGACGCGGTCATCTCCTCCTACAACGACGCGCTCACCCCAATCTTCATCTGGATGGTCCCACTGGCACTGATCGCCTCCGTGCTGATGTGCTTCGTCAAGGAGAAGTCGCTCGCCACCTCGATCGAACACGATGTGCTGTCCGAGTCCATCTCCGAGGGCAACATCCTCATCACTGCGGACGACGCGCCCGCCACGGCTACAAGCTCGGCACGCTAGGCCACATCCCTGGCCCACACGGTCGGCTGACGTGTGGGCCAGGACTGGTTCCACACAGCCTTCGCCGCGGTGCTACGGGTTGACGGTGATCCTCGGGATCGAAGCGGTCACCAGGGAACCGTCAGCGCGGCGGCTCCCTTCGATGTCACTCGTGGTGGGGGCGCCGGTGAGGCGCGGTCCCTGGTCGTCGAGCGGGACTGTGACAGGGAAGCCGGCCGTCAACTCGATGGGTCGGCCGTGCACCGAGACCGTGGCAGTGTCACCTGTTTCCACCGTCAGGGTGATCGCGTCCTGCATCACGTCCGCCCGCACACGGGTGCCGCGCAGGGTGATGCGGAAGCTCACCCTGGTCCACGCCTCGGGCAGCCTCGGCTCCAGCGTGATCCGGCCATTGTGATCGCGCATCCCTCCGAAGCCGTAGACGAGGGCGCTCCAGACTCCGCCGGTCGACGCGACGTGGATGCCGTCGGAGGTGTTGCGGTGCAGATCGGCGAGGTCCACGAACAGGGAGGACAGAAAGTATCGGAGCGCGAGGTCGTGGTATCCGACCTCGGCTGCGATGATCGACTGGACCACGGCAGACAGGGTCGAATCGCCCGTGGTCAGGGCTTCGTAGTACTCGAAGTCGGAGCGTTTCTGCCGTGTCGTGAACTCGTGGCCCTGCAGGTGCAGTGCGAGCACGACGTCGGCCTGCTTGAGCACCTGGAAGCGGTAGATCACCAGGGGATGGTAGTGCAGCAGGAGGGGGCGCTTGCTCGGAGGGGTGTTCTCGAGGTCCCACAGCTCCTTCTCGAGGAACGCAGCGTCCTGGGGGTGGATGCCGGCGCGTTCGTCGAAGGGGATGTGCATCCTCTCCGCGGCGCGTGCCCATTCGTCCAGCTCGTCATCTCCGAGCCCCAGACGGGCGACCATCCGGGCATGCGCGGGGCCGTCGATGGCCTGGAGCGATGCGACTGCACGCACCGCGGAGCGGAGATTGGCCCGGGCCATCACGTTGGTATAGAGGTTGTCGTTGACGACGGTCGTGTACTCGTCGGGGCCCGTGACACCGTGGATATGGAAGTTGTCGTCGCCGTTGCTCCGCCAGAAGCCGAGATCGGCCCACATCCGCGCCGTTTCGACGAGGATGTCGATCGCACCGCGGTTGAGGAAGTCGTCGTCACCCGTCGCTGCTACGTACTGCATGAGGGCATAGGAGATGTCCGCGTCGATGTGGTACTGGGCGGTGCTGGCCGCGTAGTACGCCGAAGACTCCTCACCATTGATGGTGCGCCAGGGAAACAGCGCGCCGCGCTGGTTGAGTTCGGCCGCACGCGCTCGGGCCGGTTCGAGCATCGACTGACGGAAACGGAGCGCGTTGCGTGCGACGACGGGAGCCGTGTAGCTGAGGAAGGGCAGGACATAGACCTCGGTGTCCCAGAAGTAGTGCCCGCCATAGCCGGAGCCGGAGACGCCCTTCGCGGCGATGCCACCGCCATCGGTCCGGGCCGTGGACTGGGCCAACTGGAAGAGGTTCCATCGCACGGCCTGCTGGATGGCCGGCTGGCCCTCGATCTCGACGTCCGAGCGTGACCAGAAGTCGGTCAGCCAGGCGCGTTGCTGTCGGAAGTGCTCTTCGGTGGACATTTCGCGTGCACGATCCAGGGTGCGGCTGCAGCGATCGGCCAGTTCGCGCGCGGGCACGCTGCGCGAGGTGTGATAGCTGATGTTCTTGAGGAGCCGGACGGGTCGACCCGGCTTGGCCTTGATCCGATAGGCGTGGGTCGCGAGGTCGTCCTCGATGTGCGAGGTCTGATCCCACTCGTTGTCGGTGAGCAGATCGTGCTCGATCCCGCAGGCGATGGTCATCCGGGAGTTCGTCGTGCTGAAGCCGAGCAGGTACCGGGTGTCCTCGATGCGCTTGAGCCGTGGCTGGAGCACCCGGTCGCGGAACGACTCCGCTTTGCGGGGATCGAACGCCCCGCCTTCCTTGAGGAGATTCACCTGGTACTCATCCACGCCGTCCTGCCGGTTGAGCAACTGGCTGGAGATGAGGATGGAGGCTTCGGCATCGAGCATTTCGACCTCGTAGTCGATGATCGCGAGGTGTCGATCCGTGAAGGACACCATGCGGCGCGACCGGATGAGTACGTGCTTCCCGGAGGGAGTGCGCCACTCGATCTCACGGGTCAGGAGGCCGTCGCTGAAGTCGAGGCGCCGCGAATGCCGAAGGATGTCCGCTTTGGACAGAACGAACGGTTCGTCGTCGACGTACAGACGGATGATCTTGGCATCGGGCACATTCACGATCGTCTGTCCGACGCGTGCGAATCCGTATGCCTCCTCCGCGTGCTGGATCGGCCATGTCTCGTGAAAACCGTTGACGTAGGTACCGTAGGCGTGACCGTCCCTACCCTCGTCGAGGTTGCCCCTCAGGCCGAGGTAGCCGTTCCCGACGGTGAACAGCGTCTCGTTGCGGCCCTGCTGGGCGACGTCGAACTCCGTCTCGACGAGCGCCCACTCGTCCACGGGGAAGTGGTTGCGGTCGACGGGGTCTGCGGTAATCAGATTCATGGTGTGTCCTGTGGTGCGGGTGGGAGCGGCAGCACTTAGCTGGCGGGGAGGAACGGGATGAGTTCGGCAAGGTCGTCGATGACGAGGTCGGCACCGCGGGCGAGCAGCGTCGCCGCGCCTACCCCACGGTCCACACCGATCACGAGACCGAAGTCGCCGGCCCGGCCGGCATCGATCCCGGACGGGGCGTCCTCGACGACCGCGCATGCCGCAGCGGGAAGACCGAGGAGCTCGGCGGCGTGCAGGTAGGTATCCGGAGCGGGTTTGCCTGGTAGCCCGTGTCCCGCCGACAGCAGTCCATCGACGACGACCCCGAAACGATCGCTGAGCCCGGCGGCTGCGAGGACGGCGGTCCCATTGCGTGAGCTCGTCACCACCGCGACGCGAAGACCGCTGGCCGCGGCGGCGTCCAGCAGCGCGACGGAGCCCCGGTATGCCGTGACGCCCTGATCCCGAAGCGTGTCATTGAAGGTCCTGTTCTTCCGGTTCCCCAGTCCACAGACAGTCTCCAGTTCCGGTGGGTCGTCGGGAGTCCCCTCCGGCAGGGTCACGCCGCGCGATGCGAGGAACGCCCGCACGCCGTCGTAGCGGGGACGACCGTCGATGAAGGTGAAGTAGTCATCGTCCGTGTAGGTCTGGTCAAGACCCTTGGCGGCGAGATACGACGTGAAGAGTCGCGACCAGGCGCGCATGTGGACCTCGGCAGTGGGTGTGAGCACGCCGTCGAGGTCGAAGAGGAATGCCTCCAGGTTCGCGAGGCGGGATGCGGCAGGGGGCAGGGGCACGGGTAGGGCAGCTTTCCGAGGTGGTGGAGGTCCGGGCACCGATTCCGCGCACGCGGAACCGGTGAGGGTCGATGGGAGTCGTCATCGACCAGGAAAAGAGAGGTCTTCGAGGGCTGGTCATGGACGGGGGCGCCCACCAGATGCGCCCGAACGGGCGACCCTGCGATGACCAGTCTAAGCCTCGGGACAGACGCACCAGGACGAATTCTGCGAGCTGTGCGACGTGGTGAAACCAGGCCCGAAATGTGCTCCGGCTCGACGGAGCCACCCACGAGGACCGGGTGCTTCCTCACCAGCATCATCCGGGCGCTCATCGGGTGAGGAGGGTTCGTTCATGCAGCGACTCGAGGGCCTGACTCCGGCTTTCGAAGTACGCCACCGGGTACGGGGGGCGATGAACGGCTTCGAAGTGCGTCACCAGGATCTTCTCTACAGGGCAGGAGCCGACGATCGCGGCTGCCGAGACGTCCAGTGATTCCGCCATCAGGACGAATGCGTGCCGCGCCATGGTGACCATTCCATTGAGTTCGACCAGTAGGGGGGAGCATCTACCAGGAGCGAGGAGTTCCTTGCGCCTGATGAGTTCGACGGCGTCGGCAACGGTCACTTCGAGGGATCTGTCCCACTGAAGGACCAGGATCCCGTCATCGAGCACCTGAAGACGAAACCTGGGGGCCACGGGCAGGAGCCCCGCCGAGGAGTACACGGTACTCACCTACCTGCACTCCGTCCTGATCATGCCCGGGTGGACGGTTAATGGTGCCGGCACCGGACGGTCCCAGAAGAACCGCCGGTGCCAGCATCGCGGATACGGTCTCAAACTTCTCCGCGATTGCGGCCATTGGGGGGATGGCCGGAATCGATTCTAACCAGAAAACAGACCAGTCTGTCTACTTGTAGACTTCAGGTACCAGTGTCTCAACTTCAAGGAGTCCCTGTGGTTGCTGAAGTCACAACATCTGTGAAGGATGCGCGGGAGCGGATCCTCGCAGCTTCCTACGACCTGTTCGTGGAGCGGGGCATCCGGGCCGTCGGCGTCAACGAGATCATCGCCACCGCGGGTGTCGCGAAGGCCACTTTCTACAGCCACTTCCCGTCCAAGGACGACCTCGTCATGGCGTTCTTCGAGCGCCGACAGCACCTCTTCACGACCGGTTACCTTACGGCCGAGTCCCAGCGCCGGGCGGATACACCCCGGGAGCAGCTGCTCGCGATCTTCGACATCTTCGACGAGTGGTTCCACGCCCCCGGCTTCACCGGCTGCCCCTACATCCGCGCCCTGCTCGAAACCGGTCCCCTTCATCCCGTGGGTGCGGCCAGCCTGGTCTACCTCAACGAGATACGTTCCAGCCTCGAGGCAGCCGCGACCGCGATGGGACTCACTGATCCCGACGATTTCGCCTACTGCTGGCTGGTTCTCATGCAGGGCGCCATCATCTCCGGCGTCGGCATCGACCCCGACAGTGGAACCAGGATCAGGAAATTGGGCGATATGCTCATCACCCTGCACACACCGGCCGAACCACAGGACAGCCAGAGCAGTGGCAAGGCCGACATCAAGACCCGCCGGTCGGCCGAAATCCCGAGCAGGTAGCAGCCACCACGCGAACTGCCCGGGAGGCTGTTGTCGGTAGTGCCGCCGAAGCCGGGAGTGGGACCCCGGAACTCGTCCGGGGTCCCACTCTGGAGGTGTGGCGTCGACCGGTGAGGTCGGGTCGATCAGTCAGGTGCGTTATGCGTGCTTCGTGGCGGTGCGGTCGCGGTCGCGGTCGCGTGTGAGCAGCAGTGCCAGCGCGATCATGCCGATTCCCAGGAGCAGGTGCAGCCAGTTGTCGGCGTCGTTGAGGGGGACGAAGTTGCCGGCCGAGTTCTGGTCGATGACCAGGCCGTAGATCCACAGGACCAGGTAGATGATCCCCCCGTACAGCAGGTATGAGCGGGCCCCGCTGATGGTGCGCGACATGGCAATCCCGGCTGCCCCGAAGAGCAGGTGCACGATGTTGTGCAGGACGGACACCTGGAACAGGCCGAGAAGCAGTGCTCCGGATTCGTGGCCGGCGAAGCTGAGCTGGTCGTACTGGCTGGTGATGCCGGGGATGAAGCCGAGCAGGCCCACGAGAAGGAACACGGCTCCCACGGCGAGGGCTGCTTTCTGGACGTTGGTACGGGTGCCCGCGCGGGGCGTAGGTGCGGTGGTCATGATTTGTTCTCCCAGTCGGATGTGCGAGGGCTCGCCTGCAGCAATCCTCACCGAGGAGTGACGTGCAGGGAGCTGATGAGACGGTGACACCGAGGGCGACGCTCACCTGCTTGGTGTGAGAAGTCGTCCGGTGGTCCAGCACAGTTTAGTAAGCAGACCTCCCCTACGGTGCGCGTGCAGCCCGTGTCGCTGCCACCCGCTGGCTCCTGCCCGTTGCCTATCGTGGGACTTCGGGAGTGGTTGCCGACGGGAACCGAATCGTGTCGAATGGGTATGACAGCGTCGTCCCCTCCGCCGTAGCCCGGCGGCACACCCGAGGGGCAAGGGACAGCGCTGCACGACCCAGGAGGCAGCTGTGGCAGGACGATTCGAGATATATCGCGAACAGGACCATTTCCGGTTCCGGCTCACGGGAGATGACGGTGCCACCCTCGTCACCAGTGAGCCCTATGAGGACAAGGACACCACGGTTGCAGGGATCAACGGCATCCGTGACTGCGCTGCATCAGCACTCATCACAGACCTGAGCTAGCGAGGACCGGGGAAGGACCATCACGCTCAGCCCTGTCATCAGGTCCGATCGCAGTCAGTCGCCTCGGCCATGAAGAGCGCAGCAGTGCGCGGCCATCGCCGCCAACTCGGACAGCCGGTGGGCTCGTGCGGATTCTGCGGCAGTGAAGGGTTCCCCTGCCCGGGAGAAGACCATCGGTTCCCCGGTCGGGGAGGGAATCTTGAGGAGTTCGGCCCCTTCGACGAAGGACCGGACGGCGGGCGATGGCGGCACTACTGGATCAGCGGAGAGGAGTTCGGTGACTGCGTACGGCAGCTCCGAGGGGTCCTGCACCACGTGGCAGGCAAGTGACAGTGCTTTGGTCTGTCCGTCGGCGAGGGCCAGCGCAGTGGAAGGCCAGACCTGGGCGGAGGCCCCGCCGCCCAGGAGGAGGGCCCGCACGAGGTCCTGCTCCCCGATTCCTGTCGGGGCGGCGAGGACGAATTCATCGATGCTTGCCCCTGATCCGGGGTGGATGTGGAGTGACATGATGTTGACTCCGCGACGGGCCAGCTGGTGGGAGATGCGTTCCAGGGCTCCGGGGGTGTCGTCGACCCTGACGCGCGCCCGCCACAGATCCGCCGCGGCGTCGAGTCGCCCGCGCTGCTTCAACGCAGGGGCGTGCAGCCAGGTCCGCAGGAACCTCATCACGGAGGGCTCCGCCACCCAGATCACCAGCGCGGTCGCCGTGAGGGCCAGGAGGAGCACCTTGAGCGGATAGCTCAGGTGCGTCTGGACCACCACGGCGTGGACGGCCAGTTCTATGGGCAGCATCACGGCCACATTGGCGAGTGTCAGCCGGACCTTACCGGGCTCGGGCAGTTGCCCGCAGGAGTCGCATCGGAGTGAAGCAGCAGTGGAACCGGTGGAGCGTTTCATGACTCCACTGTGCGAAGCGCCCGTTTCGGCAGCGTTGCAGGGCGGTTCCATGACAAATAACTTGACGGGCCCCTGCGTACGTCCGTGCACGATGCCACGACAGTGCGGCACCGTGCGAAGACAACGTCAGTAGCCGGCCGGGGAATCGCCGTCGGAGGCCGGGATGAAGTCGGCGGCCAGGGCCTCGGAGCCCCGGGCGAGGAGTGCGACGTCGGCCCCGACCAGGACGAAGCGGGCACCGGCGTCGAGGTAGTGCCGGGCCGTCGTCGAGTTGAACGCATTGACTCCGGCCGGTGTGCCGGCCCGCTCGGCTGCTGCAAGGCAGTGTTCAACGGCGGCGCGCACCTGTGGGTGTTCCTGCTGGCTGAGGAGTCCCATGGAGGCCGCGAGGTCGGAGGGCCCGACGAAGATCGCGTCGACGCCGTCCACCGCAAGGATGTCGTCCACGGCCTCGACGGCGGCCGTGGACTCGATCTGCACGGTCAGGCTGATCGTGGCGGACGCATCCGCCAGGTAGTCCGGCACCCTGTTCCAGCGTGCGGCGCGCGCCAGGGCGGAGCCGACGCCCCGGACACCCTCGGGCGGATACCGGGTGGCGGCGACGGCGGCTTCGGCGTCCGCGACGGAGGAGACCATGGGGATCAGGAGGTTCTGTGCCCCGAGGTCGAGGTACTGCTTGATGATCACGGTGTCGTTGACGGGGGGTCTGACGAGCACCTGGACCGGATAGCCGGAGACGGCTTGGAGTTGGGCGAGGTTCGATTCGAGCCCGTTGGGGCTGTGTTCGGCATCGATGAGCAGCCAGTCCAGACCCGATCCGGCACAGATCTCGGCGACGAGCGGGCTGCCGGAGCAGACCCACATCCCGGTGAGGGGACGATGCGCCGAGGCCAGAACGTCGGCGAAGGTGGGGGCTAGACGAAGCGGCATGTGACGGCTCCCAGGGGTCCGTAGTCGGCGTGGACGGTATCGCCCGCGTGCACCCACATCGGTCGGGTGAAGGATCCGGCGAGGATGATGGCGCCGGCCTTCAGCCCGTCACCGTGGGCGGCGATCTTGTTGGCGAGCCAGTGCACACCGGCGGCAGGGTGGTCCAGGACTCCGGCCGCGACCCCGGTCTCCTCCACCACCTGGTTCTTGTAGAGGATGGCGGAGACCCAGCGCAGGTCGACGGCGTCCGGCCGCACCGGGCGGCCGCCGATCACCATGGCGCCCATCGCCGCGTTGTCGGAAATGGTGTCCACGATGGTGCGGCCCTCCATCTCGATCCGCGAGTCGAGGATCTCCAGCGCAGGCACCACGTAGTCCGTCGCGTTCAGCACGTCGAAGATGGTGCAGCCCGGTCCCGAGAGGTCGGCTTTCAGCACGAAGGCGAGCTCCACCTCCACCCTTGGGTGCGAGTACTGGTCCCACCTGACCGAGCACCCGGTCTCGAGCACCATGTCGTCGAAGATGGCACCGTAGTCGGGCTCGGTGATCCCAGTGGCCGCCTGCATGGCGCGCGAGGTGAGGCCGATCTTCCGCCCTACGAGCGTTCGGCCGGCTTCCTCGTTGCGCCGGCACCAGAGTCGCTGCACGGCATAGGAGTCCTCCACGGTCATGCCCGGGTAGCGGGACGTGAGCAGGGGGACGGGCGTCCGTGTCCGGGCAGCGTCGAGTAGTTCGTCGGCTATGCCGCTGATGGCCTGCGGATCGAGCATCGGGAGTCCTTCGGTGGTCCGGGAAAAGTCAGAGCTGGGTGCCGAGCTTGAAACCCTCCGCGGGTGCGCCGCCGTCGTCCCTGCGGGTGTAGGAGAAGCCGTCTGCACCGACGGTGACTGCCTGCTCGCTCCTCTCGTCCCGCTCGGTGACGGGTTGCGGGTTCCCGTCGAGGTCGAGGACCAGCGAGGCTTCCGTGTACCAGGACGGAACGACGGCGTTGCCCCACCAGTCGCGGCGCTGGTTGTCGTGGACGTCCCAGGTGATGGTCGGGTTGTCGGGGTCACCCGTGTAGTAGTCCTGGCAGTAGATCTCGATGCGGTGGCCGTCGGGATCGAGGATATAGAGGTAGAAGGCGTTGGAGACGCCGTGGCGTCCGGGCCCGCGCTCGATCCGGTCGCTGATCCGCAGAGCGCCCATCTTGTCGCAGATCTGGATGATGTTGTGCTTCTCGTGGGTCGCGAACGCGACGTGGTGCATGCGGGGCCCGTTGCCGCCGGTCAGGGCTGTGTCGTGGACGGTCTGCTTGCGGTGCATCCAGACGGCGTAGGTCACGCCGTCGGAATCCTGGATGTCCTCCGAGACGCGGAAGCCGAGGTCCTCGAGGTACGCCCGGCCCCGCGGGACGTCGGGGGTGACCTGGTTGAAGTGGTCCAGGCGCACCAGTTCGCCGGCGGAGTAGAGGTCGTAGCGCTGGGTGAGGCGCTCCACGTGCTCGACGTCGTAGAAGAACTCGTAGGGGAAGCCGAGCGGATCCTCGACGCGGACCGAGTCCCCGACGCCCTTGGTGAACCCTTCCGCCCGGCGCTCGGTGCGGCAGCCCAGTTCCCTGTAGTACGCCTCCGCGGCGTCGACCTCGGCCGGCGACCTCACGCGGTAGGCGAAGGCCGCGACGGCGGCCAGGGGCCCCTTGCGCAGGACCAGGTTGTGATGGATGAACTCCTCGAGGGAGCGCAGGTAGATCGCGTCGTCGTTCTCCTCGGTGACATGCAGGCCGAGGACGTCGACGTAGAACTCGCGTGAGCGGGCGAGATCGGTGACCACGATCTCCATGTAGGCACAGCGGACGATGTCCGGTGCCGGGACCGACGGGGTGGGGATGCGGTGGGACATGATGTCTCTCTCCGTTGAGGGAACAGGTGGGGATCAGCCTTCGTTGGCGGCTGAGTCCTCGATGTTCCCGAACTTCGGGGTGTGGACCGTGCCGAGGGTGATGTGCACGGCCTGCTGGTCGGTGTAGAAGTCGATGGAGCGGTAACCGCCCTCGTGGCCGAGTCCGGAGGCCTTGACACCGCCGAAGGGGGTGCGGAGGTCGCGGACGTTGTGGCTGTTGAGCCAGACCATGCCCGCTTCGACGTTCTGCGCGAAGGTGTGTGCCCGGGTGAGGTCCTTCGTCCAGACGTAGGCGGCGAGTCCGTACTTCGTGTTGTTGGCCAGATCCAGGGCCTCATCATCCGTCTCGAACGGGGTGATGGCGACGACGGGGCCGAAGATCTCCTCCTGGAAGATCCGGGCGTCGGGGGCGACGTCGGCGAATACCGTGGGCGCGATGTAGTTGCCCTCGGGAAGGTGGTCGGGGCGGCCGCCACCGGCGAGGAGGCGTCCCTCGGTCTTGCCGATCTCCACGTAGGACGCGACCTTCGCGAAGTGTTCGGGATGCACCAGGGCGCCGACCTCGGTCTTCGGGTCGTGCGGATCCCCGACGATGATCGTCTTCGCCCGACCAGCGTACTTCTCGCAGAACTCGTCGTAGACTGCCCGCTCGACGAGGATGCGGGACCCCGCGGTGCAGCGCTCGCCGTTGAGGGAGAACACCCCGAACAGGGCCGAGTCGATGGCGGCGTCGATATCTGCATCCGCGAAGACGATGCAGGGCGACTTCCCGCCGAGCTCCATCGAGAGGCCCTTGAGGTTGGCCGCTGCATTGCGGAAGATCGTCTGGCCCGTGGTGGTCTCGCCCGTGAAGGAGATCAGCGGGACGTCGGGGTGCTTCACGAGGGCGTCGCCGGCTTCCTCCCCGAGTCCGTTGACGAGGTTGAAGACGCCGTCGGGCAGGCCGGCGTCCTTGAAGATCTGCGCCCAGAGCGACGCGGAGAGCGGGGTGAACTCGGCCGGCTTCAGGACCACGGTGTTGCCGGTGGCCAGGGCGGGCGCCAGCTTCCAGGACTCGAGCATGAAGGGCGTATTCCAGGGCGTGATGAGCCCGGCGACGCCGATCGGCTTGCGGTTGACGTAGTTGATCTGGGAACCGGGGACCTTCATGGCGTCGTCGAACTGGGCCACGATAAGGTCCGCGAAGAAGCGGAAGTTCTCCGCAGCGCGGAGGGCCTGGCCCTTCGCCTGGGTGATCGGCAGACCGGTGTCGAAGGTCTCCAGTTCCGCGAGCCTCGATTCCTGGGCCTCGACGGCATCGGCGATCCGGTTCAGCACTCGCGCCCGCTCCCGGGGCTTCATCCGCGGCCACGGCCCGTGTACGAACGCCTCACGGGCGGCTGTGACGGCGACGTCGATGTCTTCCTTCTGGCCGGCCGCTGCCGTCGCGTAGGTGGTATTGGATACCGGGTCGAGGACATCGAAGGTCGCCCCTCCGATGGAATCGACGAACCGGCCGCCGATGTAGTGCTGGATATGGGAGGGCAGGCCCTCGGGGATGTACTGCTGCGGTCCTGCTGTCGTTCCTGCGCTTGGAGTCGTCATCGGGTGTCCTAACGGTGGTCGTTGGCGGAGTGCGCGAGGTAGGCCTCGAGGGTGGCAGTGCGGTGGGCGCGGGCTGCGCGCTCGATCTCGTCGGGGTCGGCGGCTCCCTCGATCAGGCGGAGCAGGCCCTCGTGTTCCCCGACCGATGCGCGGGCGCGGCCGGGGACGAAGCGGAAGGTCGACGACCGCAGGGAGGCTAGGCGGTTCCAGCCGCGGTGCACGAGGTCGAGGATGTGCGGATTCGGGCAGTGCTCGAAGAGGATCGCGTGGAAGTCCTGGTTCAGGCGGGTGAAGCGCAGCGGGTCGAAGTGCTCCAGGCAGGCGCGCATCTCCTCGTTGACCGCACGGGCACGGGCGATGTCATCGGGCCCTATCAGGGGCGCGGACAGGGCCGTGGCCGCTCCCTCGACGAGGCTCAGGGTCTGCATCGTGTAGAGGTATTCTGTGGGGTCGATGCCCGCGACCGTCGCTCCGATGTTCCGCTCGAAGGTGACGAGCCCCTCCGCTTCCAGTCTGCGAATCGCTTCCCGCACGGGGACGACGCTGACGCCGAGGTCATGGGCGATCTTGGCGAGGACGAGGCGATGCCCCGCAGGGTAGGCGCCGTCGACGATCTGCGCCTTCACCGCGGCGTAGGCCTGCTGTGATTTGCTGCCCGACGATACGGCAGCCGTCACGTCAGTCATCGGAGCGCCAGTCCTCGTAGCGCGCACGCCAGGCCGCGTTCAGCGGGTACAGTCCGTCGATGCCGTGCCCCTCGGTGACCATCTCGGCGATGAAGGTCTCCTCGCGCTCCTGCGCGACGGCCTCGTTGGCGAGCTCCTCGGCGAGGGCCGGCGGAAGAACGAGGATGCCGTCGGCATCCGCGACGATGATGTCGCCGGGCTGCACCGTGGTGCCTCCACACGCGATGGTGACGTCGGTGTCCCAGGGGATGTGGCGCCGACCGAGGACGGCGGGGTGGGGATTGGCATAGAAGGTGGGCATGTCCATGGCGGCCACGGTCGCGAAGTCCCGGACGCCGCCGTCGGTGATGATCGCCGCGGCACCCCGGACCTGGGCCCGCAGCGCCAGGATGTCGCCGACGGTGCCGGTGCCCTTCTCGCCGCGGGCTTCCATGACGAGGATCTCGCCCTCGTTCACGGTGTCGATGGCACGTTTCTGCGCGTTGTACCCGCCACCGTGTGCGGTGAAGAGGTCCTCGCGGTTCGGCACATAGCGCAGGGTGCGGGCGATGCCGACGACCCTCTTTCCCGGTTTCGTGGAGGAGAGCCCGTCGATGCTGACGTTGTTCAGGCCGCGCTTGCGTAGCTGCGACGACAGCGTTGCGGTGGACACCCGTTCGAGGCGGGCCTTGAGCTCGGGAGTGAGCACCGGTACCGGATCGCCCAGTCCTGCTGCCTCCCGGGAACCGTAGGCCTCCTCGCGCTGGACGTCGTCGGCCCTGGGTTGCGCACCGAAATCTGCGAACGGCGTCGTTCCATTGCTGACGGGCGTGGTGAGCCGCCCCGTGGAGAGGACGCCGGAGGTCACTTCGACCTCGAGGAGGTCACCGGGTCGGGCGACGGATGCGCCCGCCGGGGTGCCGGTCAGGATGATGTCGCCGGTTTCGAGGGTGAGGTGTTGCGACAGGTCGGCGATGAGGCGGGCGAACGGGAACAGGAGATCGGCGGTGGTGTCATCCTGGACCAGCACACCGTTGTGCCAGGTGCGGATGCGGAGAGCGGCAGGGTCGACGTCGGCGGCCGGGATCAGCGCGGGCCCCACCGGCGTGAAGCCGTCGCCGCCTTTGGATCGGAGGTTGGAACCCTTGTCTGCGTAGCGGAGGTCGTAGACGCCGAGGTCGTTGCCGGCCGTGACCCACCGCACGTGACCCCAGGCGTCTGCGGGGGTTACACGACGGGCGGGGGCACCGATCACGAGGGCGATCTCGCCCTCGAATCCGAGCAACTCGCATCCGGCGGGACGTTCGACACCCGTACCGGAGAGGGCGAGGGATGAGGGGGGCTTTAGGAAGTAGGACGGCTGCTCTGGGGTGCGTCCCCGTTGTGCCGCTCGGCTGGGGTAGTTGATGTGCACCGCAATGATCTTGCGGGTCGCCGCCAGGAGGCTTTCGGCTACCGGTTCCACGCAACACTCCTCATCGAGTACGAAATCGTATACGAATAGTAGCGGGAGACTGCAGACCCGTAAAGGCGGCTTTACGTCCTGCCGTCACGGGGTCTAGCATCGGCGAACGATAGTGGAACAGGCCGTTCGATTATCGAACCCATCCTCCGGCACCCCATCACGACGAAGTGAGGTCAGCCCGTGCAATTCCACCACCACGGCTACGTCTCGGGCGATCCCCGGGTCCAGCCGCCAGCAGGTGTAGGCCTGGATCGGCCGCGGGACCTTCCCGACGAGGTCGACGTCCTCATCATCGGCACCGGACCCGCGGGCATGATCACCGCCGCACAGCTCTCGCAATTCCCGGGCATCACCACGCGCATCGTCGAACGGCGACCGGGCCGGCTTCCCATCGGGCAAGCCGACGGCATCCAGGCGCGAAGCGTCGAGACCTTCCAGGCCTTCGGCTTCGCCCAGCGCATCACGGAGGAGGCGTACCGGATCGTCGAGATGGCCTTCTGGAAGCCGGACCCGAAGGACCCCTCGCGCATCGTCCGGACAGCCCGGCCCGTCGACGATCCGGCCGGGATCAGCGAGTTCCCCCACCTGATCGTCAATCAGGCCCGCGTCCTCGATTACTTCGCCGAGTTCATGAAGAACGCACCTACCCGCATGGAGCCCGATTACGGCTTCGAATTTGTAGGTCTGGAGGTCGACGACGGGCACCAGTACCCGGTGCGGGTCACCGTCACCCGCACCTCGGGCGAGCACGAGGGCGCAACCCGTACCATTCGTGCGAAGTACGTCGTGGGTGCCGACGGCGCCCGCAGCAAGGTCCGCCAGGCAATCGGCTGCACGCTCGCAGGGGACAAGGCGAACCACGCGTGGGGAGTCATGGACGCCGTCGCGGTCACCGACTTCCCCGACATCCGCCGTAAGTGCGCCATCCAGTCCGGCGGGGGCGGCAGCATCCTCCTGATCCCCCGCGAGGGCGGACACCTCTTCCGCATGTACGTGGACCTCGGTGAGACCAGCCCCGATGACGACGGTGCGGTCCGGCGGACGACCATCGACCAGATCATCGCGAAGGCGAATGCCATCCTCAGCCCGTACACCCTCGACGTCCGGAATGTCGCGTGGCACAGCGTCTACGAGGTGGGGCACCGCCTCACCGACAGGTTCGACGACGTCCTGCCGGAGCAGGTGGGCACCCGCACTCCGCGGGTGTTCATCACGGGGGACGCCTGCCACACGCACAGCGCCAAGGCAGGCCAGGGCATGAATGTCTCGATGCAGGACGGCTTCAATCTCGGCTGGAAGCTCGGGCACGTGCTCGAGGGCCGGAGTCCCGAGGAGCTCCTGGCCACGTACTCCGCTGAACGCCAGGTCGTCGCGAAGAACCTCATCGAGTTCGACAAGGAATGGTCGACGCTCATGGCCAGGAGGCCGGAAGAGTTCGCCAGTCCGTCCGAGCTCGAGGACTTCTACGTGCGTACCGCTGAGTTCCCGGCCGGTTTCATGACCCAGTACCAGCCCTCCATCCTGGTCGCAGAAACCCAGCACCAGAAACTGGCGACAGGCTTCCCCATCGGGAAGCGATTCAAGTCCGCCCCCGTGGTGCGCGTCTGCGACGGCGTTCCGGTGCATCTCGGCCACCACGCGACGGCGGACGGCCGCTGGCGGATCTACGTCTTCGCCGACCGCGCGGAGCCGGGTGCTGCATCGGGGGTCGCAGACCTGGCACGGTGGATCGGCTCGGCCGCCGATTCTCCGCTCGCTGCAACGCCCGAGGGGATCGACAGAGATGCGTGGTTCGACGTGAAGGTCGTCTACCAGCAGGACCATACCCAGGTGGACATCGCCCGGGTACCGCCGGAGTTCAAGCCCGCGGTCGGTCCCTTCGGCCTGACCGACTACGAGAAGGTGTACGCGGCGGACCCGCACGCCGACATCTTCGACCTTCGTGGGCTGGACCGCGCGGGCGTCGTCGTCGTCGTCCGCCCTGATCAGTACGTGGCACATGTCCTGCCGCTGGCCGACACGGCAGGGCTGGCCTCGTTCTTCTCTCCGATCCTGACCGCCTCGCCGGACCGCCGGCGAGGACGGGCATTTGCCTGACGTGGACACCCTGGACGCCGGAGCCGGCACGACGACGCCGCCCTCCCAGACGCTCTCGCGAGGAATCCGCGCGCTGGAGATCCTCGCCGACGCCCCGGACGGCAGGACGACGGCGCAGCTCTCGGAGGCCCTGGGCGTGCATCGCTCGATCGCCTACAGGATCCTGCGGACGCTCGAGGAGCACGCCCTGGTGGTGCGGGACGCCGGCGGCCGGTTCCTTGCGGGACCCGGCCTCGCCAACCTGGCCAGGGGAGTGGCTCCGCGGCTGCAGACCGCGGCCCTGCCGGAGCTGACCCTCCTCGCGGCGGACCTGCAGATGACGGCCTTCATCGCGGTGTGGGACCGGCAGCACTGCGTCACGCTCGTCGCGGTCGAGCCCCCGCACGGAGTGGGCACGCTGGTCCAGCGGCCGGGCTCGCGCCACCGGTTCGACGCAGGAGCACCCGGTATCGCCATCCAGTCGGCCCTGACCGAGGCGCGGTGGGAGCAGCTCGCTCCGGGCCGGCCCTATCGGGAGGAGTCACGGGCGGCGGCTGCCCTGGGGTATGCCGCGAGCCACGACGAGGTTCTTCCCGGCGTCAGCTCCGTCGCGGCTCCGATTCAGGTCCGGGGCCAGCTGCCCGCCGCGATCGCCGTCGTCTACGTCCGGAACGACGCACCCGTCGAGGAGTTCGGGCTGCGTGTCGCCCGAGCCGCTCGGGCGATCGAGTCCTCGCTCTAAGGAACCGCGCAGGACGCTTCGGAAGGACGTCACAAAAGGAACACGATCCACCCGGGCATTACCGAATGAACGATCGTTCGGTAATGTTTGGGGCATTGACCGACCGCGGACCACCCTTGGCTGCTGCAAGGACCGGAGCCCCGCGGGCATCAGCAGCACACAACGGAAAACAAGGGAGTTTTCATGGCACTAGCACCAGAGCGGCCGCAGGCAGAGCCCGGCTCGCGCATGAGCGCCGCGGACCGCAGGGTCCTGGCAGGCACGATGGTCGGCACCACGATCGAGTGGTACGACTTCTTCATCTTCGCCCAGGCCGCGGGCCTCGTCTTCGCGACCCTCTACTTCGGTCCCCTCGAGGGGGAGAGCGAGGGCCTCGCCCAACTCGTCGCCTGGGCCACCATCGGCATCAGCTTCTTCTTCCGGCCCCTCGGAGCCGTCATCGCCGGACGCCTCGGTGACCGCATCGGGCGCAAGGCCATGCTCGTCTTCACACTGGTCATGATGGGCTCGGCAACGGCCCTGATCGGCCTGCTTCCCACGTACGCGCAGATCGGCGTCTGGGCCCCTATCCTCCTGATGCTGCTGCGCATCCTGCAGGGCTTCTCGGCCGGTGGCGAGTGGGGTGGTGCGGCCCTCATGGCCGTCGAACACGCACCTGTGAACAAGCGTGGATTCTGGGGCGCCTACCCGCAGATCGGCGTTCCGGTCGGCATGATCCTGGCCACCGCGGTCCTGTTCCTGCTGCGCAGCTCCATGTCGGCCGAGGCCTTCCTCGCGTGGGGGTGGCGCATCCCGTTCCTGCTGTCCGTCGTCCTGATCGTGGTCGGGTACTTCATCCGCTCGGCCGTCGCCGAAAGCCCCGTCTTCAAGCGCATGATCGACCGCAAGCGCGATACGGCCACCCCGCTGCGGAGCCTGCTGAAGACCAACAAGAAGCAGGTCATCCTGGCTGCCGTGATCTTCATCGGCAACAACGCCGCCGGCTACCTCGTCATCGCCTTCCTCTCCTCCTATGCGCAGAAGAGCCTGGGCATGCCTGCAGCGCCCGTCCTCCTCGCAACCCTGCTGGCATCCTTCGGCTGGCTGATCTTCACCCTCTACGGCGGCATCCTCTCCGACCGCATCGGCCGTGTACGCACCTTCCAGATCGGGTACGCGCTCATTTTCGTCTGGATGATCCCGATGTTCATGATGATCGATACCCGGAACATCTGGGCCTACGGCATTGCCATCTTCATCCTCACCATCGGACTCGGACTGTCCTACGGGCCCATGTCCGCGATGTACGCGGAGATGTTCCCCGCCAACGTCCGATACTCCGGCATCGGGATCGGCTACGCCCTGGGTGCCATCCTCGGCGGTGCCTTCGCACCGCTGATCGCCCAGGCACTCCTCGGCAGCACGGGCTGGTCCGGTTCCATCGGGCTCTACATCATGGCCCTCTGCGTCATCTCCTTCATCGGTGCGACCCTGGCCAAGGAGACGAAGGGCGCACCGCTCGAGGCGGACGAGGCGTCGGCCACGAACGCGCTCCACAGCTAGGGCAGTCCTGCCGTCCGTTCGTCCCGTCGCCGTCCTGCACTTCCAAGGAGCACCATGCCATCCCTGACCCTGCGAGCCTCGGCGGCCGATCCCTCGACGCTGGATCCGGAGGAGACGTGGACGCGCGATCACCTGGAGTCGGTGCAGTTCGAGAGGTTGCGGGCCACGCTTCACCACGCCTACGCGAACGTACCCCTGTACAAGCGGAAGTTCGACGACGCCGGGGTGCATCCGGACGATCTCCACGGTCTCGAGGACCTGGCGAAGTTCCCCTTCACCACGAAGGAGGATCTGCGCAGCACCTATCCCTTCGGCATGTTCGCCGTGCCGCAGGATCAGATCGCCCGCATCCACGCGTCGTCGGGCACCACGGGCCAGCCGACCGTCGTCGGATACACCGCGGGCGATCTGGGACGGTGGGCGTCCCTGGTCGCCCGCTCCCTGCGGGCCTCGGGTGTGAAAGCCGGGTGGAAGGTCCACAACGCCTACGGGTACGGCCTGTTCACGGGTGGCCTGGGCGCCCATGCGGGGGCCGAGCGCCTCGGCTGCACCGTGATCCCCATCTCCGGCGGCCAGACCGAGCGGCAGGTCCAGCTCATCCGCGACTTCGAGCCGGACGCCATCCTCGCGACGCCCACCTACCTGCTGACCATCCTTGACGCCATGGCCGCCGCCGGCATCGACCCGAGGTCGACGTCGCTGAAGACTGGCGTGCTCGGCGCCGAGCCGTGGACGGAAGGGATGCGGCAGGAGCTCGAGGGACGCATGGGCTTCGACGCCTGCGACATCTACGGCTTGTCCGAGGTCATGGGTCCGGGTGTCGCGGGCGAGTGCGTGGAGTCCAAGGACGGGTCCCACGTCTGGGAGGACCACTTCAGGCCGGAGATCATCGACCCCTTCACGGAGAAGGTGCTCGACGACGGCGCAGCGGGTGAACTCGTGTTCACCTCGCTCACCAAGGAGGCCCTGCCGATCATCCGCTACCGGACGCATGACCTCACGCGGCTGCTCCCCGGTACGGCCCGTCCGGGCATGCGCAGGATGGAGCGCATCACAGGCCGCAGCGACGACATGGTGATCGTGCGCGGAGTGAACCTGTTTCCCACGCAGGTGGAGGAACTGGCGCTCGCCATCCCGGCACTGAGCCCCCACTTCCAGCTCGAACTGACCCGGCCCGAGGGCCAGCGGATGGACCAGCTCACCATCAACATCGAGGTGCGCGACGGCGTCGCTCCGGCCGACGGCGCGGCCGCCGCGAAGGAACTGCAGCACCAGATCAAGACGCACATCGGCTCCACCTGCACCGTCCGGATCGTCGAGCAGGGCTCACTCGTCCGCTCCAGCGGCAAGCTGCGTCGCATCTATGACCTCCGGCCGAAGGCCTGAGGCGGTTTCCGGACGAAGCAGGGGTGCGGTACTCGAGGAGTCTTCCTGAAGGTCCTCTGGGTGTTCCCTCGACGTCAACCTGAAGTGTGGTTGCGGTCGCGCATCACCCCTTACCCCGGGTCGCGCGGGCTGAGTACGGTCGGAGTGGACCTTTACCCAACTCCCTCCGAAGGACTCGACCAGATGAACACTGCAGAAGACGCTCAGGCCAGCCCGACGGTCAACCGCTCCAGGTCGACTGCCGGGGCGTTCCTCCTTACTGCCTTCGTGCTGTCGGGCTGTGCCACGGCCGGCGGGGACAACTGGAATTCAACAGCCGTCGGAGATGACAAGAGCGTCGGCAGGGTCGATCTCCGCAGTGTCCTCCTGGTCACCTCCGGCAAGGAACAGCCTGCGCGAGTCCTGGGCACGCTCGAGAACGACGGCGACCAGCCGATCGACATCACCATCAGCGACTCCGACGAAGACACCACCCTGACCATCCCGGCGCAGGGAAGGGTCGGGCTCGACACAGTGGAGACGGTGCTCCGGACCGCGGGGGACGCGCCTGGCGCAAGGACGGCGCTCACCGCTTCGACCAGCGAAGGGGACGTCTCCCTCCTCGTACCCGTTGTCGACGGAACCCTTGACCCCTACCGGCCCTACCTGCCGGAATAACGCTGTGCTTCAGACGGCCGGTCGGTGAGGCGCAGCCTCGCCTGTACGGAAGGTGTTGCCGATCGGGACCACCAGAGCCTCTGGCACTTCCGAGTGCGGACTGCAACACTGCTCGTGTCACCGCACCACCTGCCGAGGAGCCTCCATCATGGAACCAGCTGAGATCAACGCGGCAGTGAAAGCCGAAAGGCACCATCTGCGCGACTTCCTGGAAGGCATCGGCGAGGCCGAGTGGACCACACGGTCCCTGTGCTCGGCGTGAACCGTGCGGGAGGTAGTGGCCCACCTGACGATCCCCACCAGGGCGTCGGTCGGTTTCCTCGCGCTGGCGGCCATCAAGGCCCGCGGAAATTTCCACCGGATGGTGTCGGACACAGCGCGCGACCGGGCATCGAGATTCACGACTGCTGAACTCATCCAGCAGTTGCGTGAGAGCGCCAGGTCGTCCCGCCGGATTCCCGGCAGTGGTCCCATAGACCCGCTGATGGACCTGCTCGTACACGGCCAGGACATTGCACGCCCGCTGAAGCGCTGCCACACGGTGCACACCGACCTCGCGGTACCGGTTCTGGCCTACGTTGCAGCAAACCGGTTGCTCGGAGCTCCCCCGCGCCTCCAGGGACTCCAACTCATCGCCACCGACGCACGCTGGTCATCGGGGGAGGGACCGCAGGTGCAGGGGCGCGTGGTGGACCTGCTTCTCGTCGCAGCCGGTCGCTCGGCCGGGCTGGCCCATGTGACCGGCTCCGGCGTGGAATCCCTCCGGGGAAGATTCGGAAGCACCTGAAGGACCGGAGCCGCCGCGCGGGAACGTACATCGGCAGCCTGATGCAGCGACGGCTCGACGTCGGCACGGCTATCTGCCGCCGGTCGCGACGGCGACGATCTCCTGCATGTACGGCGCCACGACCTGCTGCGAGACCTTGCAGTCGAGCAGCAGCACGCCGTCGTCGTCGGACGCCAGCCAGTCCTTCACTCCATCGAGGTCCGCGAGTGTCCTGATGGTCCTGCCGGTGGCGCCGAGGGCAATTGCGAGCGCCGCGAAGTCCACCTCGTCGATCATCATGGGCCCGGGATGGATGCCCCGGACCGCGTACTGGTGGATCTCGGCACCGTAGGCGGCGTCATTGAAGACGACGATGACCGCCCGTCTCGCCGTCCGGATGAAGGAGTCGAGGTCGGCCAGCGCCATGAGCGCGCCGCCGTCTCCCGTACAGAGGACCACGGTCGATTCCGGCAGGGCGCGTGCGGCACCGACGGCACTCGGAAGGCCGAGGCCGATGGTCTGGTACGCCGTCCCGACCATGATCAGGCGGTTCGGCGCTGGGACGCGGAAGTAACTCGGCGCCCAGCCGATGAAGTGCCCGCCGTCCTGCACGATCGAGCGGTCCTCGGGGAGGAGCCGATCGAGGGTCCGGCACAGGCTCCGTGGATCGAGTCGCCCGTCGGGGGCTGTCAGGTCCCCGTCGTCGCGGGCGTGGTGGGCGTGAAGGGCCTCTGCTGCGGCGACGTCGCTCCATCGCTGGTCCGTCACCCGGTCCACCGTCCTGAATAGCGCTTCAGCCACCGCTCGGGCATCACCACGGAGGTAATCCGTCACCCCGGGGGCGGTGGGGCCGGTCTCCACATCGACCTGTACGACGCTGGCGGAGCTGTCGAAGGAGTGTCCGAAGCGCGTCGTGAACTGGTTGAGCCGCGCTCCCAGAACGAGGACGACATCGGCCTGCCCGATCAGGCGGGCGGTGCGCTCGGATGCCCATCCGCCCGCTATTCCGAGTCCCGCCGGGTTGTCGCCGAAGAATCCGGCCCCGAGCCCGGAGGTCGCCGTCAGGGCACCGATACGTTCAGCGAGGCCGGTCGCAGCGTCCTGCGCACCGCTGGCCCAGGCGCCGCGGCCGGCGAGGATGAGCGGCCGCGTCGCCGCGGACAGGAGGGATGCGATGCGCTCGATGTCGTCGGCATGGGGCATCGCCAGGGGACCGGCCGTCGTCGTGGGAGGCAGGTCCTCGTGGACTGCTTCCATGCCCGCCAGGTCATACGGGATGGCGAGCACCACAGCCTGCCGGTAGCGCAGCGCGTGGTCCATCGCCGCCGCCGTGACGGCGAGGGCGCGGGTGGCGGAGACGGTGAACGTGGTGGCACCGAGCCCCTTCGCCAGATGGACCTGGTCGACGTCCCAGGGGCGGGCGCCGGTGGTGGGGGCGTCGCCGACCACCAGGACGAGCGGAATCTGGGCCTGCACCGCTTCCGCCAGGGGCGTGAGTGCATTGGTGAAGCCCGCACCATAGGTCGTGGTGGCGACTGCGAGTCGCCCGCTGGCGCGAAAGTAGGCGTCCGCGGCAGCGACAGCACCCGCTTCATGCCGCACGGCTGTGTAGTGCATGGAATCGGGTAGCGCCATGACGGCGTCGAGGAAGTGGGCGTTCCCGTTGCCCATCACGCCGAATACCTCGGTGACAGCGGGTTGGAGAGCGGACACGATACGGGCGGAGACAGTGGCCATCAGGAATCTTTTCAGGACGGACGTCGGGGCAGCGGCGAGGGATGCACACGGTCACCCCGGACGTTGGTGGGTGCTTTCCGTATGTGCCTCGAGCCGCTTCGCCCTTATTGCCTCTTTTTCAGGCACGACGCCCATCGCGTCCGACGTCGTCACTATAGCCGAGCCGACGCTCGAGGATCCCGTCCGCCGTCAGCAGAGGGAGTCGCTGGTCAGCTGAAGTGCAGGTCCGGGTCCCGAGGGCGCTCCTTTTGGTCGTAGTGTTCACGTGTCACCCTCCGTCTCCGGTGGATAATGCGCAGCAGTCCTCAGTACTGTTTGAGGATGGCCACCTCCCTCAGAAACAGCCGCGCCGCCGCGCTGCCCGCCAAGCTCTCCCGATCCTGGCTGCTTGCTTCCGCTGCTTCCGAGGACAACTTCATCCCCGCCCTCACCTCCGAGGCCGATTCCGTGGTGTTCGACATGGAGGACGCCGTTCCCGCAGCAGGCAAGGGCGAGGCCCGCGAGCGCGTCGTCGAGGCGCTGTCCACGGGAATGACCGCCTGGGTCCGTGTCAACGGGATCGAGACGGAGTACTGGGCCGATGACCTGGCCGCCCTGTCGAAAGCCCCCGGCCTGCGCGGCGTCATGCTCGCCATGACCGAGAAGCCTGAGCAGGTGACCCATACCGCCATGCGCCTGCAGGCCGGTACGCCGGTCCTGGCGCTGGTCGAGTCCGCGCTGGGCATCGAGAACGCGACGGCGATCGCCAGTGCTCCCGGAACGTTCCGCCTGGCCTTCGGCGTCGGCGATTTCCGCCGGGACACCGGGGCCTCGGATGATCCGATGGCGCTCGCGTATGCGCGGTCCAAGCTCGTCGTGGCTTCGCGCGTGGGGCAGCTTCCCGGTCCGATCGACGGGCCCACCGTCGGTGCTCTGGGTGACGAACTGCTCGAGGCATGCAAGGTCACGGCATCCATGGGCATGACGGGCAAGTTGTGCCTGCTGACCGATGCGACCGACACGATCAACCGCGGCCTGTCACCGAGCGAGTCCGAGATCAGTTGGGCCACGGAGCTCCTGCGCGAACACGCCGCGGGCGCCATCGTCGGTGACGGGTCCTACCTGCCGCGGCTGGCACGCGCACAGAAGATCTCTTCGCTGGCCGACTCCTACGGGCTCTGGAACGCCTGATCTGAAACTCGCGGGCGAAAAAAGTTTCATCTCCTTGCATCCAAAGCGCCGCTCGTCCGGGTAATACCGGGTGTCAGCGAAAGTGGCCCCTGTCGGGCCCCAATGAAGGAGAGTTGTCATGCAAAGAAGCTTGTACGCCGTAGGAGCCGCCGTCATCCTGGGAGGGGTCACCCTGGCCGTCCCGGCATCTGCCGCCGAGGCGCCGACGACCGCGTCCCTGTCCGTCCTGCACGGGGTTCCC
The DNA here is from genome assembly GCF_035985055.1 of Arthrobacter sp. PL16. Classification (NCBI taxonomy): domain Bacteria; kingdom Bacillati; phylum Actinomycetota; class Actinomycetes; order Micrococcales; family Micrococcaceae; genus Arthrobacter; species Arthrobacter sp. PL16. Next base: position 64,947 of record NZ_JAXCIC010000002.1, read on the forward strand.
GACCTCACCGTCGACGTGTATGTCAATGGTGCTCTCACACTGGACGATTTCGCCCCGGGTGAGCTGGCAGGTCCGCTCGAGTTGCCCGCCGGAAACTACCAGCTTGCCGTGACCGCGTCCGATGCTCCTGATGCGAGCGCGGCCGTGATCGGTCCTGTCGACGTCACCCTCGCCGCGGGTGGGAACTACACCGCGACGGCGAATCTCGATGCCGGGGGTAACCCCACGGCCAACTTCTTCACGAACGACGTCTCGGCCGTCGAGGCGGGGAAGTCACGGCTCACGGTTAGGCATGTAGCCGCCGCCCCCGCCGTCGATGTCCTGGCTGGTGGCGCGGCAGTCGTCCAGAACCTGAGCAATCCGGCCGAGGCGACACTGACCACCGATGCCGGCACGGTGTCGGCAGCGGTTGCGGCGACGGGCACCACCGAGCCCGTCATCGGCCCTGCAGATCTCAACCTCGCTGAGGGAACGTCGACGATCGTCTACGCCTGGGGGAGCCTGGAGGCCGGCAACCTGGCGCTCGCCACCCAAGTGATCGAAGGACTGCATTCAGCTCCCGGTGCTGTGCCCGGTGGCCAGTCCGGACTCGCGGCGGAGGATGACAACGGAGCAGCACTCGGACTCGGAGCCTTCCTGGTCGTCCTGCTCGGCGGTGCAGTTGCCGCTTCCCGCAGGCGTGCCGTGCGGAGTTAGCACCAGCAGTTCAGTGGGGAGGAGGGCCACCCCTCCTCCCCACACCCATACCGCTCCTCCCGGAAGGATCTCGACAGTGCAACCTGGACACGCATCGGTCTCCCTGGCCGTCCTCGCCGCTCTCTTCCTCGGTGGATGTGCGCAAGGTCCTGGTTCTTTGCCCGCGGAGCAACCATCCTCAGCTGCACTCACGGCCGCGCCGGATTCTGCGGCGCCGGCCGCGCCGGATTCAGTAGGGCCGGCCGCGGCTGATCCTGTCGCGCCGGCCGCGGCGGATGCCACGCCCGAGCCGACGGTCGGTGCCTCCGCTGGTATCGCCGTGGGGCCCGTCCCGGTTCGACCGGCCGACGCCGCCTGGGAGCCACGGGACCCGTCGCCCGTGGCCTTGGACATCGCGGGTACCGACATCTCCGTGAGGGTGCTCGATGTCGGGATCGACGACAAGAACGCGATGGAGATCCCGGATAGTTTCTGGGAGGCGGGCTGGTATCGGTATGGGCCTGCCCCCGGCGCGGAGACCGGGAACGCGGTGATAGCGGCCCACGTCGACAGCCTCACGGAGGTAATGCCCTTCGCCCAGCTGAAGGACGTGAGCATCGGGACGATCGTGACGGTCGGCCTGGAGGACGGCCGCTCACTGACCTACCGGGTTTCCGATGTGCGGAACGTCCCCAAGGCCACCCTGAATGGATCGGAGATCTTCAAGCGCGACGGCGATCACCAGCTCAAGATCATCACCTGTGGGGGCGACTGGCTGCCGGAGGAGGGCGACTATGAGGATAATGTAGTGCTCACAGCCTTACCGCTCTGAGTCTTGTGGGGTAAGTGCCAAGGATCGCAGGGCGTCGGTCGAGCGTGGCACCGGCACCGGCACCCGCGCTTTAGGAGTGAAGCTTGACCCCTCCAGGCACTGAGTGGACGCGGCAGCTCGACGTGCAATTTTCAGAGGGAGACGAAGAAGCGATGGCCGCGGCATACCGGTGTTTCTCACCGCTTGTCTACACGTTGGCCTTGAGGGCGATGCAGGACCGAGCAGCGGCCGCGGACATCACCCAGGACGTCTTCGTCAGGGCCTGGCGGTTCAGGGACAGCTTCGACCCGAACTCAGGGGCGGTACCCGCATGGATCCTCGGCATCAGCAAGAATGTCATCCTCGACGGTTTGTCCGCGCGGAACACGCAACATCGACTGGTGGTGCAGACCGGGGCGAACGCCGAAGCCGGCGACACGCGGCATCAGGATGTCGACACCATCACGGACCGGGTAGTGCTCGGTACAGAGCTCGAACTGCTCGGAGAGCCCCAGAAGTCCATCCTCAGGCTGGCCTTCTACGAAGACATGACGCACCAGCAAATCGCGGCCCGGCTCGATATACCACTGGGAACCGTCAAGAGCCACATACGAAGGAGTCTCATCCACTTACGCGATCGACTGGGGACATGGAATGCGGCATCTTGACCCGGAATCCATCGGCCCTGCAGCACTGGATGAGCCCCTTGATGCATGGTCGCGGCAGCATCTCGAAAACTGCCCCGACTGCACCCGTGACCTGGAAGGACTACGGAATATCGTCGTGATCGGAAAGGACGGCCGGTCGGTGAGTCCGCTCGAGCAACCCGCACCGGCGGTGTGGGAAGCCATCAAAGCCGAGCTCGGTCTTTCGGTGGACCTGCCGTCGGCCACCCCCGAGCCCCGCGTCGCAGCCTCGGGCCGGGTCGCGCCCCCGATCCCGTTGAAGGCGAAGGGCGCCGACCGGCCGGTACGCCGATTCTCGGTCTGGGGACTTGCGGCAGCTGCGGTAGTGGGTGTTGCCATCGGAGGAGGCGTGCTGTGGGGAATCGTGTCATTGGGCGGAGGAGGCGAAGGGGTCACCCTGGCCGAGACGGAGCTGACACCCTTGCCCGGATACTCGGGGTCGGGTGAGGCGATCGTCTCGCTTGCCGAGGATGGAACGCGCAGCCTGGACGTCGCGATCACCGGAACGCAGCCGGAGGGTTACCGCGAGGTGTGGCTCATTGCCCCGGACCTCCAGGAGATGTACAGCATCGGCCTGATGGACGGTGACAGCGGCCGCTTCGCCGTACCCGCTGATATCGACCTCGCGCAGTTTCCGATCGTAGATATCTCTGACGAACCATTCGACGGCAACCCCGCGCACTCGAGCGTCAGCATGATCAGGGGGACCGTCGAGCTTCCCAGCAGCTGACATTCGTCGAATTCCGTGCGGATGAGCTTCCGCAGCACCCGGGCGAGTAATGACCCGGTCTGACGGTGCGCAGCTGCGGTGCTGAGGGTGCGTACGGCTAGTGGGCGAGGGCTCGCTGCTCGGAGCCGCTGAGCCGGGAAGTGCCGCCGCAGTTCGTGCAGACCTGCAGCCGGGTCCTCTTCAGGGTCAGGAGCGGAATGAAGAACACGGACAGTTTGGTCTTCCGCAGGATCACCTGTTGCGGAGCGTGCAGTCCGCAGTAATGGCAGGTTGCTGATCGGGTGAACTGAAGGTTCTCACGCGTGGTGAGGCCGAAGAGGAAGAACATGTCCCAACCGTAGCGAATCAGCCGTCGCGGACGAACCTGCGAAGCCTGTATCCCGGACCGCTTGCGTTTCAGGGTGCATGATGCGATATCGAGGGCGCTCGGTGTGTGTCTAGCGTCGGCGGTATTGGTTGATGATGGGGCAGTCGAAGGGGTCGCGTGCGGCGAGTCCGACGCGGTTGAGGTAGGTGATGACGGCGCTGTAGGAGGCTTTGACGCCGACTTCGGTGTAGGGGACGCGGAGGCGTTCGCAGTGTTCGCGGACGATGATCGCGGCCCGGCGTAGGTGTGGGCGGGGCATGTCGGGGAAGAGGTGGTGTTCGATCTGGAAGTTCAGGCCGCCGAAGGCGTTGTTGATGAACGTGCCGCCGCGGATGTTGCGGGAGGTGAGGACCTGTTTCTGGAAGAAGTCCAGGGTGCTGTCCTTGGGGATCAGGGGCATGCCCTTGTGGTTGGGGGCGAAGCTGGCGCCCATGTATACCCCGAACACGGCCAGCTGCACGCCGAGGAACGCGAACGCCAGGCCGACGGGCAGGAACCAGAACAGGATGCCCAGATAGGCGCCGAAGCGTGCGCCCAGGAGGGCGAGTTCGATCCAGCGTCCTTTGATGGTGCGGCGGGTGAAGAGGGTGCTGATGGAGCGGGCGTGGAGGTTGATGCCTTCGAGGGTGAGCAGGGGGAAGAAGAGGTAGCCCTGGCGGCGGGTGATCCAGGCGTGGAGGCCGCGGGCTTTGGCGGCGTCTTCTTCGAGGAAGCTGATGGTGTCGAGTTCGATGTCGGGGTCTTTGCCGCGGGTGTTGGGGTCGTTGTGGTGGCGGGTGTGTTTGTCCATCCACCAGGCGTAGCTGATGCCGACGATGCCGGCGGCGAGGATGCGTCCGGACCAGTCGTTGGCGGTGCGGGTGTGGAAGATCTGGCGGTGGGAGGCTTCGTGGGCGAGGAACGCGACCTGGGTGAGGGCGATGCCGAGGACGGCTGCGATGAGGAGTTGGTACCAGGTGTCGCCCAGGAGGGCGAAGCCGGTCCACGCGGCGCCCATGGTCAGGGCCAGGAGGGCGAACACGCCGATGTAGAAGCGGCGGCGCCGGTTCAGGAGGCCTTCCTTGCGGACCTGCTTCAGCAGCACCGAGTAGGAGGCGACGACGTCGTTCGGCCTGGAAATACGGACGGTACGCGCAGCTGCGGCAATGCTCATGAATGTCCCTGGGGGTCGCGGTCGGCTTCCCAGCCAGGGGTGGGGTGCTAGCCCGTAGATGGTTTCATTCTACGGGAGCCCGCTGGACGAAACCTGATCGCCGATCCTTGGACACGAGAGGTGTGCGGGCAGGTGTTCAGGGGTGCTGTGCCGGGTTGCCGTCGTCGTAGTGTCCCGGCCATTCCCCGACCGGTATCCGCGTGATCTCGCGGATCCGCCCCGCAGTCCCCCACTCGTTCCTGCCGAGCCGTGACAGTGGTCGGAGCGCGTCGATGGAGGGGAGGCCGCCGTCGAGAGTTTCCTCGGACACCACCGCGTGCAGCACTTCCCCGAAAACGAGCGTGCAATTCCCCATGTCCTGGATGAGGTGGAGCCGGCATTCGAGGGCCACGGGTGATTCCAGGACGCGGGGCGGCGTGACCGTTGCGCTGGGCTCCCGGGTGAGGCCTACGGCGTCGAACTCGCTGACGTTCGGCGGGAAGTCGGTGCCGGTCGCGTTGACGGCTTCGAAGAGGTCCTCCGGCGTGAAGCTGACCACGAACTCGCCGGTGGCCTCGATGTTGCGGACCGAATCCTTGCGGCCTACCGAGGTGAACTGCACAATCGGCGGGTTGACCGATGCGATGGTGAAGAACGAGTGCGGGGCGAGGTTGTCCACGCCGTCCACCGACGTCGAGGAGATCCAGGCGATGGGCCTCGGGACCACTACGGACGTGAGGAACTTGTAGAAGGCGCGGCTCGAGTGCGGATCAGGTACGACGTCCCTGCGCATGGCGGCGGCCTAGCCTTCCTGCGCGAGCAGGTCGCGCAGCCCGAGTGGGCGGCGGCCGGTGAGGCGCTCGACGTCGTGCGAGACGTCCGCCATCTCGCCGCGTGCGATCGCCGTGTAGGTGCTGACCCAGGCCTCGACCAGCCAGCGCGGTGCGCCGTGGTGCGCCCGGGACTCCATGGCCGCCTCGTAGGTCTGGTCCTCGAAGCGGATCGTTGCGGGGGTGAGCTCGGTGATGGTCGCGGCCGCCTCGGCGAGGGTGAAGGCCTCCGGTCCGGTCAGGTGGTACGCCGTCCCCGCGTGGTCGTCGGGTGAGCGCAGCACGGCGGCGGCGGACCGGGCGACGTCGGCCTGCGCGACGGCGGAGAGCCGGCCTTCTCCGGCGGGGCCGCGGATGACGCCGTCCTCCGCGAGGGCGGGAACGAAGTCGAGGTACAGGTTGTCCCGGAGGAAGGTCCAGCTCATGCCGGATCGGCGGATGTGCTCCTCGGTGTACCAGTGGTCGCGGCCGAGGAGGAATGCGGCATCCGGTGCTGCCCCGAGGAACGAGGTGTAGACGATGTGCCGCACGCCCGCCTCCGCGGCCGCGTCAATGAAGGTGCGGTGCGTCGCCACGCGGTCGGCCTCCTCCGCGGCCGACACCATGAAGAGGGTGTCGACGCCGGCGAGGGCATCCACCGAGGAGTCGAAATCCGCATAGGTGGTCTGCCGCACCACGGACTCCGGGAGGTGCTGGGCGCGGTCGGGCGAACGGACCGGCAGCACCAGGGGGAATCCCTCGCCCGCGAGCATCCGGGCGACGCCGCCGCCTATCGTGCCGGTCGATCCCGTGACTGCGATGCGCTGCTCCATGTCGATGTCAGCCGTGGCGGGCCGCATATTATTTCCGCACTTCCTGGGCGGCGACCTCGGCATCGCCCTGCTGGACCGCGACTAGACTGGTCGGACTATGGATTCCATGCGCAAGCTCCGCACCCCGATCATCTGGCTCGTCATCGTCGCCCTGGTCCTGAGCGTCGGCGCCGGTCTGTTCTCAGCGGTGTTCTGACCGTTCTCCCCCGCTGAGGGTTCCCCTCCGCGCTGATCCGGCCGGGCTCAGCGTAGCCATGCGAGCTGGGTCGCGCCATCCCTTCCCGGCCCTCGAACCTGCTTGTAGGGGTAACCCCGCCCGCCTAGGGTAGTAAGCAGGCTTAGCTTGGTCGCTGGGCCGACCGCCCTTCTCGGCGCCACTGCGGCGCGGGACTCGCCTTCTGCACAGGGAGCACACGTATGACCTCGGAGAGCACGACAGGAACGACCGACCAGTACACCTTCCAGAACCCCGTGACGAGGTTCGAGAGCATCACGCCACCGGCCGACCAGACGCCCGAGCCCGGGCTCGAGGCCGACATGGAGATCAAGGCGGACCGCGGTGAGACCTCGTACCGGGGGACCGGACGCCTCGTGGGACGCAAGGCCCTCATCACCGGCGCGGACTCCGGCATCGGTGCAGCCGTCGCCATCGCCTACGCCCGGGAGGGGGCCGACGTCGCCCTGTCCTACCTCCCGGAAGAGGAGGAGGACGCGCAGGTGATCAAGGGGATCATCGAGGCCGAGGGCCGCACGGCCGTCTGCATCCCGGGTGACCTGAAGGACCCCGCCTACTGCATCTCGCTGGTCCAGCAGGCAGCACAGGGCCTCGATGGCCTGGACATCCTCGTGAACAACGCCGGGAAGCAGGTGGCCGTCGAATCCCTCGAGGACCTGAGCGACGAGCAGCTGGACCACACGTACAAGACGAACATCTACTCGTTCTTCCGCGTGACGAAGGAAGCGCTCAAGCACCTCAAGCCCGGATCCGCGATCATCAATTCGACCTCCATCCAGGCATACGAGCCGTCACCGACCCTCGTGGACTACGCGAGCACCAAGGCCGCGATCAACAACTTCACCAAGGGCCTCGCGCAGCAGCTTGCTCCGAAAGGTATCCGGGTCAACGCCGTGGCTCCGGGTCCCATCTGGACTCCGCTGCAGCCCTCCGGTGGCCAACCCGCGGAGGCATTGCCCGAGTTCGGGAAGGACACCCCCTTGGGACGGGCGGGTCAGCCGACCGAGCTCGCACCCGCCTATGTCTTCCTGGCGTCGTCCGAGGCGAGCTACGTCCTTGGCGAGACGCTGAACGTCAACGGCGGAATGCCCTCGCCCTGAGACCTCCTGTCGACACAACAACCCCGGACTCTTCCGAGTCCGGGGTTGTTCTGTAGAACAGGGCTGTTCTGGCCGGGCCTGCGCATGAAGCGGGCTACCAGGGGCTCCTCACGCTGGGTTCAGGCGGTCTCTTCGAGGGCATCGAAATCGGTGCGGTCGATCTTCCGGTGGTATCGCATGCCGGCGAGACCGCCGAGGATCGCGCCGACGAGGGCGATGGCGGCCACGATGAGGAGTCCTATCAGGCCGGGGCCCGTGAGGTCCTGCGCGGAGGGGACGCCGAGGCCCTGGAAGCGCTCGGTCACATTGGCCTGGTTGCCGACGATGAGGCCGATGATGGCGAGCACCACGGCAATGATGACAGCCCACAGCCATACGGCCACACCCTGCTTCACACCGCTGAAGCGCGCCATCCGTCCGGCGACGTAACCACCGGCGTAGTAGGAGAGCAGCAGGATGATGCCGAGCACGACGGCCGCGGTGATGCCCATGCTCTGCGCCTCACCGGAACCGTTGGTCAGGTCCGACGCCGAGAGGTTTGCGCCGTAACCGAAGATCCCGGCGACAGCCCCGACGAGGGTTGAGAGCAGGACGAACATACCGGTGGCAGTCAGCCAGCCGAAGAAGGCGGAGCCGAACTTCATGCCACCGAAGTGTTCCTTCTCGCGCTGGTGGATGAGCTTGCGGTCCTCGAGGCTCGGCAGACCCGAGCCGGTGCCGGCTCCGGCAGCAGCTGCTCGTGGGTACTGGCGGTCACGGTCCGCGTCGCGGGGCTCATCTCGGGACTTCGACGCCGTGACGGGCACCACCTGGGTGTGTGCCTGGGTCTTCGGCGCATCGCGGTGGGCTGCTGTGTCACGCGAGGCGGAGACGGGTGTAGGCCTCGTGTGCTCACGGGTGGGGGTGTCCGTGGTGGTCCTGTCACCCGACGACGGATCCGAATACATGCCCGGGACGTACTCACCACTGGTGTCGTCGTCCGAAGAGTACCCGCCGGGCACGTAGTCGCCCGCGCCGTCGTCGTTCGCTGAGGCGCGGGATGAACCCGCGGGGCGATCCGGGCCTGCGCCACTGTCCGCACGGCCGGCGCTGGTGGCTCCTGCGCCGGAGCGACCTGTGTCCATCAGTTCTGTGGGGCTGTCCTCGTGCCGCGGGCCGTTGTCCGCGCCGCGGCGCTCGTCGTCCCTGTTCCCTGTTCCTGGTGTGCTCACTGGTCCTCCTGATTTCAGGGCCCTCGGGCTCGCTAAGTTGGCTTAGTATTCTCCCAGTATTCCATGGTGTGACGCGTCGGTACCGCTCCACAGCGTCGCGTCGCGCAAGGCAGTGCAAGACTTGACCCATGGATCTACAGGTCTTCATGACAGTGGTGTGCGGTGCGCTCATCGCAGTCGGTATCGCAGGAGTTGTGGTACCGATCCTTCCGGGGAGCATCCTCATAATCGTGTCGCTGCTCACCTGGGCCCTGACCGTGGCGAGTACGGAAGGATGGGTCGTCTTCGCGATCGGCACCGTCCTGGCGGGAGCGGGCCTCGGCGCAGGGGTGGTCCTCACCGGGCGGACGCTCAAGCAGCGCCGCATCCCCGGCCGGTCGGTGACCATCGGCGTACTGCTGGGTGTCATCGGGATGTTCGTGATCCCGGTCGTGGGGCTCTTCGTCGGTTTCGCCCTCGGGCTGTTCGCGAGCGAGTACGCGCGGCAGCGGGACGCCCGTGCGGCCGTCACTTCGAGCCTTCACGCCCTGAAGGCGACGGGCCTCGGTATCCTCGCGGAGCTCGCCCTCGCCTGCCTTGCCGGGACCACGTGGGTCATCGGCGTGTGGGTCTACTTCGCCACGGCCTGACAGGTCCTGCACGCCGCGCGAACCGGTGCGGTGCCGTGCGTCCGTCCGGTTCCCCGCCCCCGCCGCATGCCGGGGTCCTCAGGACTTGCCGGAGATGGACAGCGCGGCGACGATCAGCGCCAGGTGGCTCAGGCCCTGCGGGACATTGCCCATGAACGAGTTGTCGGAGGGCTCGATCATCTCGGACATGATCCCGACGTCGTTCGCGAGGGGCAGGAGCTCCTCCATCAGGTCCACCGCTTCGTCGCGCCTGCCGACGCTGACGAGTGCCGACACCATCCAGTAGGCGCAGGCGACGAACGTAGCTTCTTCCTCCTGCATGCCGCTGTAGCGGTACAGCAGGGGGCCGGCGCCGAGCTCGTCCCGCAGCGCGTCGATGGTGGAGGACATCCGCGGGCCGGTGTCGAACCCGCTCATGGCGTGCAGGAGGATCGAGGCGTCGAGGTCGGTGGAGCCCGGGTACCAGACATAGCTCTGGCGCTCCTCCGACCAGCCGTTCTCGTGGACCCAGTCGTTGATGCGATCGCGCTCTGCGGCCCACCGCTCCACCGGGCCCTGCAGCTGTCCGTGCTCCGAGAGGAGCACCGCGCATCGGAGTGCGTTCCAGCAGCCGAGCTTCGACGTGATGTAGTGGCGTTCCTCCGGCAGTTCCCACATGCCGGCGTCGCGCCGCCGCCAGATGTCGCAGGTCAGGTCCGCGAGGTCCGCGAGTTGCCGCATCGTCGCCGGATCCAGGACGTGTCCCGCCTGCACGTACTGCCACACGATGTCGAACACGTCCCCGAAGACGCCCAGCTGCAGCTGCCCGGCGGCGGGGTTGCCATCCACGACCGGACCGATGTTCCGCCACCCCGTCAGGTCCGGCCTGTGCGTGCCCTCGGGTATATCGCCGTTCAGCCGTGTGAACACCTCGAGGTCGGCGCCCTGCGAGCGAAGGTTCTTGAGCATCCACGACACAGCGGCATGGACTTCTTCGCGGAGTCCGGCGCGGGTGAGGGAGTGCAGCGTGTACGCGGTGTCGCGCACCCACGCGTAGCGGTAATCCCAGTTCTTCCCGCCCTCAGCGCTTTCCGGGAGGGAGGTTGTCGCAGCGGCGGCGATGGACCCGGACGGGCTGTGCAGCAGCAGCTTCAGGGTGAGGGCACTGCGGAGGACGGCGTGGCGGTAGTCGCCGTCGTAGGCGAAGTTGTCCGACCACGTCTGCCAGTTGAGGATGGTTCGGTCCATGCCGTCGTCGATGGTCTGTGGGTCCGGCAGGGGGAGCGGCTCGCCATGCGTGGAGACGACGGCGACGAGGTGGCGGGAACCTTCCGAGGTGGTGAAGGCGCCTTCCACGGACCGGCCCTCCGGTGCCTTCAGGCCGTGATTGATACCCCGGATGCCCAGTCCGACGGCGTCGATCCGCAGCACCGGATCCTCCGAGCCCCTGTCGAGCCACGGCGAGGCCGTGCCGAAACAGGTGCCGGGAGCGACGGACCAGGCCATGTCCACGGTTCCGGTGAGCCCGTCGATGCGCCGTGCCAGCTCACCCCAGGGCAACCTCCCGGCGACACCGGTGTTGAGCGAGTCGGTGACGCGAGCTGTCCCGGAGGACGTGGTGTACAGGGTCTCGAGGACGTTCGAACCGTCCGCGTACCGCCGTTCCACGGAGAACTCCTCCGTTGGAGCCAGGGCCATGAAGCCCTCGTTCGCATCGAGGAGGCGGGCAAAGGCCGGCGTCGAGTCGAGATCCGGAGTGGGATACCAGTCGATCGAACCATCCAGTGCCACCAGGGCGACCGTCCGGCCGTCTCCGATCGCCGCGTACGAGCGGATATCGGCGAAGCCGTCCTCGTCTCGCAGTGCGATGATCAATCCTCTCCCGCGCCCGGCGCCACCCTGGAGCGCCTACTTGCCGTTGTAGCGCATCTTGTTGGCTCGAGGCGCCTGGGCTGCGCCACGCTTGCTCATGACGCGGGAGACGATGACGGGCACCAGGGCCAAGAGGATCCTTTTCAGCATGATGAACTCCTTGAGGTCGGGGACCGGACTGTCGCCGCCGGCCGCATTCATCATCCTACGTACTATTCCTGGCCGGGCTGCGGCTCGGCGACGAAGGCCCTCAGCGCGCGCAATTGCGCATCCCGTGCTACCGGGTTCAGGTACATCATGTGGCCGGCCTCATGGTAGTGGTGGGTGAAGCGGGCCCGGGCGTCGTCGTCGAGTTTCATGTGGGCCCACACGTATTCGGCGGCGAAGTGCGGCGTAGCGCCGTCGTGATAGCCGTAGTCCACGTGTACCCGAAGGTTCGGGTTGTGGACCAGGAGCCGTTCCAGGACACCCGAAACATCGACCGGCGCGCCTTCGAAGGTGCGGTAGCTCCAGGGCTGGACCCGGGCGGTGAGGATCTCGTAGGGGAGGTCGTTCTCGTAGCCGAGCTCGGCGCGGACGTAGTGGTTCATCGCCGCCGAGTAGGGGCCCGTGATCGCCCGGATGCTCGGATCATCCAGGGCGTCCGAGGCCTGCAGATTGCCCGGCCTCGCGGTGAAGCGGCCATCGATACGACCGACGGCCAATCCCTCGGATCGGAGGATCTCCGCAGCGAACTCATGGTACGCCCAGCGGAAATTGGTGCGCCGGATGAAGGCCTCGTCCAGCGTGGTGATGGCATGGAGCCGCGCGACGACCTCCTCGTGCTGTTCGGCGGTCAGCCTGCTGCCCTGCGTGAGCGCGTAGCCGAAGTCCCCGGCGGCGTACTCCTCGGCGTCACGGACGACGTCGGGGAGCTCCCGATCCCCGTGGCGGCCGTGATAGTGCGCGATCGCCGCGTAGGTGGGCAGGTGCAGGGCGTAGGGGAGGTCGCTGCCGGGGAAGAAGCGCAGGGTGGACATGTTGAGCACCGTGGAGATGAGTCCCAGCCCGTTGACGGCCATGCCGTACGCGTCGAAGAGTCGCCCGGCGACGGCGACGGCACGCAGCGTCCCGTAGGACTCGCCGACGAGGTACTTCGGGGAGAGCCAGCGGTTGTTGCGCGTCGTCCAGAGCCGGATGACCTCCGCCACGAGGTCCCTGTCCTGCTCGAAGGCGTGGAACTCGTCGGCCTTCTCGCCCTCGACGACGCGGGAGAAGCCGGTGTTGACCGGATCGACCATGACGAGGTCGCTCGACTCGAGGAGGCTGTCGGGGTTGTCGACAAGCCCGAACGGCGCCGGAGTCATGGTCCCCACATCTCCGGAATCGACGAGGCGGGGGCCGAGCAGGCCGAGATGCAGCCAGACGGAAGCGGACCCGGGGCCACCGTTGAAGGCGAACGTGACGGGGCGGCCCGGCTCGGCGTCCTGCTTCGTGTACGCGACGATGAAGATCTCGGCCTTGGGCTTGAACCCGTCGGCCTTGCCGTCCTTCGTCTCCTCGCGTCGCAGCACCAGGCGCCCGGTGGTCGTCGTGTACCTCATGCCCGAGGGAGAAGTGTGGTCCCGCACGACGAAATCGTCGGAGACATCCTTGGTATCGGGCGTCGCCGGATCCTTCTGAGCGTTCGCCGCGGTGGTTCCCGGTGTGTCCTTCGTCTCATCAGCCATGGCAGAAGACTACCGGTAGTTCCCAGAGGCAACAGCTCAGGACTCGGTGGGTGTCGCTCCTCCTTGCCTGGTGGTGCTGTCCTCGAGGGGCACGTCGGCCTCCGAGCCTCCCACGGCTCCGGCGTCGCCCTGCCACACCCGGTTCTGCTGGGGTTTTGCGAAGAACAGCGCGGCGGCGAAGCCGACGAGAATCACGATGGCCGGCAGGTAGAGCGATTGGCCCATCGCGAGGGCGTACCCGGCCCTCGCCTCATCGGGAAGAGCGGTACCCGGGGTGGCTGTCATCCCGCCATCGCCCAGGTTCGTCATCAGGCGTGACTGCATGATCGCGGCGATGGCCGCGCTGCCGAGGACCGCGCCCATCTGGCGCGTGGTGTTGTACACACCCGAGCCGGCTCCGGCGAGGGACGGTGCGAGGTTGCGGGTGGCCGTGAGGGAGACCGGCGCCCAGATCCCTGCGCTGGCGAGCCCGAGCAGGGAGATGGGCAGGAGGAGATACCAGATCGGGACATCGGGAGTGAGGATGACTCCCAGCCAGAACAGGGCGGCGGCCATGCCGGCGAACCCGGCGACGGCCATGTACTTAGGGTTGTTGCGCTGCACGTACTTGCCGACGAAGGGTGCGAGGACGCCCGAGATGACGGCCATCGGGGTCAGCAGGAGGGCGGCCTGAGTGGGGGACAGGCCCCTGACCGTCTGTGCGTAGAGCATGAGCGGCAACGTCATGGTGGTGATGGAGAACCCCATGGCCGTGATCGAGGTGTTGGCCAGCGAGAAGTTGCGGTCGCCGAAGAGCCCGAGCGGTACCAGGGGCTCGCCTCGGGTGATCTTCTGCCAGATCACGAAGGCGACGAGGAGCACCAGGCCCGTGATGATCAGCGACCAGACGGAGAGGGGTCCCGCAATCGTTCCCCAGTCGTAGCTCTCGCCCTCCTGGATGCCGAACACCAGGCAGAACAGGCCGACCGCGCTGAGGAACACCCCGGGTAGGTCGAACCCCTGCGACGTCGTCTGCAGGGTGGGGACGAGGCGGTAGGCGAGGATGAACCCGACGACGCCGACGGGGACGTTGATGAAGAAGATCCACTCCCACCCGGAGGTATCGACCAGGACACCGCCGAGGACGGGGCCGACGAGGGTTGCGATGCCGGCGACCGAGCCCCACAGTCCCATGGCCGCACCCCGGCGATCCGGCGGGAAGATCCGGGTGATGACGGACATGGTCTGCGGCGTCATCAGTGCGGCGCCGAGGCCCTGGAAGACGCGGGCGATGATGAGTACCTCCACGCTTCCCGACAATCCGCACCACGCGCTCGAGAGGGTGAAGACCACGAGGCCCACGAGGTAGATCCGCTTCGGCCCGAAGCGGTCGCCGAGCCGACCGGCAACGAGCAGGGGGACGGCGAAGGCCAGCAGATAGGCGCTGGTCACCCAGATGACGCTGTCGATGCCGGCATCGAGCCCGGCCATGATGGCGGGCGTCGCGACGGAGACGATCGTCGAGTCGACGAGGATCATGAAGAAGCCGATGACGAGTGACCAGAGGGCCGGCCAGGGCCTCACGCCGTCGTCGTGCAGCGGCGCAGGAGCCGTCCGTCGGGGATTGCTGGGCATGGCGAGAAGACTACTCTCGGGGGCCGACCTTCCGGAGTGGTATCCCGCCGTGCACGGCACTTTGGGATCAGGCCGTCCTCTTGGGTACAGTGTTGGTGTCCGGAAGAGATGTGCGGGGCTTTAGCTCAGTTGGTAGAGCGTTTCGTTCGCAATGAAAAGGTCAGGGGTTCGATTCCCCTAAGCTCCACGATTCCGCACCAAGAAGCGAGGCTCCCGCCCACGGGGGCCTCGCTTTTTCGTGATCAATTCGTGCGGTGATACCTGCTACTCGTCGGCGGACTTCCGTGCCCAGGGACGTGCCGCCAAAATCCGCGCGAGCGGACTGAGCCAGGACATCACCACCAGGAGGGTGAACGTGCTGCTCAATGACGATCCGATGCTCGTGCCAGGCAGCAGTTGATGCATTCCGAGGAGAATCGCGGCCACGAGCAGCAACTTCTTCACGCCGTTCAGGACGTGCAGGGGGACGGGGCGCGGCCAGGGTGTGAAGTCGACCGAGTCGAGGTCCCCCTGGGGGTACTGCGGGCTCATCGGGCTTCCTTCCTGTACTGGACCTGCACTCATTATCCCCTTGGCCGGCTGACGCGACAGCTATCCCCGGCCCCTGACCGGGGGCCGGGGCCGGGAAGGTCCCCGCTAGCCGAGCACCACCCAGCCACGAGCGGGGACCAGTGCCCTGCCGCCGTCGACCGTTGCTGCGCCGGCCAGGACGGTGGCCGCACCTCCGGCGTCGACCCGACGCTCGCCGTCGGACAGGTTCAGGGCCACCACCAGGGCATCCGGTCCATCGGCGGCCACGCGGTAGGCGAACACCTCGTTCGACAGGTCCAGGACCTGCGTCGTCGCGCGGTGCAGCCAGGGGTGGCGCCGTCGGAGGCCGATCAGCTGGTGGTGGACGTCGAAGACCGGCTTCCCGAGAGGGGACAGGGCTTCGGGAGAGGGCGGGAACAGGGGCCTGACGTCGTCGTCGCCCCCTGCCCTGTCCTCCTTGACCCCGCGGTAGCCCTGCTCGTCCCCGTAGTAGATGGACGGCGTCCCGCCCACCGTGAGGAGGAGCACGACGGCGTGCGGCACCAGCGCGGAATCAGTCACCTTGCTCGCGATGCGGGTGACGTCGTGGTTGCCGATGAAGGTCAGCGGCGCGAAGGAGGCGAGGAGCGCGTTGTGGCGATCGAGGGCGGCCGCCAGTTCGAAGAAGTTGGCATCATTGAGGGAGCTCCAGACCGCCTTCCACAGTTCGTACTGGGTGACCGAATCGAGGCCCCCGGCACGCACCTCGGCTGCGTAGTCGCCGTGGATGTACTCGCCGACGAAGTAGGCGTCCGGATGGGATGCCCGGACACGTGCGGTCACGCCTGCCCAGAACGACGACGGGACGGCGTAGGCGGCATCGAGGCGCCAGCCGTCCGCGCCCCGGCCTAGCCAGTACTCCATCACGTCGACGACGAAGTCCGCGACGGCCGGTTCGTCGTGGTTGAGGGCCACGAGATGGTGGTGGCCCTCGAAGTCGCGGTAACGGGGCTCGACGCCGGGACCCGCACCCTCCGGCCACTCCAGCGTGAACCAGCTCGCGGTGGCGGCTTCCGGACCTTGGGCCAGGACATCCTGGAACGCGGCGAACGAACGCCCTGCGTGGTTGAAGACGCCGTCGAGCAGGATCCGCAATCCGCGCTGGTGGGCTTCGGCCACGAGGGTGTCGAAGTCCTCGAGCGTGCCGAGGCGGGGGTCGATCCGGAAGTAGTCCGTGGTGTCGTACCCGTGCGTCTCGGAGGCGAAGACGGGGCCGAGGGCCAGCCCCGATGCTCCGAGCCCGACCACGTAGTCGAGCCACGGCACCAGGTCCAGGAGCCGGTGTTCGGCGGACGGCCGCTCGACGGCCGACTTCTCGGCCCCGACGAAACCGAGGGGGTAGACCTGCCACCAGATGGCATGTTCGACCCAGGAGGAATTCTTCACGTGCTGGTTACCCTTCCAACGATTCTGCGACAGGCCCGGGCCGCATCCCACTCAGCCTACGTCGACGAGGAGGTGCCCGGAGATCCGTAACCTCGTGCGCGTCCTTCGATACTTGTCCCCTCCGGGGCGTTCGGCTCAGCCTCGCTCGGCGGCGGTGAGCGTGGCGTCGACGAGGTCCTGGAGTTCGTCCTGGGTGCCGTCCGGCAGGGTGTCCTTGGCAGTGCGGAGGGCCGTCACGGCGAGGTCCCCGCGTGTGCCGATGATCGTCATGGTCTGCTGCTTCCCGCCGTCCGAGGACGACTGCACGGACGAGGTTCCCACGGTGCCCTCGGCCTTCGTCGAGGCATCCACCGCTTCGACGGTCTGTTCGATCACCACGCCCTGCGCGTCGACGCTGAACGACGAGCAGACCTCCAGCGCTGCTGCAGGAACTGCCGCGAGGCCCTTGGAGGAGTCGATGTCCGCGGAGGATGCGGCCGACACGATGGTCTGGACGGCGTCCCCGTTGGAGCTGGAGACGCCCGTCGCAACCCCCGCGCCTTCGGGCGCCTCGAGACTGTTCGACACGAAGACCTTGCAGTCCTCGGGAGTGACTGTCACGGCGTCGAGGAACTGCCGGGCCTGGTCCATGCTCTGTTCGATCTGCGCGGTCGGGATCATCTGCAGGGATGTCCCGTCCGCCTGCGTCACGGTCCCGAGGATGGTCGCGAGGTCGTCGGAGGAGTAGGACCCCGTCTCCTCGCTGCCCGCCCCGGTCCCGCTGGTGGCCGATGGGGACTCGGACGGTCCGCTCGATGCCGGCGACGACGAGCACGCCGTCAGTGCGAGAAGGGCGGCAAGGGAGAGTCCCGCAAGGGGGATGAAGCGTGGCATGGGGATCCTTCGGTGGCTGCCGGACCCTCGGCCCGCTCCGGCAAGGTTACACAACCCGGTCGGGCGAACCATCCGAGCTGTGCCGTATCGGGAGCCGGGGGAGGTGCCTGCCGGTACGGCGGTAGATGTGCGCGCAGAAGACCACGAGCAGCAGGACGTGCACCGCGTCCCCGCCGTAGTACATGAGCTGGGCCGCCTGCTCGGCGTCGGGCGGTAGCCCACCACGACCGGCGGCGGAGTAGAGGTGTTTGGCCACGACCCCGTGCGCCGCGATCGACGCGAGGATCGCGGCCGCGCGAACCCCTTCGGAAGCCCGGTGGGGGTTGGGATCCAGTCCGACGACGGCGTAGGTGAAGAGTGCGCCCGAGGCCACGAAGTGCACGTGGATCAGTGGCCCGAGCAAGGGGTGGTGGAGCAGTGGAAGGGCCGTTCCGTCCCAGTAGAGGAACGCCATCGGCACCACGGTGAGCAGCAGCGCGACCACGGGATGCCCGATCATCCGGAGCGGCGCGCTCCCGGCCATTCCGGTGAGTCGCCGACCTGCACCAGCGGAGACGGCCCGGAGGACCAGGGTCGCGGGCCTGCCGAGTACCAGCAGGAGGGGGACGAGCAGGCCGAGGACGAGGTGGACAGCGGTGTGCACCGTGAGGCTCCCCGCAGCCGTCGAGGAGATGGGACCAGCTGTCACGGCAAGGCCCAGCCCGATGCCGGTGAGCCAGGACACCGTGCGCCGCACCGGCCACTGCGTCCGCCCGCGCAGCACGGCGGCGCGGCCCGCGACGAGATAGCCCGCGGCGAGCCCCAGCCACACGAGGACGACGGCGGTTTCCAGGGCGACGGCGCTGAGGTCACCCGTGCCGGACCCGGTCCCGGCCTCTCCGTGGTGCGGAACGAACGCATGCTGCAGGAGCGGGTTGTCAAGAGCCACTCGGTGGAGGACGTCAGGCATGCTGCGCGTCCGGGTCCCTGCCCCCGCCCTTCCCCCTGGTCCCGCCCTCTGTGCGCCGCACCGCCAGCACTACGAGTAGCCCGGCCACGAGGAACGCCAGCGCCGCTCCGTTCCACATCAGGTCATAGGGGAGGAGGTTCACGCCGTACCGGATCTCGTGCAGGTCGAGGAGCTTGTGCTGCACGAGTCCGTCGAACAGTTGGAAGGCGCCGACACCCACGAGGATGCCGCCCAACCATCGGCGGGTGTGCAGTGACCCGCGTCGCCTGAGGTCGGCGAACAGGAAGAGGGAGGCGACGGTCGCGAACCAGCTGAACGCATGGAAGAGGCCATCGGACACGAGGCCGGCCGCCGGCGTGGAGCGGTCGTAGAAGTGGTGCCAGTGCAGGAGTTGGTGGAACACGGCCTCGTCGAGGAAGGCGATGATGCCGCAGCCGAACAGGATGCCCACGAGGACGTTCCGGCGTTCGAGGCGCGCAGCGCCGGTCCGGGGACCGGGGGTCGGAGGGCGGGTGGACGAAGCGATGGTGTTTCCCCGTCGTCGAAGGATCCGGACCCCTTCAGCGTGCCAGCAGTGCAGGAGGAGCGTCCAGCACATTCACGCCACAGGCGGAAGCAGCCGGCATCGGGGCCCAGCTGTGTCGAGACCTGGCCGGCGTGGAGCGAGCCACGGACGATAGATTCGCCCGAGTGCGGACCTCGGACGATGAGTTCCTTGTTCAGGAGACTTTTTTGCCGTACCACCAGTGGGCGGTCTCGCCAGCCCGACGGGAGGCTACGGGAAGGGGAACGATGAGGGCTGTGCGCTGCGGGTGCGTGAGGATCATGCGGAGTGCGGCCAGCAACGCCGTGGGGAGGGAAACCAGGACAGCGACGGCGAGGGCATACACAGCCAGGGCCGCGTGCAGCGGCGAGTGGTAGAGGCCTTCCATCAGGGCCGCGCTGCCGAGCCACAGCCACAGCCAGAACAGGCCGATCACGTACAGCAGCGATCGCGCGCGCCTGTAACGCAACGGATAATGCATCCGCCCACGCTCCATATTCGTCTCCCCAGACTTATGTTTCCGAACCCGCCCCAGGCAGGTCCACTGGATGAATGATAGACCGGGATCGAGGCTTTCCCGATCAGGACGATGCTTCCCTCGATAGTGGGTTGCGGGAGGGTGTTGACTTCGCCCTTGGGGCGGGGTCGATGCTGGACTCCACGGCGGTCGGTGGCCGCTCGAGGGAGGGCTGATGACTGATTCGACCTGGCTCACAGCAGGGGTCTTCGCGCAGCGTGCGCGACTCTCACCCAAAGCTCTGCGTCTCTACGCCCAGAACGGGCTGTTGGTGCCGGAGAAGTGGGATCCGCAGTCGGGCTACCGCTTGTATGCCTCCGAGCAACTGCGCGACGCACGGTTGATCAGGATGCTGCGGCGCGCCGGTATGCCGATGCGATCAGTAGCAGAGCTGATGCAGGCACCGCGCGAACAACGTGACTCCCACATCGCAGCCTGGTGGAGCCGGGCTGTCGCGGAGTTCAACGACCGCCGCACCGTCGTCGAGCACCTCGCCCAGGTCATTACCGGTGGAAAGGATTCCTACACCATGTTCCCCGTAACAACTCGCAGAGTACCCACGCAGACGCTCCTTACCGAACAGGACTACGTCGACGTCGCACATCTGAGCGATTGGATCGTACAGGCAGGGCTGCGACAACTTGCAGCCGCCGCTACTGTCGGAGGACAGACGGCGGCATCGATCGTGATCTACCACGGCGACGTCTCCGAGGACAGCGACGGACCCGTCGAGTCGGCAGTCCCCATCGACCCCGGACGAGCCATCGAGGCGACCTTGCCAACCAGGGTGGAGCCGGCGCACCACGAAGCGTTCGTCACCATCAGCCGCGCCCAGATCCGTTACCCGGACATCCTCTCCGCGTACGACGCCGTCGAGGCTTGGATCACCCGGAGTGACCTCATGCAGACAGGACCGCCTCGCGAGTACTACTTCGCCGACCCCAGCACAGGACCCGAGGACGAACCGGTGGCACACATCGCATTCCCTGTCTCCGGGCCGGCCGACAGCTAGCGAGCTGGGCCGGAGAGGCCGCCGGATGGTGGCATCCGTTCCAGGGTGTGGAAGTCAAGACGGAAGGCCGGACCACCTGGGCGGTCCGGCCTCCGTCGACGGTTACGGGTTACTTTTTTTCGCCGTCTTTGCCGTCGAGGGTGTCCTTTGCCTTGTCTTTGGCCTGGTCCACCTTTTCCGGGTTGTCCTGTGCATAGTCCTTGGCCTTGTCGGCCATTCCACCAATGTCCGCCATAGGTTGGTCCCTTTCGTCGAACCGGTCCGCGGCCCTGCCGTGGGCTGCCGCAGCATGGACCCGATAATCGTGCACCCGGAACGGGCACAGGGGCAGGCACCGCGACCACTGACGAAAATGAGGATGTGCCGACGACGATGTGGTACTGGTGGCGGGCCGCAGTCAGAGGGTCACGGCGGCCCTGGGTAGCTCCACATCCGCGGTCGCGTCACCGAGCAGGCGGACGTGATCAGGATTGAGGTCCTCGATGCGGTTCACGCCGAGCAGCTGCATGGTGCGGGCGGTCTGCGTTCCGAGGATCTCGATGGTGCGGTCCACGCCCTTGCGCCCGCCGGCCATGAGTCCGTAGAGGTACGCCCGACCGATCAGTGTGAAATCCGCGCCGAGGGCTACGGCCGCGACGATATCGCCGCCACTCATGATGCCGGTATCGAGGATGATGTCCGTCTTGCCCTTCAGCTCGGCGGCCACGCGCGGCAGCAGATGGAGGGGGATCGGAGCGCGGTCGAGCTGTCGGCCACCGTGGTTGGACAGGATGATCCCGTCGGCTCCGTGGTCCACGGCCTTCTTCGCGTCGTCGAGCGTCTGGATCCCCTTCACCACGAGGTTCCCCTTCCAGACGCTGCGCAGCCAGTCGAGGTCCTCGTAGGTGAGCGTGGGATCGAACATCGAGTTGATGAGATCCGCGACCGTGCCTGAATAGCGCGAGAGCGAGGCGAAGGAGAGCGGCTCGTGCGTGAGGAAGTTGAACCACCAGGCCGGACGGTAGGAGGCGTCGAGAACGGTCTTCAGGGTGAGGGCCGGCGGAATGGTCATGCCGTTGCGGACATCGCGGAGGCGGGCGCCGGCGACGGCGGTGTCCACGGTGACCATGAGGGTATCGTTCCCGGCGGCGGCGGCACGGGCGATGAGCTCCATCGAGCGGTCCCGGTCCGTCCACAGGTAGAGCTGGAACCAGTTGCGTCCGTTGGGAGCGGCCTGCGCGACGTCCTCGATGGAAGCGGTGCCCATCGTCGAGAGCGTGTAGGGGATTCCCGCCGCCTCCGCGGCCTGCGACCCGGCGTACTCGCCCTCGGACTGCATCATGCGGGTGAATCCTGTCGGTGCGATACCGAAGGGCAGCGCGGAGTTGCCGCCGAGGATGGGCGTGACGGTGCTGACCGTCTGCACATTGCGGAGGATGCCCGGCCGGAACTCCAGATCGAGGAAGGCTTCGCGCGCCCGGCCAAGAGAGATTTCCGCTTCGGCGGCGCCGTCGGTGTAGTCGAAGGGGGCCGTGGGAGTGCGCCGCTTCGCCATGTCGCGCAGGTCCCAGGTGGTATTGGCCCGCTGCAGTCTCGCTGCCGCGCCGAACTCCGGCTTCTTGAACTGCATGAGGGGAGCGAGGTCCGCAACTCGAGGGATGCGGCGTTTGAGGGCCGGCGGAACAGCTGCGCTGGGGAGTGTCTGCATGGCGTGCCTTCGTTCGTCGGGCGGGTGCGGGTAACGCAGAGGACCTGAGGTCCGACCACAGATACTACGTCCTGTGGTCAGACCACACAAGCTAGGATGGCGGCATGCGCAACCATCAGGTGGTCTCGGTCTGGCTCGAACAGGAACTGGCTGCGGGGCGGCTCGCCATCGGTTCACGCCTGCCCGGAGAGCGCACCATGGCGGAGCATCTGAACATCAGCCGCGCATCCGTGCGGGAAGGAACCCGCGTCCTCGAGGCACTCGGCGTCGTACGGGCCGGCGTCGGGTCCGGTCCGCAGGCGGGCACGATCATCACGGGCAACCCGGCACTCGCCCTGGACTCCGCGCTGAGGCTCCACGTGGCAAGTGCGCACCTGCCCATCAAGGACATCGTCGAGACACGGCTCCTGCTCGAGACATGGTGCGTGGAGCACGCCTCGCGGGATTCTCCTGCCCTCGAGCGGGCCGCGGCGCTCCTCGACGAGATGGACAGGCACCACGACGGACCCGCCGGGTTCCTCGAGCGCGATGCCCTCTTCCACGTCGCGCTCGCAGAGGCCGCGGGTAACGTGCTGATCGGGGCCATGATGGGATCACTTCGAGGGTCGATCGCCGACTACACCCAGCGCCTGACTGCGGGCCTGCCCGTCTGGACCACCACCTCGGAACGGCTGCGCCGGGAGCACCGCGCTATCCTTGCGGCCGTCGTCGGAGGTCAGGGAGCTCACGCGGCGCACCTGGTGAGGGACCATATCGAGGGGTTCTACCGCGAGTCGGGTATCCACAAGCATTCCGACAGCGCTTGACAGCCTGCCGGGCTTTCTAATATGACGCAGGTCACCTAAACTGCACCTACTGGTCGAGCAGACGGCCGTGGACCCACCGGACGTGGAGCTAACCATGGAACGCCTGCCGCAGATGTTCGACCATCCCACCGCACGCAAGGACGAGCCCTCGCCGCCCTGGAACGGGCGGTCCAGGCACCTCGCCCCGGTGCGCCAGTCGCAGGATCTGGACTTCCCCGCAGACTTCACGGACGTCAGCACGCGTGAGCTACGCCTGCTGTGCAACCGCACCTACGAGCAGCTGGACACGGACCACCCGGCCCTCGAGACCCGGGAGCAGTACGAGGCCCTGGTCGAGGAGCTCGAGCGCCGTGAACGCCAGGCCGAACGGCGCGGGACCGATGTGGCTGCCCGCGAGACGTTCCGCGACAACGCACTCTTCTCCCGGTTCGAGCTCT
The DNA here is from genome assembly GCF_035985055.1 of Arthrobacter sp. PL16. Classification (NCBI taxonomy): domain Bacteria; kingdom Bacillati; phylum Actinomycetota; class Actinomycetes; order Micrococcales; family Micrococcaceae; genus Arthrobacter; species Arthrobacter sp. PL16. The sequence continues at coordinate 88,120 of NZ_JAXCIC010000002.1, forward strand.
TCCGCGATGGCGTCATGGCGGGGTACATGCAGTACGAAATGCGCGGAAGCCACGTGCTCCTGCTGCACTCCGTCATCGATCCTCGGTTCCGCCGCATGGGACTCGAGCCCGTTCTGATGCAGGCGGTCCTCCTCAACGCGCACCGCCGTCGGCTCGCTGTCGTGCCCTACTGCCCCGAGGCACAAAATTTCCTGGCCGCCCATCCGCAGTACCTCTCGCTCATCCCGGCGGCGCAGCGCCGCCGTTTCGCCCGCCTTCTGGCCTCCCGAGCCGACCACGCGGGGCACAACGCCTGATGGCGTCGGTCGAGGCGCTGGCAGAGGCGTTCAGCCGGCTGCCCGAACTTGTCCGGGCCGCCGTCGACGGCCTCGACGCACATCAGCTCTCCCTCCGCCCGGGCGGCTCGGCGAACTCGATCGCGTGGCTGATCTGGCACCTGACGCGCGTCGAGGACAGCCACCTCGCGGACGCGTTCGGCCGTGACGAGCTGTGGCTGACGGGCGGGTATGCCGACCGGTGGGGACTTGAACTGGACCGGACGGACACCGGGTACGGGCACTCGTCCGCTCAGGTTGACTCCGTGAAGGTCGCCTCGGCCGAACAGTTGCTCGACTACTTCGATGCCGTCCATGACCTTTCGCAGGGCCTCGTCGCAGGCCTCAGCGACGCGGACCTCGGCAGGGTGGTGGATGAGCGGTGGGATCCTCCGGTCACGCTGCTGGTCCGGCTCGTGAGCGTGGTCGACGACGCCGTCCAGCACGCAGGCCAGGCCGCCTACGCGCGGGGGATCATCCTTGCCGGAGGTCAGCCGAGTCCGGTCTGACGGAGGGTGATGTTGAGCCGGCCCTCGAAGCCGATGCCGGTCGGGGCCGTTCCCGGCAGCGTCCTGATGACCCCGTGGTAAGCGAAGCGGGAAGGACCTCCGAAGACGAAGAGATCGCCCGAGGCGAGTTCGACGTCCTGCCAGGGGCGGTTGCGGTTCTCCGTGTTGCCGAAGCGGAAGGTGCATGCCGTGCCGAGGCTGAGGGACACCACGGGAGCGTTGACGCGCTCCTCCCGGTCCTGGTGCATGCCCATCTTCGCGGCGTCGTCGTAATAGTTGATGAGCGCGGCATCGGGTTCGTACCGCGAGCCGTCGTCCGGTCCGTAGGCGGCTTCCACGGCCTCGCGGCCCAAGTCACCCAGCACGTCCGGGAAGGGTGCGACGACGGCGCCTCCGACGTCGTCGGCCGTGCGGCTGTACCGGTAGGGGAGCCAGTGCCAGCCGAGGCTGACGCTCCTCACGGACATGACGCCGCCGTTCGGCATCCTCACGGCGCGCATCGGCACGGGGCCGCTCGCCCACGAGCGGCAGAGCGCCACCAGTTCGCGCTGCCGTCCGGCGTCGAGCCAGTCCGGAAGATGCACGGCACCGGGCGCCAGCTCCCGGCGGGGGCGTGGAATCAGAGCATCGAATGCCTCGGTCACACCACTATTGTGCTCCGCACCCGGTGCTGCCGGCATCGGGTGCGCCTCCCTCACCAGTCCTGCTGCTCGGCCCGGACGAGCTGCCACGGAACCCACGCCCTTCATTGATCCTTTCTTCGATCTCCGCGTGGGACCCGATTGAGGCTGACAGGGAAGACCCGGAGGAGAAGCACCGCAGTGCCTCCGCTGGCAGCGCGGCGCCCTACGCGTTCAAGGGCAAGCTCGACCGCATCGTCGGTCTCGTGATCGTCGGTTTGGTCACTGCCGCCGCCGCTCTGCTATGGGTTGCCGTCGCGGCGAATGGACCCGATTCCACGATCACCGAACCGAACGACGCCGTCATCGGACTGTGGAGCGTCCTCTACAGCTCCGACGCTCCGGAGGTGAGCATCATCCTCGCCGCCATCGCCCTGGCGCTCCTGGCAGGCACCGGACTCGCCCTGGTGGAGCGGCGCATCACCACCACGTCCCGCCGATCCATGAACCCCGGCCACCAGCCCCTCGCCCCCAAAGTCGTCATGGGCGCCAACCATGGCGGGTTCGCAGGCGAGATAACGGTCACCGCCCTCATCCCCGCCCATAACGAAGAGGCCTCCCTCCCGCAGACCATCGCGTCGCTCAAGAGCCAGTCGCACCGGCCCGATCGCATCATCGTCGTCGCCGACAACTGCACGTATGCCACCATCCGTCTGGCACACGAAGCCGGCGATCCTTGCCGTGTTCGTCGCCATCAACACGGTCATCTACGCCTCCTTGGCGCTTGTGAACATCCTGCCGAAGATCTATCCGACCGACTGGATCACCAACCGGAACCGTCGGACCGAGACCCGGAGCATCTACCCCGGGAAGCAGGCGGAGGGAGCGGGCTGTGCAGGAGATAGTTAGAGAGGTATATTGCTCATTTAGTTAGCTATTTCCTGCCGGAGGTCTTCCATGCACCTGTTCCAGCGTCTTCCTCACCCCGTCCGGCTTCGGACCGTGATCCGGTGACGTCCGGGACATCCGCCATATCCGCAACCCCCGCGTTCGGGGGAAGCCAGGAGGCAGACAACGCGCTGGTGGTGCTCCTCGCCCGCGTCGCCCAGGCGGACACGGCTGCTTTTGCGGAGCTGTACAGGCTGGCAGCACCCCGCGTATTCGGGCTCGTCCGGAGGGTCGTCGCGGATCCCGTGATGAGCGAGGAGGTGGCGCAGGAGATCTTCCTGGAGCTCTGGTCGAAGGCCGCATCCTTCGATCCCGACCAGGACAGCGCGCCGACCTGGATCCTCTCGATCGCGCGACGGAAAGCCATCGATCGGGTCCGTTCGGTGATGTCGCCGGTCGAAGCGGCCGGCGCCAGGGCGCGTCCCGATTCCGCGGCCGGCCCTACAACGGTGGTGCAGGACGTCCTCGACCATCACGGGGCCAGGCAACTCGCCACCCCTCTGGGCGGCCTCCAGCCACTGCAGCGGGAGGCCCTCGATCTCGCTTACTTCGGCGGGCTGACCTATGACGAGACGGCGCGGCGGGTCGGAACCGCAACAGGGACGGTCAGAAGCCGGATCCGCGAGGGCATCATGAGCCTGCGAACCGATCGTTCGCCTGCCTGATCGGACGCCCAGCCTGGGAACCGACAACCGAGGGGTGCGTCAGGGGCGTGGCATCTTCTCGCCGGCCTCGACGGCGGCCCCGATGACGTTCCCGTCCACGGGCGCCGGGCACGTGCCGAACGGCGTGAACGCGCTCGGATAATTGACCGTCCTGTTGAAATCGAGGATCACGGTGCCATCCCGGCGCGGTCGGCGCGTGGTCACCTTGCGCCAGGGGGCCGTCGTGACGCCGTTGGTAGCATCGTGGAACGTGATGGCGAGGGTCCCGGTGTTCTCCTGCGAGGCGCGCAGCCGAAAGTCGCCGTCCTCACCCGGAAGCCGGAACACGACGTCGCCGACCGAGCGGTGCATTCCGGGTACCTCGGGGTGGGCCGTGCCGATGGGCTCGTCGACCGGTTCGTGGTAGGGCTCGAATCGCCCTTCCACCACGAGGTCGGGCCGGTACTCGAAGACGGGCACGCCCGTGAACCCGGTGAGGGTGGGCGCTTCGGCGTCCCTGGTCCGGATGGCATAACGGCCTGCACGACGAGCGAGCTCCACCACGATGCGGCGTCCATCCGGCCCGTCGGAGGCGACCCAGGACAGTGATTCCTCGTCGTCGAGCGTCGCCGTGACGGTGCCGTCTATCGAACGGCCGTTCGTCAGGTCCGTGAGCGCGTGGGCGGCTCGGGCAGTCACGCGGGCGGTCCCATCCGTCTCCGACCAGAGCCCGGGGACCAGTTCGACCCCTGAGGGAGCATCGGCAAGCCACTGGAAGGAGGTCAGCGTCAGCCAGCCGTGCGTCTCCGCCAGCGCCGCGTCACGAGCTTCCCGGAAGCGCAGCCACTCTTCCTCTGCCGTTCGCGTGGTGGTGCTCATCATGACCTCCTGGTCCGTCGGATCCTGCACCCCCTCCAACCCGCGCCGCGCGCTCGGCATTCCCGGAACTAGCAAGGCCGTGTCGATCCGTCCACCCGGCTCGGCGACGTCGGGTCGGAGTGCCGGTCGGCGCTTCGTCTGCCACGATGAAGGATCGACGCGGCCATGGTGCATCGCCAATCCACGATGGCGCCGGTGCTACGGGAAGCCCTCCCATGGGTGCAGCAGGAGGAGACGGACATGACACACGGACCGGGCGCAGCAAACGAGCTCACGGAGGAGCGGGAAGCACGTTCTTCCGCCGACGAAGCCCCCTGCGCGCCGCCGGCCGTCCCGGTGCCGACGCCGCATGCCGAGGGCGAGAATCATGTGCTCCTGCCCCATCCGGATCAGCCGACGTGGCGGGAGGACTACCCGTACGACGTCCGGATGACGGAGCGCGAGTACCAGAAGGCGAAGCGCGCACTGCAGATCGAGCTGCTCAAGATGCAGGGGTGGGTCAGGGAGAACCGCGCGAAGGTGGCGGTTCTCTTCGAGGGGCGGGATGCGGCGGGCAAGGGTGGGACCATCAAGCGGTTCACGGAGAACCTCAATCCGCGCGGTGCAAGGATCGTGGCGCTGGACAAGCCGAGCGAGCGCGAACAGACGCAGTGGTACTTCCAGCGCTATGTGACCGTGCTTCCGTCGGGCGGCGAGATCGTGCTGTTCGACAGGTCCTGGTACAACCGCGCCGGCGTCGAACGCGTCATGGGCTTCTGCACGCCCACCGAGTACCTCGAGTTCATGCGCCAGGCCCCGGAACTGGAGCGGATGCTCGTGCGCAGCGACACCCACCTCATCAAGTTCTGGTTTTCGGTGTCGCGCGAGGAGCAGCGGCGCCGCTTCGCCCAGCGCCACACGGACCCGGTGCGGCGCTGGAAACTGAGTCCCATGGACCTGCAGTCACTCGACAAGTGGGATGAGTACACGGAGGCGAAGGAGGCCATGTTCTTCTACACGAACACGGCCGATGCTCCGTGGACGGTCGTCAAGAGCAACGACAAGAAGCGGGCGCGGATCGAAGCCCTGCGGTATGTCCTGTCCGTCCTCGACTACGACGAGAAGGACCACGGCGTCGTCGGCACGCCTGATCCGCTGATCGTTGGAACCGGTCCGACGTCGCATCTCTTCGACGCGGAGCGCCAGACCGGCAGCCTCTTCCCGACCCTCTAGGCCGTCGTCCGCGGACCGGCCGCCGGGTCCCTCACCCGTGCGTCACCGGCGACCCTGCCCGATCAGGTGCTGTAGCCCGCCGATGCGCTGATACCCGCGAGGAAGAGGACGAAGAAGAGGACGACTGCGAGGACAGCCAGGACGTTGAGGATGGTGACGATCCAGCCGAGGACCTTGCCGGCCGTTGCCTGCACGCCGAAGCTCTCCGCCTTCGATGCCTGCCAGATAGCAAGCGGCCCGAGGACGAATCCGGCCACGAAGAACCCCACCAGCCCGAGGATGAGGGAGAGTTGCGCCGCCTTCTCACCCTCCATCGACTGGTAGGACGGCTGATAGAAGCCCGGTTGGTAGCTGCCCGATGCGTACGGCTGCTGGTACGGCTGCTGATACGGAGGGAGGGGCTGGGTGGAAGGACGTTCGCTCGGGTAGGGATCCTGGGACATCGTGCTTCTCCTGCTCGGCTGGGCGGGTGCCCCGGAGCTGCTGCTCCAGGGCACCATCATCCCGCGTCCTCCCCGTTACCGCACGCCCGGACGTGCGGTCGGCGCTAGGAGTCAGTCCTCAGCAGGGCGTGCCGCGGGCTGTCGGGGTTCATCAGCGAGTGCTTCCGGCCGTAGAAGAAGTACAGGGCGAGGCCGATCAGGAGCCAGACGCCGAACCGTACCCACGTCTCCCAGTCCAGTTGCAGCATCAGGAACAGCGACGCGAGGACGCCGAAGGCAGGGACGACCGGCATCAGCGGAAGCCGGAAGGTGCGGGGGACCTCGGGCCGCGTCCGGCGCAGCACGATCACCGCGATGCAGACGACGACGAACGCCGCGAGGATGCCGATGTTGGTGAGGTCCGCGACGGCGCGGATGGGGAAGACCCCGGCGAGCAGGGCCGAGGCGATACCTGCGATCCAGGTGACCCGCTGGGGCGTGCCGTTCTTGTCCGTCGTGGAGAACCAGGCCGGGAGGAGTCCGTCGCGGCTCATCGAGAACCAGACGCGAGTCACGCCGAGGAGGAAGGTGAGCATGACGGTGAGGATGGAGATCACCGCGAAGGCCGAGATGATGGTCGCGACGACCGGGAGGCCCACGGACTGGAACGCCGACGCGAAGCCGGCGGTGGGGCTGATGTCCTGGTAGTTCTGCATGCCCGTGAGGACGAGGGTCGCGAGGACGTACAGCACCATGGCGATCAGGAGGGACAGGAGGATGGCCTTCGGCATGTGCTTCTTGCCGTCCGTCGCCTCCTCCGCCGCGGTGCTCATCGCGTCGTAACCGAAGACCGCGAAGAAGACGGTAGCGGCTCCCGTGAAGACGGCGCCGAAGCCCGACGGCAGGAACGGCGAGTAGTTCTCGGCGTTCACGTAGAAGAAACCGAGGCCGACGATCCCGAGGATGAGGAGGATCTTGAGGCCCACGGCGATGAGCTCGAACCGGCCGAAGGTCTTGGTGCCGCGGCTCAGGATGAACGTGATCAGCAGGCACACCACGATCGCGGGGACATTCACCAGGCCACCCTCGATGGTGTCCGGCGTCCCCTGCATCCAGGTCGGCACGGTGACGCCGATCCCGGACATGAACTCGGTGAAGTACCCCGAGATGCCGATGGCGACGACCGCCACGATGGCAATGTACTCGAGCAGGAGGTCCCACCCGATGAACCACCCGATGATCTCGCCGAGCGCTACGTAGCCGTAGGTGTACGCGGAGCCCGCGCGGGGGATCATTCCGGCGAATTCGGCATAGGACAGGGCGGCTGCGGCACTCGCGAGCCCTGCGACGAGGAACGAGATCAGGACGGCCGGACCGACCGGGGTTCCGTCCTCACCGCCGTTCGCCACGAGGCCGGCAAGGGTGAAGATTCCCACACCGATGATGCCGCCGACGCCGATCGCGGTCAGTTGCCACAGGCCGAGGCTCTTGAACAGGCCGGAGCGGCCCGTCTCGTCCTCGACATTATCGATGGGTTTCCGCCGCAGCACCGATTGCGAGCCCTGCGACCCTGAGTTCTCCGACATCGTCGTCCGTTCCTAGGAGGGAAGTGCTTTCTGCACCCAGCAAGTATGAAGGCGTCGATGTGTCAGGGGAAGTTCGCGGTCCCGAAGGAAAATCATTGATTCTGCTTACCTGTTCGTCGACGGTACGCGGGGCGAACAAGCCGAGCAGATGGCGTCGAGCCCGTCCGGCGGCTCAGGCGCGTGTCTCCCTCAGCGCCGCCCGGTGCAGGCGGAACGTCAGGAAGAGTCGGTGGGCGGTGATGACGACGGCCAGCCATGCGATCCCGAGCGTCCAGGCGACCAGCACATCCGTGAGCCAGTGGTGGCCGAGGTACACCCGGCTGAGGCCCATGGTGACGGCGAAGAGGATGGCCACGATGATGGTGATCCCCCGCGCGCGCCGACGGTTCTGCCGCACCACGAGCAGGTAGGCGACGATCCCGGCGATCACGATGGCGTTGAGGGAATGCCCACTGGGGAACGAGGGCGACGACTCGTAGGGAGGTACGGCGAGCCCGATCGGGGGACGCAGGCGTCCGATGGCGTCCTTGCCCGCAACCGTCATGAGCAGGGAGCCGAAGGCGGCTGCCGGGAGCAGGATCACGGGTGTCCAGGATCGACGGCGCACGGCGAGCAGCACCATGATCGAGATGGCGAGCACGGGCATGCCGATCGGGCCGCCGATGTTGGTGTAGCCCGTGATGAAGGCGTTGAACCAATCCTCGCGGAGCGAGACCGCGAGATCCAGGGCCGGTTGGTCCAGGGCCGCGACCCCGTTGCGCTCGACCACGGACTCGTAGACCTCGGCCGAGGCCGCCGTCAGGGCCGCGGCGACCCCGCCGCCCACGGCGATGAGGAGCAGGAGCGCTGCGTGCGGGCCGATCCACCGAGCGAGCGGACGGACGCACCGGACGAGGAACCGACCGACCGGCGACGACCATCGAGTGAGGTCACGTGGTCCTACGTACTGGTCCTGATGCGCTGGCATCCATCGACTCTATGCCGCAGGAGACAGGATCGGCATCACGGCGGTGGGCCCCGAGCCGGTTTGCGCGATCGCCGCCGATGAGTATCGCTGGTCCTGCTCCGCGTCCTCCGCGGCTGCGGGCCGTCACACCCCCGGGCTAGGCTGACGGCATGAGCGATCCAGTCCTGATCCGCGACATCGTCCGCGGCGTCCCCGTCTTCCCCGACGAGATGCCGCCCTTCGACCCGACGACGGCGCCCAGCTCCCCGATCGACCTCTTCGTCGAATGGCTGCAGCGGGCGGTGGAGGATGGCGTCGCCGCTCCGCATGCCGTGAACCTCTCCACGGTGGGCGAGGACGGACTACCGGATTCCCGGGTGGTGATCCTCAAGGATCTGACGAAGGACGGCTTTCAGATCGCCTCGAGCATGGACAGCCCCAAGGGCAGGCAACTCACCGCGAACCCGTCGGCTGCCCTGACCTTCTTCTGGCCCGCCGCCGGCCGCCAGGTGCGGATCCGGGGCGCGGTGTCCACCGGCGGCACCGAGGAGAACCGTGCCGATTTCCAGCGGAGGCACCCCGTGGCCCGCGCGCTCGTACTGGCCGGCAGCCAGAGCTCCGTGATGCCGGGCCGCAAGGAGCTCGATGCGGCGGTCGACGACCAGGTGCGACGCATCGAGGCCACGGAAGGGATCGCTTCGACCACGTGGACGGTCTTCACCGTGGCTCCGGACGCCGTCGAGTTCTGGCAGGCGGACCAGGACCGCCGCCACACCCGCCTGCTCTACACCCGCTTCGGTGAGGGCTGGCGCCAGGAGATGCTCTGGCCGTAGGGCCTCCTACTGCCAAAGGGTGCCCTCGACAGGCTCCCCGACCCGCACACGCAGCTTGTGGACGAAGTCCAGCTTGGCGACGACGGCGGGAGCGGTGTGCACCGTGTCGCAGATGTGCAGGTAATGGGCGAAGGTTTCCGCGAAGTTTTCGTGCGGGTGCATCGTGGCGTACATGGAGATGTGCTCCTTCTCCCAGCACTCCGGAGCGCCCTCGTCGTAGTGCCGCTTGATGGCGTCCAGGAGAAGCGTCGCATGAGGATCCTGGAGTTCTGGGCGGGGAGTGGGAGGTGTAGCCGGGTCAGCCGAAGAAGACGATGCGGATCAGCGCGGCGGTGCCGATCACGAGGATGGTGGCGCGCAGGGCGAGCGGGGAGAGCTTCCGCCCCACCCTGGCGCCGAGGAAGCCGCCCAGCGTCGCGCCGACGGCGATGATGAGGACGAGCGCCCAGTTGATCGAGTCCCACGCGAACAGCATGAACGTCACGGCGGCGACTCCGTTGACGGCCGTGGTGAGCACGTTCTTGATGGCGTTGATCCGCTGGAGGCTCTCGACGGTCACCATGCTCATCAGGCCGACGATCAGGATGCCCTGCGCTGCGCCGAAGTAACCCCCATAGACACCGAGGACGCCGATTCCGGCCAGGAGGAGCAGCGCCGGACGGCGCGACGGCCGGGCATCGGGAGCGGTGTCGCCGGCCTTGGCTGCGGCAGCCCGCTGGACCCGGGGAGCGAGCGCCACCATCGCGAGGCCGATGATGATCAGCACGGGCACGATGGCCTGGAAGGCCTCCGCGGGCAGGATCAGCAGCAGGAATGCCCCGCCCAGACCACCGAGGACCGACAGGGGGAGCAGCCGCAGGAGGAGCCGCTTGTTCGCGGCGATCTCGCGGCGGTAGCCCCATGAGCCGGACAGGCCACCGCCGACGAGCCCGATATTGTTCGAGATGTTCGCGACGATCGGTGGGTAGCCGAAGAGCAGCAGGGTCGGGAACGTCACGAGCGTTCCGGAGCCCACCACGACGTTGATCATGCCCGCCCAGAAGCCGGCGGCGAGGATGACGGCGATCTCGAGCAAGCGGGCAGAGTCCTTCCTGGTTACGTCGGTGCGTCCCGCGCGCCCGGTGGAAGGACGTCAGGACGTCGCGGCACCCGGGCGGGACGTCGCCACGCCAAGGATATGCCCGGAAGCGTGTCAGCCTGAATGCTGATGGCCGTCAGGCATCCTCGCGGTTCGGGCTCTCGAGGATGAAGAAGGTCGACTGGTTGCCGTCCTTGCGCTGCTCCTGGTAGATGAAATTCAACTGGCGTTCGTCGAACGTCCTGAACCACTCGTCCCAGCTCACGTGCCGCAGCTTGTCCGTCTCGCCGGTGAAATCGAGCCGGAGTACGCCGAGGTGATCGCCGTGTTCGGTCCCGTCGACTGTCGCAGGCCGCCCGCCGCGCGTTTCCGCCCACTGCTTGATGACCTCGTGATGGGTGGTGGCCAGGCTGCGCCCCTCGCGCTCGGGATCCTCATCGGGCGAGGTGATCTCCTGCGAGTACTTGAGGGACTTCGAGGTGTCCGGTCCCGTCCGGATCTTTCCGTCGTCGGGCCCTGCACCGACGTCGTCGGAAGACCCGTCCAGTTCGTCTCCCGAGCCTTCCTCCGCTTCGACGATCGCCTCGACGAGCTCGTCCTTGCGCATCCCGGACGTGCCCGAGACACCATCCTCCTTCGCCTGGTCGCGGAGTTCGGGAACCTTCCTGCCTCGGAGGTCGTCCTCGCCGGAATCCGGGGTGTCGGGGGTCTGATTGCCGGTTGCGTCCGCCATGATCGTCTTCCTTCCGGTCGATGTTCCAGCCGTTACCGGAGATATCCGTCCGACCGTGAACTAAGCGTGCTTACTACCTTCCCCACGGCTGCGGACGCTGTCAAGGAATCCCGGAAGCAAGGAGGGCCGTGCTCAGTGGCCGAACTGGTCCGAGTCGACGATCTCCGCCTCGCCCGACTCCAGCATGTAGAGCTGGGCGAGCTCGGCACCGGAGAGCTCGAAATCGAAGATGTCGAGGTTCTGGGCGAGGCGCTCAGGATGTGAGGACTTCGGGATCGCGACCATTCCCTGCTGCACGTGCCACCGCAGTACTACCTGGGCAGTGGTCCGGCCGTGCGCCTTCGCGATGGCGACGACACCGGGCTCGTCGAGCAGTCCGCTGCCTTGACCCAGGGGGCTCCACGACTGGGTGACGATGCCGTGCTCGTTGTGGAAGGCGCGCTCCTCGATGCGGGGACGCTGGGGGTCGAGTTGGATCTGGTTCACGTCGGGCACGATCCCGGCGTCGATCACCTGCTGGAGGTGGGACGGCTTGTAGTTCGACGTGCCTATCGCGCGCACGAGACCCTGTTCCATCAGAGCGGCAATACCCTGCACGGCCTCGACGTGGTGGCCCTTCTCGGGATTCGGCCAGTGGACGAGGAGCAGATCGATGTAGTCCAGTCCGAGCAGGCGGCTACTCGTCTCGAAGGCGCGCCGCACGCCGTCAACGCTGTGGTGCTCGCTATTGAACTTCGTGGTGATGAACAGTTCCTCGCGATCGATCCCGGAGCGGCGGATGCCCTCGCCCACTCCCTTCTCGTTGCGGTAGTTCTCAGCCGTGTCAATGAGGCGGTATCCCGTTCCGATGGCAAGGCTGACGGTCTCCGCCGCCTGGTCGTCGTCGAGCGGCCAGGTGCCGAGGCCGAGGAGGGGGAGGTGGGCGCCGCCTCGCAGTTGGACGGTGGGGGCGACTGCCATGGGGGAACTCCTGCTCGCGGGGTGGTATCAGCCCAAGACTGTCCCGCCCGCGACGGTGGCGTCAACACGACCGACACCCTGGTCCCCATCAGCGGGGAATGAGCCGCTGTAGGTAGCCCTGGCTGCGCAGGCGGGTAGGCCCGCGGCGAGGAGGTCGTCGAGGAGCTCGTTGAGGGCCTGGGCGAGGCAGTTCCGTTCCTCGCGGGGGAGCGGGGCGAGCCCGTGGAGGTAGGCGTCGACCTCGAGTTCGTCGAAGGAGCCACCGGAATTGAGGTAGTGCAGGTGCACCTCGCGAAGAGTCAGGAACGACGTCGTCATGGCCGTGTAGGCGGTCTCGAATTGCACAGGAATCTCCTCGGACGCAGGTCTGCACGGGCAAGGGGGCCAAGTGCTCACGTCACGGTAGCCCGTCGCCCATCAAGCCCTCCTGAGGGGGACATCAAGATTCGATCAAGCGGGCAAAGGGGAGGTGTGAACCCATGCGTCGGGGAATTGGTAAGGGTACTTGTTTGCACATGCGGAGAGATTGAGCCTATAGTTCCAGCAGGGCCTAGCAGCGGGCCATCGAACCACCATCGTGGAGCTGACCATGGAAACTTCCTCTTTCGTCGATTACCGTCCGCAGTCCGTGCAGCTCGCTGAGCCGGAGCAGTTCGGATGGCGCGCCCCTGAGCAGGTCCCGCCGAGCCCCGCGCCCCGTGCGGAGGATGCAGACTTCCCCGAAGACCTCACCGTCGTCTCCACCCGCCAGTTGCGGGTCCTCTGTAACCAGACCTATCGCCTGCTCGACCGGGACTTCCCGCCCATGGATGCGCTGCACCAGTACGAGTTGCTGGTGGAGGAGATCGAGCGGCGCGAGGTGCAGGCGGAGGCCCGTACCGAACCGGCGCGCACCCGCAGCGGATTCCGGGACAATTCCCTCTTTTCCCGGTTCGAGCTCTTCAGCGACGGCACCATGGTGGGTCACGTGAAGTACGAGATGAAGGGACCGCACGCGGTCCTGATCCAGGCCGTCGTCGACCCGCGGTTCGACGCCATCGACGTCGAACCGGCCCTCATCCGCCAGGTACTCCTCAACGCCCACCGGCGCCGCATCGCCGTCGTGCCCTACTGCCCGCGGGTGCGTGAGTTCCTGACCGAATTCCCGCAGTACCGCACCCTCCTGCCGGCGGACCAGCGCCGGCGGCTCGAGGCCACGCTGCGCGCGGCGGGCGACGACTAGGAACCACCGCCCGACGGCACGGTGACCAGGAACTGGTTGCGCTTCGTGACGAGGTAGCCCGGGTCCGGCCGGAGCAGGATTCGCTCCGCCACCGACCCGAGGATACTTCCGCTGAGCGTGTAGCGCCGGGACCCGCCCGTCAGCGCGCCCGTCAGGCGCGGACGAGCATCTTGCCGGTGTTCGCGCCGTTCATCATGTCCAGGAAGGCGCCGACGGCGTTGCCGATCCCGTCCACCACCGTCTCGTCGAAGACAACGCTGCCATCAGCCAGCCAACCCGTCATCTTCCCGGCGAATTCGGGCTGCAGATCCTGGTGCTGCGCGACGATGAACCCCTCCAGCTTCAGCGAGCGCGTGACGAGGTTCGCCATGTTGTCGGGACCGGGTGAGCGCTCGGTGCTGTTGTACTGGGAGATCGCACCGCACAGGGCCGCCCGGCCTCCGGTGTTGAGGCGATCGAGGGCTGCCTCCAGGTGGTCGCCGCCCACATTGTCGAAGTAGACGTCGATGCCGTCGGGTGTGGCCGCGCGCAGTTGCCTGCGGACCGGGGCGTCCCTGTAGTTGAAGGCCTCGTCGTAGCCGTACTTCTCCTTGAGCAGCGACACCTTTTCCGCGGAACCGGCTGAACCGATGACGCGGGAGGCGCCGAGCTTACGGGCGAGCTGTCCCGCCATGGAGCCGACGGCGCCGGCAGCGCCAGAGATGAACACCACATCGCCCTCCCTGAGACCGGCTACGCGCTTGAGGCCGGCGTAGGCGGTGAGGCCGGTCATGCCGGCAGCTCCGAGGAAGACGGAGAGGGAGAGGCCCGTGTCCGGCAGGGCGGTGAACTGCGTCGCCGGACCCTGGGCGAGGTCACGCCAACCGAGCCCGTGGAGGACTGCCGTGCCGACGGGGAGGACGTCCGAGGTGGACTCCACCACCCGGCCCACGGCCCCGCCCGTCATGGTCTCGTTCAGGCCGAACGGCTGGATGTAGGACTTCGATTCGTTCATGCGTCCACGCATGTACGGGTCGACGGACACGAACTCGTTGCGGACCCGCACCTCGTCGGGTCCGAGGCCGGGGAGGTCCACCGTCACCGTGGCGAAGTCCTCCTCGGTCGGCGTGCCGACCGGACGCCTGATGAGCTGGATCTGCGTACTGGCGGTCATGATTGCTCCTCGTGCTGGATAGCTTCCTGGTGGCGGCAACCGATGCTCCGCAGGAATTGTTCCGTTCAGAGGGCGCGGGACAACCGTTCGCGGAGTTCGACGGCGGCCTCCGGGACAGAAGCGGGCTCCGGCGCGCGGCCCCAGAGCCAGAGGAGCATCGGCTCGGCGTCGGCGCGCACCATTGCCTGCCCGTTCACCGCTGCATGCCGATCCACGACGGCGCGCGTCGCGTCGAGTCGGATGTCCCAGGAGTCCCCGCCGGTTTCGAGCCGGAGTGTCGTGCCGCTCGCCGCCGGGTCCGGCCTGCCGCGCCGGAGCATCACGGTCAGCACCTCGTCGATGCCGTCCAGTGCCAGGTCGGCGTCCATGGACGTGACCGGACCACCTGCGGCATCCTCGAGGTCGAAGCGGTGGATCGACGTCTCGTGGGTCAGGCGGCGGATCCAGAAACCGACGGTCTGGTCCTCCGGAACCCAGGTCTCCGCTCGATCCTCGGGCTCGTGGCTGTCGAACTGCTCGACGAGGCGGGCATAGCAGTAGGCGAGGAGCGCCTGGGGAGGAAGGCTGCCCACGCTGACCGGAGGCCACCCGTGGCTAGGCCTCTCGCCCGTCCTGATGGTCTCCGCCTTGTGCAGGAAGACGATCGCCGTGTGCCTTACGAGGTCCTCACCGTTCCAGCCGGGGCACGCCGGCACCGGGCGGTCGAGGGTGGGGTGCACGAGGTCCGCGAGGGTGCGGTAGTCCTGGTCCAACAGCTCCCGGTACCGGCCGAAGGGAAGGGCGTGCGGGGAGGGTTGGTTCATCCACCGAGTGTAGGCGCGGTGGTGAGGGCCAACTATGTTACCGCCGAGTAATATGGCGCCATGCACCTGATCATCCGTACAATACTGCTGCTGCTCAGATCCCGCAGGCGCTCGGCTCTCAGCATCTGGGACCCGAGCAGCATCAGGCTGCGGGTTCTCCTCACGGACATCGATATCGCGATGCACATGAACAACGGGATGTACTTCTCGGTCTTCGATCTCGGGCGGTTCGACCTCATGGTGCGCAGCGGTGTCTGGCGGCAGATGCGCCGACGAGGGTGGAGCCCGGTAGCGGCCGGGGAGACCATCAGCTTCCGCAAGTCCCTGCAACTCGGGCAGCGGTACACCGTCGAGACGCGCATCATCGGCCTGGACGAACGCGCCATCTACTTCGAGCAGCGGGCCGTCGTCGACGGCGAGATCCACGCACGCGCCTACATCGCCACCCGCCTCGTGTCCAAGGCGGGCCCGGTGGGTAATGACGAAATCATCAGGGCGTTCGGGCCGCCACCCGCGGACATGGTGCTTCCGGAATGGCTGCACGCATGGCGGCTGGACACCTCCCTACCCAGTACACGCAGGCCCGCTCCTCACGCGTGGTGATCGGCGAGCCGCCGGTCTCGTGACCAGGCTTGCCGGTTCAGGAGCCGGACGGCGCCTTCGCCCGGCCACGCACCAGCCGCTGCGCGCCGTACAGGGCAAGGCCGACCGCGAGGAGGATTCCGGTGCGGAGCCAGATCTCGGCGGTCTGCTGCGTGAGCAGGAGGACGCAGGACGCGATCGCCAGGTACGGGACGACCACCGGAATGCGGAAATGCTTGTGCTCCACTGTGTCCTTCTTGAGGACGATCACGGCGATGTTGGTGCTGAGGAACACGAACAGCAGGAGCAGGACGACCGTCTGGGACAGTGATTCGAGCCCGCCGGTGAGGGTTAGCGCCATGGCCACGAGGGTCGTCGCGACGATTGCCACCCACGGGGTGCGGCGGTGGGGCAGGACGCGGCCGAAGACCGAGGGGAAAAGCCCCTGCTCAGCCATGCCGTAGGTGAGGCGGCTGGACATGATCATGGTCAGGAGTGCGCCGTTGGCCACCGCGATGAGGGCCACGAGGCTGAACAGCCAGGCCGGGATGCCTGCACCGGTTGCGGCCACGACGTCGAGCAGCGGGGAGCTCGAGCCCGCGAGGTCAGCCGGAGCGAGCGCCGCGGAGGAGGCGAGGCCGATCAGGAGGTAGACGACGCCGGCGGTCAACAGAGCACCGAAGAGTGCCTTCGGGTACACGCGGCTGACGTCCTTGACCTCTTCGGCCACGTTGGCCGATACCTCGAAACCGACAAAGGAGTAATAGGCGATCAGCGAGGCGGCCAGGACGGCGGAGGCGGCACCGACCCCTGGTGGGAACTCGTTGACGCGCGAGATGTCCCCGTTGCCGCCGGCCACGAAGATTCCGACGACGACGATCACCAGGACCAGCCCGGAGACCTCGATGACGGTCATGACCACGTTGCTGCGCACCGATTCCTTGATGCCACGCATGTTGAGCAGTGCCAGGAGCACGAGGAAGACGAGAGCCGCGGGGACCGCGGGTACATCGACGAACGTGGTCAGGTAACCGCCCGCGAAGGCCTGCGCCAGCCCGGCGGCACTCGTGACTCCCGCCGCCAGCATGCAGAACCCGACGAGGAACGAGATGAACGGCTTCCTGAAGGCCCGTTCGGCGAAGACCGCTGCACCGCCGGCCTTCGGATACTTCGTGACGAGTTCGGCATAGGAGCCGGCGGTCAGGAGGGCCAGCGCCAGAGCCACCATGAGCGGCATCCAGATGGCGCCGCCCACCTCCGCGGAGATCACCCCGACCAGTGCATAGACACCGGCACCGAGGACGTCGCCGAGGATGAAGAGATACAGCAGCGGGCCCGAGATGCCCCGCCGGAGTTTGGTGTCGGTGTGCTGTTGCGTGCTGGTCATGAGCGCCAGTGTAGGCGAATTAGTAAGCCTGCTGGTTATTCTGTGCTGCACAGTACCGTTCGTCGCGCCAGAAATACCGCCGATCGTGGTCCGGTCACCGAACGCTGTGACGCACAGCATAATTGCCCTCATAAACAATGGCCGGGGGGCGGCCACTCATGCTCACAGAAGGGTTATCGATGAGTTGGCTTGACCGCGACCACACCATCGCGCCACCGGGGTTCAACCGATGGCTCATTCCACCGGCGGCACTCGCCGTCCACCTCTGCATCGGGCAGGCCTATGCGACGAGCGTCTACAAGACGGCGCTGACCGCCCACTTCGACGCAACGCTGACGCAGATCGGCATCATCTTCTCGATCGCGATCGTGATGCTCGGCCTCAGCGCCGCCGTCCTCGGCACCTGGGTGGACCACAACGGTCCCCGCAAGGCAATGTTCACCTCGGCCCTCTTCTGGACCTCCGGTTTCCTGGTCGGAGCGCTGGGCATCTTCACCAATCAGCTGTGGCTCGTCTACCTCGGCTACGGCTTCATCGGCGGCATCGGCCTCGGCATCGGATATATCTCACCCGTGTCCACGCTCATCAAATGGTTCCCCGACCGTCCGGGGCTGGCGACGGGCATGGCCATCATGGGGTTCGGCGGAGGAGCGCTCATCGCGAGTCCGCTGTCCACTCAACTGCTCCGCATGTATGACCCGAACTCAGGGGCCGAAGGCTGGGTAGCCAGCGGCGACGCCGTGGGGAAGTTGTTCCTGACCCTCGCCGTCCTGTACTTCATCTACATGATGTTCGGCGCCTTCACCATCAAGGTGCCCGCCGACGGCTGGAAGCCGGACGGCTTCGATCCCTCACAGCTGAAGTCCAAGCCGCTCGTCACGACCGACAACGTCTCGGCAGCGAACGCGATCAAGACCCGCCAGTTCTGGCTCGTCTGGATCGTCCTGTTCTGCAACGTCACGGCCGGCATCGGCATCCTGGAACAGGCCTCACCGATGATCCAGGACTTCTTCCGCGGCGCCGACGGGACGACGGCCGTGACCGTCGCCGTCGCCGGCGGGTTCGTCGGCCTGCTCTCGATCGGCAACATGGGTGGACGCTTCATCTGGTCGACGACGTCGGACATCATCGGCCGCAAGCGCATCTACATGGTGTACCTCGGCGTCGGTGCTGCCCTCTACCTGGTGCTTGCCCTGGCGGGTTCCTCCACGACACTGCTCTTCGTGGTGCTGGCCTTCGTCATCATCTCCTTCTACGGTGGCGGCTTCGCCACCGTGCCGGCGTACCTTCGCGACCTCTTCGGGACCTACGAGGTCGGAGCGATCCATGGTCGGCTCCTCACCGCCTGGTCGGCAGCGGGCATCGCCGGACCCCTGATCGTGAATGCGTTCCTCGACTCGCAGGGCACCCCCGGCGAGTTGACCGCCGGCGCCTACCAGCCCGCACTCCTCACCATGGTGGGCCTCCTGATCGTCGGCTTCATCGCCAACCTGCTCATCAAGCCTGTCGACCCCCGCTTCCATGAGCCGGTCAGGGACGCACAACGAGAATCAGTAAGGGAGGCCTGACATGACACGAGCACGTATCGCCGTCGTCTGGGCACTCGTCGGAGTGCCGCTCGCCTACGGGGTCTTCCAGACCCTCACCCGCGTCGCTGCCCTGTTCGGCGGTTGACGAGGAGCGTCCGTATGCCCGCGGTGGGGCATTCAGCCCCACCGCGGCGGCAGGGCGATGACTGGCCCCGGAGTCCACTGCCTGCTCAAGGGGGAAGGACCACCGGGGAAGGACGCATGAACAGTACGAGCACGCAGCAGGTGGACGCGATCGGGCGGGGAGAGCTGCCGTCACTGGAGCAGGTGCGCGACGACGTCTGGGCGCTGGCGCAGGCAATGCCCGGTGGGCACCTCGCCTACTCCTTCACCTACCTGCTCCGGGAGAGGGACGGCGGCGTCCACGTCGTCGACCCCGGCTGGGACTCCGATGCGAACTGGGATCGGCTGGTCGCGGCTCTCGCCGTCGTCGCACCGGGTACATCGGGAGCCGACGTCGTCACCGGTATCACCGGTACGCACCTGCACCCCGACCATGTGGGGATGGCGGCGCGACTGCGCCGGGAGTCCGGCGCTGAGCTGGGGATGCACGCGGTGGAACGACGGGCACTGGAGAAGCACAGCCACCGGCTCCTGGATCTGGACGAGGCCCTCGGACGGCTCGAGGCCTGGGGCGTTCCCGAGCAGCGGCGGCACGAACTCGTCCAGTACGTGGACCGGTCACCCGAGGGGCTCGTGCTGGCGGTCGACCACGGGCTTTCGGACGGTGATGTCCTGCCGGTACCCGGATTCGGTATCACCGTGATGTCCACGCCGGGCCACACCGCAGGACACATCTGCCTGCGCGACGACGACCGCCGCATCATCCTCACCGGGGACCACGTCCTGCCGACCGTGTTCCCGGGCCTGGGCCTCGGCGGAGTGACGTCGTCGAACCCGCTGGCCGACTACGTGGCATCCATCAATCTCCTCCACCCCTTCGACGGGTACGAGGTACTGCCCGGGCACGGCTACCGGTTCTCGGGCCTCGCGGATCGGGCCGCCGAGTGCGCGGACCACCAGTTGAAGCGCGCACGTGAGGTGGCGGTGATCCTGGGGGATGCCGTCCCCGAGCAACCGACGGTATGGGAGCTCGCTTCGCGCATGACCTGGACCGCGGGCTGGGACGGCCTGCACGGCTTCCAGCTCCTGTCGGCACTGAGCCAGACGGAGATGCACCGCGACTTCGTACGCACCAATGGGGCACCCGCGCGCTGACATACTCGGACTTTTCCGGGAATTGGGTTCCTGCTTGCCCCGGGCATCTATACGCTTCCCCCATGGAGACAGCGAAGGGTCCCGACGGCGCCGAGTTCGAGCATGCCATCGAAGTGCTCGAAGAGCAGACGAGCGTGCTGTGGCGCCGCGAGCGCACCACCTCCCACGCACTCGCGAAGACCGTGCATCCCGAGATGGAGCCGGCTGCCTATGGAATCCTGACCCTCCTGCAGAGGGAGGGATCGCTGCGGGCAACGGATATCGCCCTGAGCATCGGTGTGGGCAAACCATCCGTCAGCCGGCAGCTTGCCGCGCTCGAGCGGCTGGGCCTCGTCAGCCGGCAGCTCGATCCGTTCGACGCCCGATCGCAACGCGTCCTGCTGACGAGCCTCGGTGAGCAGCAACTCGCGGCCGCGCAGACGGGTCGACGCATCGCCTTCACCGCGTTGATGGGCAGCTGGAGACCCGAGGACCTGAAGAGTCTCGGAGCGCTGATCGCACGGCTCAACAGCACCTACAGGAAAGACACCTGGTAGCGGCTCAGTCGTCGCTCCACCCGCGGCCCTCACGAAATCCGCCGACGCGCAGTCCGGACCCTGCCTCCAGGGAATCGTCGGGGTCGTCGAAGAGCTCCCCCGCATCCGCCTTGCTGTGCAGGAGGAGCTGCTCCGCCTCGGTCCGGGCATCCTCGAGTGATTCCGCCGCGATCCTGCTGCGGGCGGGCAGGGCGTCGACGTGGACCACCCGCTCGGCGGTTTCACTGACCGGCACCGTGGAGCCGTCGTTGGCGTCGTCGACCGGTATCTCTGCTCCGCCGCTCTCCGCAGGGACGAGGTACTCGAGGAAATAAGCCATGATTCACGGTGGCACCGTCGAGGGAGGCACCGCCAACCTGGCGCGCGCCTGCGAAGCCCTTGTGGGTGGGCCCACGGACTGCTACCCGTCCATGTATCGGGTGGAGATGCGGCTCATCCGCGGACCCGGGTCAAACAGGACAGCAGGCCGAGGACCGGATGCGCAGGCCGCTGATACACGCCTAGATTGGAACCATGGCCGACACGACGCACCCCGAAGAATCCGACCCGGTGACCCCCACGCCCCTCGAGCAGCTCGCCGAGGCGCACCGGGTCGGCACGAGCTTCAAGGGCTGGGACGGTGAGCCGGCCAAGGTCTCTCGGGAGACGCTCGCGACCGTTCTCGCGGCCCTCGGCGTAGACGCGTCATCGGACGCCGCTATAGACCGGGCCCTGGAGGATGCCGAGACCGGCCCCTGGCGATCCGTGCTGCCCGCCGTCGTCGTCGTGCGCCAGAGTGATACCGATGCCGTTCCGCTGCACGTACCGGTGGATGCGGATGCGGAGGTGTGGGCCGTCGATGAGGATGGGGTCCGCTATACGGGAACGGTGGCCCGTGCAACCGGTACGCGCCGAGTCGACGGGCAGGACGTCGAGCGACGCGAGGCCGCCCTGCCACACGCCCTGCCCCTCGGCTGGCACACCCTCCATGCGCGCGTGGACGGACAGGAGACGTCCTGCACCCTCGTGGTGACCCCGGACCGCCTGAGCACCACGGCCGCGCTGATGCATCAACGCACCTGGGGCCTCATGGCACAGCTCTACTCCGTCCGTTCCTCCGGTTCATGGGGCATCGGCGACCTCGCCGACCTCGGCCTGATCGCCCAGGCGGCCGCAGGGCACGGTGGAGGCTTCGTGCTGGTGAATCCACTGCATGCCGCCGAGCCGGTGCCCCCCGTGGAGCCGTCACCGTACCTGCCCACGACCCGGCGCTACTTCCATCCGCTCTACCTCCGCATCGAGGACATCCCCGAGTACGCCCGGCTCGGCGACGCCCCCCGCAACCGGATCGCCGAACTCGCCGCAGGCTTCGCCGAGGCCAATACCCAGACAGACCTGCTGGACCGGAACTCGTCCTACGCGGCGAAGCTGGAAGCGCTGGAACTCGTCCACGCCGTCAAGCGGCCGGAACAGCGCCAGCACGACTTCGACGCCTACCGCGCCCACCAGGGCCAGGGGCTGGCCGACTTCGCGCTGTGGTCGGCGCTCGCAGAGACGCTCGAGCCCGGCGCTCCGGAGTGGAACGACGTCGGACGGCCGGGTTCGGCCGGTGCACGAGCCTTCGCGGAGCAGCACGCCGCGCGCATCGAATTCCACGAGTGGCTGCAGTGGCTCGTCGACGAGCAACTGCAGGAGGCGCAGCTCGAAGCCACGGGTGCGGGCATGTCGATCGGCGTGGTGCATGACCTCGCCGTCGGCGTGCATCCGAGCGGCGCCGATGCCTGGGCGCTGCAGGACGTCCTGGCCGCCGGTATCAGCGTCGGGGCCCCGCCGGACATGTTCAACCAGCACGGCCAGGACTGGAGCCAGCCGCCGTGGCATCCGGAGCGGCTCGCCGAAGCAGGATACGCACCGTTCCGGGACATGCTCCGCAACATCCTGCGGCATGCGGGTGGTATCCGGGTGGACCACATCCTCGGGCTGTTCCGCCTGTGGTGGATCCCGCAGGGCCAGGAGCCCGGGGCCGGAGCATACGTCTACTACGACCACAAGGCCCTGATCGGCATTCTGGCGCTCGAGGCGGAGCGCGCCCGGGCCATCGTGGTCGGCGAGGACCTCGGCGTGTTCGAGCCCGGCGTGCAGGAATACCTGGGGGAGCGCGGGATCCTCGGCACCTCGATCCTCTGGTTCGAGCAGGACGAGGACGGGCCCCTGCCTCCCGAGTCCTACCGCAAGGGCTGTCTGACGACGGTGACCGTCCACGACCTTCCGCCGAGCGCTGGCTACCTCGCGGGTGAACACGTGAAGCTGCGGGACAGGCTGGGCCTCCTCAGCCGGCCTGCGGAGGAGGAGCAGGCCGAGGATCGCGCGGCCCAGGAGAAGTTCATCTCCCTCCTGCGGGAGCGGAACCTGCTGACGAAGGGGGAAGCAAGCGTGCAGGAGACCGTGGAGGCGCTGCACGCCTTCATCGCGGAGACGCCGTCCGTCCTCCTGGGCGTCGCTCTCGCCGACGCGGTAGGAGAGCGGCGCACCCAGAATCAACCCGGCACCAACGACGAGTACCCGAACTGGCAGATACCCCTGGCCGACGCCGACGGCAGGGCAGTCCTGGTCGAGGACCTCACGGGGAGCGAGCGCTTCGCCTCCCTCGTCGCAGCCCTCGGTATTTCGACCCCTGGCAAGCAACCCACCGGTCCGCTCACCTGACCGCAAGCGAAATCTCGCTCCGCATCAGCGCGGTGACGCATGATCGGATAGAGGGATGGACAGCCAGCAGAGATACGACGTCGTCATCATCGGTGGGGGAGTGTCGGGCCTGAGCGCCGCGCTCGTCCTCGGACGAGCACGCCGCACCGTTGCGGTCATCGACACCGGAAAACCACGTAATGCCCCGGCCGATGCGGCCTACGGCTTCATCACAAGGGATGGGACCGCGCCGGACCACCTCGTCGCCCTCGCTCGGCGCGACCTCGACCCCTACGGAGTCACGTTCTTCGACGGTACCGCCGAGGATGCCCGCGAAGACGGAGAAGGATGGTCCGTCGCGATCTCAGGTGGCACGTCGGTGGAGGGGAGGCACATCGTCGTCGCCACCGGTCTGCGCGACGTCCTTCCCGAGGTGCCCGGGGCACGGGAGGCCTGGGGTCGCGGCCTGCTCCAATGCCCGTACTGCCACGGGTGGGAGGTCCGCGACCAGGCGCTCGGGGTCCTCGGTTCCACTCCGACGTCCCTCCACCAGGCACTTCTCGTGCGCCAATGGTCCGACGACGTCACCTTCTTCCCCCACGACCTCGCCCCGCTGTCCGAGGATGACGAGCGCCGCCTCCGGACGCGCGGCATCCGCATCATGGAGGGACACGTGCAGGGTCTGGTCCTGGGACCGATCGGCGACGGCACACCTCGGCCCCTTCGCGGCGTGCAGCTCGACGACGGACCGCTGGTCCCGTGTTCGGCCGTCTTCTGCGAGCCGGGTTCGGACGCGGGACTGCCACTACTCGATGCCCTCGGCTGCGACATGCGCGACGACGGCTGCGTCGTCACGGACGATATCGGACGCACGTCCGTGGAGCGGGTCTGGGCCGTCGGCAACGCAGCCGATCCTGCAGCCCAACTCGTGCCGGCGGCGGGTGACGCCTACCGGGTTGCCGTGGCCATCAACGCGCTGCTGGTGGAGGAGGAGTGCCAGGCCTGCCTGGACTCGGAGGAAGCCATCAGCGAGGGCGTCTGACCTCCGGTCGGGTAAGCCCGGTCACAGCCAGGGCCCCGGTCTGCACCGGAGCCCTGGCTGTATAACCGGCCGAATTCCTATTTGCCGAGATCGGGGCGTGTTTCCTGATCCTGGGCGAGGAAAGGCGTGTCCTCGACCGTGAGCGGATCTCCGCCGCTCGGACCGGTAGGACTGTTGCTGCCCGAGTCCATTATGGTGATGACCGGCGGCACGTCCAGGGGCAGGTCACCGCTGGCCCCGACATCCTTGCCCGGATCCTGGGGTGCCTTCGCGCCGTCCGAGTTCCCCGAGCCACCCTTCTTCATGGCGCCCTTGAGGGAGTTCTGCAACCCGGGAGCCTTGCTCTTCAGGGCGCCGGTGGTCGAGCTGACCTTGTCCTGCACCTTCGGGCTGTTCCAGAGCTGCTGGGCCTTGGTCCTGATCTGCTCGTAGCTCTCCCGGCCCGCCCGCGTTCCCAGGACGTAACCGGCAGCCATACCCGCTGTGAACACGAGTTTGTTCTTCATGCTGTTCTCCCTCTGGTCGACTGCGTTGCTACTGAATCTAGACCAACGCGGCAGGGCAGGCGAGGGAAGTTTTCCGAATCATGCTGTTGCAGTCGGGAAGAACCAGGCGGGAGGCTTCCACTCGGCGGCATGCTGCAGGAGGATAAGCTGGAAAGCGCTATCCACCAGAAGGGTTCCGACGTGAAACAGCCCCGTGATGCGACCGATCGACGAGGGGTGGAGGCGTCACCTGTCCCGCCCCACGCCCGGGCCCTGTCCGTCATGGCCGCGCTCGCGATGCTGCAGGTGATCTGGCCCCTCACCATGGACCTGTACCTGCCGTCGTTCCCTGCGATCCGTCGCGAGTTCGGCTCGGATGAGTCCGCCGTGCAGTTGACGCTGACTGCGGCATTCATCGGGATGGGAATGGGTCAGCTCGCATCGGGTCCGGTGTCGGATGCCATCGGGCGAGCACGGCCCCTTGCAATGATGATCGCCGTGTACTGCGTGGCAACGGCATCCTGTGCGTGGGCGCCTTCCATGGGATGGCTCATCGCGAGCAGGGCGGTCCAGGGTATGGG
Organism: Arthrobacter sp. PL16; assembly: GCF_035985055.1. Classification (NCBI taxonomy): domain Bacteria; kingdom Bacillati; phylum Actinomycetota; class Actinomycetes; order Micrococcales; family Micrococcaceae; genus Arthrobacter; species Arthrobacter sp. PL16. Next base: position 113,066 of record NZ_JAXCIC010000002.1, read on the forward strand.
CTCCGCAGCGTGCGCGGTCATCGCCCTCGCCATAGTCCGCGACCTCTACTCAGGCAGGCAGCTCCTCGTGTTGCTCGCTCGGCTGTCGATTGTTTCGGGCGTCTTCGTGGTCGCGTCGCCCGCCCTCGGCGCCCAACTGCTGGGCGTCGTCGGCTGGCGAGGTCTTTTCTGGATCCTGTTCGGCTACGGTCTGGTACTGCTCTGCGTTGCTGGGGTCCTCCTGCTACGCAACGAGACCCATACGGCGGAGCGGCGTCTCCTGCGAAAGGGTGTGCGCCTCCGCGACGACTACGGCGCGCTCGTCACAGATCGGCAGTTCAGATCCGTGGCGATAGGCGGTGGCCTGCTCTTCGCGGCCATGATGTCCTTCATGGCCGGCAGTGCCTTCCTCCTTCAGGAGGTATTCGGACTGACCCCTACCGGGTACGCGTTGATCTTCGGCGCACAGGGTGCGCTGATGGTGGTCGGTGCGCAGCTGGGAGGCTACGTGGCCCGACGTGCGGGCCCGGCGCTCGCCGTGCGCGTCGGTGCTGCAGCCCTCGTGGGAACTGCGACGCTCCTGCTGGTGAGCGTCGGTCTCGCGCCGCAGATCGGTCTCTGGGGGCTGATGGCGCCCATCATGGGATTCACGATGTCGTACGGCCTGATCAATCCCGCGCTGCAAGCCACGGCACTCGAGCACCATGGCCTTCGCGCGGGTACCGCTGCTTCGCTGCTCGGTGCCTCGAACATGGCCGGTGCTGCTGTGCTCGCCCCCGTCACGGGAGCCTTCGGGCTGTCCTCGCCCGTGCCTACTGCGGTGGTCATGCTGTCGTGCGCGGTGGTGGCATACCTTCTGCTGGTGACCGGGGTGCGGATGGCCGGATCAGCTCCATCGACGACGCACGGTGAATCGCTTCCCGGCCTGCGCTCCAGCCAGAGGGCAAGTACCTACTGACATTCCCATGGACAACGGCGCGGGCGCCCGGGAGCGGCCGGCGCCGGCGAGTGCAGCAGGGGTGGAAGGACGTCCCGCTCAACCGTGTCCGCGGAACGGTGTCAGCAGCAGTCCCGAACGACGGGACGGACGCGTCAGGAGAAGCGGCGGGCCGGCTCGGCGACGTCGGGACGAACGGGAGTGGACTCCGGCTGCTTGTCACGCCGGTCCAGTTCCTCGGTCAGTTCCTCGTGCCGGATCTCCGTCTCCAGGGACGGTTCGCCGTCGTGCGCGTACTCGTAGTCGAGTTCGCGGTGGATCTTGCTGTTCAACACCTCGACGGCGGGCAGATCGAGGGTGGTGAGATCTTCCGGGAAGTCTTCGGCGGGCGACAGTCTGGTGCTCATGGGGGCCTGTTCGGTGGTTCGACGCGGACATAGGAAAGGGCCCGCTTCTGGACCACGCTGGCCGGGCAGAGCCCGGCGCAGAATCAGGATATCGGTCTCCCGGCTATAACGGAAGCCGGCCCAGCGGCCGGCGGCGTTGCTCATCGGGGACGGCGTGCGCTTGGTGCCGAGGACTTCATCGGTGACGCAACGGCAACGTCGGAATCACCACACGGTGTCGACACTGCGCCGGGAGTGTCGGTGCCGGACGCTAGCCTCACTTCGACACACATCACAGCAGGGAGGCTTCATGCCCGAAGGCGACAGCGTCTTCCGCCTCGCGGCGCGGTTGAGGAGGTCGCTCGATGGCCGCACGCTCGAGCGCGGTGACCTTCGGGTCCCGGCCCATGCCACCGATGTCCTCGACGGTATGCAGGTGGTGGAGCATGTGACCCACGGCAAGCACCTGCTGACCCGGTTCAACGGTGGATTGACCCTTCACACCCACCTGCGGATGCAGGGTTCGTGGACTGTGACGGCGCCTGGCAGGAAGCTTCCCCGGGCACTGCTGCCGGACGCCCGGGTGATCCTCGGGGTCCGGAGTGGGCCCACGGCCTACGGGCTCGACCTCCCGGTGGTGGATCTGCTGCCCACGCGCGCGGAGCACGACGTCGTCGGGCACCTCGGACCCGATCCGCTCCGGTCCGACTGGTCCGCGCACGAGGCGGTGCGAAGGCTGCAGCGAGAGCCAGGCGAACGCGTGTCGGCCGCCCTGCTCGATCAGCGCAACGTCGCCGGCTTCGGTAACCTCTGGGCCAACGAACTCTGTTTCCTGCGCGGTATCCACCCGGACACGGAACTGGGCGAGGTCGACGTGCCGGCGCTCGTGGCGCTCGGCGCGCGGTGCCTGCGCTTCTCCGCCACGCATCCCGGGGCTCACCAGGTCACGACCGGCAACACGCGCAAGGGCGAACAGCACTGGGTGGCGGGCCGGGCCGGGAAACCCTGCCTGCGATGCGGCACGAGCGTGCGGGTCAGGGCCGAGGTGCCCGGCGACCCGGGCCGTCGTCGGACCTGGTGGTGCCCCCGGTGCCAGCCGTCCCTGCCCGCTGGTTGACGCAGCCCTCGGCGCACCGAAGCCCCGGGCCCATGATTCCCTCCTGTCCCCACGCAGGCAGGGTGTATCAGCGGCGCGCGGCCACTCCTGCCGCGAACGCGTCCGCCGACGTCGTCGTGCTGTTGATACGCCAGTCGGCTTCCTTGTCGATGTGGAACCAGACCAGTGCCACCACATCCGGCTGGGCCGAGACGTAGCTGAAGAGAGTGGTGATCCATTGCGCCTTGGACCCGCCCAGCTCGGAGGACGCCGTCTCCGCGATGACGATCGGTTTGCCGGGTGCGAGCTGCCGAAGCTGGGCGATCCCTTCCCCGAACAGGGCCTGAGGCTCCTGCCACGTGCTCCAGGACTGCGAGGTGCCCCAGTTGTAGCCGTCGAGCGCAACGCTGTCGACGTAGCCTTCGCCCGGGTAGAGCTGGGCCAGGGGGGTGGAGCCCCAGTAGGGCACGTTCGGGTTCCAGATCCAGCTGATGTTCGTGGCGCCGGTGGATTGGACGACGTCGTGGACATGGCGGTAGGCGGCGATGTAGTCACCGGTGTCGTTGCCGTTGACGCCCTCCGCCCACGGGTACCAGTCGCCGTTCATCTCGTGCGCGAACCGCAAGTACACCGGTTGGCCCCACTGCCCGAGGGCGGTACCCCACTCGCGGAGATAGGCGTCGAAGTCACCTGCAGCGATGCGGTCAAGCGAGAACGCGGGTTGCTCGGTTCCGCCACCCCACGTCCAGGGCTCCCAGGTCAGCAGCGTCTCGGCACCGCGCGCGCGGACCGCATCCAGCTCTGCGATGGGGACCGGCTGGTTGAAATCCTTGTAGGAGAGGACGATGGATGGTGCCTCGCCGGCCAGTGTGGACACCTCGTCGAGCTCGAGGCCGGCCGCCGGACCACCATTGGTGCCGATCCCGAATCGGATGGCCTTCGGAGCGGCGGGAACGGGAGCCGGTGGCACGACGGTGAAGCTTGCACTCGCGACGGAGCTGCCGACCGTTGCCGTCACGGTCACGGTTCCGGAACCCGTGGGAATGATCGACGCCTGGAAGGCGCCCGTCGACGTGGTCGTCACTGCTACCCGGTTAGAGCCTGCTACCACGGTCCCCTTCGTCCGCTTGGGAAAGCCGGCTCCGGTCACGGTGACCGTGGTGCCGGCCACCCCCGAGGCGCTGCTCAGCGCGATGCCGGCTGCTGCCTGTGCGGGAGCAGGCGTCAGGCCGATCGTCAGCACCGCGATGGCGGTGAGGAGCAGGAGGAGCCGGGCAGCGGTGCCACGGACGGCACTGACCGGGACGGGGACGGAGGGAACGTGAAGCATGAGCGGCACCTAGCTGGTTCGGTAGCCCGGCTGACCCGACGGGTCCCGTGGCTTTGCGTCGCCGGCTCGCACCGGGTTTGCCTTTGTCGCTGAGCGGTTACCCGAGCGCTGTCGGTTTCCCCGAAGGGGAAGCCACTGTCCATTGTCCTGCGCGCTCCACTTCGCGGAGGCCGGGTTGCACCGAAGGCTGACCAAGTATTGGTGCAGGTCTTCCGCAGGACTCCCAGCGAGCGCGGACGGGCCCCGAATCCGGGCAGAGACGGATGCTCGTGTCGCTGGGAATTTAGTGTGGTCTGGACCACAATGGTCCTATTGCCGACAGAGGCTCCCGCGCCAGGTGTGCTGAGGGGAACGAATGAAGCAAGAACCAATGTTCACGAACACCATAGCGACGCAGTTCGATGCATTCACATCGAACTTCGAAGCGCGGGTAGGCCCTGAACTCGCGGCGGTCTTCGCCAGGGAGCAGGCGGATCTTCGACGCGTCGGGCTTCCGAGCGGGGTTGCCCGCGTCGGTGACAGGCTTCCTGACGCCGACCTGTACGACACCGATGGACGCAGGGAACGCCTGACGGACATTCTCGGAGGCGCCGCCGCGATCATCGTCTTCTACCGTGGTTCGTGGTGCCCCTACTGCAGCATCACGTTGCAGACCTACCAGCGGGAATTGCGGCCCGTAGTCGAAGCCTTCGGAACCAGGCTGATCGCGATCAGTCCCCAGAGCCCCGATATCGCCAGGGAAGCGGCGAAGGAGCTGGGGCTGCATTTCGCGTTGTACTCCGACGAGGGAAATGCCCTGGCCACGCGCCTGGGTATCGTGGCGACACCGAGCGCCGAGTCGGTTCGGGCTCGGGCTGCCCTCGGCATCGACGTCGCCGGATCGAACATGGATCAGACCGCTGCCATCCCCTTCCCCACGGTGATCGTCGCTGATGCGACCGGAACCATCCGCTTGATCGACGCGAGGGTGGACTACACCACGCGGACGGAGACCTGCGACGTCATCGACGCACTGGTGGCACTGTAGCCGGCATGCATCGGAGGTGCTCCGCAACGCGCAGCAGGCCGAACCGGACGTACGCCACGGGGTGTAAGGATCACCGGCACGGTGAGCCGCCGACGGGCCGGGACGGGTGAGTGGGGCGGTTGCCCTTATACCGGGTGAGGGCTGGTACGGGCCATGTGAAGTCACTCGATTCCGGTGCTGAGGGCCGGAGGCCGCGCGTAATACAGTGCACTGAGTGTCGTCGAACAGCGACGAAGAGGTCATGGTGGGCGTCCCTGACCTGTGCTTGGCGACAGGCGACGAGGACGGAGCGCCCGGGAAAGCAGGAGCAGACCGTGAGTGTCATAGGTTTCCACGCCTCGCACGAGCAGATCGCACCCTCCCAGCTGCTGATGGACGTGCAGCGTGCGGAGTCGGTGGGATTCGGGGCCGCGATGTGCTCTGACCACTTCGAACCGTGGTCCCTCACCCAGGGACACGCGGGGTACGCCTGGTCCTGGCTCGGTGCTGCCCTCGCCACCACCGGCCTGCGCTTCGGAGTGGTGACCGCCCCGGGCCAGCGGTACCACCCCGCCGTGACCGCGCAGGCCTCGGCGACCCTGTCAGCGATGTTCCCTCAGCGTTTCTGGATGGCGTTGGGCAGTGGGCAGAACATGAACGAGCACATCACCGGCGATCCGTGGCCGGACAAGGCGGTGCGGCAACAGCGACTGGAGGAGTGCGTCTCAATCATCCGGCGCCTGCACGCAGGTGAGGAGGTCACCCACCGGGGGCTGGTGACGGTGGACCGGGCCAGGCTGTGGGACGTGCCGGAGACTCCTCCGGCCCTGCTGGGTCCGGTGATGTCCGTGGAGACAGCCCGGCGGGCAGCCAGGTGGGCGGACGGCCTCATCACGACCAACCAGCCGCCCGAGCGGCTCAAGGAGCTCGTGGGTGCCTACCGCGACGAGGGTGGCACGGGTGCGACAGTCCTCCAGGTCCACCTCAGCTGGGCGCCCACGGAGGACGAGGCGGCGGCCCTGGCCATGGACCAGTGGCGGACCAACTCGGTCGGCCCGCCTGCTGCGTGGGACATCGCCACCGCGCAGGAGTTCGACGAGTACGCCGATGCGGAGAACCTCTCCCTGGAGGAGGTCGGCCAGACGGTCAACATCTCCTCCTCGGCGGGCCAGCACGCCCAATGGCTCCACGAGTATGCCGAGCTGGGGTTCGATGAGCTGTACCTGCACCACGTCGGCCAGGACCAACGCCCCTTCCTGGAAACCTTCGGGACGAGCGTTCTGCCGGAACTCCGCGTCTGACGTGACCCGGGAAGAAAGCGGGGACCGCGCCGACCGGAACCGCCCGGTGCCCACGCTCACAGGATCGCGGTGCTGTCCCTCACCAGGAGTTCAGTGCGCGGAAGCGACCGGACCCGGGCTTCCCCGGTATCGAGCAGGGACAGGAGCAGCTCGGCGGCGACGCGACCCTGCATGGTCGGGTTCCGTGAGAGGGCGGTGACGGACGGTGAGGCCAGCTGGCAGTGCAACGAGTCGTCCCAGCTGATGACTGCCACGTCCTCGGGACACCGCAGGCCGAGATCGCGGAGCGCGAGCAGTCCGCCCATGGACATGAGGTCGTTCCCGAAGACGACGGCGGTCGCCGACTCGGCCGAGCGGGTGCCGAACAGGGCCACGACGGCTTCGCGTCCCGACTCGAGCGCGTAGTTCGCCTCGTACTGAACCACGTCGATTCCGTGCCGTGCCGAAGACTTCCGCACGCCCCTGATCCGCTCTTCCTCCTGCCTGTGGGTCAGCGGACCCGAGACGTGGGACACGCGCCGGTGCCCGCGCTCGTGGAGATGGTCGACGATCGTCGCGGCATCAGCTGCGTTCTCCGTCGTCGTAGCCGAGAAGGCGGGCGGCGCCTCCATTCCCGTCGCGCCGTGCAGCACGAACGGGAGGCCGAGCCTCTCCAGCAGAGCAGGTCGCGGATCGTCATGCAGGTGGTCGAATATCAGGACGCCGTCCACTTTCCGCTCACCGGCCCACCGCTCGTACGTGGCCCGCTCCTGTGCCGGGTCCTTGCCGATCATCCGCAGCATCAGCGCCATGTCACCCTCGGCGAGGGCGGTCTCGATGCCGGCGAGCAACCCCATGTAGTACGGTTCCGTGCCGATCAGGAGGGGGTCCGCCGAGAGGACCATCCCCACGGCTCCGGAGCGGGAGCGCGAGAGGGCGCGGGCGGAAGAGCTGGGGTACCACTCGAGTTCCTCGGCCAGATCCAGCACGCGACGCCGGGTCAGCTCGCTGACACCCGGCTGGCCGTTGAGGGCGTAGGACACGGATGCCTTCGAGATGCCCAACCGCCTCGCCAGTCCGGCGATGGTTTCCTTGGCCATGGCTACACACTAGCGGCCCTTTCTGCTTGACCGATTTCGCGGTATCCCTTAGGTTCGACGTAGTACCTGAACCGGTTCAGTAACTCCACATTCTCAGCGAGGAGAATCCTTGTGACGTATTCAATCCAGCTCTACACACTGCGGACGGCCATGGGGGAGGACCTGCCGGGAACGATCAAGCGGGTCGCGGAACTCGGCTACACCGCCGTGGAGCCCTACAACTTCGTGGCCACCGCGGACGAGCTGGCCGAGGCGCTCACCTCCAACGGACTCACAGCCCCTTCCGGCCACGCTCCGCTCCTGCGCGCTGACCAGGACGAGATCTTCGAGGCGGCCCGCAAGCTCGGCATCGGCACCGTGATCGACCCCCACGTCGAGCGTTCCCACTGGACCACCGACGCAGACATCAAGGCCACGGCGGACGCCCTCAACGCAGCCGCGAAGAAGGGCGCCGGCTACGGCATCACCGTGGGATACCACAACCACGAGTTCGAGCTCGAGGAGTACATCAACGGCACGTCCGCCCTCGAGGTCCTCGCGGGTTACCTCGATCCCGAGGTCATTCTCGAAGTGGACACCTACTGGGCCGCCGTCGGCGGTGAGGATCCTGCCGAACTGCTGCGCCGCCTCGGCGACCGTGTGCGGTTCGTCCACATCAAGGACGGTCCGCTCACCAAGAACGACAAGGAGCAGGTGGCGGTCGGACACGGCGCCATGCGCGTCTGGGACATCCTCGACGCCGTTCCCGGCCTTGAGGCTGCCGTCGTGGAACTCGATGATTTCGACGGCGATGTCTTCACCGCCGTCGCGGACAGCCTGACGTACCTGAACGAGGGAAAGAAATGAGCACCGGCACCACTGGAAGCCCACGAACCGGGCCCGTCGGCGTCGCCATCATCGGCGCGGGCGTCATCAGCAAGGAATACCTGACGAACCTGACGAGCTTTCCCGACGTGAAGGTGCACATCGTCGCCGACATGTTCGAGGAGGTCGCAGCGGCCCGCGCTGCCGAGTTCGGCGTCCCCGCGTCAGGTGGCGTGCAGGACGCACTGGACCATCCCGACGTAGAAATCGTCGTGAACCTGACAATCCCCGCCGCGCACGTCGAGGTGGCCACGGCCGCCGTCGCTGCGGGCAAGCACGTCTGGAGCGAGAAGCCCTTCTCCCTCGACCGCGAGAGCGGAATCGGCCTCCTGAAGACCGCCGACGCCGCGGGGGTCCGCCTGGGCTGCGCCCCCGACACCTTCCTCGGTGCCGGGTTGCAGACCGCGCTGCGCCTCGTGGCCCGCGGTGACATCGGTGTACCCCTGACGGCTTTGACCCTGATGCAGTCCCCGGGTCCCGAGTCCTGGCACCCGAACCCCGCGTTCCTCTTCCAGGAGGGCGCCGGTCCGCTGTTCGACATCGGCCCCTACTACCTGACGACCCTCGTGCAGACCTTCGGCGCCATCACGAAGGTGGCCGGGTTCGGGTCGACATCCCGTCAGACCCGGACCATCGGGTCCGGTCCCAAGGCCGGCGAGGTCTTCGACGTCACGGTTCCCTCCCACGTCAGCGCTATCGCCCAGTTCGCGAACGGCGAGTCCTCGCAAAGCATCTTCAGCTTCGACTCACCACTGAAACGCGCGGGATTCGTGGAGGTCACGGGCACGGAGGGCACGCTCGCGTTCCCGGATCCCAACAACTTCACCGGAGACCTCACGCTGACCCGACGCGGGTCCGACGAGCCCGAGGTGATTCCCGCCGTCGGTGCGACGTCGACGCGCGGCAGTGGTGTCCTCGAGATGGCCCGGGCCCTCCGCGAAGGCCGCCCGCACCGTGCGCAGGGCGAGATGGCGTACCACGTGCTCGATGCCATGGTCTCGATCGCCGAGAGCATCGACACCGGCGAGTTCGTCTCGTTGTCCAGCAGTGCAACTGCCGCCGAGCCGTTGCCGGAGGACTGGGATCCGCAGGCTTCCACCCTCTCCTGATCACAGGGGGCGCCGCGGGCATGACGCGGTGCCTCTCGTTCACGGCCCGACGGCGCCTACCTCCGGTACCGTCGGAACCGCCCGAACTCACCCGTCGCACCCGCCTTATCACGAATGGAAATACCGATGACGTATCTGCCCGCCGATGACCGCTACGAGAGAATGCCGTATCGCCGTGTGGGGAGAAGTGGGCTGCACCTGCCTGCTGTCTCCCTGGGCCTGTGGCACAACTTCGGGGACGATAAGGCCTTCGAGATCCAGCGGGACATCCTGCGCCGGGCCTTCGACCTCGGTGTCACGCACTTCGACCTGGCCAACAATTACGGTCCCCCCGCCGGCAGCGCGGAGACGAACTTCGGCCGGCATCTGAAGGACGATTTCCGGCCGTTCCGCGACGAGCTCGTGATCTCGACCAAGGCCGGCTACGACATGTGGCCGGGCCCGTACGGTGAATGGGGTTCGAGGAAGTACCTGCTGGCGAGCCTGGACCAGTCGCTCGAGCGCATGGGCCTTGATTACGTCGATATCTTCTACAGCCACCGGCCCGACCCGGGTACGCCGCTGGAGGAGACGATGGGCGCCCTGGATACCGCCGTCCGGTCCGGGCGTGCCCTGTACGCGGGTATCTCCTCCTATTCACCCGAGCGTACGCTCGAGGCCGCGGCCATCCTCCGGGACCTGGGTACGCCGCTGCTGATCCACCAGCCGTCCTACTCGATGCTGAACCGGTGGACGGAGGACGGGACGCCCAACCTCTACGAGGCGCTGGAGCAGGTCGGCGCCGGCTCGATCGCGTTCTCGCCGCTGGCCCAGGGTCTGCTGACCAGCAAGTACCTGCACGGCGTCCCGGAGGATTCGCGTGCTGCGGCGAACAAGTCGCTGGATGCAGGTCAACTGAGTGATGAGAACCTGCGGCGCATCCGCGGGTTGAGCGGTATCGCCGAGGGCCGTGGGCAGAGCCTGGCGCAGATGGCGATCGCCTGGGTCCTGCGGGACCGGACCAAGGGGACCCCGGTCACCTCGGCACTGATCGGGGCGTCCAGTGTCCACCAGCTCGAGGACAGTCTGGCTGCCGTCCAGAACCTCGACTTCACCTCTGAAGAACTGCACACCATCGACGAGTTCGCCGTCGAATCCGATATCAACCTCTGGGCCGCCGCCCTCGAGGGATAGCGGATCGACAATGCCGATTCCGTTGTTCCCGCACCCGTCCTCGCGGGCGTCGGCTACCCGCCCGGCTCCCGGAGAACCCTGACGCGCTGCCCCGCCGAGCCGCGGCGGGGCGTCCGCAGGGATTGGTGCCTGCCCTGTCCGAAGGCCGTTGCAGTGCTCCCTCACGCCTTGCAACGGCGTCCTCCGATGGCCGGTGGACATACGGGCGGCGCCGCGATCCGAGGAGTCCACGGCGGACTGGCGTAGGCTGGAAACCTGCGGACACGTTCGCGCCACCTCAGGCGCCGTTCGCGAGGAGGCGGAATTGGTACAGCGCATGGCAGACCCCACGTATAGGGCCCAGCAGTGGGAACAACGCTACGATCCGCAGATCGAGGACGTGAACCGACTCTGCGACACACTAGCCGAGTCGAAGCCCGGATCAGCGGTTCCGTACATCGATCCCATCCATGATGTCGATGGTTGCAAGATCGTCAGTCTTTTCTCGAACCCGGGAGCATCGTTGCCCTCGGGATTCGTCTCGTTCGAGAACGATGACCCGAGTTCCGTGCGCATGGCCGAGATCTACGAGACGGTGGGCCTGCGGCCCGACGCCTTCATGCCGTGGAACGCCCACCCGTGGTACCTGCCCGAGGGCAAGGAGCGGGCGCTGACAATGGATCAGATCGCCGATGGCGTGAAGCCGCTGCTCACGTTCCTCCAGCAGGTTCCCCGCGCGTCGGCCCTCGTGGCACACGGAGCGGACGCCCACAAGGCCGCACGCAGGCTCATGAAGCTCGAGAACCGCGCTATCGCCAAGCGCGGCTTCAAGATCTACGAGGTCCGGTCACCGGGGGAGCGCGCTTTCAAGGGCACCCCGGCCAACCAGGAGATGTGGCTGAAGGACATCCAGTCCGCCTACACGGACGCAATGGGCAGGGCCGGGATCCGCGCTCGCCAGTCCATCTAGCTGCTTCAGGCCCTATAGACAGCCAACGCCGTCGTCGTTCTCCGGAACGACGACGGCGTTGCCATGTGTGGTGACGATTCCAGCCGCGCTGTGGCTCAGCCCAGCCCGATGAGCGCTGCGGCTCAGCCCAGCCCGATGAGCGCTCGCGGCGCGTCGGCTTGAGCGGACTTCTCGGTCGCGCGTCCGAGCGACAGCCCACGGAGGGTAGCCGAGATGTCCTCGAGGGACTGCTGGACCCACGCGAAGGCGTCGTCGTCCATGACCTGATCCTCGGGGTCCGGCGTGCAGGACCGGTGCGCGAGGGCGAGACGCGCGATCGTACCCCCGAGGGTGTCGAGCAGGTCGTTCGTCTCCCGTGCGAGCTGCTCGGCCAAGGGTCCGATGCCCTGGGCGTCCCGGCCGCCCGACATCACGAGGAGCGTGGTCCGGGGCAGTCCGGAGCCGTCGGAAAGCATGGTCCCAGGCGGGCGCGTTGTACTCATGACTGTGAGACCTCTTCTGACGTGCGCTGGCGCCCGAACGTCCCCATGGGCGGCGATAGATTGACTCGAACAGTCTGCCACCCGCCGTGCTACTTCCCTATGCTTCGGGACGCAGGATATCCGCAAATTTTCGGACGGAGTGCCCACGTTGCCGGTCTCGCACGGCGCCGCAGGACTCGGCGGACATGAATATGCAGCTTCAGCCGGCAGCGCGTCGGCGAGGCGTGCCCCCCCTACTGTTCCCGCTTCGGCGTCAGATAGGTGGAACCGTCCGGATTCCGTACCACGGTCCACTGCTGCAGTTCTGCCTGCCGTTGCCGCTGTGCCTCGTCATCGAGATAGACGATCGGTCCGTCCGTGGATCCGCGCTGAGCTGGTCCGAAAAACATGCGCAGCTTGCCGGTCGCGGCCATGAATCGTGTCGACAGCGGGTCCTTGTTGCTCATCTGTGGATCCTTTTCTCGGGGTGCTGGGGCTGGGTTGTCTCGGGGTGATGGGGGCGGGGGAAGAGGGGTCACGGCTGGTGTTCAGGGCGGGTCGACGCCGGCAGCTCGGTCCCGGTGGCCCTGATGATGGCGTGCATCGCCTCGTTGAGCGTGTCCACCTGCTCGCGTGTCAGTCCGAGGCGCTTCAACATGGTGACGGGTACTTCGAGCGCCCTGGACCGCAGCTGCCGGCCGGCGGCCGTGAGGTCTACGGCGAGGGCGCGCTCGTTACCCGGAACGCGGGTGCGGGTCAGGAGCCCCATCGCCTCGAGGCGCTTGAGCATCGGTGACAGAGTGGCGGACTCCATGGCGAGGGCGGAGCCGATGCTGCGCACGGTCCGGGGACTGCGCTCCCAGAGGACGAGCATCACGAGGTATTGCGGGTGCGTGAGGTCGAGCTTCTCGAGAACCGGCCTGTACGCGCCGACCACGCTCCTCGAGGCAACGGACAGGGCGAAGCAGAGTTGCCGCTCGAGCAGCAGATCGTCGTCGGTGGTGCTATCCATGGATCCTCCTGAGGCCTGGCTTGCATGACTAGTGTAGCAACAATTTGTGCCCTAACTATTGCGGTATCGGGCCACTCCAACTTGTTCTCGTCCGCGCACGGTCGGTCCTTGCCGCACTCGGTACCGACCTGTGAACCTCGCGAGCATCAACCGCAGGGTGCTCGGGCCGTATCCCGACCTTCTGTTCAGCCACGTGCCTCGCGGGGGAAGTCTCACAGCTCGGTGACAGGTGCGCGACAGCACCCGCCTACCTTGCGGCCCGAGAGTTGAAGCAGTCCACCACAGGGACGACAACTACCAGGGACAATCACCAATGCCGCATTGCGGCGAGCGAGGACCAGACACCATGTTCACTTCCAAGAAGATCGCACTCGGCGTCAGTGCAGCAGCCGTCGCGCTCGGACTCAGCTTCGGCGCTACCTCGATGGCCTCTGCGGCGACGACCACCCCCGCACCCACGTCCTCCGCTACTGCTGAGGCCGACAGTGGGGACGTGACCGCAGATAGGGACACCCGCGAGGGCAGGGGCGGTCTTGGGCACCGCGAAGGTATCGACGCCGCGGACCTTGCAACCAACCTCGGCCTCGATGAGACGACGGTGAGCGACGCACTCGAGGCGGCCGAGGACGCCGCACGGGACAGCGTCGACACCGCCGAGGGACAGAACCCCGACCGCGCGGCGCTCGAGAGCGCCGTCGTCGCCTCGCTGGCCGACACCCTCGGCGCCGACGAAGCGACCGTCCAGACCGCCGTGGACGACCTCGAAGCCGAGGAACAGGCCGAGCGAACCGCAGCGGTGCAGGACGAGCTCGACGCAGCAGTGGCAGACGGAACCCTCACCCAGGCAGAAGCCGACGGTGCCGCCACAGCAGTCGAGCTCGGCATCCTCGGCGGCGGCCGCCACTGACCGCTGAACCATTCAGGAGGCCCTGGTCACCAGCAGGGCCTCCGCGGCTTCCGTCTCGTTGCATGGGGCACCAGGGTCCTCGGAGCGCCGAGGGGCAGCGGCGGTCGGTTGCCGTAGCCCCGCCACCGCCCCTCGAAAGAGCCCTGCGACCAGACCGGGGGCCATCCCGAGGAGCCGGGAAAGTGTCGGTGGCAATCGATATTCTGGATCCCAGACCGGCACTACGAAGGGTTACATGCTCCAGGCCAGCAAGCTGCTCCAGATAAGTCGTATCTACGTCGAACCGGCCGCGGCCGCGCTTCCCAGGGGTCAGGAGATTCTCGCCCGTTGGCCGGATGCCGACGTCGTCGAGGTCGCGAGCCACTGGCGTATTCCAGAGCTGAACGGGGACGAGGCCAACGTGCGCCGCTGGGTGCGCATCAAGACCGAGGCACTCATCATCGGAGTCAAGAAGTCGTTGACCGCGAAGCCCAATGGCCGTTCCGCGGACTTCATCGCGCCCTCGACGGCCAATGGGTGCGCCATGGCTTGCGCCTACTGCTATGTCCCCCGCCACAAGGGCTATAGCAATCCGATCACCGTCTTCGCGAATATCGACCAGATCAGTGGTTACCTCGAGCGGCACGTGGCCCGGCAGGGTATGAAGCTGGAACCCAACCAGTGCGATGACTCGGCGTGGGTCTACGACATCGGGGAGAACAGCGACTGCTCGGTGGATGCGCTCGTCAGCGACAACGTGCAGGACCTGGTGCACCTCTATCGGGATCTGCCTACCGCAAAGCTCTCCTTCGCCACCAAGTACGTGAACAGGGACCTGCTCACCTGGGATCCGCAGGGACGCACGCGCATCCGCTTCTCGCTCATGCCGGAGAAACTCGCTCGCACCGTGGACGTTCGCACCACGCCCGTCGCCGAGCGGATCGCCGCCATCAACGACTTCGTCGAGGCGGGCTACGAAGTCCACGTGAATTTCTCCCCTGTCATCGTCACACCAGGGTGGCAGGAGGACTGGCGGGAGCTTTTCGGGCAGCTCGATGCGGCCCTCTCGCCCGCGGCCAAGCAGCAACTCGCGGCCGAGGTCATCTTCCTGACGCACAACCAGCAGCTCCATGAGATCAACCTGGGCTGGCACCCGCAGGCGGAGGAGATCCTGTGGCGGCCGGACCTGCAGGAGACCAAACGGTCGCAGAACGGTTTCGCCAATGTGCGCTACATCGCCTACGAGAAGCGGGGCTACCTCGACGAGTTCCTCGGTCTGGCAGCTGCAGGTTTGCCCTACTGCCGGATCCGCTACGCCTTCTGATGCTGCGGTACGGCCGCCCTCCGTAACGCCGTGGCGGTTGTAGATTGACGCTGTGGTCTCTCAACTCGCACGCGCACTCACGGCGCTGCTCCTCCTGACCCTCTGCGCCTGCAACATCAATCCGGCTGCATCCTGCGATGCCATCGACGGGCGGAACCTCGCGCCGGAGGACGGCACCCTGATGGGCGTGAACCTCGAGTGGGGCAAGGAGACGCTGGCCGAGTACGCCGACAAGCTGGGTGGGCGCCCGGCGCTGGCGGTGTCCTTCGCCGACTTCCCCTTCTCGACGGAGGACCCCGGGCTCGTCACGGCGGCGGCCGAACAGGTGCGCCAGGAAGGCGGGACGCTCCTCCTGACGCTCGAACCGCACCAGGGGCTGGCGATGGTCACGGATGACCGGGTCGACGAGCTGGCAGCGATGCTCGCGCGCTTCAACACCAACGGCGTCCCGGTCATCGTGCGTTTCGCCCACGAGATGAACGGATCCTGGTATCCCTGGGGTCAGCAGCCGGGCGAGTACGTCGAGGCATTCCGCCGCATGGCCGATGCTGTCCATCGGGCCGCTCCGGGCTCGGCGATGATGTGGGCGCCGAACTATGCGGGTGGATACCCTTTCTCGGGCGGCGTTCATGAAGCCCTGCCGGGGGCGGCCGGTTTCGCCGACCTCGACACCACCGGTGACGGCGTCCTCACAAGCTTCGACGATCCCTACGGTCCCTACTACCCCGGCGACGACGCCGTCGACTGGGTGGGGATGTCGCTGTACCACTGGGGCAGCACCTACCCCTGGGGGGAGAGCGAGATGCCTGAGGAGGGCAAATTCGTCGACCAGCTCACGGGCACCTATGACGGAGAGAACGGTGACGACTCCATGCTGCCGGACTTCTATGCCGACTACGGCGTGGGTCACGGCAAGCCTCTGGCGATTCCCGAGACCGCGGCCCTCGTCACGGACGATATCGGTACCCTGCGGACGCTCAATATCAAGCGTGCGTGGTGGGAGCAGGTCTTCGACCCAGCCGTGCACGAGCGGTTCCCGCAGCTGAAGATGGTGAACTGGTTCGAGTGGAACAAGGTGGAACCCGAGGTGGGGGCCGCCGTGGACTGGACCGTGGCAGAGGATCCGGCCGTCCGCTCCGAATTCACGGCCGCGCTGCCCGACTGGTACCGCTTCGCCGAGGAACCCGACGACTGCGGGGAGCAGCTCTCATGACCGACGATCACCAGCACGACGACACCTGGCACCTCGCGCCCGAGCTGCCCAGGCCCATCATCATGGACCAGTTCTGGGCGGATGCCGTGTTCCTGCACTGGCGCGTCGAGGCGGAAGCGGTGGCGCGCTTCATGCCGCCCGGCGTCGTGCCCGACGAGGTCGACGGCTCGTCATGGGTGGGCCTGATCGGTTTCCGCATGCTCGGTGCAGGCCTCGGTCGGGGCCTGCCGGTTCCCTACTTCGGCTCCTTCACCGAGATCAACGTGCGGCTCTACTCGCGCGGTCCTGATGGTACGCGCGGCGTGGTCTTCGTGACGCTCGATGCCTCCCGTCTGGCCGTGGTGCTCGCCGCGCGCACGGGGGGAATCCCCTACGTGTGGTCGCGGTGCTCACCGGTGACACGCGGCGGCGGCGATCGGCGGGAGTACGGGTACGACGTCGTGCGATTCAGGCGGCAGGCGACGTCCCGTTTCGTGGTCCGGCCGGATACGGCGCGGACGGCGGACGATACGGTGTCGCTGGAACTCACCGCGCGCTTCGGACTGCACAGCACGCTGGCGGGCCGCACCCTGTACATCCCCAACACCCACACGCCCTGGCCGCTCCACCCCGCTACCCTGACCGAGTTCGACGACGGCCTGCTGGGTGCTGCCGGCATCCGCGTCGAGGGTCCGCCGTCGTCGGTCCTGTTCTCACCCGGGGTGCAGACCCAGTTCGGGAAGCCTCGCGTGGTGCGGGAAAGTCCTGGGCAGAAGGACTAGTCGAGCGTGATGCCCGACGGGCGGATGCTCAGCGTCTCGATGGTGGACTCGCGCGTGGCGTCGACCGCGAGCCGCACCGCTTTCGCTACCTGATCCGGCTGGATCCAGGCGTCGGGCACGTAGTCCTTGCCTTCCCAGGCATGCAGTTCCTCCTGCATGTCGGTGGCGACGCGGCCGGGATGGATGGAACTGACCCGCACGCCGTGCGGCCTCTCCTCCTCGCGAAGGGCATCCGTGAGGGCACGCAGCGCGAACTTCGTACCGCTGTAGACGGAGGAGCCGGCGCCGGAGCTGTAGCCCGATCCGCTGTTGATGGCGATGACCTGCCCGCGTGCAGCGCGCAGGGCCGGCAGGAGCGCGCGCGTCAGGGAGGCCACTGCGAAGACGTTGACCTCGAAGCTTTCGCGCCAGGCTGCATCGGACAGGTCCGCGACCGTGCCCATCCGCAGGATCCCCGCCGAGTGGACGAGCACGTCGAGCCGGGGGATCCCGGCGACCGCGGCCGCCACCTGGCCCGCGTCACGCAGCTCGGCAGCGAACGGCTCGGCAGAGGGGAACGACGACGACAGGTCCGCCAGGGCGGCCTGGTCCCGGCCCCCGAGCAGCAGGTGGTGTGTTGCACCTAGTTCGGCCGCGATGGCACGGCCGATGCCGCGTGAGGCACCGGTGATGAGGGCGACGGGGTTGGCGGACATGGTGCCACCCTAGCAACGCCTCCCCGACCACCGGTCTGGAAGACCGACCCGATCCGTCCAGCAGTAGCGGACCGTTGACTTGTGTTGCATGCATCACACACAATCGCATGACAACAGAAGTTGACTGGGGGGCAACTCGACGGCTGGAAGGAACCGGATGACAGGGACAGAGCTGACAGAGGAGGAGGTCCTCACGGCAGCAGCGGGTGTCGTCGCGGCCTTCGGCGCAACGCGGACCCGCGCCTACTTCGACTGCTTTGCCGAGGACGCGACCTTCGTGTTCCACACCGAGGCGCGGCGGCTCGGCAGCCGGGCGGACTACGAGCAGCTGTGGGCAGGGTGGCTCGACGACGGTTGGCAGGTGACCGCGTGCGTCAGCAGCAATCAACGGGTTCAGCTGATGGGGCCCGTGGCCGTCTTCACCCACGACGTACAGACCACCACCTCCACCGGAGGGGTCCCCGAGACGACGCAGGAGCGGGAGACCATCGTCTTCCGTCGTCTCCCCACCGGCATCCTGGCTGTCCATGAGCACCTCAGCCCCACCCCCGACGACTCCCCGGAAGAGAGTGCACCATGACCACGACCCCCTCCGCCTATCGGCGCCTGGCACAGCACCTCGACCAGCACTCCGATGGCTATGGCCCGTTGCGGGGCACACTCGGACCGGCGCGCATGGGGATGATCTGGCTCGCGGCGAACCTGGTGGTCACCACGCTGCTGACGGGGACTCTCTTCGTCCCCGGCATCGACTGGGGTCTCGCGATCGCCATGATCGTCCTCGGGACGCTGCTCGGCGGCTCCGTGCTGGTGCTGGTCGGCAACATGGGCACGCGAACCGGACTGCCCACCATGTCGCTCACCAAGGGCTCGTTCGGGCTGCGCGGGTCCTTTCTCCCGGTGGCCGCGAACGTCGTGACGCTCATGGGCTGGAGCTGGGTGCAGGCGATGCTCGCCGGTGTCACCGTGAACTTCCTGGTGGAGCAGGCCACCGGCTTCTCGAGCCCCGTCCTGTTCTCCGTGCTGTGCCAGCTGCTCGTGGTGTGCCTTGCGATCTTCGGGCATTCGGGCATCGCGCGGGTCGAGCCGTGGCTTGCCCTCGTGATCCTCGCCTTCATGGCCTACATCTTCGCAACGGCCTTCCTCGCGCACAGCCCCGCCGATTTCGCAGGGATCCCGCAGGATGCCGAGGCAGGCTGGACGCCCGTCGCCGCGCTCGACGTCGTCATCGCGACCGCGATCTCGTGGACCGTCCTGTCCGCCGAGTTCAACCGGCTCGCGCGGACGCAGGCTGCAGGAATGGTCGGTAGCGGTGTGGGATACGCGCTGTCCACGGTGCTCGCGATGACCCTCGGCGCCACGGCCATCGGCTACGTGGTGCTCGAAGGCGGTGAGGCTCTGGCCTTCGACCCCACGGTGATCGTCGCGGCGTTCGGTGTGCCGCTCGCCGTCGTGATCTTCCTGTCCGTCATGGCCACCAACACCATGGTGGTCTACGGCATGGTCGCGTCCGTGGTGAACATGGCGCCCTCGCGCAGGGTCACCTTCCTACCGACGGCGATCGTCCTCGGGGCGATCTCGATCCTCGGCTCCACGTGGCTCGCGCTCCTCAACCAGTTCACCGCGTTCCTCGTGGTCATCGGCTCGCTGTTCATCCCGGTCTTCGCCATCATGATCGTCGACTACTACCTGGTGAGGTCGCGCCACTACGGGCGGGACATCCTGCAGGGCAAGGGCGGCGAGTACTGGTACAGCGGGGGCGTCAACATCGCGGCAGTCCTGGTCTGGCTGATCGGTGCGGGCGGATCCCTGCTCCTGACCTACGTGGTCCCGAGCCCGATCGGAGCCACCATCCCCACCTTCATCCTGTCCGCGCTGCTCTATCTGGGCTGGGCGGCGGCTGCCGGGCGGATCGACCGCTCGAAGCGACCCCACGTCCACCTCCTCGACCTGCCGGATACACAGAGGGCTCATGCGGATCGTTGATCTGACCCAGCCGATCCGCACCGGGATGCAGGTCTACCCCGGTGATCCCGAGGTCCTGGTGACCACCGTTGCGACCGTCGCCGAGGACGGCTACCAGGTCGCGTCGCTCCACCTCGGATCCCACACGGGCACCCACGTCGACGCGCCCCTCCACTCCGTGGTGACGGGACAGTCCGTCGACGACCTCGATCTCGCACGGCTCGTGGGGACGGCGCTCATCGTGGAGTGCTCCGGGCTGGAACAACGGGCGGTGATCGGGTGGAACGCCGTACGGGAGCGGATGGACGACGTCGCAGGCATCGCCATGGTGCTGTTCCGGACGGGCTGGTCCGAGCACTTCGGGACACCGCGGTACCTCGACCACCCGGTGCTTGCCGCCGAGGTGGCCGAGGGGCTGCTGGCGGCCGGAATCACCGTCGTCGGCACGGACACCCTGAATCCTGATTCGACCCTGCACAACGATGGCGTCCTGCCGTTCCACGCTCTCTTCCAGGGCGCGGGCGGGTTGATCCTCGAGAACCTGACGAACCTCGCAGCCGTGGATTGGGCGCGACCGCTGGTCTCGGTGCTCCCACTCGCCCTGGCCGGCGCGGACGGCTCGCCCGTCCGCGCCGTAGCGATCGACACCACCGGCTAGCCGGCCGGCGATCGACTCCGCCGGCCGGCGTCCTGCGGTTGTGGCGCGGCGAAGGATCAGTCGGCGGTCGAGAGGATCTCGATCTCATCGGCGGAGAGCTGGAGGTCCGAGGCCTGCGCCGAGTCCTGGATGCTCTCGGGACGCGAGGCACCCGGGATCGGGATGACGGTCGGGGCGAGTGCCAGTTCCCAGGCCAGACACACCTGCTGCGGGCTCACGCCGTGCTTGTCGGCGATCTGCTGGAAGGCGGTGAAGTGCTCTCCGAGCCCGCCTGCCTTCTGGATGCCGCCGAGGGGACTCCAGGGCAGGAATGCGATGCCGTTCTCACCGCAGTACCGCAGCTCGTCCTCGCTGGACCGGAAGGCGGGGGAGAACTGGTTCTGCACGGAGACCAGCCTGCCGTCCAGGACCTGGTTGGCCTTGCGGATCTGGTCCACGGTGGCGTTCGAGATACCCGCCATGCGGATCACGCCCTCGTCCAGCAGGTCCTTGAGGGCACCGATGGAGTCCTCGTAAGGAACCTCGGTGTCCGGGCGGTGGTACTGGTAGAGGTCGATCGCGTCGCCCCCGAGCCGCTTGAGCGATGCCTTCGCGGCTTCCTTCAGATAATCGGGGTGGCCGTTCTGTGTCCACGAACCATCACCGGGGCGCAGGTGGCCGCCCTTGGTGGCGACGAGGATGCCGGTCGCATCCGAGCCGTAGCTCGCGAGGGCCTTGGCGATGAGCGTCTCGTTGTGGCCCACCTCGTTCGCGTCGCGGTGGTAGGCGTCCGCTGTGTCTATCAGGGTGACGCCTGCTTCGAGCGCTGCGTGGATGGTGCGGATGGATCGCTCCTCGTCAGGACGACCCTCGATGGACATGGGCATGCCACCGAGGCCGATGGCGCTGACGTGGGTTCCGCCGAGTGAGCGTTGCTGCATTGTCGTTCTCCTTTGGATAGACGTGCTGCCCACATGGTAAGCAGGCTTCAGGAGGCGGTGCCAACGGTGACAGGGCCCTCGTCGAGGGTGAAGATCCGTCGAACCACGCGGCCTTCGGCGAGCGCATCGAGGCTCTCGTTGAGGTCGGCCAGGGGCCGGCTGTCGGTGTGGAGCAGTTCGACGGGCAGGAGTCCCTGCCGCCAGAGGTCGAGGTATGCAGGGATGTCGCGCTCGGGTACGGCATCACCCATGTAGGACCCGAGCAATCGGCGCCCCATGCCGGCGAACTGCAGCGCCTGCGTCGAGATCTCCTGGTTTGGGTGCGGTAGGCCGACGGACACCAGGGCCCCACCGCGGGCCAGCAGTTGCAGGCCCGCCTCCATGACGCGCGCGCTGCCCACGGCTTCGATGACCACGTCCGCCCCTCCGTCCGTCGACTGCCGCACCAGGTCGGCGGCGTCGTCGGGAGAGCCGGCATGCTGCGCGCCGCACCGGAGGCCGAGTTCCTGCTTGGACGGCAGGGGATCGATCGCGATCACCGTTGTGCCGGCCACCTGGGCCGCGGCCATGACGGACATCAGCCCGACGGCGCCCAGCCCGAAGACGACGACGGACTGGCCCTCCGTGACGGCGGCCGTGTTCAGGACGGCGCCAATACCCGTGAGGGCCGCGCAGCCGAACATCGCTGCGATGTCGAAGGGGACGTCGTCGTCGATCACGACCACCGACTCCCGTGCCACGACGGCGTACTCGGCGAACGCGGAGACGCCGAGGTGGTGATTGATGCGCTCGCCGTCGACAGTTCTCAGCAGGGCCGGACCGTGCAGCAGGTCACCGCTCCCGTTGGCCTCCGCACCGCGGTAGCAGAGTGCCGGCCGGCCCGAGGAGCATGCGCGGCAGGAGCCGCAAGCCGGAACGAACACGAGGACCACGTGGTCGCCTGTCCGGACGTCGCTGACGCCGTCGCCCACGCGCTCGACGACGCCGGTCGCCTCATGGCCGAGGGCCATGGGGAGCGGCCGGACCCTCGAGCCGTTGATGACCGACAGGTCCGAGTGGCAGAGGCTGGCCCGGGCTATGCGGACCAGCACCTCGCCCGCCCGGGGCTCCGGCACGGGAACCATTTCCAGGGAGAGGGGGTTGCTCCCTGCGTAGGGAACAGGCAGGTCGGCGGCGCGAAGCACTGCAGCGCGCATCATCGGGCTCATGGCATCCCCTCGACGTAAAGGTACGGACTGCGCCAGTCTAGGGGTGGGCCGGTACCGTTGCGAGCACGACCGAAGGCCCGGCACGACTGCACCGCACCGGCACCATCCTCGAGGAGACCCGCAGCATGGAAGTACCGCTCTACGTCTGGACCGGCACGGTGATCGGCATCGTGGGCCTGCTCGTGTTCGACTTCTTCTTCCATGTGCGCAAGGCCCACACGCCCAGCCTCCGCGAGTCCGCGATCTGGTCCTCGATCTACGTGGGCATCGCGCTCCTCTTCGGAGTGGGCGTGCTGATCTTCGGCGGCCCCACCATGGGTACCGAGTACTTCGCCGGCTACGTGACGGAGAAGGCGCTGTCCGTGGACAACCTCTTCGTCTTCCTCATCATCATGTCGAGTTTCAAGGTGCCCCGGGCGGACCAGCAGAAGGTGCTCCTGTTCGGCATCGTCTTCTCGCTGATCGCCCGCACCGGCTTCATCTTCCTGGGGGCCGCGCTGATCAACAGCTTCGCCTGGGTGTTCTACATCTTCGGTCTGATCCTGCTCATCACGGCAGGGAACCTGTTGAAGCCCAGCTCACACGACGACGACAGCGAGAGCGTCATCATCCGGCTCGCGAAACGCTTCCTGCCGGCATCGGAGCACTACGACGGCGACAAGCTCTTCACCATGGAGGACGGCAAGCGCGTCCTCACACCGATGCTGCTCGTCATGGTGGCCATCGGTGCCACCGATATCCTCTTCGCCCTCGACTCCATCCCGGCCATCTTCGGCCTGACCCAGAACACCTTCATCGTCTTCACCGCGACGGCTTTCTCGCTCATGGGACTGCGGCAGCTGTTCTTCCTCATCGACGGGCTGCTGGACCGCCTCATCTACCTCTCCTACGGCCTGGCGGTGATCCTCGGCTTCATCGGCGTGAAGCTCATCCTCCACGCCCTGCACGAGAACAACCTGCCGTTCATCAACAACGGCGAGCACGTGAGCGTCGTCGAGATCAGCACCGGCCTCTCGCTGAGCGTGATCCTCGGCGTGCTCGTCGTGACAGTCCTGGCGTCGGTCCTCAGCCCCAAGGGCAGGGCGAAGAACGCCATCTCGGGTGCCAAACGCCACGCCGCCGAATACCTCGACCTCAACTACGAGACCGACATCACCGAGCGCGAGAAGATCTACGCCAGGCTGTGCGCCGAGGAACAGGACCTCAGGAAGCTCCCCGAGAAGTTCAAGCGGCTCATCCGCAACGAGACCGAGTTCATGGAGATGATCCGGAAGGCGCACGAGGAGCACGACGCCGCCCTGGAGCGTGAGCCGGGCAGGTAGGGCTACTGCCGCTCGCGGGAAACGATCCGGCCGATGATCCCGCTGTCCAGGACCTCGCGCAGCAGCTCCAATGGTGCGCCGGGCGGGAGCGGAATGCCGGGCCGGCCGGACAGGGAGCTGACATCCAGCCCGGTGAGGAGCATCGAGCCGAACGTGTCCGGCGAGTGGGGGCCCACGAGGTCGTCCACCTCGACCAGGATGGGCCCGTCGTCGAGCCAGTCCAGGTCGCCGGCCATCTCCCCGGTCATGACGTCGATCGCGCCGTCCAGCACGGCGTCGTAGGAAGGCTGTTCGGAGTTCGACGTCCATGAGTAGGGGGCGCGGCAGAACCCGGCCTCGTCGGCCGGGCAGGCACCGTCGATCAGTCCGTTGACGGCCCGGGAGACGAGGTCGGCGTCCTCGCGGCCCACGCCGTAGAGACCGTGGAGGTAGGCGTCTACCTCGAAGTAGCCGGTGCAGCCGCCCATGCTGCAGTAGCGCGTCCAGGTCTCATAGGCGGAGAACCCGGCGAACGTCATCGCGGTCAGGGTGTCGTCATTCTGCATCGTGCTGAACTCCTCGTCGCGGCTCCCGGCTGAACCTGTATCGATCCTCTCCCGCGGACCTCAACCGAACCGGCGGTACGCCCTCAGTTTTGACGCAGGGTCGTGCCGCTGTCTCAAGGCAGTGCGAGGAAAGAAGGGGGATTCAGGACATCTCCCCGCCTGGGCAGCATGGGCGGGCATCTGCAGGTCATTGCGTGAGCTTCAGCCCGATCACGCCGCCGACGATCATCAGGACGAACACGATCTTGAGCAGGGAGGCCGGCTCGGTGCCCGTGACCATCGCGTAGATGACGGTGAGGGATGCTCCGATGCCCACCCAGACGGCGTAGGCCGTGCCGACGGGCAGGGTGCGCATCGCATAGGCCAGGCCCGCCATGCTGGCGACGATGGCCACGGCGAACACGAGCGTCGGTCCCGGCTTGCTGAAGCCCTCGGACCTACCGAGGGCGGTCGCCCAGACCGCTTCGAGGACGCCGGAGACTACGAGGACGAGCCAGGCCATGATGCACTCCCACGGGCCGTCTTGTCGCACACCGGGTACGGCACCCATCGTCCGGGAAGCGGGTCGCCCCCGCCTCGGCTTCCATGGTGCCACGCGCAGGTGATACCCGCCCGCCAGTCCTAGCCGACGGAGACCCGGCCGCCGTCGACCTGCCAGCGCTCGTCCAGGCGGACGTTCTCGAGCAACCTGCGGTCATGCGTGACGAGGAGCAGGGCGCCCGTGTAGGACTCGAGCGCATCCTCGAGCTGCTCGATCGCGGGGAGGTCCAGGTGGTTGGTCGGCTCGTCGAGGACGAGGAGGTTCACGCCGCGGGCCTGGAGCAGGGCCAGCCCGGCGCGGGTGCGCTCCCCGGGCGAGAGGGAACCGACGACGGCGCGCACCTGGTCCGCCTTCAGCCCGAACTTCGCGAGGAGGGTCCGCACCTCGCCCTGCGTCAGTTCGGGGACCAGCGCTTCGAAGGCCGTGCCGAGCGGCAGGGTCTCATCGAGTTGACCGCGTGCCTGGTCGATCTCGCCGACCGCGACGCTGGAACCGAGGGCGGCAGCGCCGTCGTCGGGCTGCTGGTGACCGAGCAGCAGCCGCAGCAGGGTCGATTTCCCGGCGCCGTTGGGTCCGGTGATCCCGATGCGCTCGCCTGCGTTGACCTGCAGCGAGACCGGCCCGAGCGTGAACGTGCCCTGCGTCGCGGACGCGTTGTTGAGGGTGGCGACGACGGAGCTGGAGCGCGTCGCCGAGCCGATGGTGAACTGGAGCTGCCACTCCTTGCGCGGCTCCTCCACCTCGTCCATCCGGGCGATGCGCGATTCCATCTGGCGCACCTTCTGCGCCTGCTTCTCGGAGGACTCGGCACTGGCCTTCCGGCGGATCTTGTCGTTGTCGGGGCTCTTCTTCATCGCGTTTCGCACACCCTGCGAGCTCCACTCGCGCTGCGTGCGGGCACGTCCCACCAGGTCCTGCTTCTTCTCCGCATACTCCTCGTACGCCTCGCGGGCGTGGCGCCGTGCCACCGCGCGCTCCTCGAGGAAGGCGTCATAGCCGCCGTCGTACACGGCCACCCTGTTCTGGGCGAAATCCAGTTCGACGACGGTGGTGACGCACCGCGCCAGGAACTCGCGGTCGTGGGAGACGAGGACCACGCCTCCGCGCAGGTTCTGGATGAACGCCTCGAGGCGCTCGAGACCCTCGAGGTCGAGGTCGTTGGTGGGCTCGTCGAGGAGGACGATGTCGAAGCGGCTGAGCAACAGGGCCGCGAGGGCGACACGGGCGAGCTGTCCGCCGGACAGGGCGGTGGTCGGGGTTGCGGGGTCCAGGGCGCCGGCGACGTCGGCCAGAACGGCCGGCATCCTGTCGTCGAGGTCCACGGCGCCGGAGGACATCCAGTGGTCCAGCGCTACCGCGTAAACGTCGTCGGCGCCTTTCTCACCGCTGCCGAGGGCAGCCGCAGCGTCCTCCATGGCGGAGGTCGCCGCCGTCGTGCCGGTCCGGCGGCCGATGTAGGCGGCGACGGTCTCGCCCTCGAGCCGCTCGTGTTCCTGCGGGAGCCAGCCCACGAAGGCGTCGGGCGGCGTGGTGCGGACGGTCCCTGCCAGCGGTGTGTCCGCTCCGGCGAGCAGGCGCAGGAGCGTGGTCTTTCCGGCACCGTTAGCCCCGACCACCCCGACGACGTCGCCTGGTGCGACGGTGAGGTCCAGCTTCGAGAAGAGGGTTCGGTGGGCATGGCCCCCGGACAGGTCCTTCGCCACGAGGGTTGCAGTCATCCCCCCAGTCTAGGAGGGGTGGGATGCAGGCCCGGGGCTCAGGCGCTGATCCGCCAGATGCTGTACTCGTCGAGGTGGAGGAGGGCCCGGTGGCCGGCGAGGTCATCACGGATCCAGACGACGCCGAGGCCGGGAGCGGCATCCTCGACGCAGCCGCGGTAGTGCACCTCGTTCTTGCGGCGCGCCTCGACGACGGTCCCGGCGCTCAGGGCACCGAGATCGAGGATGCGGGCGGTGCTGGGAGTGGCGATTGCGGTCATGGTGCTCCTTGACGGTTCAGGATGCGGCCCGTTGAGACTGGCGAGCCGCTCCCTCCATGATTCGGGAGCGGTGTTGCAGGGATATTTCCGGAAGATTATCTTTCAGGAGCCCGGTCGCACTGTTACCCAGCGTTTACATAGGGGACAGCACGGCACCCTGATCGTTGCCTAAGCTACTCGAATGAGCCGACCCACCGAGCCCGACCACGCATACCTGCAGTCGATCGACGAGCGCACGCGGAGGCTGCTCGCAGAAGCGGTGCCGGATCCCTCGCCCTTCGGCGGGGCCTCCCCGGACCTGTCCGACGACGTCGAGCAGGGTGTGGAGGCTGTCGCGGAGCGCCTTCGCCACGTGGTCCAGTCCCTGCACGCACACCCGGAAACGGCGTACAGGGAGCACCGGAGCGTGATGCTGCTGCATCAGGAACTCACACGCCAGGGCCTCGATGCGACACTCGGCGTCCACGGCGTCGAGACGTCGGTGCGGGCGGAGATCGGCAGCGCGGACCGGGGTCCCACCATCGCGATCCTCGCGGAGTACGATGCCCTCCCGGAGATCGGTCATGCGTGCGGGCACAACGTCATCGCGGCGGCCGGGCTGGGTGCCTTCCTGGCCCTGGCTTCCGTAGCCGATCGGCTACCGGGGCGCGTCGTGTTCCTCGGGACCCCCGCCGAGGAGGGCCACTCCGGCAAGGAGGTCATGGCGCGAAACGGTGCCTTCGACGGTATCGACGCCGCGATCATGGTGCACCCCTACGGTTACGACCTCGCGGACCAGGTCTGGCTCGGCCGGCGGCTGCTCACCATCACGTTCACCGGTGTGGAGGCGCACGCGTCCGCGCAACCCTTCATGGGCCGGAACGCGCTCGACGCCGCGAACCTCGCCTACCAGGGCATCGGCCTGCTGCGACAGCAACTGCCGCCGTCGGACCGGGTGCACACGAATATCTCCGAGGGCGGCGAGAGCCCCAACATCATCCCCGGCCGCGCTGTCCTCAAGCTCTACGCCCGCTCGCAGCAGCCCGCGACCCTGCGGGACCTCAGCGCCCGCCTCGAGGACGTGGCACACGGAGCCGCCCTCATGACGGGCACCGGCGTGGAACTGCTGTGGGACGAGCATCCGCCGTCGCTCCCGATCCGCACCAACAGTGCACTCACCGGCCGGTGGGTCGCCGCCCAGCAGCGGCGTGGGCGCTCACCACTCCCGCTCGGCGTCGTCTCGGAGACCCTCGCCGCGTCGACGGATTTCGGTAACGTCAGTTACCGGATCCCCGGCATGCACCCGCTGATCCGCGTGGCCGAACCGTCCACGGCCCTGCACACGCGCGGGTTCGCTGAAGCGGCTCGGAGTGGGGCCGCCGAGCAGGGAGCGCTGGACGGCGCCGTCGGGCTGGCGCTCACCGCGCTCGACTACCTGTCCGACGGATCCCTCCGCACCGCCGTCCACGAGGAATTCGAGGCGCAGGGCGGCGCGATCGACGTGCCGTCCTACTTCGCCTGACACTGCACGATCAGCCACTCCACGATCAGCACCCCACGCAGAATTCGCAGCATCGACCGCCCAGGAGAACGCATGTCATCCACAGCAGCAACACGCCCGGGACTGGCGGACCGGTTCCTCACCGGAGTGGAGCGGGTCGGCAACAAGCTGCCCGATCCCTTCATGCTCTTCCTGATCCTCTTCGGCATCACCGCCGTGGTCACCACGGGCATGGCGCTCGCCGACGTGACCGTCCAGGTACCCGGTGCGGAGGAATCGACGGTCATCAAGGGCCTCTTCACGGGAGAGGGCCTGACCTGGCTCACCGAGAACCTAGGGGCCAACTACCTCGGCTTCCCGCCGCTGGCCACGGTGCTCCCCATCCTGCTCGCCGTCGGCGTGGCCGAGAAGTCCGGGCTGCTCGGGGCGCTGATCCGTCGTGTCTTCGGTTCGGCTCCGCGCTGGGCCCTGCCCTACGCCGTGGGCTTCGTCGGCGTCGTCGGATCCGTCATGTCCGACTCCGCGTTCGTCATCATCCCGCCGCTCGCGGCACTCGTCTTCAAGGCTGCCGGCCGCCACCCGGTCGCGGGCCTCCTCGGCGGCTTCGCGGCCGCCGGAGCCGGGTACTCCACCAACCTGCTGGTCACCAGCCTCGACGCCCTGTTCGCCGGCATCACGACGGCGGTCACGGAGAATCTCCCCAACCCGGGGTCGCCGGTGACGCCGCTGTCCAACTACTACTTCAACATCGCGTCCTCGGTGGTCCTGATCCTCATTGCCGGGTTCATCATCGACAAGGTCCTCGAGCCCCGCCTCTCCCGGCAGAACGTGCCGGTCGACGAACTCGCCGAGGACGGCGAGCACGCGTCCGCGCCCGTGGTCCTCAAGGCCGAACTGGAGCCCCAGGAGGCCCGTGCCCTGAGGTGGTCCATGATCGTCGGCGCCGCCGTCGCGCTGGCGGTCCTGGTCGCAGTGATCATCCCGGACTCGCCCTGGCGCAACGAGGCCGGCGGGTTCCTGCCGCGCTCGCCGCTCCTCAGCTCGATCGTCTTCATCGTGTTCCTGCTCTTCACCATCCCCGGCCTCGTCTACGGGCGGATCGTCGGTACCATCACCACGGGCCGGGATGTACCGCGCGTCATGGGAGAGGCCATCAGGGACATGGCGGGTTTCCTGGTGCTGGCGTTCATCCTCGGCCAGTTCATCGCCCTGTTCAACTGGTCCGGCATCGGGTCCTGGATCGCCGTCGCGGGCGCATCGGGACTCGAGGCCATCGGGTTGACGGGCTACCCGGCGGTCATCGCCTTCATCCTGCTCGCCTCGGTGCTGAACCTCTTCATCATCTCGGGCTCATCGATGTGGACGCTCATGGCATCGGTGTTCGTCCCGCTGTTCGCGCTGCTCGGCTACGAGCCGGCCTTCATCCAGGGCGCATTCCGCGTCGGCGATTCTGCCACGCAGGTCATCACCCCGCTGAACCCCTACATGATCGTGCTCCTCACCATGCTGCGGAAGTACGAGCCGGAAGCCGGCCTCGGGACGCTCATGGCACGCATGCTGCCCTTCGTGGTGCCGTTCTGGCTCGCGTGGGTAGCCATCCTGACGGTGTTCTTCTACCTCGACCTGCCACTGGGCCCGGGCAACGGCATCTTCATCCAGCAGTAGGGGGACTTCGATGCGATCCTTGAACGAAGAAGGGAACCGCGACGACGATGGACGGGGGAGACGTGGACCGTGACGGGCACGGCGACCAGAATGTACGGCGGCCTGCACCGACGGGGTCCGTCGGACTCCGGTGGCACCTGAGGGTGGCCCTGGCCCTCGGTGTCGTCGTCCTCGCCGCCTCGATAGCGTTCGTCCTCGTCTATGCCACTGATCTGTCCTGGCCGTTGGCCCTCCTCATCAGCGCCGCACTCGCCGGCGCCCAGGTGTACGCGATTCGGCGCAGCCTGTTCAGGGGTGGCGGGCACGACGCCGACGCCGGCTCCTGACCACCTGCGGGGCGGTCGGCGTGGAATAGGTGCCCGGCGGCTCCGGTTATGCGGATCGAAGCACCACCTGCACTCTGCCGATCGGAAGGACCCCCGTGACCACGGTCTACGCCCTGCATGAGAACCCTGAATGGTTCCCGCCCTTCGCCCGCGCCTTCGAGGCCGAAGGCGTCGAAGTGGTCGAATGGCTGCTCACGGATGGTGTCCTGGACCTCGATTCCGTCCCGCCGGAGGGCATCTTCTGGTCCCGGATCAGCGCCTCGGCCCACACCCGGGACCATGGCCTGTCCAAGGACTACGCCCGCTCCGTCCTGTCCTGGCTCGAGGCCCATGGGCGCCGGACGGTCAACGGCCGGCGCGTGCTCGAGCTCGAGATGAGCAAGGTGGACCAGTTGACCGCGCTGAAGGCCGCCGGTATCGACACTCCCCGGACGGTCGCCGCCGTGGGCCGGGACCGGATCCTCGAAGCCGCGCAGGGCTTCGATGTCCCCTTCATCATCAAGCACAACCAGGGCGGCAAGGGCCTCGGCGTCCGGAAGTTCGACTCGCACGAGGAGCTGGCCGCGTACGTGGCCTCGAACGAGTTCGAGGAGCCGCAGGACGGCATCACCCTGGTGCAGGAGTTCATCCAGGCTGCCGAGCCCTTCATCACCCGGGCGGAGATCGTGGGCGGCAGGTTCGTCTACGCGATCAAGGCGGACACGGCCCGCGGCGGGTTCCAGCTGTGCCCGGCGGATGCGTGCGCCATCGACCCCGAGACGGGCAGGCCCATCATGCCGCCCGGCGCCACCATCGCCCCCGAGCCCGGACAGCAGCTCTTCAGCCTCCGCGAGGGTTTCGACCACCCGGTCATCGCCTCGTTCGAGGAGTTCGCGCGGCGCAACCAGCTCGAGGTCTGCGGCATCGAGTTCATCGAGACCGCCGACGGCCGCGTGCTGACCTACGACGTCAACACCAACACGAACTACAACGCGGCAGTGGAAGCAGTGGCCCCGACCTCTGCTCCGCGTGAGCTGGTCAGGTACCTCGCGACCCTGGGCTGACAGGTGCGCTGCTCCGGCGCGGATTCCGGGCGGGCAGGGGACCGACGACGGGTCGGGCCGTCCGCCTGCGTTCATCGGGAGGCCAACCGGCGTCGGCCTCCTGCTCATGTCCGCTTCCTAGCGTGGTGCCGTCCCTGCACCTCGAAGGAAGCTGAACACCCATGCCCGTCGCACGCCCCCTCGCCGCCATCCTCGCCGCCATCGCGCTCGCCCTGCCCGCCACTCTCGTCGCCGCACTGCCGGCGTCGGCCGCCCCGGCCCATGACAACACCCTGCTCGGGACCCCGCAGGCGGCGGCCCATGCGCACAACGACTACGAGCAGGACCGCCCGCTGTACGACGCGCTCGCGCACGGATTCACGAGCGTCGAGGCCGACGTCTGGCTCGTCGACGGCGAGCTCCTGGTGGCCCATGATCTCGAGGACGTGAGGCCCGGCGTGACACTCGAAAGCCTGTACCTCGATCCGCTCGACGACCTCGTCAGCGGCAGGGCGGGCAGCGTCTATTCGGGCTGGGAAGGCGGGTTCCAGCTCCTCGTGGACATCAAGGGCGACGCCGAACAGACGTGGGCCGCCATCGAGGCCGAGCTCGGCGAGCACCGAAGCATGCTCAGCCGCTTCTCCAACGGCAAGGTTCTGCAGGGTGCCGTGAGCGTGGTTGTCAGCGGAAACCGCCCCCTGGCCACGATGGAGGCTGATCGGCAGCGCCTGAGCTTCTATGACGGCCGCGCGACGGATCTCGGCTCGGCCCTGCCATCCAGCCTCATGCCCCTGGTCAGCAACAACTGGACGCAGCTGTTCACCTGGCTGGGTGTCGGGGAGATGCCTCCGGCTGAACGGACGAAGCTGCGGGACTATGTCGCCACAGCCCACCAGCAGGGAGCACGCGTGAGGTTCTGGGCCACCCCCGACCTCCCCGGCGCCGCCCGCGAGGCAGTCTGGGCGGAACTCGACGACGCGGGTGTCGACCACATCAACACAGATGACCTTCCGGCGCTCGAGGCATTCCTCACCGCCCGCGGCTGAGCCGGGGCGAGGCGAAACGCCGATCGGGCGCCAGGGATCTCCCTGCGCCAGCCCGATCCCGGCTCATCACGAACGACGGCGGCTCGTACCGAACGACGACGGCCCGTACCAAACGACGACGGCGCCTCCGCCGAGTGCGGAGGCGCCGTCGTCGAGCCTGGCGAAGGACCTACGGCGTGACGGGGATGGTGCCCGCGTAGTCCGTGCTGTAGCCGGTGACCGGTGCGTGGGGGATGTCCTCCCACACCTCGGGATCCGTCTGCTGCACCTCGCCACTGGCGAGGCCGCCGAGCAGCGTCCGCATGGCCAGGATGTTCTGCTGGATGCTCTTCCCCCGTGCCTTCTGGCCGAGTGACCCGTCGCTGGTGTTGCCGGAGGTCTCGAAGAACACCACGGGATTCGAGTGGCCCTCGGGGTTGAGGTTCTGGTGGTTCAACCCCAGCATCATGGCGGAAACGACCCCGCCCTTGATGTCGATCTCCAGGCTGTTGCCCACCTGGTACCGATCCATCGTGATGAAGCCGGTGCCCTTCAGCTCCTCGTACACGTACCCGTGCATCTGGCGGGTGAGGACGTCGTATGCGCCACCCTTGAGGGTGGGCAGTGTCGGTCCACCCGGAGCGAGGGAGATGCCGAGGGACAGGGTGACGTCGTCGCCCGTGCCGTACTGCTGCTTGAGACCCTGGTGGTGGATGTCGATGCCGTACTCAGGATCCACCATGGTCCAGTACTCGTAGAAGGCGAGCGACTCCCGCGCCTGGAACTTGTCTGCCACCCAGTCGCGGTTGAGGTCCACGATGAGGTCCTGTCCGTTGGCGCCCTTGCGGGGCGCGTTCGCGGCGGTATCCCAGAGGACGGTCTGGCGGATGTTCAGTTCGCTGCCGTCCGGGTTGTACATCGGGATGAAGTGGATGGTGAAGGCGTCCCGGATCTCCTCGTACTCGGGGGAGCCGTTGGTTCCGAGGTCCTTGAGCAGGCTGAGGATGGCTTCGGCGCCGTAGGGCTCGTTCCCGTGGATGCGCCCTTGCACCCAGACGTCCTTCGGTCCGTCACCGACGGTTGCCACGTACAGGTCCCGGCCCTGCTCGCTGGTGTCGACCCCGGTGCCCGCCTCGGCGAGCGTGAAGACGTCCACCCCGTAGCGGGAGGTCTCCTCGATCCTTTCCAGTTCCTTGACGGTGTCGGCGTAGGTGAGGATGCTGGCGGTGCTGGTGTTGCCCTCGGGTGAGGGGAAGTTGCCCTTGGCCTGTGCCGGCCCCGAGGTGAGAAGCGGCAGGCTGATGAGCGCAGCAAGGCCGAGTGCAAGTGTCCGGGTCCGGGCAGCTCTGGGCCGTTCCGGTGCGGTGGTGTTGCTCCTGATCACGAAAGTCCTCCATTGGCGCGTGAGTAGTGGCCGGCCGGCCAGGCAGGGCCACCGCGTCCCCGCTGCGG
The DNA here is from genome assembly GCF_035985055.1 of Arthrobacter sp. PL16. NCBI lineage: Bacteria > Bacillati > Actinomycetota > Actinomycetes > Micrococcales > Micrococcaceae > Arthrobacter > Arthrobacter sp. PL16. The sequence goes on from NZ_JAXCIC010000002.1 coordinate 146,734, forward strand.
TTGGCCTTACCCAATGGCTGGTGCGGTTCACGGTACCGTGCGGGAGGGACGATGGACAGGGTGCCGGATATGCTCGAGTGAGTCCGGGTAGCGCCCGTCCCGGCCGGGCCGCCTCTGGGGAGGCGGGGTCGAACCCACGAGAGGATGCAGCGGATGTCGCGATTCACCGAGGACGGCGAGGTCAAGGCCGAGACGCTTCCCAGCACGCTCCAGCGCTCCGACGCGAAGGCGCAGGACACCTTCGCCGCGACCCTCGACGCCGCGGAGGAACAGTACGGCGACGGCGAGCGCGCACGTCGGACCGCATTCGCCTCGCTCAAGCACGGTTTCGAGAAGGTGGGGGACCACTGGGAGCCGAAGGAGTCGAAGGGGCCGTCCGACGATCAGGCGGCAGGCGGAGGCGCCGACGGGCGCCCTACGGCAGGCGGGGTGGACGCGAACGCCAGCAAGAAGCACCTCTACGACCTTGCGAAGAAGCTCGATGTGCCGGGCCGCTCGGCCATGACGAAGGGTGAACTCATCGACGCCCTGCAGAAGGCGAACGACCGTGAGACGCGCAAGGCCCGCGAGTCGTAGCTATTACGTAACGAAAGCTTTTCGTAATTCGCTCGCCTTAGGCTACCCTTACTTCTATCCGTCCCCATGGCCTCGTGCGAGGCCGTCGAAGCCAAGGAGCCTCATGGCCCCCCCACGCCTGCGCGGCCTGATTGCCGCTGCCGCCGTCGCCGTCCTCTCCCTTTCCGCCTGCTCCACCGGCCCCGCCGACAGCGGCACGGCGGCCGGTGGAGGAAGCAGCGCCTCCGCTGATGCGGACGCCTTCCCCGTCACCATCGAGCACGCCTTCGGCGAGACCACCCTCGCCGAGAAGCCCGAGCGCGTGGCCACCGTCTCGTGGGTGAACGCGGATGTGTCCCTTGCCCTCGGCGTCGTGCCCGTCGGGATGCCTGCCGACACCTATGGTGGCAACGAGAACCAGTCGACTCCGTGGAAGGACGCGAAGCTCGAGGAGCTCGGCGCCGCCATCGGGACCGGGAGTGCGCCGGCGCAGTACTCGGAGACGGACGGCATCGCCTTCGACGACATCGCAGCCACGAACCCGGACGTGATCCTTGCCGCCTACTCCGGTCTGTCGCAGGAGGACTACGACACCCTCAGCAAGATCGCGCCGGTCGTCGCCTACCCTGAGGTGGCCTACGGCACGGCCTGGCAGGATTCGACGCGCATCATCGGTGAGGCGCTCGGCCTGTCCGAGGATGCCGAGCAGCTCGTGTCGGAGACGGAGGGGGCGATCGCGGACGCCGCCGCCGAGTATCCGCAGCTCGAGGGCAAGACCTTCATCTACGGCAACCTCGAACCGGCCAGTGCGGACGGCGTGAGCGTGTACACCGCGAACGACAACCGCCCCCGCTTCCTGACCGAGCTCGGCATGGTCCAGGCCGATGTCGTCACCGACAACACCACGGGCTCCGAGGAGTTCTTCATCCCGTGGTCGGCCGAGCGTGCCAATGAACTGGATTCGGACATCTTCGTGACCTGGGTGCCGGACGAGGCCACCAAGGAGGCCATCTCCGCCGATCCGCTGCTCGCGCAGATCCCCGCCGTCTCGAAGGGCGCACTCGTCGCGGACAGTGACAACACGCTGACCCTCTCCATCTCCGCGGCCAATCCGCTGAGCCTGGTGTGGGCGCTGGACCGCTTCCTGCCGATGCTCGGTGAAGCCGCGGACAAGGCCTGACGCCGGATCCTGATTGCCCCCAGGCAGTATCTGGGCTGGAATGGGAAGCGAACCGATCCTCCTCCACCGAAGGGAAGCCGATGTCTCAGGCAGAAATCAACAAGCTCCAGGCGGCTGTCGCCTGGGACAGCAAGGGCAAGAAGCTCGGAGACGTGAACGACGTGCACCTCGAGAAGGAATCGGGTATCCCCGCCTGGGTCACGGTGTCACTGGGTCTGCTGAACTCGCGCAAGCACTACGTGCCCCTGGCGAACTCCCGGTTCGAGGGCGATGACCTGCACCTCGCCTGGACGAAGAGCATAATCACGGACGCGCCCGACGCCGTCAGCAGCGTCGAGCTCTCGCCAGAGGAGGAGTCGGCGCTGATCGACTACTACCGCCTGCGCGACGAAGCGGCGTCCTAGCGCGGATTTCCGCCGCACGGACGAAAGCCCCCATCCGCCGGCCGGCGGGTGGGGGCTTTCGCTTACCAAGAGATCAGAACATGTTGAAGAGGCCGACGATGTTTCCGACGATGAATACCAGCACGAGCAGCACGATCAGCCCGATCATGCCGAGCCACACTCCCTGAAGGCCGCGTGACGGGGTTTCATCGTCGGCATGTCCCTGCTGCCAGGTGGTGCTGGCCTCGCCCGGAGGTGTTTCGCCCGGTGGCACGCCGCCTCCTGGCTCGAGGCCGGTGATGTTGTTTTCGATCGGATCGGGGTTTCCCGCATTCGAGGGATCCGGGCGCTTCTCACTCATACTGTCCTCCACGTGGTTCGCCGTGTAATTCCCTGCAACACTACGCCGGAAATCATAAGTCTGCTTACTGATTCAGGGGCATGCGAGGCCGGCTGCTTTTCGCTACTGACCCAACCCTGCGGTGCTGCCACCGGTCGGATCGAACCGCTCGCCCGATGCGCCGTGCTCCGGGCTGTCCTCGGAGGTGGGAGTCGCCGGGGGAAGGGCGGCCCGCTCTCGGGGCGTCCACGACATCGTGATGCTGACGCCGTCGTGGGTGTCCTCGACGAAGAGGTGGAGGTCCTCGCCGATCAATGCTTCGTCGTGTACCGGGTCGCCTGCCTCCCGCGCCATGTCCGTCAGGCGGCAGATCGCCACGGACATCGCCCGGCCCCAGTCGTGGGGATGCTTGCTCGTCGACTCCTCGGTAGCGGTGAATTTCCTGTCGGTCGTCGCCATTGTCCTACCTGCCGTCAGTGAGGAACTAAGTACCCTTGCCTTCGGGGTGTGAGCCACTGTAACAGTGCGGGCCGCGGGGGAGCACGTGATATTCCGTTAACCATGAGTAACAATTCCCCGCAGCCGAAGGCCGCCGAAGAACGCAGCGCAAGGATCGCCGTGACGCTGTTCCCGTTGCTGATCCTGGCCGGCGGACTCGTGGCCGTCCTCACGCCCGCATCCTTCGCGGGACTCGGTCCACTGGTCAATCCGCTGCTCGGAGTGATCATGTTCGGGATGGGCCTGACCCTTACGCCGGTGGACTTCGCACTGATCGGAAAGCGCCCCATCCCCGTCGTGATCGGGGTGGTGGCGCAGTTCGTGATCATGCCGTCGATCGGGTGGGTCGTCTCGATGGCACTCGGGCTTCCGCCGGCCCTCGCCGCCGGCGTCATCCTCGTGGGGTGCTGCCCCGGCGGGACGGCCTCCAACGTGGTCTCCTACCTCGCGCGCGGCGACGTGGCACTGTCCGTCGCGATGACCTCGGTGTCCACGATCCTCGCCCCGGTGCTGACGCCGCTGCTCACGCTCTGGCTCGCGGGTCAGTACATGCCCGTAGATGCCGCCGCCATCGGCCTGTCCATCCTCCAGATCGTGCTGATCCCGGTCATCGTGGGCCTCGCCGTCCGGTACTTCCTGCCCCGGCTCGTCGCGACCCTCCTCCCCGCGCTCCCCTGGATCTCGGTGGGAGCCATCACGGTGGTGGTGATCGCCGTGGTGTCCGGCAGTGCCGGGATCATCTTCTCGGCCGGGCTCCTCGTCCTTGCCGCGGTGATCCTGCACAACGGCCTCGGCTACGCCCTGGGATACGGTGCCGCGCGTCTGTTCAAGCTTCCCGTCGCGGCGAGGAGGACGACGGCGATAGAGGTCGGCATGCAGAACTCCGGACTGGCCGCGGGCCTGGCCCGGACGTACCTGACGCCGGAGGCGGCCCTGCCCGCGGCCATCTTCTCCGTCTGGCACAACGTCTCCGGGGCTGCCCTGGCCGCGTACTGGCGGCGCCGCGATGCGCGCGCAGCCGCTCCTGCCGTAGCTGTGCAGCGCTGAGCATCCTGCCGGAACGCCGGATCCTTTCCCGATCGACGTCACCGGAATGACTTTCCGGGTCCGGTTGTTGTGAGGAACGAGGCTCAACGGTGCGCCGTTTCCTCCCGAACAAGCACAGGAGCACCTTCATGTCCTTCAGTCCTGCACTGACGACCGCCCGTCTCGCCGATACGCGCGTCCCCATCGTGGACGAGCTCGCCAGGCGCTGGAGCCCACGCTCCTTCGATCCTGAGGCCACCGTCTCCGACGCCCAGCTGGACGCGCTCCTCGAGGCTGCGCGCTGGGCGCCGTCAGCGAGCAACAACCAGCCACGGCGCTTCATCGTCGCCCGGCGGGGGACGCACGCGTTCGACGCGATGGTGTCAGCGCTCATGGGCTTCAATGCAGCATGGGCGCACCAGGCCTCGGCGCTGATCCTGGGGATCGCCGAGACATCCACGGTCGACGGCGACCCACGCCCCTACTCCGAGTACGACCTCGGGCAGGCCGTGGCGCACCTGAGCATCCAGGCAGAGAACGAAGGTCTCGCGACCCACCAGATGGCGGGTGTCGAGTGGGACAGGATCGTCGCCGCGTTCGACCTCACCGAGAACCTCAAGCCCATCACGATCACGGCTGTCGGCACAGTGGATGACGCGGACAAGCTTCCGGAAGCGCTGGCGGAACGGGAGACGGCTCCGCGGACGCGCCTGCCGCTCGAGGAGCTCGTGCTCCTGCGGAGCTGAGTGGCGACCGGCGGACCCTAGCCGCGCAGGGCTGCCCGTGCGGCATGCCCGATGGCCGCACTGTAGGTCGGGTAGGCGAACTTCACGCGCGCGAGCGTGGCGAGGTCCGTGCCGCCCGCCATGGCGGAAGCCACGGCGGTGATGACCTCGACGGCGTTCTCGCCGACGGCGTGCGCGCCGAGGATCAGCTCGCGACGGCGATCGACCACGAGCTTCAGGAAGCCCTGCTCGCGGTCGTCGATGATGGGGCGCTCGACGACGGCGTAGGGCACCGTGACCGCGTGGCATTCGGCGTCGCGCTCCCGCGCCGTCGTCTCGGTGAGGCCCACGCCCGCATAGTCGGGATCGGTGAAGCCGCCCTCGGGCAGGAGGTGGTGGGGCGTGGTGCGGTTGGCGCCCAGGACGGCGTTCTCCGCCGCCGTCTCTCCCTCGAACACGGCGGCCTGCACCAGCATGCTGCTGCCGTTGGCGTCACCCGCCACGAAGATATGTGGGACGTTGGACCGCAGGTACCCGTCGACCGGGATGAACGAGCGGGAGGTTTCCACGCCTGCCACCTCGAGGCCCAGCCCGGAGAGGTTGGCGGGCCAGCCCGCCGCCATGATGACGGCATCGACGGACCGGGACTGCGGTCGGCCGTCGCGTTTCCAGGTCAGGACGAGGCCGTCCCCCTCCCTGCTGATGCTGTCTATCCCGCCGATCCCGGTCTCCACCTGGACGCCCTTGCCGGCGAAGCTGGCTGTCACGGCGGCGGCGACGTCCTCGTCCTCCGTCATCAGGATGCGCGGCGCGAGATCGAGCAGGAGCACCTCCGACCCCAGGGCGTCGAAGATGGTGGTCATCTGGGCGCCGGTATGTCCGCCGCCGATGATCGCCACGGAACCCGGCAGTCGCTCCAGGTCCAGGACCTCATGCGGCAGGACGGCGAACTCCGCGCCCTCGATGGGCAGGCGGCGCCCGCTTCCTCCGATGCAGAGGATGATCGACGCGGCCGTGACCTCGCGTCCGTCCACGACGACGGAGTGCTTACCCGTCAGCTCCGCATCGCCCTCGATCAGCTCTATGTCCAGGCGCTCCATCGTGGGGCCGTACCCCTTCGCCTCGAGGACCTTCGCCACCGTGGCGCGGACGCGTTGCACGGTCTTCTGCCAGTCGACCGATGGTTCGGCGACCACAATTCCATAGTCATAGGCCGTCCGGACCTCACGGAACAGGCGGGCGGTCTTCGCGAGCACGCGGGTGGGCACGCAGCCGGAGTTCACGCAGGTACCTCCGAGGGCGGACCGCTCGACGACGGCGGTTCGCGCCCCGAGTTCGGCGGCGCGGGTGGCTGCCGCCATGCCGGCGGGTCCACCACCGATGACGAGGACGTCGAACGTGTAATCCATGGAAGAGCTCCTTCAGTCCGTGCACCGGTGGCTCCACCCATCCTGCACCTGTATACGGCCAGGGCCGCAACGTGCCTCCACCAGCGGCGGAGTGGTGTCCCTCGGCCGTCCTTGCGCCTAGGATCGAAGCTTGGAATCGACACACACCGATCTGCCGGCAGGGGTGGGCGGCGGGGGGAACCGCGACGGGCTGCAGGCGACAGTCGACCCCCACCCCACCGCCTCCGCCTACCCTTCCGACGTGCCGGCCGACAACCGGTAGGACGTCCGCGCCGTCGGGTGCCCTGTCCGGCGCTCGGGCCGGGACAAGGGCCGGACCTCCCGATGCCGACCCGGCACCATCGTGGTGCCACCCCCAGACCCACGGCCTGCACACCGCCGGCCGCCCTCGAGAACTCCCCAGGAGAAACCCTATGAAGACCGTCAATGCCTATGCAGCGCCGTCCGCCACCGAGCCGCTCATCCCCACCACCATCGAACGTCGCGACGTCGGAGCGAAGGACGTGCTGATCAAGATCGCCTACGCCGGCATCTGCCACTCCGACATCCACACGGTGCGCGGCGAGTGGGGTCCGCAGCAGTACCCGCTGACGGTGGGCCACGAGATCGTGGGCGTCGTCGAGGAGGTCGGCACCGAGGTGTCCCGGCACAAGGTCGGCGACCGCGTGGGTGTCGGCTGCATGGTGAACTCGTGCGGCGAGTGCGCCAACTGCCGACAGGGCGAGGAGCAGTACTGCCTCGAGGGCAACATCGGGACCTACGGCGCCAAGGATGTCGACGGCACCATCACGCAGGGTGGCTACTCCACCCACGTCGTGGTCGTCGAGAACTTCGTGCTGTCCGTTCCCGAGAGCATCCCCTACGAGGCCGCAGCGCCCCTGCTCTGTGCCGGGATCACCACCTATTCGCCCCTCAGCCACTGGAACGCGGGCCCGGGCAAGAAGGTCGCCGTCGTCGGACTGGGCGGTCTCGGCCACATGGCCGTGAAGATAGCGCACGCCATGGGTGCCGAGGTCACCGTCCTGTCGCAGAGCCTCAGCAAGGAGGAGGACGGCAAGCGCTTCGGAGCCACGGACTACTACGCCACCAGTGACCCCGGAACGTTCTCGAAGCTCTCCATGACCTTCGACCTGATCATCAATACGGTCAGCGCGAAGATCGACCTGGACGCATACCTCTCCCTCCTCCGCCTCAACGGGACGATGGTCAACGTCGGAGCGCCGGCGGACGCCCTTCCCCTGCACGTGTTCACGCTGTTCAACCAGCGGCGCTCGTTCGCGGGCTCCGGCATCGGCGGAATCCGCGAGACCCAGGAGATGCTCGATTTCTGCGCCGAGCACGGCATCGCACCCGAGATCGAGGTCATCTCGGCGGACGCCGTCAATGAGGCTTACGAGCGAGTCCTGTCCTCGGACGTGCGCTACCGGTTCGTGATCGACGCGGCCACCCTGGCGTAGGTCCGCGATCTACCTCAGGGGCGGAATACTTCCCGGGTGCTCCGCCCCTGCGAGGGCGCAACCGACCAGCAGATATGCTGTGCATCACGTGGCCTGTCTCAGGGCGGCGTTCCGACGGTCCTGGTCCGGCCGCGCGGGAGGACAGCGATTCTTCTGATGGGTAGTGGGATGGGCGAGGCGCGGATGCACACGGTCGCGGGTAGGTTAGCAGCGCTGTCCCCGGCGTCCCTGCATATCCTGTTCGGCCTCCTGCTCGCTGCCGCCGCCGTCTTCGGTCGGCACACCAACCTCGAATCGACCGGACTGGCCCTTGTGTGGCCCGCAGCCGGTATCGCCTTCCTGTGGGGCCTCTGGGCGTCCCGGACCCGGCGGGATCTCCTCATCGCCCTCACCGCCGGCCTGCCCATCCTCGCCGTCGTCAACCTGGTCACCGGCCTCAGCGTGGTGCTCGCACTCGCGGTGGCCCTCGGAAGCGCCGCACAGACGGCGGTGGCCGTCGCGTTCTTCCGCCGGCTGGTCCCGGACATGAGCGTGCGCACCGTGGGCGACTATCTCCGTCTCGGCGCCGTCGCGCTCGTCGCCTGCTCGGTCGGCGCCCTGTTCATCGTGGTCGGCAGCGCCATCGAGGGGTCGGCCGAGCCGCTCGCCGCCTTCATCCCGTGGCTCGTCCGCCACGCGGTGTCGCTGACCGCGCTCGGCTCGCTCGGTATCGTCGTCGCCGCCAGCATCACGGCCCGTGCCGAGGGGCAGACGCGTGCGCCGCTCTCGGTGGCGCGGCGGGGCGAGTACGCGTTCCTCATCGTCATCTCGGTGATCCTCTACGTCGCCACGTTCGGTTCCGGTTCGGCCCTCCCGATCGCGTACACCACCATCCCCGCCCACATGTGGGCCGGGCTCCGGCTCCGTTCGGGCTGGGCCATGCTGCACGGGCTGGCCAGTGGTGCGTTCCTCGTCTACTTCACCCTGGAACGGCGGGGTCCGTTCCAGGACCTCGATCCGGGCATCGCCGCCTATGTCGCCCAATCCTTCATGTTCATCGCCTTCTCGCTCTCGGCCGTCCTGGCCCTGAGCATGGACGAACGGCGTCGCCTCATCGACCGCCTCTACCGTGCCAACGAGGAGGCGAAGGCCGCAGCGGAACTCCGCGACCTCGTGATCGGCAGGATGAACGACGGCGTCCTGGTCGTGGGAGCGGACCGGAGCCTGATCTTCCAGAATTCGACCAGCGAGCGGTGGCTGGGCGTCATGGCAGCCGGTCCCGGCGAGGTGCTGACGCGGGATTACGAGATCACCACCCCGAGCGGCCGCCGGCTGGCAGAGGGGGACAATCCACTGGACCTCGCGCTGCAGGGGACGGTCACCGAGCGGATGGACCTGAACCTCACGCACCACTCCGGGGAGGTCATGCACCTGTCGGTGGACGCACTTCCGCTTCCCGGAGACCGCGGCGCCGTCGTGGTCCTCCGCAACGTGACGCACGAGCGCCTGTACCAGCGGGACCTCGGCAGGTTCGCGTCCGTCGTCGCCCATGACCTCCTGACGCCCCTGACGGTCTTCGACGGCTGGCTCGAACTGCTCGAGGACCCTGACCTGCCGCCCGCCGAACGCGAGGCCAGTATCGGAAGGCTCCAGCAGGCGAGCCTCCGGATGCGGACGCTGATCCGCAACCTCCTCGCCTACAGCCTCGCCAAGGAGGAGCGGTCCACGGCATCGAGGATCGACGTCGGCCGCATGGTGGACGGCATCATCGACCTCCGTACCGCGCTACCGGGCACACAACTGCCCGAGGTGCACTTCGAGGTCGACGCACCGCATCCGGTCTACGCCGACGAGCGCCTGTTCCTGCAGCTCATGGAGAACCTCGTGGGCAACGCCATGAAGTACGGGAAGACCGACGGTACGGGCGAGGTGACGGTGACGACGTCGGTGGACGCGCGCACCGGCAGGACCCTCGTGCACGTGCGGGACAACGGCATCGGTGTCCCCGAGGGCGATCTGGAGCGGGTCTTCGAAGAGTTCCACCGTTCCGAGAACGGCCTGGGCCAGGCCTCGGGAACAGGTCTCGGGCTCGCGATCTGCCGCCGCATCGCCGAGAGCCACGGAGGGTCCATCAGCGTGCGGAACGTCGAGGAGGGCGGCGCGGAGTTCACCGTCAGCCTGCCGGGCGCACCCGACCAGCTGCCGGAGGGCATTCCCCTGGCCGAGGTGGGCGAGGTGGAGGCGCCGAAGGTCCCGGCATCCTGATCCGGCTCGCGACCGGTTAGCTCCCGGAGCGCGGGTACAGCTTCGGCGAGCCGCCGTGGCCCTTGCCCCCGCGGAGCCCCGCGAGCACCTCGGCCATCGCCTCGCGTGAGGAGTGCCGGGCCGCCCAACCGAGCTCCGTCCGTGCCCTCGAGGTGTCCATCACAGGGCACTGGGAGGCCATATCAATCCAGCCCGGATCCGTCCGCTGGACGCCCACCCCCCAGCTCGCGCCGACGATCCACCGGAGCAGGCGCACCGGGAACCCGATGACGCGGCGTGCTCCCAGCAGGTCGGCGACCCGCTCAGGCGTCAGTTCCGGTTCGGCGGCGATATTGAAGGCACCGGAAGCGCGTCTGGCCACGACACGCCAGTAAGCGTCGGCGATGTCCTCGGCGTGGACGGCCTGGAAGATGAAGGCCGCCGGTATCGGGAGGAGGGGCAGGGGCAGGCCACCCAGGAGGATCTTGGGGACGAGCGGCCCCAGGAAGTAACGGCCGATCTCACTGCCGGCCTGGCGCTGGAAGATGAGCCCGGGACGGAGGCGAGCCACCGGGATCTCGGGGTAGTCGTGCTCGAAGGCGTCGAGCAGTCGTTCCTGCTCCGCCTTGTGACGGCTGTAGTGCGAGGTGTCGATGCCGCCGGTGGGCCAGGATTCGTCCTTACGGGTCTCCTTGTCCGAGGGGGAGTAGGCGCCCACCGAAGAGGCGCACACGACGTGGCGGACACCGGCCGCCGCGGCGGCCGCCAGGACATTGGCCGTGCCGGTCACGTTGGTCCTGTGCATGAAGGCCTCGTCGCGGTTCGGCTGGATGGCCCAGGCAAGGTGCACGACGGCGTCCACGCCGGCCAGTGCGACCGTCAGCGCCGTCCGGCCTTCGTCGGTGCCGATGTCGATGGCATGCCAGTCGACGTCGTCGTACGGTGCCGTGGCCGTATCGGGGACGGAGCGGGCGACACCGGTGATCGAAATGCCGCCAGTGTCCTCGGCGGTGTCGTAACCCGTGCGCTGGATGGCCTCGCGGTCCGAGGCTGCACGCTGGAGTCGGGTGAGGACTGCGGTGCCGACGTTTCCGGTGGCGCCGATGACGGCGATGCGCATGCGCTACTCCTGGGCCTGGTGGTTCGGGGGACGCGGACGCGCACCGATCGGGACTGGACTACTAAGTAAGCTTATGGTGCAGTTGAAGCAGACGTACAGACGTAGTAATTGCCCGACACCGATTCCAGGGCTCTACCGGGAGGTTTCCGTGAGCAGTAACAGCAGGGTCCAGAACGAACCACGAAGTGAAGCGGGCAAGAAGGCCCAGACCGCGCCCGATCCGAACGACCCCCGTAAGCCGGATGATCCCAACGACGTCAAGAAGCCGGCGTGGAAGTACGTGTTCAAGCGCTCCATCAGCGAGTTCGGCAAGGACCAGTGCACGGACCTCGCCGCGGCCCTGACGTACTACGCGGTCCTCGCGATCTTCCCCGGTATCCTGGCCCTGCTGTCCCTCCTGGGGCTGTTCGGGCAGGCCCAGAACACCACGAACCAGGTCCTGGACATCATCGGGCAGTTCGCCCCGCCGGACACGCTCGAGACGATCAAGCCCACCATCGAGGGGCTCGCCTCGAACCAGGCCGCCGGCCTGACGTTCGTCATCGGCCTCCTCGGCGCCATCTGGTCGGCGTCGGGCTATGTCAATGCCTTCTCCCGTGCCATGAACCGCGTGTATGAGGTGGAGGAGGGCCGGGGCTTCATCAAACTGCGCCCCCAGATGCTGCTCATCACCGTCATCGTCCTCGTCCTCATCGTGGCGATGGGATTGATGCTCGTGCTGTCCGGCCCCGTCGCCGAGGCCGTCGGCAACACCATCGGCCTGGGCGGCACCGCCCTGGTCATCTGGAACATCGCCAAGTGGCCTGTCCTGGTCATCTTCGCGGTCCTCATGATCGCCGTGCTGTACTACGGCGCCCCGAACGTCAAGCAGCCCAAGTTCCGCTGGATGAGCCTGGGCGGTTTCATCGCCCTGATCGTCCTGGCCATCACCACGGCGGCGTTCTCCCTGTACGTGGCCAATTTCGGCAGCTACGACAAGACCTACGGGGCCATCGCCGGCGTGATCGTGCTGCTCCTGTGGATCTGGCTCGCGAATCTCTCGCTCCTGTTCGGCGTCGAGTTCGACGCCGAGATGGAACGCGGACGGCAGCTGCAGGGCGGTATCGAAGCGGAGGAGACCATCCAGCTTCCGCCCCGGGATACGAAGGCTGCGGAGAAGAAGCAGGAAAAGAAGCTGAAGCTCATCAGGGAGGGCCGCGAACTCCGCGAGAAGTACGGGCGTGACTCGGGCCAGCGGTAGGCCCGACCGACAAGATGCACCAGGAGGCCCGGCCATGTCAATGGCCGGGCCTCCTGTCTGCCGGCGGACCTAGACTTGCAGCATGACCGATACGCAGCAGGCCGACACGTCAGGGCACAGCACCAAGGGGGCCTACGTCACCACCGGCGAAGAATTCACGCGGGACACCCAGTACATCGAGACGAGGATCACCCGTGATGGCGCGGACGGCTTTCCCGTCGAGGCTGGACGCTACCGCCTGATCGCCGCCCGCGCGTGCCCCTGGGCGAACCGGGCGATCATCGTCCGGCGGCTTCTCGGGCTGGAGGACGCGATCTCCCTCGGCACCCCCGGTCCCACGCACGACAGCCGCTCCTGGACCTTCGACCTCGATCCTGACGGGCGTGACCCGGTGCTCGGTATCGAGCGCCTGCAGGAAGCCTTCTTCAAAAGGGATCCCCATTACTCACGGGGCATCACCGTGCCCGCCGTCGTGGACACCACCACCGGGGCGGTCGTCACCAACAACTTTCCCCAGATCACCCTCGACTTCTCCAGCGAATGGACCGAATTCCACCGGGAGGGTGCGCCGGACCTCTATCCGGAGGCGCTCCGAGAGGAGATCGACCTCGTGAACAAGCGGGTCTTCACCGAGGTGAACAACGGAGTGTACCGCTGCGGATTCGCCGGCTCGCAGGAGGCGTACGAGGCCGCCTACGACCGCCTGTTCACGGCGCTCGACTGGCTAGAGGAGCGGCTCACGGCCCAGCGCTTCCTCGTGGGGGACACCATCACGGAGGCGGATGTCCGTCTGTTCACGACGCTGGTCCGCTTCGACCCCGTCTACCACGGCCATTTCAAGTGCAACAGGAACAAGCTGACGGAGATGCCGGCGCTGTGGGGGTATGCCCGCGACCTGTTTCAGACGCCGGGCTTCGGCGACACGATCGACTTCGACCAGATCAAGCAGCACTACTACATCGTCCACGAGGACATCAATCCCACGGGGATCGTGCCCAAGGGCCCGGACCTCGCCGGGTGGACCACTCCGCACGGCAGGGAATCCCTGGGGGGCCGGCCCTTCGGCAACGGCACTCCGCCCGCCGCCGCGTAGCCGCGAAAGGGCTGTCGCGCAGCTGTCGTGACAGCCCCTTCATGGCCCGACCCCCTTCCGTATTAGGCCACAAACTCGTTTCGTAATTGCCCAAAGCATAGGCTAGCCTTACTTCAGACCGATCATCCGTCCGAGGGAGGCACCGTGGCAGTCCAGGCCGCCGCCCTCCAGGACGCCCCCGGCCGGCGGCCTGTGGGTCGCCGTCGGTCCTCCAACCCACGTATCCTCGCGAAGCTCGCCATCACGGCCCTCGTCCTGCTCGCATTCTGCATCGCCTCGCTGATCATCGGTGCCCGATCAGTCGGCATCGGCACCATGATCGACGCCGTCACCGCCTTCGATCCCACCAACGGTGAGCACGCCGTCGTCCTCTCGCGAGTCCCGCGCACCATCGTCGGACTCCTCGTCGGGGCTGCGCTCGCGACGGCCGGAGCAGCTCTCCAGGGCGTAGCCCGCAATCCGCTCGCCGATCCCGGCATCCTCGGCATCAATGCCGGGGCTTCCTTCGCCGTCGTCGTGGGCATCTACCTGTTCGGGCTCAGCAGCGCCTCCGGCTATATCTGGTTCGCCTTCGCGGGCGCCGGCGCGGCGGCACTCGCCGTGTACGCGGTAGCGAGCCTCGGGCGCGAGGGCGCGACGCCGGTCAAGCTCGCGCTGGCCGGTGCGGCCCTGGCAGCAGGGCTCGCGAGCCTCACCAATGCGGTGCTGGTCTCCAGCCAGGAGACGCTCGACGCCTTCCGCTTCTGGCAGGTCGGCACCCTCTCCGGCCGGGGATGGGACGTCATCGGGGCGGTGGCACCCTTCCTCCTCGCGGGCCTGGTGCTCACGCTCGCCACGGGCAAGGTGCTCAACAGCCTGGCACTCGGGGACGACGTCGCCCGCTCCCTCGGCCAGAACGTCGGCCTCGCACGCGCGATGACCGCCCTCGGAGTCGTGATCCTCTGTGGCGCGGCGACCGCTGCGGCAGGTCCGATCGCCTTCGTCGGGCTCGTCATCCCGCACATGGTCCGGCTCGTCGTCGGCGCCGACTACCGCTGGATCCTCCCGTTCTCCGCCCTCCTCGGGCCTGTGCTTCTGCTGGGCGCCGACATCATCGGCCGCGTCATCCTCCCGCCGGGCGAGGTCCAAGTGGGCATCATGACCGCCGTCGTCGGAGCGCCGGTATTCATCTGGCTCGTCCGCCGCCGGAACATGGCCCAGCTGTGAGCACCTCGGTCAGGAGCGTTCCCGCTGTGCCCCGCAGCTCGCCCGACCGCGGGGAGGGGCTCGGCGCCATCCGGGCCCGACGGCGTCGCACCACCGCGACCCGCCTGGGCGCGGTGGCGGGCGTCGTCGTCGTGCTGTTCGCGGTGAACGTCCTGCTCGGCACCTATACGGTCACCATCCCCGATTTCCTGCGCATCCTCGGTGGCGCCGATATCCCGGGTGCGAGCTTCATCGTCTTGGAGAACAAGCTGCCACGCGCAGTCATCGGCCTCCTGATCGGCGTGGCCTTCGGTATGTCGGGTGCGGTGTTCCAGACCATGCTGCGGAATCCGCTGGCCAGTCCGGACATCATCGGTATCAGCTACGGCGCGAGTGCCTCGGCCGTGGCGGCGATCGTCCTCTTCGGAGCCGCGGGCACCGCGGTGTCGTTGTCGGCGCTCATCGGAGCCGTGGTGGTGGCCGCGGCGATCTACCTCATCTCGCGTCGCGGGGGAGTGGCAGGGTACCGGCTCATCCTGGTGGGCATAGGTTTCGCGGCGGTCATGCACGCCCTGGTCAGCTTCCTCATCACCCGTACCGACCTCCGCACCGCCTCGGAGGCCGTCCTCTGGCTGAACGGCTCGCTCAACTCGAGCAACTGGGACCGCGCCACCGTGCTCGTCGCCGCCCTCGTCGTCCTGCTGCCCGCGGCCGTCATCCTGTCGCGCAGCCTGCAGGGCCTCGAACTGGGCGACGACGCCGCAGCGGGGCTCGGGGTCCGGGTCGAGGCGTCGCGGCTGGGACTCCTGTTCACCGGCGTCGCCCTTGCTGCCTTCGCGACGGCCGCCGCGGGCCCCGTCGCGTCCATCGCCTTCCTGTCAGGACCCATCGCCCGGCGCCTGCTCGACCACCGGCCCTCGCTCGGCATGGCGGGGCTGGTCGGTGCGGTGATCGTGCTCGGCGCGGACTTCGCTGCGGCGAACGTCCTGCCGGGGACCTCGCTGCCCGTCGGCGTCGTGACGGGCGCACTCGGCGCACCATTCCTGCTGTGGCTGCTCGCCACCGCCAACCGCAGAGGCCAGGGAGGCTGAAATGGGTCCACGCAAGGATCCGACGGCGGCGAACACGCTGTCTGCCGAGGGGCTGACACTCGCCTATGACGAGCGGACGGTCGTGGACGGACTCACCGTCGAGCTGCCCGCGGGCAAGGTGACCGTCATCGTCGGCGCGAACGCGTGCGGGAAGTCGACCCTGCTCCGTGGTCTGGCCCGGCTGCTCAAGCCCGTGGACGGCACAGTGGTGCTGAACGGCTCCGACATCCACTCACAGTCCACGAAGGCCGTCGCCCGAGTCCTCGGCCTGCTCCCGCAGACGCCCGTGGCCCCGGACGGCATCAGCGTCGCGGATCTGGTGGGCCGCGGCCGCTACCCGCACCAGGGCTGGTTCCGCCAGTGGACACCGGAGGACGACGACGCCGTCGCGACGGCACTCGAGGCAACCGACACGCTGGGCCTCGCCGACCGCAACGTCGACGAACTCAGCGGCGGGCAGCGCCAACGCGTCTGGATCGCCATGGCACTCGCGCAGCAGACCGGCATCCTGCTCCTCGACGAGCCGACCACCTTCCTCGACGTGACGCACCAGGTCGAGGTGCTCGACCTCATCACGGACCTGAACCGGCGCTCGGGCACCACCGTGGTGATGGTGCTGCACGACCTCAACCTGGCCGCGCGGTACGCGGACCACCTGATCGCCATGCGCGACGGTCGGATCGTGGCACAGGGGCCACCGTCGGCGGTCGTGACCGAGGAGACGGTCTCCGGAGTCTTCAACCTCGAGTGCCGCGTCATCGAGGACCCCGTGTCCCGTACACCGATGGTTGTTCCCATCGGCAGGCACCACGGGCCGGGGACCGCCATGCCTTCCCCGACCTCCCCCACCGCTGCGGCGGTGCGGGGCTACCGACCCAATCCGCAGGACACGGTTCCTGCACGAGTGGAGGCAGCATCATGACCGACGTGACAGAGCGGACCGCGAGGCGGACCGCCGCCGATACCGAGCCGATGGTGCTTGCGTTCGACGTCGTCGTCACCGCCGTCCAGGACCTCACGGCGACCTTCCGCCGCATCACCTTCGGGGGAGCCTGCCTCGAATCGTTCGGCGTCGCAGGGGACACCCTGGACCTCCGGATCAAGATCGTCATCCCGTCCCCGGGTCACGACTGCCCGGACATCGCCGGCATCATGAGCGGCGGCCCAGGCTCGAGCTGGTACCAGGCGTGGCTCGGCATGGACGCCGAGGAACGCGGTTCCATGCGCACCTACACCGTGCGCGAGTTCCGGTGCGGTGGTGCGAACCCGGAGATCGACGTCGACTTCGTGATGCACCTGGACGGCGACGGCCGCGGCGGGCCTGCGGCGGAGTGGGCTGCTGCAGTCCGGCCAGGTGACCGCGTCTGCATCATCGGCCCCAACTCGTCGGCGGCGCAATGCACGACGGCGGGCGCCTACGGTGGCATCGAGTGGAGCCCGGGCCTCGCGCAGCACGTCCTCCTGGCGGGAGACGAGACGGCCGTGCCCGCGATCAGCGCCATCCTCGAGGCGCTTCCCGAGGACATCAGCGGACGGGCGTTCCTCGAGGTGCCCCACGAGCGGGATATCCAGCGGATCGCGACGCGATCATCGGTGGCCATCACCTGGCTGACGCGGAGTGGCCGCTCGCACGGCGAGCTGCTCGAGGCCGCGGTCCGCGACGCCGTCCGCGTACCGGGCTGGGTCTCGCTCTCGGGATCGGGGGCCGCGAGTGGCGGCAGCGAACCGGAGGATGTCGACATCGACCGGACCATCCTGTGGGAGACGCCCCAGCGCCTCGAGACGGCCATCGTGGAGTCGACGGTCAACCCGGGGCGCCTTGCCGGCACCCAACCCTTCTACGCCTGGATCGCGGGAGAAGCAGCCGTAGTGCGCGGACTGCGCCGGTACCTGGTGCGCGACGTCGGTGTCGACCGGAAGCAGGTTGCCTTCATGGGCTATTGGCGCAAGGGCCGGGCCGAGCTCGCCTGATGGGGGACGGAGAACCTGGCGCAGGTTTTCCCATGCCTTTCCGCAGGTTCCCGATGACGGAAGAGATTATGGCACGGATCATCCACAGTTGGGATAACGGAATTGTTACATCGTGTTCCGTGGCCTAGGGTTTGAGCAGTCGAAGCTCGTTTCTTGAACCAGGTCCGCACGCTTAACCCTGTCAGCGGACCGCCTGAACAATCTGTGACAGGGGTGGAGGATCCACATTCCGGCGGTGCGAGCCGCCTCGGGGTGAAGCCCTCACGCATTGCTTATCAGCACGGTCTTCCTGCGGTCTGCCGCAGTTCGGCCGCGCCGAGGGGGCCGAGTCAACTCTTGCTCGAATCCGACAGCTAACTTCGCGGGCGTCCTCAGAGAGGTAAGCAGTTGACCCAGACGGTTACGTCGGGGCGCCGTCGAGCGTCCGAAGATCGCGCTCACCAGCAGCACCCGCTGCCACACCGCCCTGCCCACGCATCGGCGATCCACGCCCCTTCGGCCCCCTCCGCCTCGGTCCAGACCCTCCTGCCGAGCCGCCGATCACTCCGCGAGCGGGAGCTTCCCTCCTTCGTCGAGCACTCCTGTGCGGAGATCACATCAGCGTCCGCTGCTGCCCGGTCGAAGGACGGAGCCGTGTCACCGACTCCGCCGTCCCTGACGCGCCGTGAGCTACGCGAGCAGGAGAAGGCCGCGAGCGGCGAGGCGGCACCCGGTGCGCGCCGATCCGCGCCGGCCCGCCGGGCAGGACGCGTCCCCAAGCCGTTCGAGCGGTTGCGCGAGAACGCGGCGACCGGCGGGATGGTGCTCGCCTCCGCCGGACTGCTGATGGGAGCGGTGGTCCCCGCGGCGTCGACCGCTGCCCCTGAGTTGGTCGTCGGGCCACCCACCCACACCCGTGCCTCCGCGATCGCGCCGGCGGTGACCGCTCCCGCTGGAGCGACGGTCGCGTTCGGCCTCGAGAGCGCTGGGCCGGCGGCCGAGGGCATCGCACCGGGCATTGCCACCGCCAGGGCTCTTTCTGCCTCCCTTGAACCCGCAGCGCAGGAGCGCAAGGCCTTCGGCGTTCCTGTAGACAGCCCGGTCGTCGCGTCCACCTTCGGGTACCGCGTCAACCCGATGGGCGGGCCCGATTCGGAGCTGCACACCGGGCAGGACTACGCCAGCGCCTGCGGCACCCCGGTCAAGGCCGCCGACCCGGGTACGGTCACCGATTCCGGCTGGCACGCGTACGGGGGTGGCCAGCGCATCGTTATCGACCACGGCGACGGCCTCAAGACCACGTACAACCACCTGAGCGCCCTCGAGGTGCCGGTCGGCGCGGCGGTGCAGCGCGGCGATCTCCTCGGCGCCGTCGGCAGCACGGGCAACTCCACCGGTTGCCACCTGCACTTCGAGGTCCTGGTCAATGACGAGAAGGTCGACCCGCAGCCTTGGCTGTAGCGCGCGCCTCGCCCTACAGCAGCAGGCCGGACCAGCGGGCACCCGGGCGCCCGCTGGTCCGGCACCCGCGCTGCCGGGATTCGCGCGCTTCCTAGGGCAGGGGCTCGCTCACGACGGCCGGATCCTTGTAGCCGAGAGGCATCCGGAGCCGCAGTGAATCAGGCTTCACCTCGAAGGCCATGTGCCTCGCCTTCCCGAGCGGATCGCCGTCGAGCTGGACCTCCAGCGGCTCCCGCGAGGTGACCTCAGCAGTGCGGCACTGGAAGTACTCGAGGGAGGGGTCCTTGCTCGAGCCCCTGCCCTTGACGAACAGCTTGCCGGCCACGGCGAGCCAGCCGAGCTTGCCCTTGGGTGCCACGGTCATGAGATCCATCAGGCCGTCGTCGATCCTGGCGCCCGGGAAGATCTCGAGGCCACCCATGATCTTGCCGCAGTTCCCGCCCATGACACTGCGGAGCCTGCGCTCGAAGGGCTTGCCGCCGTCCACCGAGATGGTGGTACGGGCGGGCCGGCCCGGCAGGTTCCTGATGCCGGCGTCGACGTAGGCCAGCCAGCCCACCTTGTCCTTCAGGTCGTCGCGGGTGTCGGACATGATGGCCGCGTCGTAGCCGAGGCCGGCCATGACGAGGAAGACGTGTGCATCCTGCGCGCGGTCCACGGTCACGTGCACGACGTCGATGCTGCGCTCCGTGCCACGGAAGGCGGCTTCGACGGCGGCGTCCGGATCGTCGACGGCGATATCGAGGTTGCGTGCAAGCAGGTTCCCGGTGCCCAGCGGGACGAGGGCCATCATGGTGCCGCTCCCGGCGAGCTCCTCGGCGACGCACCGCACCGTGCCGTCCCCGCCGGCGGCGATCACCAGGTCCGCTCCCGCATCCAGCGCCTGGCGGGCCTGGCCGTGACCGGGATCGTCCTCCGTGGTCTCGATGACCAGGGGTTCGTCCCAACCGTCCTCCGCGGAGATGCGCCGGACGGCGCCCTCCACGTCGATGGTGGTGACCTTGATCGGATTGATGATGAGGGCGGCTCGACGGCCGCCCGAACCGGCCTCGGAGCCCTGATCGATGGTCGCCTCGGGAGTAGCGTCGGTCGGCATGATGTCCTTCGTGCGTGATGTCAACGGGTGGCCTCGACGAGCTTATCCCGCTGCCCTCCGCGCCGAGGGTAATCTTTGGACGTGACCAACACCTCGCGCTACGTGGCCCTCGGCGATTCCTTCACGGAAGGGGTTGGCGACTGGGACCCGGCGTCACCCAACGGCGTCCGTGGCTGGGCGGACCGCGTGGCAGAGCAGCTCATCCTGGCCGATCCGTCCTGGTTCTATGCCAACCTGGCCATCCGCGGCAAGAAGATGCGCCAGATCCTCGGGGAGCAGATCGACGCCGCTCTGGCGCTCCAGCCGACGCTCGTCACGATCTACGCCGGCGCCAATGACATCCTGAGGCCGCGCGTCGACATCGATGCCCTGATGGCCGAGTACGACGACGGCGTGGGCCGCCTTCGCGAGGCGGGCACCGACGTCGTGCTGTTCACGGGGTTCGATGCCTCGGGGTCCGCCGTTTTCGGCAAGACCCGGGGGCGCACGGCCGTCTACAACGAGTGGGTGCGCGAGATCGCCGACACGCGAGGCGCCACGATCGTCGACTACTGGCGCCTGCGCGAGTTCCAGGACTGGGGCTACTGGGATGTCGACCGCATGCACATGTCTACCGCCGGTCACACGCTCATGGCCGCCCGCGTGCTCGAGGCGCTGAAGGCATCGCATCGGATCGACCTGCCCGAGCTCGAGGCCCGGCCCGCGCTGAAGCGCGCGGAGCAGCTCCGAGCGGACGCGCAGTGGGCGCGGGAGTACCTGACGCCATGGGTCGGACGGCGCCTCCGTGGGGCCTCCTCGGGCGATGACCTCCTGCCCAAATATCCGACGCCGGTCCACCCGCACTGGGCATCGATCACGGCCTGAGGGCGGCCCGGAGCATTCACCGGAACGCCCTGCAACCCCTGCAGGGCGGCGTGGGAGCCCGCAGCCGGCCTTGGAGCCGATGTGCCAGAATGACCAGATGGCGGCGCACTGGCTCACACCCGACGAGCGGCGGGCGTGGCTGGCACTCTATGCGCTGACGTCGCTCCTCCCCTCGAGCCTCGATGCCCATCTGTTCCGGGAAGCGCGTATCACCCTTTTCGACTACCACGTCCTCGCGATGCTCTCCGAGTCCGAGGACACGAGCCTCCCCATGAGTGAACTGGCGGGACGTTCGGCGGCGTCGCTCTCGAGGCTCAGCCACGTGGTCAAGAAGCTGGAGGCGCGAGGCTGGGTCCTCCGGCTGCCGTCCTCCTCCGACGGACGGGTGACCACCGCGACGCTGACCCCCGCAGGACTCGGGATGCTCACGGATCTCGCCGTATCGCACGTCGCCCAGGTCCGCTCCACCGTGTTCGACGCCCTCGACCGGCAGGACGTCGCCGACCTCGAGCGGGTGGGGCGCAAGATACTCCGGGGAATGGACAGTGCGCACTGGATCCTCTCCGACGGCGAGGCCGCCGCGGAAGCAGCGGTGGCCGGCGGTTCCACGGAGCCCCCTCTGGGTGATGCCGCGGATGCCGGGGGAGCAGAGGACGGCTCCGCCACGGGTCGGAATGGCGGATCCGCCCAACCGCAGCTTCGCGGCAGCGGCCAGTAGGCCGCCAGCGGTGCGCCGAGACCCCAGGACAGGACAGCAGATGGACCAGCAGGTACAGTTCCGGCACCAGCCCCGCGTCCTCGCGATCGTGCTGGCGGGCGGCGCCGGGGGACGGCTCGGGGTCCTGACGGACCACCGCGCCAAACCGGCGATGCCGCTGGGTGGCAGCTTCCGGCTCATCGACATCCCCCTGTCCAACCTGCACCACAGCGGCATCTCCGACGTGTGGATCATGGAGCAGTACCAGCCGAAGACCATCAATGATCACCTCCGGAACGGCAGGCCCTGGGACCTCGACCGCACGCGGGGCGGCCTGCTCGTCCTGCCTCCCTTCAGCGGGCACGAGGGGGAGGGGTTCGCCGAGGGCAACGCGGACGGACTGCTGCGGCAGTCGGCGTTCATCCGCGACTTCGCGCCCGACCTCGTCCTGGTGCTCAGCTCGGACCACCTGTACCGCCTCGACTACCGCGACGTCGTCGACACCCACCTCCGGGCGGGCGCCTCCCTCACCATGGTCACCGTCGATTTCGATGGCGATGCCTCCCAGCACGGCTTGGTGTCGGTCGACGACGACGGCGGCGTGACCGATTTCGCCTACAAGCCGGAGGAGCCGCGGACGAGCATCGTGGCAGCGGAGATCTTCCTCTACTCGACGGCGGCGCTGCTCGATGCACTCGACCACCTGAGCGGGAAGAACGACGGCCTCGGGGACTACGGACACCACCTGGTACCGCACTTCGTGGAGCAGCACGCGGTCGTCGAGCACCGGCTCCAGGGTTACTGGCGGGACCTCGGGACGCCGGCCAACTATCTCCGGGCGCACCTCGACCTCGTGGAGGGCAAGGGCCTCGACCTCGGAGCAGCGGACTGGCCGATCCTCACCGAGCCGCCGCAGCTGGTACCGGCGTTCGTCGGGGACGGCGCCGTGATCGTGACCTCGCTGATCTCGCCGGGGGCCGCCGTGCATGGCACCGTCCGCAGGAGCGTGATCGGGTCGGGGGCCTCCGTCGCAGCCGGGGCGGTCGTGGAGGACTCGGTGCTGCTGGGCGGAGTGCGGGTCGAGGAAGGGGCGGTCGTGAAGTGGGCGATCGTCGATTCGGACGCCGTCGTGTCCGGGGAGCGCATCGGCGCCGGTCCGGACACGCCCGCCGTCGTGGACCGCCACGGCAGGACGAGCGACTGATCCGTTTTGGTCAAGCCAGATCCTGTCGGTAGTATGGTAAGGCGTTTGGCTACGGCGGGTGCCGCCCTGTTCCCTGGACAGGATGGGATTTGCCCGGCTACCCGTGACTACCTAGAATTTAAGGCTGTGCCGGCCGCAAGGCCGTGCGCCGCCTAATCTTCACCGTCTTCCCCGCGGCGAGGCACTCTGGCAGGTTCTCACCCTGCCGGGTCAACCTCCGGAAAGCTGCAGTAATAGCGGTGTCATTACTGGTGGCGGGACGCTCAACAAGTGATTCCGTCACGTTCATCTAATCTGGAGGAGAGTTATGGCAGCCCACTGCCAAGTGACCGGAGCCGAGCCCGGCTTTGGACACAGCATTTCGCACTCGCACCGCCGCAACAAGCGCCGGTTCGACCCCAACATTCAGAAGAAGCGCTACTACGTGCCTTCCCTGCGCCGCAATGTGACGCTGCAGGTCTCCGTCCGCGGCATCAAGACGATCGACGTCCGCGGCATCGAGGCAGTCGTTGCATCGATCCTCGCGAGGGGTGTGAAGCTCTAATGGCAAAGGACAAGGACGTACGTCCGATCATCAAGCTGAAGTCCACCGCCGGGACGGGCTACACCTACGTGACGCGCAAGAACCGTCGTAACGACCCGGACCGCATGGTCCTGATGAAGTACGACCCCAAGATCCGCAAGCACGTCGAATTCCGAGAGGAGCGCTAACCATGGCCAAGAAGTCAAAGATTGCTCGTAACGAGCAGCGCAAGGTCATCGTCGAGCGCTACGCGGCCAAGCGCCTCGAGCTTAAGAAGACCCTCGTCGACGAGAACGCCACCGACGAAGCACGCGAAGCGGCACGCCTCGGCCTGCAGAAGCTTCCCCGCAACGCTTCACCGGTGCGCCTGCGCAACCGCGACCAGATCGATGGTCGTCCCCGTGGAACCATCCAGAAGTTCGGTATCTCTCGCATCCGGTTCCGCGACATGGCCCACCGTGGCGAACTGCCCGGCGTGACCAAGTCGAGCTGGTAGCAGCCGCCGGGGTATCATGCCCTTGCAGTACCTCCATCCGCTTCGAGCGGTGACACCGGGAAGCCGGCAACCTCCGGGTTGCCGGCTTCCTGCGTTTCGACGACGACGGCGGTCGGCCGAGGCGTAAAACACCCCTGGAAACGGCGGGTTTATGCTGAAAAGCCGCGTAAACACGCGGAAGAGGGCGCCCAAGCTGATAGGTTTTCGGACAGAGGCTTTTCGAATACCGTGAAAAGCTCGTTCCGAAGAGTGACGTCCAGGAGGACCTAAATTGGCTAAAAACCGTAGTGAACTTGTTGCCGAGGTAGCGGCGAAGGCCGACACCAGCCAGGCCGCCGTCAATGGCGTCCTCGACGCCCTGTTTGACGTCTTCGCCGAGTCCATCGCCAAGGATGAGAAGATCACCATTCCCGGATGGCTCGCCGTCGAGCGCACCAGCCGTGCAGCACGCACCGGCCGCAATCCCCAGACCGGTGAGACCATCCAGATCGCCGCGGGCCACAGCGTCAAGCTGACCGCAGGCTCGAAGCTGAAGGCTTCCGCCAAGTAATTCGCAGGAACATTCCGCATGACGGGAGGGTCGCTGCCATGACGGCGGCGGCCCTTCGTCATGATCGGACGTGTCGGGCACGCGGTGGGACCCCACGATGGGAACCACCAGGAGATTGGCCCTATTTCTACTCCGGGTAGAGAATGGTGTACGTGTCGACTACTGCGAAGCAACCGCGCGAAACCCTCGCCACCGCCTCTTCGGAGCGCGCCGTCGCGACGGGCTGGCTGGTCCTCGCGGGCGTCGTCATGCTTGCCGCGCTCGTCGTCGCCCTGTTCTACTCGGGTGCAGCAGCAGCCCGGCAGCTCGGAGATCCCGGCGCCCTGACCCGGTGGGGCCTGCCCGTCGCCAAGGTCCTGAACAACACGGCGGCCGCAGGAACCATCGGCGCCCTCGTCTTCGCCGTCGTCATGCTGCCTCGCACGGTAGGCACGGGCGGACGCAAGCCGAAGGAGACCGCAGCCGAGCATCCCGCGTTCTCCCGCGTCCTGATCCTGGCTTCCGTCTCCGCGGTGGCCTGGACCATCGGCGCGCTCGGAGTCATGGTCTTCACCTACTCCGACGCCGCGGGACTGCCGCTCAGCACCGACCCCGCCTATACGCAGGGCCTCGCGGCCTTCATCACCGACTTCTCCACCGGTCGTGCGTGGCTCGTGACGTCGATAGCCTCCGCCGTCCTCGCGACCATCCTGTTCGGGGTGCGTTCACAGACCGGGCTGGCACTGACCCTGGTGCTGGCGTTGCTGAACCTGCTGCCCGTTGCCCTGGTCGGGCACTCCGCCAGTGGCGATGACCACAACGCGGCCGTCAACTCGATCGCACTCCACCTCGTGGGCGTCTGCCTCTGGGTCGGCGGCATCATCTCCCTGGCCGTGGTGAGCGGCACGCTGGGGAACCAGGCACTGCCTGTCCTCAAGCGGTTCTCCGCCCTCGCCGGCTTCGCGTTCATCCTCGTGGTGGCGTCCGGCGTGGTGAATGCGAGCCTCCGGATCACCGACCTCGCACAGCTCAGTTCCGAGTGGGGCCTGCTCGTCACCTTCAAGACCGTCGCCACCCTGCTGCTCGGCGGGATCGGCTGGATGCACCGGCAGTGGATCATCCCGCAGCTCGAGGCTTCATCCGGCACTGCCGCGTCGAAGCTCTCGGCACGCAGGGTGCTGTGGCAGCTCATCGCCGTCGAGCTGGTCATCATGGGTGCTGTGTCCGGCGTCGCAGGAGCCCTCGGCCGCACGGCCCCGCCCCGCTCCGAGGTGCTGCCGACGGAGGCGGGCCCGGCCCGGATCCTCACCGGGTACGATCTCCCGCCGGAGCCGACCATGGCCCGCTGGCTGACGGAGTGGCGGCCCGACTGGCTGTGGATCACCGTCGCGCTGACCTTCGGCGTCGCCTACGTCCTCGGGATGGTCAAGCTCCACCGCCGCGGTGATTCCTGGTCCGTCGTGAAGCTCCTCAGCTGGCTCGTGGGCCTGGCTCTCCTGACATACTTCACCTCCGGGCCCCCCGCCGTCTACGGGATGGTCCTCTTCAGCGCACACATGGTCGACCACATGGCGCTGACGATGGTGGTGCCGCTGTTCCTCGTCCTCGGCGCCCCCGTGACCCTTGCCCTCAAGGCGCTCGGTGCGCGCCGTGACGGTACCCGCGGCCTCCGGGAGTGGATCCTCGTGATCGTGCATTCCTGGCCGTCGAGGATCATCACCCATCCGCTGTTCGCAGCGGGCAACTTCGTCGCGTCGATCATCGTGTTCTACTACTCGCCGCTGTTCGGGTTCGCCCTGCGTGAGCACGTCGGACACGAGCTGATGATCACCCACTTCCTCATCACGGGCTACATCTTCGTGCTCTCGATGATCGGCTCGGACCCGGTGCCGTTCCGGGCTCCCTACCCGATGCGGATCCTGCTCCTCTTCGCGACCATGGCGTTCCACGCCTTCTTCGGCGTCACGCTCATGGGATCCACCTCACTCCTCGAAGCCTCCTGGTTCGGCAACATGGGCCGCGAGTGGGGCGCCTCCGCCCTCGCCGACCAACAGGTGGGTGGCGCTGTCACCTGGGGGGTCGGCGAGATCCCCACGCTCCTGCTCGCGATCGGGGTGGCCGTCGTATGGTCCCGTTCCGACGCGAGGGAGACGAAACGCAAGGACCGTGCGGCGGACAGGAATAACGACGCCGACCTCACGGCTTACAACAGCATGTTCGCCGACCTCGCCGTGCGCGACGCCGGACCCCGGCCTCCTGCGCAGCAACCCTCGGCGCGGACGACCACCACCGCAGGAGACGATGAATGACCGAGACCACCGTGCGCACCGGCTACCGCGTGCGCGGCTCAGCGCTGACCGGCCGTAACTGGCTCAACACAGGCGGGAAGCAGCTCCAGCTCGAGGACCTGCGAGGAAAGATCGTCGTCCTCGATTTCTGGACGTTCTGCTGCATCAACTGCCTGCACGTCCTCGACGAGCTGCGGCCCCTGGAGGAGCAGTACTCGGACGTCCTCGTCACCGTCGGCGTGCACTCGCCGAAGTTCGAGCACGAGGCCGATCCGGCAGCCCTCGCTGCCGCCGTCGAGCGCTACGAGATCCACCACCCCGTCCTCGACGACCCGGAGCTGACCACCTGGCAGGCCTACACGGCCCGTGCCTGGCCCACGCTCGTGGTGATCGATCCCGAGGGCTACATCGTGGCGCACCTCTCCGGCGAGGGGCACGCCGCGGGACTCACGTCCCTCGTCGAGGAGCTCGTCACCGAGCACGAGGCGAAAGGCACGCTCCACCGTGGCGATGGCCCCTACGTCCCCACCGAGAGTGCGGCGGGGGACCTCAAGTTCCCGGGCAAACTCCTCGCGCTGCCCGCGAGTGGCACGTTCCTCGCGGGCGATACCGGCCACCACCGGCTCGTCGAGCTCGAAGCGGACCTCGTCACCGTGCGCCGGACCATCGGCTCCGGCACCAAGGGCTTCCTGGATGGAAGCGCCGCGGAAGCGCAGTTCAACGAGCCGCAGGGCGTCGCGCTGCTGCCGGCCGGG
Source organism: Arthrobacter sp. PL16 (assembly GCF_035985055.1). Classification (NCBI taxonomy): domain Bacteria; kingdom Bacillati; phylum Actinomycetota; class Actinomycetes; order Micrococcales; family Micrococcaceae; genus Arthrobacter; species Arthrobacter sp. PL16. The sequence continues at coordinate 174,122 of NZ_JAXCIC010000002.1, forward strand.
CTGGCCGCCGAGGTCGGGTACGACGTCGTCGTGGCCGACTCCGTGAACCACCGCCTCCGCGGGGTCACCCTCGCCACGGGTGAGGTGCGTACGCTCGCCGGCAACGGCATACAGCGCCTGCTCGACGCCGGGAACCACACGAAGACGGGCCGGCAGGAGAACGCGTTCGAGGTCGGCGCCGAGAGCGTGACTCCGCGCCTGACGGAGACCCAGCTCGGCACGGACGCACTGCACGTCTCGCTGTCGTCACCCTGGGACGTCCTCTACTCGTCCGTGCTGGACAGGGTCGTCATCGCCATGGCCGGCACGCACCAGATCTTCACCTACGACCCCCGCACGCACTCCGTCGAGGTCCTCGCCGGCACCGGGCTCGAGGGACTGCTGGACGGCGATGCCTCCGCAGCCTGGTTCGCCCAGTCCTCCGGCCTCGCCGAGGATGCCAACGGCACCATCTGGATCGCCGACTCCGAGACGTCCTCCGTGCGCCTCCTGTCCTTCATCGAAGTCAACGGACGCAACCGGATCCAGGTGCAGACAGCCGTCGGCACGGGGCTCTTCGACTTCGGCTTCCGCGACGGCGATGCCGACCAGGCCCGCCTGCAGCACCCACTCGGCGTGACCGCACTGCCCGACGGCTCCATCGCCATCGCGGACACCTACAACGGCGCCGTCCGTCGCTACGACCCCGCCACGCGACAGGTGTCCACGCTGCTCCGGGGACTCTCCGAACCGTCCGATGTGCTGGTGGACATGACACCCGTGGCCGATGGCGGAGACCCGCTGCTCATCGTCGTCGAGACCAACCGGCACCAGCTCATCCGCGTGCCGCTGCCCAGGGAGGCGCTCGCCGTCGACGAGGGTGCGTCGCAGACCCAGCGACCCACGACACCGATGTCCGCGAAACCCGTGGCCCTGACCGTTCGTTTCAGCGCGCCCAGGGGACAGAAGCTGGACGACCGCTGGGGGGATCCTACCCAGCTGAAGATCAGCTCGTCCCCGGAGACCCTCCTGGTATCCGGGGGCGGCACGTCCACGGGCCTGACGCGGGAGCTCGTACTCTCCCCGGACGCGGGCGACGGCGTCCTGCACATCACCGCACGGGCGGCCTCCTGCGACGGCGAGCCCGGCGGCGACATCCCCGACCACGCCGCCTGCCACCTCTACCAGCAGGACTGGGGCATCCCGGTCACTGTCACGGCCGACGGCGGCACCGAGCTGACCCTGGACCTGCGCGGCCTCGACTGATCGGTTCCGTGGTCCACTCCCTGCGTAGCCGACGGTGGAAGCAGGAACCGCGACAGGGCCCTGTGGCGCCTGCAGAAATCCCGCCGACGACTGATCGGCAGCACAGAAGGAGCGCATGACCATCGACACCGCACCCGCAACAGCACACGACGGACCACGCACGGCACTCGTGGTCGGAGCCACGGGCATCGCCGGCTCGGCGCTCGTCGAGAAGCTCACCGCGGACGGCTGGCCCGTCCTCGCCCTGTCCCGGAGGCCTGGTGCCGCGCGCGACGGCGTCCGCTGGCTCCCGGCGGACCTGACGTCGGCTGAAGCGGTGGCTGCCGCCCTCGCCCCTGAGCACCCGACGCACGTCTTCTTCACCGCCTGGTCCCGGCAGGACACCGAGGAGGAGAACATCAGCGTCAACGCCGGGATGGTCCGGGACCTGCTCCTCGCCCTCCGCGGAAAGGGGATCGCCCACGTGGCCCTCATGACGGGACTGAAGCACTACCTCGGCCCCTTCGAGGCCTATGCGGCCGGCGAGATGGCGGACACACCGTTCCACGAGGAGGAGCCGCGCCTGCCCGTCCGGAACTTCTACTACGCGCAGGAGGACGAGCTCTTCGCCGCAGCGGCCGAGCAGGGCTTCACCTGGTCGGTGCATCGCGCGCACACCGTGATCGGGCACGCGGTCGGCAACGCCATGAACATGGGACTGACCCTCGCCGTGCAGGCGTCACTGTGCCGTGAGTCGGGTGAGCCCTTCGTGTTCCCCGGCTCGGAGACGCAGTGGAACGGCCTCACCGACATGACGGACGCCGGGCTCCTCGCCGAGCACATGGTCTGGGCGTCGACCACCGGTGCCGCCGCCGATGAGGCCTTCAACATCGTCAACGGGGACGTGTTCCGGTGGCGCTGGATGTGGCCGCAGCTTGCCGACTACTTCGGTGTCAGCTGGGAGGGCTTCGATCAGGCGCCGCGCCCGCTCGAGCAGGCCATGGCCGGACGGGAAGCGCAGTGGGCGGAACTGGCAGAGCGCCATGGACTCGTGGAGCCTGCACTGGATCGGGTGGCATCCTGGTGGCACACGGACGGCGACCTGGGCCGCGACATCGAGGTGGTCACGGACATGGGCAAGAGCCGTGTGGCCGGCTTCACCGGGTACCGGAGGACCGTCGACGCGTTCATCGGCCTCTTCGAGCGCTATCGAGCCGAGCATCTCATCCCCTGACCAGTGCCGGAAGCTTCCCTGACCAGTGCCGGAAGCCGCTGGGCCGACGAGACCCGGTAGAGACCCGGTAGCGGCCCGGCAACCGGCTAGTAGCGGACCACGGGCGTGACGGTGATGGCATCCTCGCTCACCGTGAGATCGGCGGTGAACTCGAACGGGACGGATTCCGAGACGTCCCGGACCTCGCCCGAGAAGAAGTCCCTGAGCTGCGTCTCGATGCGGGCACTCCCGCGGAGGGGGGCGAGCAGCCAGGCGCCGTCGTTCGGGGTGACGGAGGCGGCCGGATACTCCTCGATGGTCCAGGCGATGTCGCCGGCCAGCCGCTCGTTGGTGGGGTAGTTGAACGGGCAGTTCGTCGGCTGGAAGACGGTCTGTTCGGCGCAGCCGTCGAGGAAGGCGTGAAGCTGGTCGTCGACGGCCCGGATCAGTTCGGGCGTCGCCTCCGTGGCGAGCGCGAGGGGCGGCGGCGGTGTCTCCCGGCTCGTCACCGTCGCATGACGCTCCGGTGCGGAGAAATACTTGCCCTCGTACTGCGCGGTGACGGAAGTCGGGTAGAAGGCGGCGAGGGCCGCGCTACCGTCGGGGAGGCCGACGTCGACCCCGTTCACCGCCGCCTCCACACTGTTCAGTGCCGTGACCTCGACGGTCGGCAGGACCGTCTGCTCGAACTCCCACACGTTGAACAATCCCCATTCGGTGCCCGTGCGCTCGAGGGCGAAGACGCTCGTGGCCTCGGCTCCCTCGAGGGTGTAGGTCACGGGTACCTCCACGCGGTCGTTCGCTGTCCGGCGCGCGTCGCCCACCTCCAGGTCCTCGAGGGGTTCGCTCGCCCTGCGGAGGGCATCACCGTCGAGCAGCGTGGGGTTGGAGCCTTCCGGTACGGAGGCGTTCAGCAGCCCGAGCGCCTTGCCGCCGTCACCGTCGCGCAGCGCATCGAGGTACAGCCCGACCTGATGCTCCGGGCTGTAAAGCTTTCCATTCATCACGGAGACGGTGGCGAAGAACGCGGCGCCGACGAGCATGAGTCCCAGCAGCCAGGCTGCGAGGACTTTCACGACCGGGGTTGTCTGCACCCCACCACGGTACCGGCTGAGCTGCGTCAGGCGGGAAGGAAGCCGAGCAGTGCTCCGGAGATGGCGCAGGCGAGCCCGACGACGGCGATGACCCGGGTGCCGCGATACGGCTCGTCGAAGGACCAGTGGGTCGGCTGGCGCGCGTGGTAGTAGATCGTGACGTCCTCGCCCGGCGTCCAGGGCTGAGGCGCCGCTGAACCCCTACCGCGCCGTGGCGTGCCGCTGGACCACAGGGCCTCGACGATGCGATACCGGTGGTCGTGCCAGCGGAGGTAGGGATGGCCCTCGTGCTCGAAGGTGATGGCCTGCGTCTTGGTCCACGAGCCGTAGATCAGCCGGATGGTGAGCGCGGCTATCAGGAGCCCCAGGCCCAGCGCCACGAGCGTGGAGCTGACGATCTCGAGGGCGATCACCGGCGTGCGTCCAGGCGCACCAGACACGGGCGACGGTTCCTCAGCACCATTTCCGCTTGCAAACCCTGGTGCCGGCTGCCCCGAGGTGCAGGGTTGGACCCTCGACGACGTGTCCGGGGGTGGGGTCGGCGGCCTGCTCGGCGCCGTCGTGTTCGACCATAGGGCCAGACTACACAGACAGGACCGGCGCCCTGCCGGGTGCCGGTCCTGTCTGCACAGCTCGCGAGGACGTGCTCGTTTCCGGCTCTGTCAGCCTCCGGACTACTTGCCTCGGGCCGCCGTCGCGCCGCCCGAGCGACCCGCACCGGCATCGACGGTGGTGCCGTTCCCGTTCCCGTTCCCGTGCGTGGACGTGCCGAAACCTCCGCCGGCGGCCTGCCCGTCCGCCTGCTGCGCTGTTGCGATCTCCTCCGCCCGTTCCTCGCCCGCCTCGCGCGTGAGTTCGGCACCGGCCTCCGCATCGCGTGTCAGGTTCTCGCCGCTCTCGGCGTCGAACAGGTGGAGCTTGCGCGTGTCCAGCCAGATCTCCGCCTCGCGGCCGCCACGGATCCGGCTGGCGGCATCCAACGTCACGACCACCTGTGGGCGCAACTCGTCGGCGTCCATATCCCGCGCGAGGTTGTTGAGCAGTTCGCGCATCTCCGGGGCCGGATCGAAGTTGATGTAGCCGTACTGCTCGTTCCCGAGCCACTCGGTATGCGTGAGTGTCGCCTTGAAGGTGGAGCCGTTGGACCGCTTGTGGTCCTCCACGAGCTTGGCATCCTCGAAGAACTCGGGCCGGACGCCGACGAGGACCACCTTCTTGCCTGCGGCCTTCCGGGCCTTCTCGGCGGGAAGGTCGAGGTCTCCGAGGGCGGTCTTCAGGACATTGCCCTCGACGGTGGCGGGCAGGAAGTTCATGGACGGCGAACCGATGAACCCGGCGACGAAGAGGTTGACGGGCTGCTCGTACAGCTCGCGCGGTGAGGCGATCTGCTGCAGCTCGCCCTTCTTCAGCACGGCCACGCGGTCACCGAGGGTCATGGCTTCCGTCTGGTCGTGGGTGACGTAGACGGAGGTGACGCCGAGGCGCCGTTGCATCTGGGAGATCTCCGATCGCATCTGGCCGCGGAGCTTCGCGTCCAGGTTGGAGAGCGGCTCGTCGAAGAGGAAGGCGTCCGCCTGACGAACGATGGCGCGACCCATCGCGACGCGCTGCCGCTGGCCGCCGGAGAGGTTCGCGGGCTTGCGCTGCAGGTGGTCCGTGAGCTCGAGCGTTGAGGCGGCCTCGGTGACGAGCTTGTCCACCTGCTCCTCGGAGTGCTTACCCTTGGCCAGGCGCAGCGGGAACGCGATGTTCTCGTACACCGTGAGGTGCGGGTACAGGGCGTAGTTCTGGAACACCATCGCGAGGTTGCGATCACGGGGCGCCTTGTCATTGACGCGCTTGCCGTCGATCAGGAGGTCCCCGTCGGTGATGTCCTCGAGTCCCACGATCATGCGCAGCAAGGTGGACTTGCCGCAGCCGGACGGGCCTACGAGGATGATGAATTCCCCGTCGGCGATATCGATGCTGACGTCATTGACGGCAGGGAAGCCGTCACCGTATTTCTTGACCAGGTGGTTGAGAGTGATTGAAGCCATGGTGCGAATCCTTTACTTGAACCGGGGGCGTTAGCCCTTGACGGCGCCCGAGGTCAGGCCTGAAACAATCTGGCGTTGGAAGAGCAGGACCAGCAGGACGATCGGGATGGTGACGATGATCGCGGCCGCCGAGATGGCCCCGGTCGGTTCCTCGAACTGTGAGGCTCCGGTGAAGAATGCGAGTGCTGCGGGCACGGGGCGCGCTGCCTCCGTGGACGTCAGCGAGATCCCGTAGACGAAGTCGTTCCAGGCGATGAAGAAGGCGATGATGGCCGTCGTGAACACACCCGGTGCGGCCAGCGGAACGATCGCCTTCCGGAACGCCTGCCACGTCGTCGCGCCGTCGACCTGCGCCGCCTGCTCCAGTTCCCAGGGGATCTGCCGGAAGAACGCGGTCAGGGTCCAGATGGAGATCGGGAGCGTCAGAGACAGGTACGGGATGATGAGCCCGAGCCAGGTGTCGTAGAGACCGATGGTGCGCCACAGGTTGAACAGGGGCGTCACGATCGAGATGACGGGGAAGATCGAGACCGCCAGTGCGGTGGTCAGGACGAGCTTCTTGCCCGGGAAATCGAGCCGGGCGATCGCGTAGGCGCACAGGGTGGCGAGGACGACGGCGATGAACGTCGCGATCAGCGTGATGCCGATCGAGTTGCGCAGCGCCGAGAGGAAGAGGCCCTGGGCGTCCCCTACGAGGATCTGCTCGTAGTTGCTGGTGGTGGCCGTGCCGGACGACGGCAGGAACTTCCCACTCGTGAGGTCGCTCGGTGACTTGAACGACGTGGCGAGGATCGAGATCACGGGAAACAGCGCGTAGACGAGGACGAGAACCGTGACGATCGCCCAGAGGACCTTGTTCCTGGTACTGGTGTTCGTCATTACTTTCCTCCCTGTGATCCGGCGAGATCGACCTTGAAGAGCTTGATCGCCACGAAACAGATCAGCAGTACACAGAGGAACAGGAGGACGGAGACGGCGGAGCCGAGACCGATCTCGAGCCTGCTGATCGATTGCCGGTAGGCGAGGAGGGACAGCACTTCGGTGCCATAGGCACCATTGGTCATGATGAAGACGTTGTCGAAGATGCGGAAGGCATCGAGGGCCCTGAACAGGACGGCCACCATGATCGCGGCCTTCATGTTGGGGATGATCACCTTGCGCATCTGCTCCCACCAGGTGGCACCGTCGACCTTGGCGGCCTCGCTGAGCTCGTCCGGCACCTGGGCGAGCCCGGCGAGGAGGAGGAGCGAGATGAACGGAGTGGTCTTCCAGATCTCCGACGCCATGATGACGAACAGCGCAGTGGGGCCCTGTGCGAACCAGTTGAGGTTCTCGTCGATGCCCGGCAGCCAGCCGAACCAGTTGTTGATGTAGCCCGAATTGATGTCGAACGCGTAGAACCACGCGAACGCCGAGACGACGGTGATGATGCCGTAGGGCACGAGTATCGCGGTCCGGAGCAGGCCGCGTACCGATTTCAGGGCCTTGTGCATGACGAGAGCGAGGGCGAACCCGAGCACGAGCTCCACGGCGACGGTGATGATCGTGATGAGGACCGTCGTCCAGAGGCCGGACCACCAGACGGGGTCCGAGAGGATCACCGCGTAGTTCCCGAGGCCGATGAACTCACGCTCTCCGGGGGCTGTCAGCCGGAACTGGAAGAGAGATTCGAAGATGGCCTGCAGGATCGGGTACAGGGTGACGAGCAGCATGATGACGAAGGCCGGCCCGGCGAGGATCCAGCCGAGCCGTCGCTCCGCGCGGACGCGGTCGCTGTACTGTTTCGGCGCTTTCCGGGTCTTGCCGTTCGTCGTGCTGGTGCCCGTGTCGAGGCGCGGACCGGGGTCGGTCGACGACGCCGTCGTCGTCTTCGCTGGGATGGCGGAAGTCACAGGAGTTGCTCCCCTCTGAGGACCGAAGTGATGAAGTCGCTCGACGTTTCCGGAGTGCTGTCGGGATCGACGTCGGCGGGTGGTGCCCAGCGTTGCTGGATACCGGTGGAGACCTCGTTGTAGAACGGTGTCTGCGGACGGGGTGCTGCTACCTGCAGGGAGTCCCTGATGGTCTCGGCCATCGGGAAGGACTCCTCGATCCGCGGGTCCTCGTAGGCCTCGGTGTTGGACGGCGGGTTGCCGTTGGTCACGAAGTACTCCGACTGGTTCTCGACCGAGACGATGCACTGGATCGCCTCGTAGGCGAGCTCGGGGTTGTCGCTCTCGGCACCGACGCCGAGGTTGATACCTCCGAGCGGCGGAGCCGACTCCTGGTCGGCGGACATCCGCGGGAAGATCCCCCAGCCGAGATCGTCGATGACGGCCTGGTCGAGCGTGCCCGCTTCCACCGCGGCCGTCGTGGCCGGCCAGACGAACGGGTAGTTGACCATGAAGGATCCCGAGTCGCCCTGGAACGCGGTGAGTGATGCGTTCTCGTTCTGCGTCGGCAGACCGGGACCCCCGAGACCTTCCTTGCCGATCGTCGAGATCACCTCGGCGGCTGCGACGCCGGCTTCCGAATCGAGACCGAGTTCGATCGTATCGGCGGTGGCCTCGGGATCGACGATGATCGAGCCACCCGCCGATTCGACGAGCGCGTTGACCCACACCGTCATCGATTCCGCCTGAGCGCCCTGCACTCCCAGGGTTTTCTCCTGGCTCGCGGCGGCTTCCATGATCTGGTCCCAGGTGACGGGCTTGGACATGTCGAGCCCCGCCGCCTCGGCAACCGATTTGCGGTACCAGAGGATCTGCGTGTTGGCCCAGAACGGAACCGTCACCAGTTCGTCCTTCCAGGTCGCGCCGACGAGGGCGCCCTCGACGACGTTCTCGGACGTGCTCTGCGCGATGTCCTCGGGAACCGGTGCAAGGAAGCCCGGTTCCGCGAGCTCGGGGATGAAGGGAGGATCGAGGCTCATGATGTCGAGCGAGGAGTCTCCCGCCGCCAGGCGGCGCGCAAGCTGTTCGCGCTGGGATGCGGCGTCGCTCGGCAGGAGTGAGGTCTCGATGCTGTAGCGACCGCCGGAGTCGTCGCTGCATTTCTGCGCGATCGCGGCCTGGCCACCTGCGTCCGGATTGATGTACCAGGTCAGGGAGTTATCTGACCCCGCAGGGCCACAACCGCTCATGGACAGTGTGCCGATCACGAGGCCTGCCAGGACGGCGGCCTTCGGACGGCTTTTCATGATGCTGCGTGTTGTTCGACTTGTCGGCATTCGTACCGAGCCTCCACATCCTCGTAGACAACCCGGCTGGCGGTTCAATCGAATCGACAGCCTAAGCATGCTTGCTTTTTCGACCTTATTCCTAGACGACCGAAACCGCTAGACAGCCAGCTTACTATTACATATCGGGGGAATGGTCACGCTGGAAGGCAGTAGGATGCGGCCCCCGTCGGGGGAGCGCCTTGAGCCCGGCCCTCAGGCGGGTAGTGCCGAGTTGTCCAGGGCGAAGGGAGGGCGCTCGACGTCGTCGGTCAGGGCTTCAGCCGGATCGGATCCGAGCTTGATGATCCGGTTGTCCGCATCCACGTGGACGACGGTGGGGACGAAGGTGCTTGCTTCCTCGGTCGTCAGCTGCGCGTAGGTGATGAGGATGACGAGGTCGCCCGGTTCCACCAGGTGCGCGGCCGCTCCGTTGATGCCGATGACCCCGGATCCACGCTCGCCGGCGATCGTGTACGTCTCGAGGCGGGCACCGTTGGTGATGTCCACGATCGAGACGAGCTCGCCGGGGAGGATGTCCGCGGCGTCGAGAAGGTCCAGGTCCACGGTGACGGATCCGACGTAGTGGAGATCGGCGTGGGTGACCGTGGCGCGGTGGATCTTCGATTTGAACATGGTGCGATTCACCGCTCAAGGATACTGCTCATGCCGGAGCCCGGTGGCGGCTACGGTAGGTGTCCTTCGGCACACCGAGGGGTGTGGGGGCAGCCTCTGAGGAAGAGGAAAGAGCGGGCGACGGGAATCGAACCCGCGTATCGAGCTTGGGAAGCTAGCGCTCTACCATTGAGCTACGCCCGCGCGGCAGTTGAAACCGCTCCATCACCTTACAACAGTTCTCGGGGCTTACCTGGACCGGCATCGCGCGCCTCCTCCGGGGCCGCCTCCTCCGGGGTCGCATCACCCGTGGTCCGGTGGTGGTCCGCGGGTGAGGGTGCCGGGGGTGGAGCCGCGGCTGGTGGCGTTGCTGCGGATGGCGTGGACGGGGCGGCCGTCGCTGACCGTGCCCTGTCGATCAATTCCCGCCACGGACCGTCGGGCCGGCCCTCGAAGACGTAGACCTCGGTATAGCCGATGGCGATGCGGTACGTGAATCGGTCGCGCTGTTCGCGGGTGCCGCGCGGGGCGTCGGCGTGGTCGATGCCGCCCTCGGCTCTTGCCAGGGGGAGCCACCGCTGCTCCGCCTCCGTCGCGCTGACCTCGAGGCTCCAGCTGCGCGTGATGCCACCGAAGCCGCCCGAGCGCGTGATCTCGATCTTCATGCCGGTACGCCCACCTTCGACCATGCTTCCGCAACGGCTTCGGCTTCTCGGCTCCCGGCTCCGTACCGCTCGCCCGCGGCGTCGTTCGTGGCCCGTGCGAAGGTGGGGAAGTCGCAGTCCGCCGGAAGGCTGCCGCTGAGCACGGCGTCGTACCAGATGCGACCCACCCCCTTCCACGCCTTCCCGCCGAGAGCCACGGCCGCCAGGTAGAACGCTTGGTTGGGGATGCCGGAGTTGATGTGGACTCCGCCGTTGTCTGACGTGGTGTCGACGAAGTCGGCCATGGTGGCGGGCTGCGGGTCCTTGCCGAGGACGTCGTCGTCGTAGGCCGTGCCCGGTGACTTGAGCGAACGCAGCGCCTGTCCCTCGACGGCCGGGGTGAAGATCCCCGCTCCCACGAGCCACGACGCCGCCCCTGCGTCCTGGCCGAGCTCGCGCTGTTCCACGAGGACGCCGAAGACGTCCGAGAGCGACTCGTTGAGGGCACCCGACTGGCCCTGGTACTGGAGGTTGGTGGAGTACTGGGTGAAGCCGTGCGTCAGTTCGTGGCTGATGACGGTGAGGGAGGCGGTGAAACGGCCGAAGATCTCGCCGTCGCCGTCGCCGAAGACCATCCGCTCGCCGTCCCAGAAGGCATTGTCGTAGTTGGAACCGTAGTGGACCGTCGCGTCGAGGGGCTTTCCCGCGCCGTCGATCGAGGACCGCCCGTACTCCTCGCTGAACAGCCGATACGTGGAGCCGAGGCCGTCGTAGGCCTCGTCCGTGGCTGCATCACCGGTCAGGGGTGCGCCCTCGGCGCGAACGAGGTTCCCCGGGAGTTCCTCCCTTCCGCCGGCGTCGTGGATGCGCCGCCTCAGGGTCCCGACCACGGCGGACCCGCGGCGCACAGGAGCACGAAGTGCTTCCGACCGCTCGTGCACCAAGGGGTCGAGCTCGAGCAGTGCATGCCGCGCAGCCCTGGCTGCGACCGAGAGACGCGGATCCTGCAGGGCCGCGAGACGGGTGAGGAGGTGGGGTGGAACGATGCCGCAGTGGACTCTTCTGATGGTGGCTCCCTTGGATTGGTCCCAACGTAGACCCGCGGACCGACACTCGGATCCTCGTCCGCGGGACGTAGTCTTGCGGCATGAGTGTGGAACGGAACACCCGGGACCTCGAGCAGAGCATCGAGCGGGATTTTTCCGACAAGATGAGCTACGGCGCCTACCTGGAGCTGGACAGGCTGCTCGACGCCCAGCATCCGGTGAGCTCGCCGGAACACCACGACGAGATGCTGTTCATCATCCAGCACCAGACGTCCGAGCTCTGGCTGAAGCTCGTGCTGCACGAACTCCGGGCCGTGCGTGTGTACCTGCAGGCGGACGACCTGCGGGCCGCGATGAAGGGCATCGCCCGCATCAAGCACATCCAGCGCTCACTGACGGAGCAGTGGTCCGTCCTGGCGACGCTCACGCCGTCGGAGTACGCGGAGTTCCGCGGTGACCTCGGGTCCGCGAGCGGCTTCCAGTCCTACCAGTACCGGGCCGTCGAGTTCCTGCTCGGCAACAAGAATGCCGCCATGATCCAGGTCTTCGAGGCCGACCCGGCCGCCCAGGCCCTGCTGACGGAACTGCTCGGGCAGAGCAGCATCTACGACGAGTTCATCGCCCTGCTGGCCAGACGCGGGTACGACATCCCCGAGGACCTGCTCACCCGGGACGTCAGCGTGGCCCACGAGTTCACGCCCGCGCTCGTTGCTGTCTACAAGACGGTGTACGAGGACGCGGCAGGACACTGGGACATCTACGAGGCGTGCGAGGAACTCGTGGACCTCGAGGACAACTTCCAGCTCTGGCGGTTCCGCCACCTGAAGACGGTGGCGCGCACGATCGGCTTCAAGACGGGAACCGGCGGCTCCTCGGGCGTCGGGTTCCTCCAGCGGGCGCTCGAGCTCACGTTCTTCCCGGAACTCTTCGCTGTGCGCACCGAGATCGGCCGCTGAGGACGCCTGATCCGGGCTGGTAGTTTTGAACGGTGCTGATTTCAGACCGCGACATCAAAGCAGAGATTGCCGCCCGCCGGATCGTCCTCGAACCGCATGATGCCACGATGGTGCAGCCCTCCAGCGTCGACGTCCGGATCGACCGCTACTTCCGGCTCTTCGACAACCACAAATACGCGCACATCGACCCGGCCGAGGACCAGCCGGACCTCACGCGGCTCGTCGAGGTGTCGCCGGACGAGCCGTTCATCCTGCACCCCGGGGAGTTCGTCCTGGGGTCCACCTACGAGACCGTCACGCTGCCCGACGACATCGCAGCGCGCCTCGAAGGCAAGTCCTCACTGGGCCGTCTCGGGCTCCTGACGCACTCGACCGCGGGATTCATCGATCCGGGCTTCTCGGGACACGTGACCCTCGAGCTGTCCAACATGGCCACCCTGCCGATCAAGCTCTGGCCGGGCTCCAAGATCGGCCAGTTGTGCTTCTTCAAGCTGACGTCCCCGGCCGAGCACCCGTACGGCTCGGGTGAGTACGGCAACCGCTACCAGGGTCAGCGCGGCCCGACGGCATCCCGCAGCCACCTCAACTTCCACCGCACGGACATCTGAGCGCGCGGAGGTACGGGGCCTACGCCTCGGGAACGACGGCGCGGGTGACCTGCGCGGGCGGTTTGACCGGCAGCAGGACGAGGAGCCCCGCGAGCAGGACCACGAGGATGCCGATGACGCCGTAGAGCTGGGAGCCGAAGATCCCGATACAGAGGGCGAAGAGCGTGGGCGCAAGGAAGCTCACAGCCCGTCCCGTCGTCGCGTACAGGCCGAACAGTTCGGCCTCGTCGCCCACCGGAGCCAGGCGGGCGAGGTAGGCGCGCGACGACGCCTGCGCCGGTCCCACGAAGAGGGTCAGCAGCAGCCCGAAGACCCAGAACGTCGTGTCCGAGGTCCATTGCATGCCGAAGAAGGAATGTGTTTCGGTGCCCAGCAGGAGGATCGCGGTCCCCGCCACCAGGAGACCGATCAGGGCGCCGATGATGACGCGCTTCGGGCCGATACGGTCGTCGAGGAAGCCTCCGACCACGGCGCCGATCGCGGCGATGACGTTCGCGGCGATGGCGAAGACGATCACCATGCTGGCGGAGAAGCCGAAGGCCCCCGCAGCGAGGATGCCGCCGAACGTGAAGACCGCAGCGAGTCCGTCCCGGAAGATGGCGCTCGCGAGCAGGAAGAAGATGGTGTGCGGGCTCTCGCGGTAGATCGCCTTCACGCGCCGCACGAGGAGCCCGTACGAGGCGAGGAATCCGAGCTGGGCCGCCTTGCTCCTGCGCGGGACCTCCGGCACAGCGAACATCACGGGCAGGGCGAACGCGGCGAACCACAGCGCGGAGAACACGGCCACCAGGCGGATGTTCAGCCCGTTCTCGCCCGACGCGCCGGCCCAGTCCACCACCGGCTGGATGAAGACGACGAGGACCACCACCAGCGCGACGATTCCTCCCACGTAGCCCATCGCCCAGCCGAAACCGCTGACCCGGCCCACGGTGGCGGGCGTCGAGATCTGGGTCAGCATCGCGTTGTAATTGACGCCGGCGAACTCGAAGAAGATATTGGCTGCAGCGATGAGGGCGACGCCGAGGATGAGCATCTCGGGGCTGGGGAACACGAAGAAGCAGAGCGCCGTCAGGACGGCGACGATCAGGGTGTTCACGCCGAGCCATAGCTTCCGGCGGCCCCCGCTGTCGGAGCGCTGACCGGTGACGGGCGCGAGCAGGGCGATCAGCAGTCCGGCTCCGGCGAGCCCCCATCCGAGTACCTGGGATGCGCGTTCCTCCCCGCCGAAAGCCTCCGACGTGAGGTACACGGTGAACACGAAGGTGGTCATGACGGCGTTGAAGGCGGCCGAGCCCCAGTCCCAGGACGCCCAGGCCAGGACGGGCTTGCTGAAGATGCGGCCGGAACCCACGGAGGGGACGAGGGCGGGGGCTTCCGCGGGCTGCGGAACCTGCTGGTGCGTACTCATAGGGTGAATGCTAACGCCGTATGATCCCTGTCACGCCTGGACCGCCGGGGTGTCGAGTGGGAGTGCCGCCCCGGCTGCGATGTCAGGTCCGGCTGCCCGGCTGGATAGACTGGAACCAGCCCGACCGACCCCCAGTGGAAGATCGAGACCCCATGCTCACCGTGCTGATCGCGATGTTCGCGTTGGCACTCGTGGCGCCCGTTCTCTTTCCCCGGCTCGGCAGGTCGGCCTTCCTCCTCCTCGCCGCCGCTCCTGCAGCCGGCTTCGCCTGGCTCCTCGTGCAGCTACCGCGGGTCCTGTCCTCCGATCAGGGCGCGCCGACCGGCCGGCCGAGCGCCCCGCCCTCGGTCACCGTCCCCTGGATCCCCAGCCTCCAGCTCGAGCTGGCCTTCCGCCTCGATGCCCTCGCAGCCGTGCTCTGCATCCTGATCCTCGGGGTCGGGGCCCTCGTGCTGGTCTATTGCGCCCGCTACTTCGAGAGCGACGACCCGGACATCGGCGCCTTCGGTGCGCAACTGCTCGCGTTCGCCGCATCGATGTTCGGACTGGTCCTGGCCGATGACCTGATCCTCATGTTCATCTTCTGGGAACTGACGACGATCCTGTCCTACCTGCTCATCGGGTACTCACGGCACCGCCTCTCCGCCCGGCGTTCCGCCCTCCAGGCCCTCATCATCACGACCCTCGGCGGCCTGGCGATGCTCGTGGGACTCGTCATGATCGGCCAGGAGGCCGGGACGTACCGCATCTCGGAGATCCTCGCCGGGGCGGAGGCGCTCGTGGCACGCGGTCCGCTGATCGACGTCGCCGTCGCCCTCGTGCTGGTCGGTGCCATCACCAAGTCGGCGCTCGTGCCCTTCCACTTCTGGCTTCCCGGCGCCATGGCGGCGCCGACCCCCGTCAGCGCCTACCTCCATGCCGCGGCCATGGTGAAGGCCGGCGTGTTCCTCGTGGCGCGCTTCGCTCCCGGCTTCAGCGAGACGGCGCTCTGGCATCCGGTCATCTTCGTGCTCGGCATGGCGACGATGCTGCTCGGCGGCTGGCGTGCCCTGCGCCAGTTCGACCTCAAGCTCGTCCTGGCGTACGGAACGGTGAGCCAGCTCGGCTTCCTGACGATGGTGGTGGGACTCGGAGGGCGCGACGGCGCGGTGGCCGGCCTCGGCCTCCTCCTTGCCCACGGTTTCTTCAAGGCGACCCTCTTCCTGGTGGTGGGCATCATCGACCACCACTCCGGGACACGGGACCTCCGCATCCTGTCCGGGGTGGGAGCGACGTCCCCCGCCCTGTTCGCCGTCGCCCTCGTCGCCGCCGCATCGATGGCGGGGGTACCGCCGCTGCTGGGCTTCGTCGCGAAGGAATCCGTCTACGAAGCCTTCGTGCACCGGGCCGGCGACGGTGCGGCCGGGACGCTCCTGCTGGGCGGGATCGTGCTCGGGTCCGTCCTCACCTTCGCCTACAGCGCCCGATTCGTCTGGGGCGCATTCGCCCTCAAGCACGGGACGCCTCAGACCGACTTCGGGCGCGTAAGAGCTTCCTTCCTGCTGGCTCCCACCGTGCTCGCCGCAGCGTCCGTGCTGTTCGGTCTCTGGCCCGCTCCGCTGGACACCGCCATCCAGCCGTATGCCGACCTGTTCCCGTCCGATGGCGCTTCCTCGCACCTAGCACTCTGGCACGGCGCCAACCTGCCGCTCCTGCTCTCGGCCGTCACCCTCGCTGCGGGAGCGGCGCTGTACCTTCTCCGGGCACCGTTCGAGAGGGTGCAGGGGCGGCTGCCCGCCGTCCGCGAGGCCGAGGTCCTCTACCGGTCCGCCGTCGGTGTCCTGGACGACGTCGCGGTATGGATCACGGGACGGACCCAGCGTGGTTCGCTCGCGTTCTACCTCTTCGTCATCCTGTCCACTGCCGTCGTCACGCCCCTCACCGCCCTGATCATCTTCGACGCGCCGATGCCCACCAGCTTCCGGATCGCGCAGTCACCGGCGCAGGTCGTGGCCGCGGCCGCGATCCTCGTGGGCATCGTCGCCGCGCTGCGGGCTACGAAGCGCTTCATGGCCGTGCTCATGGTCGGTATCACGGGCTACGGCATGGCTGTCATCTATGCCCTGCACGGGGCACCGGACCTCGCCCTGACGCAGTTGCTCGTAGAGACGATCGTGCTGGTGGCCTTCGTCCTCGCCCTGCGCTCGCTGCCGGCCCGTCTCTGGACGAGAGCCGAGAGCCGGCACCGACTCCTGCGCGCGGGGCTCGGGATAGCCTTCGGCGGCATCATGGCCGTCATCGCGATGTCCTCCATGGCCTCGAGGAACGCGGCGCCCATCTCGCTCGCCTATCCCGAGATGGCCTATGACGAGGGCGGTGGTGCCAACGCCGTCAACGTGCTGCTCGTGGATATCCGCGCCTGGGACACGCTGGGCGAGATCACTGTCCTGGCCATAGCAGCGACGGGCATCGCGAGCCTCATCTTCATCCGTGGGCGCGGAGATCGACGGCGCCGGGCCGACGGCGTCGAGGACGGATCCGTTGACCGGGGCCAGGAGCCGCTGGACGCAGGAGGCAGGGCGGGTGCGGCGCGGACCCTCGCCGCGCGCTTCGCGGACGTCTCCCGTGACCCCTGGCTGGTTGCGGGGCGGACCCTGGCTCCCGAGCGGCAGTCCATCATCTTCGAGGTCATCACGCGGCTGCTCTTCCACACCATCATCGTGCTCTCGATCTACCTCCTCTTCGCCGGGCACAACCTGCCGGGTGGCGGATTCGCAGGAGGGCTCACCGCGGGCCTGGCACTCGCCATCCGCTACCTGGCGGGCGGTCGCTTCGAGCTTGCGGAAGCCAGCCCGGTCAGTGCCGGTACCCTCCTCGGCGTCGGCCTCGCGATCGTCTCGCTGACAGCGGCGGCGCCCCTGTTCTTCGGCGGCGCTGTGCTCGAGAGCTACATCCTGGAGTTCTGGGTACCGGTCTTCGGCGACGTGAAGTTCGTGACGTCGACCATCTTCGACGTCGGCGTCTACATCATCGTCATCGGGCTGGTCCTCGACGTACTGCGGAGCCTCGGGTCGGAGATCGACGAGCGGAGCGAGACCGACGACCCGGTCGAGGAGGACGCCGACACGGACGCCCTCGTTCCGCCCGCCACCGAGGGAGCGCGGCGATGACGGTCAACATCACCCTGATCGTGCTCATGGCGGTGTTCTTCGCCGCCGGGATCTACCTCCTGCTCGAGCGCAGCCTGACGCGCGTGCTCCTCGGACTGATCCTCATGGGCAACGGGGCGAACATCCTGATCCTCGCCACGAGCGGTGAGGGCGGGAAGTCACCGCTCTACGTCTCGGGCACCGCGGCCGAGGACTACACCGACAGCCTGCCGCAGGCCCTGATCCTGACGGCGATCGTCATCACCTTCGCCGTTACCGCCTTCATGCTCGGCATCATCTACAGATCCTGGGTGCTCGGCCGCGAGGACGATGTCCAGGACGATCCCGAGGACCGCCGCGTCGCCGACCAGGACAGCTACGACTACGAGGACGACGCCGACATCATCGCCGACACGACCGAATTCGCCGACGAGGGGGAACCACGATGATCGCCGCCGATCTCGCGCCGCTCGCCGTCGTCCTGCCGTTCCTCGGAGCAGCCGTCACCTTCATCCTCATCCGCCACTCCCGGGCGCAGCGCGCGGTGAGCATCACCACACTGAGCGTGACGCTGCTGATCGAGGTGGTGATGCTGCTTGCCGCGCCTGCCGCCGGGACGCACGCGGTGCGCCTCGGCGGGTGGGAGCCACCCTTCGGCATCGTGGTCGTGGTGGATCAGTTCTCAGCGCTCATGCTCGTGGTCTCCTCCGCCGTCAGCCTCTCGGTGCTGATCTATGCTGCGGGCCAGGGCATGGCGGACGGCGACGAGGACGGGCCGGTCTCGATCTTCCACCCGACCTACCTGATCCTCGTGGCCGGGGTGTCGAATGCCTTCCTCACGGGTGACCTCTTCAACCTGTACGTGGGGTTCGAGATCCTCCTCACCGCGAGCTACGTCCTCATGACCCTGGGTGGCACGGCACCGCGCATCCGCGCGGGCGTGACATACGTCGTCGTGAGCGTGGTGTCCTCCATGCTGTTCCTCATCGCGATCGCCATGATCTACGGAGCCACCGGGACCATCAACATGGCCGACCTCGCCGTGAAGCTCGAAACGGTGGATCCCGCGACGCAGTTGGTGCTCCACCTCATGCTGCTCGTGGCATTCGGCATCAAGGCCGCCGTCTTCCCGCTCTCCTTCTGGCTCCCGGACTCCTACCCCACGGCACCGGCGCCCGTGACCGCGGTGTTCGCCGGACTGCTCACCAAGGTGGGCGTGTACGCGATGGTGAGGGTGGAAACCCTGCTCTTTCCCGGCGACCGCATCAACTCCCTCCTGATGGTGGTGGCCCTCCTCACGATGCTGGTGGGAATCCTGGGCGCTCTGGCGCAGTCGGACATCAAGAGGCTGCTGTCCTTCACCCTCGTCAGCCATATCGGGTACATGGTCTTCGGACTCGCGATCTCCACGCGGCTGGGGCTGGGTGCGGCCGTGTACTACGTGGTGCACCACATCACCGTGCAGACAAGCCTGTTCCTCGTCACAGGCCTGATCGAGCGCCGCGGAGGCACGGCGAACGTGGACCGCCTCGGCGGCCTCGCCAGGCTGTCGCCGCTGCTCGGGATCCTGTTCTTCCTGCCGGCCATGAACCTGGCGGGCATCCCGCCGTTCTCCGGCTTCCTCGGCAAACTGGGGCTGATCCAGGCCGGTGTCGAGCTCGGTACGCCGCTGTCCTACGTCCTCGTGGCCGGGGGAGTGGTGACCAGCCTGCTCACGCTCCTGGTCATGGCACGCGTCTGGAACCGTGCGTTCTGGCGCAGCCCGGCCGACGCCGAGAACCCGGATCCCATCCTGCTCGCCAGCAAGGCGGACGGCTCCAGCCTGGGCACGTCGCGGCACGTGACGGAGGAGGACACCGGCCGGTTCGCCGGTAAGGACCCGGTCAGGCTGCTGCCCGGTTCCATGACGGGTCCCACGATCGGCCTCGTGGCACTCGGGCTGGCGCTGACGGTGCTCGCCGGCCCCCTCTTCGCGCTGAGTGACGACGCCGCCCAGGAGATGCTCGACCGCACCCCGTACATCGAGGCAGTGCTCGGAGCGGGGGCGGACGAATGAGCCGGCAGCACATACCCCTCATCACGGAGCTTCCACTCGTCATCTGGCTCGTCATCGTTTGGGGTGCGCTCTGGCAGGACTTCGGTCCCGGCAATCTCGTCTTCGGGGCGGTCATAGCCTACGCCGTCGTGAACTTCTTCTACCTCCCGCCCGTCGAGCTGACGGGACGCTTCAACGTGCTCTGGGTGGTGCCGTTCCTCGGCAGGTTCCTCCTCCAGCTGGTGACAGCGAGCGTCGAGGTGTTCTGGCTGGCGGTGAGCAAGGGTCCGAAGCTGCGGAACGCCGTCGTCGCCGTGAAGCTCCGCAGCCACTCCGACTTTCTCGTGACCGCGACGGGGCATGCCCTCTCACTCATCCCCGGCTCCCTCGTGCTCGAGGTGGACCGTTCGACGTCGACGCTGTACCTCCACTGCCTGAACGTCGCGTCCGAGGAGGACGCCGAGGCGATCCGACGTGACGTCCGGGCCACGGAGGCGTGGCTGATACGGATCATGGGAACCAGGGCGGACTTCGCCGCGCTCCGGGCAGAGGAGGCTCTCCCGTGACAATCGTGATCTATACCGTCGGAGGAATACTGGCGGTTGCCGCGGTCCTGGCGCTTTACCGGGCCGTCCGTGGGCCGTCCATCCTGGACCGGGTCCTTGCGCTCGACGTCGTCCTCGCGATCATCGGTGCGGGGCTCGTCGTCTCCATGGTGGCGAACCGGCACCTGGACAACCTGATCCTGCTCGTCGCGATTTCCCTCATCGGATTCATCGGCTCGGTCACCGTGGCCCGGTTCGTCACGGACAGGAAGTAGGGCCATGCTTCAGGACGTCGTCGTGTCCGTCCTCCTCATCGCCGGAGCGCTCATGTCACTCGCGGCCGGAGTAGGCCTCGTCCGCTTCCCCGACCTGCTCTCGCGGATGCACGCCGCGACGAAGCCGCAGGTCCTCGGGCTCCTGCTGTTCCTGCTCGCATTGGCCGTCGAGAACGGCACCTGGCTGCTCGTGCCCCTGCTCGTGCTGTGCTGGGTCTTCCAGCTGCTCACCAGTCCGGTGTCCGCCCACATGGTGGGCCGTGCGGGCTACCGCACGCGACACCTCCGTCGGGATCTCCTCACCCTGGACGAGCTCGACGACGTCGTGGCGCGGGCGGCGGGCGAAGGTGCTCCGGAGGATCGCCGACCGCCCAGGCAGGGCGGGCACCCGGGCAGGGCGGTACCGCGGGGGAATTCCGGCGTCCCGGAAGCCTGACGGGCTCGGTTGCCGGGCCACGCATCGAAACGGAACGGCTCGGCGGATCCGCGCGCAGACGTCCGAACCGGTGTGCTCTACTGGGGGCATGGTGGACAGGAGCAGGACTTCGCAGCCGGCGGAGGGCGCCCTGACGGCGGCCGCGGAAGCCTATGAGGTGGCACTGCCAGGGTTGCGGGCGCAGTTTGCCATCGACGGCCTCGACCGCACCGGCGTACCGACGTGGGCGACGTGGTGGCGGGGTTCAGGCGCGGCTCTGGGCGGCGTCGGGTACGGTCCGTCAGCGGCGCAGGCGCGCGTAGGCGCCCTGGGCGAGACGGTCGAGAACGCCTTCTCCCTCATGGCGCTCGCGCGCTTCGAGCGGACGACGGCGTCGTACCGGGAACTCCGCCGTCGTCGCGGCGCGGCGGGGGTCGCCGACCCGCGGACCCTGGGGCTGCCGGCGGGCTCGTCCTATCACGACGACATGGTCCTGACCTGGCTGCCGATGCGTCGTGCCCGCGTCACGCAGGGCGCGGGCAGCTCGGATCCGAGAGGCGTGCCGAACCTCGAACTCGACGGGGAGGCCGTGCTCGTACCGGTCGATCTCGTTGCGAGCAGCCCCTCGGAGCTCGATGGCCAGGATACGGGCGAGCGGCTGCTGATGCCTGTCGCGAACGGGATGGGCGCGGGGACGAGCCTGCGGCAGGCCGTCGTCCACGGCGTGCTCGAGATCCTTCAGCGCGACGGCAACGGTCTTACCTTCCGGGCGCTCGATCGGGGTGCCGTCGTGAAGCTGGGCCCCGATGACGGGGATGCCGAGACCCGCCAGGCGCTCGAAGCCCTCCGCGCGGCCGGCGTGGACGTGATGGTGAAGATCGCCTCGACCGACCGCGGGGTACCCAACCTCTACGTGGTCGGGCACGCGCCCGGTGATGATCTCGTCATCGCCACAGCCTGCGGCGAGGCGGCTCATCCCGATCGGGATGTGGCGCTGCGCAAGGCGGTGCTGGAGTTCGCTTCCGCCAGGGCGCGCAAGGCGTTCATGCACGGTCCCCTGGCCGCGGTCCGGAGTGTCGCGCCGCGGGACTACCTGGATGACGCGCTGGCGGTCGTGGATCCGGCCGCTGAGGAACCGCGTGTCCTCGAAGCAACCGTGGGCTGGTTGACCTCCGGTCCGGAGCAGGAGGCAGCGGTGCGGGCTCGCCTGGACGCCACGGTGTTCTCCCGCCGGTCCACGGTGCGGTTCGGGGACCTGCCGACCAGCCCCACCGCCGATCCGGCGGTGATCATGGCCGAGCACGGTCTCGAGGTTCTCGTCGCCGATCTGACGCCACCGGAATCCACCGGCGACGGAGCCGCACGGGCAGTCAAGGTCGTGGTGCCCGGAACCGAGGTGGAGACGGTCGCCTATGCCCGGATCGGTGAGGCAGGTGTGCGGAGACTGCTCGACGATGGACGGGACGACCTCTCGCGCGTGGGCCGGCGGCCCGAGGGCGACGGGTGGCGCGAGGTGATCCTGACGCCCGAGGCCGTCGAGCGGCTCGGCGGGCCGGCGTGGCTGGACCGGGACGCCGTCGACGCCCTCGCGACCGGGCTGCTGCCGCTGTACCGTGAGCCCGGCCGGCATGCCGCTCGGCTCGTCCTCGGTGAGCATCAGTACCAGTGACGGCCGGGACGGTGTGATGAGGACGAAACTGCAATGACGGCGAAACAGAGTGCCGACGAGTTCGAGAGATACGTCCTCGACCAGGGTGAGCAACCCGGGGGAACACCGGTGGTGCTGCTCGACGACGCCGCCGTAGCTGCCGGAGCAGACCCGTCCCTGTTGGTCCCGGGCATCATGGACCCGCTCCCGGAGCTGCTCCGACAACCCGAGCCGTTCACGTACGAGGCCTACGTCCTGCAGAGCGTCCTCGGGGAATTCCTGCTCGAGAGTGTAGGCGCCGGTTGGTCCCAGGCGGAGCTCGAGGCAATTCCGCGAGTGGCCCTGAACTTCCACGACGTGTCGCCCGAACACCTCGAGGTGGCGGACAGACGGCTGACCAAGCTCGCAAGGCTTCGTGACCTCCTGGCGGACGGGGGGAACGGGGAGCTCCACCCCCGGGTCGTCGTCCTCCTGTTCGACGGGTACAGGGACGCGGCAGAAATGGTCGTGCCGATCTGCGAACGGCTCGGACTCCAGGTCGTGATCCTGCCCATCGCTCTCGAAGTCGAGGACGACCGTGCCGGCACCCTGAGCGATGACGAGTTGACCCGGTTGGCCCGCAGGCACGCTCTGGGTTTCCACACGCTCACCCATCGCGCGGCGGACCAGGTCACACCCACGACGGTGACCGCCGAGGTGACCGACGTCGTGCACCGGCTCACCGGTCTTGCCGGTCGCACACCCCGCGTCGGTGCGTGGTGCGGCGGCGCACGCTTCGATGACCGACTCCTCGGGAACCGACGACTGCGTGAGCTCGGGGTGGCCGACCTCATCTCCAACTGGTCCTGGGAGTCGATCCAGGACGGAGCAGGAAGGGACGGGGTGTCCCACCTGGTCGGGGAGTATGCGGACCATAACGGACTCCGGGCCCTCCCGGACCATTCATGACGGTTTAGCCCTGAAGTGGTGAGGGCGGAGGACGGTAGGGTTGCTGCTGATCAAGGGGTAGGACAATGGGCAGAGTGCGGGCATGAACGGGCGGCGGGATGCCGTGGTGATCGAGGATGACGCCGACATCCGCCAGCTGCTCGTCATCGTGCTGTCCTCGCGAGGTTTCACGGTGCACGAGGCCGCCACCGGCACGGAGGGCCGGCGACTCGTGGACGAGGTTGCACCCCAACTCGTCACTCTCGACCTCAACCTGCCGGATATGGACGGCATGGACCTCTGCCCGAAGCTCCGGGCCACCTCGGACTCACACATCGTCACCATCTCCGCGCGGCCCTCGCAGCTCACCGCAGAGCAGTGCCTCGCGGTCGGGTCCGACCACTTCATCGCGAAGCCCTTCAGTCCCCGCGTGCTCGGCGCCTATGTGGACGGTGTCTTCCCCAGCCCCGGCGCTGCGTAGCCCAGGACCAGCATCGAGGTCGTTCAGGACTTCCGAGGCCGGGCGTGAAGCAGGCCCCCTTGCCTGGTCCTAGTGGTGGCCGTGGTGCCGGCGCAGGTAGGTCACTCCGCTGCAACCCGTCGCGACGGCCAGGCTGATCAGGCAGACGGCCATGCCGTTCCACGGCGCGAGGCCGCGGAAGGTGACCATCATCCCGAGCCCGGCGGTGGTGAGGGCGAGGACCGTGCAGGCGAGGACGACGGCGGCCGGGCGGATGATCGGGTGTGCGGTCGGGCGTACGGTTGCTTCCCTCATTCCTTCGCGTCCTTCCGGTCGGCCGCACCCATGAAACCGGCAGGGCTGTCATCGGGTGTGTGTACCTGCTGCAGCTCGGGGTGGTGCAGGTCCAGGGCGGGCCGTTCGGAGCGGATACGGGGCAGCGAGGTGAAGTTGTGGCGGGGAGGAGGGCAGGATGTTGCCCATTCCAGCGACGCGCCGAAGCCCCACGGGTCATCGACGTCGACCTTCTTGCCTCGCCGCCAGGTGATGTAGACGTTCCAGAAGAACGGGATCATCGAGGCTCCCAGGAGGTAGGAGCCGATGGTGGAGAACTGGTGCATGGCTGTGAAGCCGTCCTCGGGCAGGTAGTCGGCGTATCGCCGGGGCATGCTTTCGACGCCGAGCCAGTGCTGGACGAGGAACGTGGCATGGAAGCCGAGGAAGAGCATCCAGAAGTGGATCTTCCCCCACCGCTCGTTCAGCATGGTCCCGGTGAACTTCGGCCACCAGAAGTAGAAGCCGGCGAACATCGCGAAGACCACGGTCCCGAAGACCACGTAGTGGAAGTGCGCCACGACGAAGTAGGTGTCGGAGACGTGGAAATCGAGTGGCGGGGAGGCCAGGATGATGCCGGTGAGACCGCCGAAGAGGAAGGTCACGAGGAAGCCGATGCTCCACAGCATCGGCGTCTCGAATGTGAGGGATCCGCGCCACATGGTGCCGATCCAGTTGAAGAACTTCACACCGGTCGGCACCGCGATCAGCATGGTCATGAAGGCGAAGAACGGCAGCAGGACCGCGCCGGTGACGTACATGTGGTGTGCCCAGACCGTCACGGAGAGGGCGGCGATCGCGATGGTCGCGAACACGATGCCCTTGTAACCGAAGACCGGCTTCCGGCTGAAGACAGGGAAGATCTCCGTGACGATCCCGAAGAACGGCAACGCGATGATGTACACCTCGGGGTGCCCGAAGAACCAGAAGAGGTGTTGCCACATGATGGCGCCGCCGTTCTCCGGATCGAAGATGTGTGCGCCGAAGCGGCGATCCGCGCCGAGGGCGAACAGGGCTGCTGCGAGGACCGGGAACGCCATCAGGACGAGGATCGAGGTGACGAGCGTGTTCCAGGTGAAGACGGGCATGCGCCACATCGTCATGCCGGGGGCGCGCATGCAGATGATCGTCGTGACGAAGTTGACGGAGCCGAGGATGGTCCCGAACCCTGCCAGCGCCAGGCCGAAGACCCATAGGTCCCCGCCGATGCTGGGCGAGAAGGCGACGTTCGCAAGAGGTGGATAGGAGGTCCAGCCGAAGGAGGCACTGCCCTGGGGGGTGAAGATGCCGAGACCGGCGATGACGCCGCCGAAGAGGTAGAACCAGTACGCCAGCCCGTTCAGCCGGGGGAAGGCGACGTCGGGTGCGCCGATCTGCAGCGGCATGATGACGTTCGCGAAGCCCGCGAACAGCGGCGTCGCGAAGAGGAGCAGCATGATGGTTCCGTGCATGGTGAACAGCTGGTTGTACTGCTCCTTGGTCTGCAGGATCTGCATTCCGGGTGCGAACAGCTCCGTCCGGATCAGGAGCGCCTCGACTCCGCTCAGGCAGAACCACACGAAGGACGTGATGATGTACAGGTAACCGATCTTCTTGTGGTCCGTCGTCGTGAGCCAGTCCACGACGACACTTCCCCGCACCCGGGTGCCCGGCGCGGCTGCGGACTTCGCTGCCAGGGTCGGATCTGCATATTCAGCGGTCACTGTCGCTCCTGCCGTGCGGTGTCATCGTCTGGATCAGGGCGGGGCAGGGAGCATCTCCGGCGAGCGCCCCCCATTCCCGGTCACCCAGGTTCTCTCCAGATTAGGAGGAGTAGTGAGTGGGAAGGGGACGGAATCGTCCTTGACAGTTTCTCCGCGAGGGCGCTCGGTGTGTCGTATCGGCTCGTTCAGGGTTCGACAGGTGTTGCCGGTACTTCCTGCCCTACGAATTCCACGACGGTGGCCGCGACGTCACGGAGCTTCATGCTCCGGCCACTGGCGGCGGCGCTGAGAATCGTCATCGCCGCGTCATGGCTGCACCGGTTCTGGGCCATGATGATCCCCGCGGCGACGTCGATGGTGGTACGTGAGCTTATCGCCTGCTTGAGGTGGTGGTTGGTCGTGGAGAGTTGAGCGATATGGACAGCCACACGCAACAGATGCGAGGCCTCCGTCGCCAGGGCTTCGGCTGCGGCGATGATCTCGCTACCGAAAACGTCCGGGGCAGTCGCGTACAGGTCGAGAGCGGCGGCGGCGTTGCCGTCCAACCCGATGGGGATGCCCAGTGCTGAGTGGATCCCGTGGCCGATCATCGTGCGGGAGTATTTCCCGAACCGGTCCTCGGTCGTGAAATCCTGCACAACGTAGAGTCGTCCTTCGCGGGCAGCCCGCAGGCAGGGCCCGTCGTCGAAGGAAAGCTGGACCTCGTCCACGACTTTTGCCCGGTCGCTGCTGCTGGCCATGACGGCCTTGGTCCTCGGCCGCAGCACGGTAACACTGCACAGCACCTCCTCGATCTCCGAGGAGAAGGTCTGCGCGGCACGTTCGGCCAGTTTGGTCACGAAGCGTTCGAGGTCGGTGCTCTCCAGGACCAGATCCTGAAGTTGTGCGGGCTGGCGCACTTCATCATCGGCAGTTCCAGCGATCATGCGCGTTCCCTCCTGTCGGTTGCCCTTCGACGTGTCCGACCGGCGGACGGCATGAGCAACGCACCGACGGTAGGGGGATGCCCGACCTCCCGTGGAGGAGAGCCTGGATCACATGAAAGTTCCGGGGCTGACTCATGAGAGGCAGAGGTGGATCTCAAGCCGGGATGCGGTGGCGCTGCAGCCACATCTCGAGGACGCCGAGTTGCCAGAGGAGGTTGTTCCCGCCGGGGCTGAAGTTCGCGTTGGGCGCCGCGAGCAGCTCCTCGACATAGTCAGGGCGGAAAAGCCCGCGTTGCTTGGCTTCGGGGGCGTGGAGCGCATCGCTGACCTCCGACAGCAGCGGTTCGCCGAGGTACTTGAGGGGCGGGACCGGGAAGTACCCTTTGGGGCGGTCGATGATCGAGGACGGCAGGACCTTCCGGGCGACATCCTTGAGGATGCCTTTTCCTCCCTGCGTGGCTTTCAGCTCCGGGGGACAGTGCGCGGCGAGCTCGACGACGTCCTGGTCGAGGAACGGCACGCGGGCTTCGAGCCCCCAGGCCATGGTCATGCTGTCCACCCGTTTCACGGGATCATCGACCAGCAACAAGTGCGTATCGAGCCTCAGCACGGCATCGAGTGCCGTTTCGGCTCCCGGGGCGTCGAGGTGGGTTTCCAGCAGCTCTCGGCTGACGTCGGTAGGACACAGCCATTCGGGCTCGACGACGTCGGACATCCGGTCGTGCGTACGGTCCAGGAAGGCGCCGCGGAACGTTTCCAGTGCGGACGCGCGGGAGGCGGAACCGGCTGGCTGATGGTAGGCATACCCGGCGAAGACTTCGGCGGCGCCCTGGCCCGACTGCACCACCTTGATGTGTTCGGACACCGTTTTCGAGAGCAGATAGAAGCCGGTCACATCCTGGGTGCCCATCGGTTCCGTCATGGCACTAATCGTGTCGCCCACTGCGGGCACGATCTCATTGCTATCGATGCGGATGCGGTGGTGATCTGTTCCGTAGGTTGAGGCAACGAGGTCTGAATACTGGAATTCGTCGCCCTGCTCCCCGCCGGCACTGTCGAAGCCGATACTGAACGTACTCACAGGCTGCTGGCCGAGTTCGGCCAGCAGCGCCACGATGAGGCTCGAGTCGACGCCGCCCGATAGCAGCACCCCGACCGGGACGTCGGACACGAGCCGTCGCTGGACCGCGGTCCGGAGCGCTGCATGGATGGCATCCTGCCATTCCTCCGCCGTCCACCGTTCGGTGGCGGCCGTGCGCACGTAGTCGGGTTTCCAGAACACCCGGTCATACCGGCTGCCGTCGGAGTGGATGACGCTCACGGTCGCCGGCGGTACCTTGCGTACGCCGCGCAGGATGGTGCGGGGAGCCGGCACGATCGAGTGCCAGCTCAGATAGTGGTGAAGGGCCACCTCGTCGATGGTGGTGTCGATCCCGCCACCGGCGACGAGGGCCGGCAGGGTCGAAGCGAACCGCAGCCGGCCGGGCAGCTCGGCGACGTACAGGGGTTTGATGCCGAGCCTGTCGCGGGCCAGGACGACGCAGCTGCGCCGCTCATCGACGATGGCGACGGCGAACATCCCGACCAGGTGGTCCACGAAATCCTCGCCCCAGCGTGCGTAGGCCTTCAGGATCACCTCTGTGTCACTGGTCGAGGAGAAGGTGAATTCCCCGCCCAGCTCTGCACGCAGCTGCGGATAGTTGTAGATACAGCCGTTGAAGACGATCGTGAGGCCGAGGTGCGGATCATGCATGGGCTGCGCACCTGCGTCCGAGAGGTCGATCACCGTCAAGCGGCGGTGACCGAGCGCCACCCAGCCGTTCGTCCAGCTGCCCTCCCCGTCCGGTCCGCGGACGTCCATCACCTCGACCATCCGCGCGACGGGGCCCTGATCGGCGGCGTGCCTGCGAAAGGCTATCTCTCCGGCAATTCCACACATCTGATCCACATCCTTCCTCTGGGTGCGATGGTCCCCACCAGCGACTGCATGCACTGTGCCTGCATGCCTGCTGCCGTCCGTCCGGACCCGTAGCGGTCGAGCACCTGATGCTGGTCCATACGTCAGGACCGGTTGCTGCGGCCGAAGCCGACGGTACCGGCCATGGCGTGCTGCCGGACATCCCTCGGCGCTGCTTCATGGCGTTCCGCGATGCCTCCTCCGGACAGGTTCGTGATGCGCACGGCGTCGCTGACGACATCGCTGAGGCTGCCCCGCATCAGCAGGGAGGCCCGCTGCCTACGGCATCCTGTTCCACGCGCAAGAAGCTGGCGCAGCAGTGACTCGGCGATCTCTGCGTCTCCCGTGTCCCTGAGTGCAGGGCGCACGTACTGGAGGAGCGCGAGTGCAACGGCGGACGCATCCTGCGGCTGACCACTGATCGGATGCAGGAGGTTGCCGTCCATGCCGAACCGGCTGGCCCGCCAGTATGTCAGCCGCAACACCGCTGCGGGCATGGGCCGCGGCGGGATGCCCTGCCGCCACTCACGCGCGGCCGTCTCGACCAACCCGCGTGTCAGCAGTGCCAGGAGGACGGCGTCGTCGGAATAGAGGCACACGTCACCGACGCGT
Organism: Arthrobacter sp. PL16; assembly: GCF_035985055.1. Lineage (NCBI taxonomy): Bacteria > Bacillati > Actinomycetota > Actinomycetes > Micrococcales > Micrococcaceae > Arthrobacter > Arthrobacter sp. PL16. The sequence goes on from NZ_JAXCIC010000002.1 coordinate 203,126, forward strand.
ATCTCGACGGTCGGATGATGGTGGCTCAGCCGCGCGTCGAAGTAGATCTGGCCGAGGTCGACCGGAACGCCGCACTCGAGGAGACCCTCGACCAGCGCATGGTAGTTCTCCGCCGTGCCGAAGATCTCCGATGGTCCTGCCATGGGCCACCGGCTCCATGCCTGCCACCGGTAGCTGGCGTAGCCGGTGTCCGTTCCGTTCCAGAACGGAGAGTTGCTGGACAGGGCGATCAGCACCGGCAGCCACACCCGGATCCTGTCGAGGACTGCCACAGCCTCGTCATCGTTGTCCACGCTGACGTGCACGTGGCACCCGCAGGTCAGCTGTTCCTTCGAGGTGATGGCGAACCGGTGGTCCATCTCCTCGTAGCGCGCGCCGTTCGTGCAGGCGGGCAGGGCGGGCAGTGGCGAGGTTGCGAGCGCCGCTGCCCGTGCTCCCGCGCGCACCGCCGCATCGTCGGCCATCGCCCTGCAGCGGACCACATCGACGGCGAGGTCGTGGACGTTGTCGTGCGGTCGGGTGCCGGTCTCGATCTGCTCCTGCTTGATCTCGCGGGTGATGCGGCTGTCCAGCCCCAGGTCGAACACCGCCTGGCCGAGGGGGAGGGGAGCGCCATCCGCCGCATCGACCAGGAGGAACTCCTCCTCCACTCCGAAAGTCCTCATCGCGAGGCCTTCTGGTCGGGGGAGAACGGACGGGATGCTGTGCAGGCCATGTAGTGGACAAGAGTGACCATCGGTGGCTCCTCATTGAGGCTGGCGACAGGCCGCTGCTGAACCTGATGTCGTCCGGCAACCATAAGCACGCTGATTACCTTCGGGCAACGCCAAAATGCACCCGTGGCAAGGGTGGCGGATCCCGGGTCGGAGCATCCTGCGCTGGTACCGATCTAAATCAGGGTTGTCGTCCTTCCCGAAGGAGATGGGGTGCCTGGTGCTCCAGCGTGGTCCGGAAGACCTGTGCCGCGTCCCCGGGCAGTGCTGCCGCCGCCACGAACCCGTCGGGCCGCACGAGGTACAGCATTCCCGACCGGAGCCGGGTGGCACCTGTGGTGGGGAAGGCGTGGAAGGGGAGTTCGAGACTCCCCGCTGCCGTCTCCGATCTCTCCAGGACAGCAGGATCCGCGGCGTACACGTGCACCTGCCAGATCGCAGGACGGAGCACCTCGAAATTGTCGCCGGTCCACGGCAGGCGGCGCCCGACGACGGCACCCCGGCGTCGTCCGTGGGCCGGACCGTCCATCCAGTAGTGGATGCGAACCTGGCCCAGATACCCGGCGAGGCGCCGTCCGACCGGCAGACGGGGGAAAAGGGCGACGGCGACCGGCAGCACGACCCGGGGCACGTACCTGCGCACGGCCATCACGACCCTGGAAGAGGATGTCAGGCCGCGGAACACCATGTCCGTCGTCGTGAGCAGGCGCACGGCTACGGGCCGTCGTTCCGCCTCGTAACGGTTGAGGAGGGTCTCGGGTGCGTGCCCGGCGACGACGTCGGCGAGCTTGAATGCGAGGTTGTGGGCGTCCTGCAGACCCGTGTTCATGCCCTGGGCGCCGACCGGCGAATGGACGTGCGCGGCGTCCCCGGCGAGGAACACGGACCCGATCCGGAAGTGCGCGGCGATCCGGTGGTGGATGCGGTAGCTGGAGAACCAGCGGTAGTCCTCGTAGGTGACGCCGAACGCCTCGGTCATCCGGCGCCGCGCGAAGTCCTCGGTGACCGACGGGGTGTCGTCGTCGCCCGCGGTACCGATGAGCCGCTGGCCGTTCCTGCCCGCGTCGTCGGGCCGCATGGGAAAGGCGAGGAGGAACTCCGTCGCTTCCTGGCGGATGTTGACGGAGGCGGGAGGAAGCCCGGTCACTCCCACCGCGTCGACGAGGTAGAACGTCTGCCTGCTCGTGGTGCCCTCGAAGGCGGTGCCGCACTGGGCCCGGACAAGCGACGACGCGCCGTCGCAACCGACTACGAACCGCGCGCGGAGTGAGGACGGCCCGGCTGGACCATCGAGGTGCGCGAGCACGCCGTCGTCCGCCTGATCCTGATCCAGGGATAGGAGCCGGTGGCCCCACCGGACCGAACCGCCGAGCGCCAGCAGATTGTCGACGAGGAGCCGCTCATTGGCGCTCTGCTCCAGCATGTGTATGCCGGGGTAGGGGGACAGCCCCCTGCCGAGCTCGCCCAGCGGGACCGGTGCGAAGGCCCTGCGCCCGAAACCCGGCCGCACGGAGTCGGCGTGCACGGACTCGGCCAGCACCCGCTCCGCGACGCCGAGCTGGTCGTAGATCTCCATGGACCGCGAGTGCACGCCCAGAGCGCGGGACTCCACCGTTGGGCCGTCCTTGCCGTCGATCAGCGCTACCCGGACGCCCAACTTCACCAGCCAGTTCGCGAGCATCAGGCCGGTGGGGCCGGCTCCTACCACCAGGACGTCGATGCTTCCGGCGTCATGCCGTTCGTCCTGCTTCGTCGCGGGTCTCGTTGCCGGTTCCATGGTCAGCGTTCAAGGATGGTGCACACACACGCGCGGTTGCCCTCTGCATCGGCGAGGACCGTGAATGACGGCGCCTCGGCGTCGTCGACCACGGTTCCCCCGGCAGCGACGGCGGCGGCGATGCGCGCGTCCGCAGCATCGTGGGGAAGCCAGACATCGAGGTGGAAGCGCTGTCGCGGCGTCTCGTGTGCATCGGTGTGCTGGAACCACAGGAGTGGGACGCGACCCGTGGGATCCGCGACATCATCGCCGTCGACCGCGCTCGCGTCACCCGTCAGCAATGCTGCCCAGAACGGTCCGATACCCGCCACATCCGCGGTATCCAGCGCGAGCTCGACGACGGCGGGTGCCGCCGGGTCCGAGGTGATGCCGCGCTCGGCGGCGAGGTTGCTGATACGCCGGGCGAGATCGACGTCGCGCTGTGTCACCCCCGAGGCATCGTGGCTGAGGAGCTTCACGTCCACATGAGGGTAGGTCAGGGAGATGTCGGGGTGGTGGTTCGCGTCCTCGGCGAGTTCGCCGATGGCCGAGACGAGCGCGAGGCCCGTGGTGAAGTCCCGTGTGAGGAAGCGGGCGTGCAGTGCCTGGGCGAGCCTGCGCCAGTCGCCGAGCCCGGCGTCGAGGATCTGCTGGGTGCTGAGGATGCTCATGCCGCCAGTATCGTCCGGCGTCGGCCTGGTGCAAAGGCCACAGGGGAGGCGGATGTGGTTCCCGCGCCCCCAGCTGTGATTTGACTCGCGTTGACCCATCGTTCAGGGTTTTAGGTCTGTCCTAGTCCTCCAACCCACGCGCCCGCGCCCGACTACCTTCCTGCGCGCGCTGAAGGAACCCATTCCCCATGCCTGAATCCGCATCAAAGGCGCCGTCCACGACGGACCGCGCCGCCGGTGAGTCCCATCGGTCGCCGCACCTCACCCGGGCGCTGAGCAACCGCCACATCCAACTGCTCGCCATCGGCGGAGCGATCGGGACCGGCCTCTTCATGGGCTCCGGGAAGACCATCTCGCTCGCCGGTCCGTCGGTCATCTTCGTGTACATGATCATCGGCTTCATGCTGTTCTTCGTCATGCGGGCCATGGGGGAGATCCTGCTCTCGAACCTCGAGTACAAGTCCTTCAGCGACTTCGCGGGAGACCTGCTCGGGCCATGGGCCGGCTTCTTCACAGGCTGGTCCTACTGGTTCTTCTGGGTCGTGACCGGCGTCGCCGATATCGTGGCCATCGCCGGCTACGTGGACCTCCTCGCTCCCGGCACGCCGCTCTGGATCCCGGCCCTCGCCACCCCCGTGGTGCTCCTGCTCCTGAACCTGCCCACCGTCAAGGCATTCGGCGAGGCCGAGTTCTGGTTCGCCATCATCAAGGTCGTCGCCATCTTGGCGCTGATCGTCACGGGCATCGTCATGATCGCCACGCGCTTCACCTCGCCAGGTGGCGCGGTCGCCGACATCGCAAACATCTGGAACGACGGCGGCATGTTCCCCCACGGACTGTTCGGCTTCATCCTCGGCTTCCAGATCGCGATCTTCGCGTTCGCGGGCATCGAACTCGTCGGCACCGCCGCCGCCGAGACGAAGGATCCGGAGAAGACGCTGCCGCGTGCCATCAACTCGATTCCCGTCCGTGTCCTCCTCTTCTACGTGGGAGCCCTCACCGTCATCATGGCGGTGAACCCGTGGCGCACCATCGATCCTGCGAACAGTCCCTTCATCGGCATGTTCGCGCTCGCCGGTCTCGGCATCGCCGCCGTCGTCGTGAACCTCGTCGTGCTCACCTCGGCCGCCTCCAGCGCCAACTCCGGCATCTACTCGACGTCGCGCATGGTGTACGGGCTCGCCCAGGACGGCAACGCACCGGACTCCTTCGGCAAACTGAGCTCGCGCAAAGTTCCACAGAACGCGCTGCTCTTCTCGTGCATCTTCCTGCTGGCCGGCCTGGTCCTGCTGTATTCGGGCGACTCCCTGATCGGCGCCTTCACCGTGGTCACGTCCGTCGCCTCGGTCCTGACGATGTTCGTCTGGTCCATGATCCTGATCAGCTACCTGGCGTTCCGCCGTCGCCGGCCGGAATTGCACGAGCAGTCCTCCTTCAAGATGCCCGGCTCCTCGTTCATGCCCTACGTGGTCCTTGCGTTCTTCCTGTTCATGCTCGTAGCGCTCGCGCAGGCGGATGACACGCGACTCGCACTGTTCGTGGCACCCATCTGGTTCGTCCTGCTCGGAGCTGCATGGCTCGTCAATCGCCGGACTCCGCTCCAGCAGGCACGCATCGAAGGGCACCGCGCCTCCCTGCGGGCCGAGCGCGCGCAGACGGTGGCGCAGCACTAGCAATGCCGGATGCCGGAGGACAGCCCTGTGTGGGCCGTCCTCCGGCGGCCCGCCGGCATGAACAGTGCGACGGGCGCATGAAAAAGGAGGAGCACCCTCAGGGGTGCTCCTCCTCGAGGTACTACGGCTCAGGTGAGGTCGCGTGTTTTCGAAAAGCGGTCGATCGCCTTCTGCGTGGAGCGGTTGGTGAGCACCTGGATGGTGGTGCTGACCGCTCCCGAGATGATGGCGAACACCAGTGCCGAACGCAGGGTGTTCTCCAGTCCGTCCTTGCTCTTCGGCGGCGCCTCGCCCGTGATCCTCTGCCACAGGAAGTCGACGAGCTTGGTGCCGACGAAGCCCGCACCCACGCTCATACCCACACCGAGCAGCTTGAACACTACGTTCATGGTTTCTCCTTCTCCTCCGATAGTCCTGCTCCTACCCTAGCCTCGAAGCACGGGCCTCCGCAGGGAGGAAGCGCACGGCGCCGGTAGCCACAGGTGTAGGATCGGGATCGCTCAACCAACTTACGACAGGGGAGCGCCGACCCGCAGCATGCTGCCGGATCGGGCGCTGAGAGTGCGGACCGCCGCAGACCCTCGAACCTGATCCGGCTAGTACCGGCGAAGGGAGTCGAGTTCTCAGAGTGCGAGGGTGCTGCTTCGGCAGCGGCCGGCACTATCCCCTCCTGTACCTCAGGAGGAAACACCATGGCATCATCTACCGCACTCAAGGGCACCTTTGCGCAGACCAACCAGTGGCGGGTCGTCGACATCGTGGTGGCCTCGGTCATCGCCGTCGCCGTCGGCGTCCTGTTCTTCGCCTGGTCTGCCGGCTACTCCGGCATCAGCCTGCTCACAGCGGCCTTCCCGCCGCTCGCCGGTCTCTACTCCGGCGGCTGGCTCATCGCCGGCGTACTCGGCGGTCTGATCATCCGCAAGCCCGGCGCGGCCGTCTACTGCGAGGTCCTCGCGGCAGCCGTATCGGCCCTCATCGGCACCCAGTTCGGCATCCTCGTCCTCGTGTCCGGGCTCATCCAGGGACTCGGCGCCGAACTGGTCTTCCTGCTGTTCCTGTACCGGAAGTGGAACCTGCCCGTGGCGCTGCTCGCCGGCCTCGTCGCAGGTCTCGCCCTCGCCATCAGCGAGAACATCATGTACAACGCACTCTGGACCATCGAGTTCAAGGTCCTGTACACGGTCTTCGCCGCCATCTCGGGCATCGTCATCGCTGGTCTGCTGTCCTGGCTGGCGATGCGCGGGCTTGCCAAAACCGGCGTCCTGTCCTCCTTCGCGGCCGGCCGTACGGCGGACGTGTGACACCAGCCCACACACCGGACCCGGCAGCCGTGCACGTCAGCGCGCGGGGCTGGGGCTGGCGCCACGCCGGCCGGAAGGCCTTCGCTGCGCGCCACCTCGACCTGGACATCCAGGCGGGCGAGCGCGTGCTGCTCCTCGGCGCGTCCGGTGCAGGGAAGTCGACGGTGCTGCACGCGCTGGCAGGGGTACTCGGGTCCAGCGACGAAGGTGAGCAGGAGGGCGAACTCCTGCTCGACGGCGCGCACCCCGCCACCGTGAGGGGCCGCGCAGGCCTCGTCCTGCAGGACCCGGAGACGCAGGTAGTCCTCGCACGGGTGGGCGACGAGGTGGCTTTCGCGGCCGAGAACCTCGCCGTACCCCGGGATGAGATCTGGCAGCGCGTGGAACGGGCGCTCGACGACGTCGGGCTGGACCTTCCGCTCGATCATCCGACCACCGCACTGTCGGGTGGCCAGAAGCAGCGGCTCGCGCTCGCGGCCGTCCTTGCCATGGAACCGGGGTTGCTCCTGCTCGACGAGCCCACCGCCAACCTTGACCCGGACGGCGTCCTCGAGGTTCGTGACGCCGTCGTCCGCGTCCTCGAGCGCACCGGGGCCACGCTCGTCGTCGTCGAGCACCGCGTTGCGGTGTGGGCCGACGTCGTCGACCGGGTGATCGTGCTCGACGCCGGGGGAGGAGTGCTCGCGGACGGCGCACCGGCCACGGTGCTGGTACAGGAGGCGACGCGGACACGGCTCGCGGAAGCGGGCGTGTGGGTGCCGGACTGGCAGCCCGCTGTCGGTGGGACCACGCCGGGCGCAGGCGGCGAAGTGCTGCTGTCCGCCACGGACATCACCGTTGCCCGCACGAAGCGTGGTCCCACTGCCGTCGGGCCCCTCGATCTCACGGTCCATGCGGCACACGCCCTCAGCATCACCGGGCCCAATGGTGCCGGGAAGTCGACGGCGGCACTGACGCTCGGGGGCCTGCTGCGCCCGCGGGCCGGAGGCGTGGAGGCGTCGCCGAGCCTGGCAGGATCGGCGGGCGCGGATCCGTTCCGCTGGCGCTCGTCGCAGCTCGTGCAGCGCATCGGCACGGTGTTCCAGGAGCCCGAGCACCAGTTCCTCACCGCGAGCGTCTTGGCTGAACTCGAGTTCGGCCCGCAGAGGGTCGGTGCTGCCGTGAATCCGGGGCGGACCGCCGAACTCGCCGAACGGCTCCGCCTCACCCACCTGCTGGGAGCCAATCCCTTCACCCTCTCCGGCGGGGAGAAGCGGCGCCTGTCCGTGGCGACGATGCTCGCTACCGCTCCGCGGATCCTCATCCTCGACGAGCCGACGTTCGGACAGGATGCCCTGACCTGGGCGGAGCTCGTGACCCTGCTACGGGAACTGATCGACGACGGAGTGGCCGTCCTGTCGGTGACCCATGACGCCGAGTTCATCGAGGCCCTGGGGGGTGCCACCCTGCACGTCTCCGGTGGAGCGGGACGGCTGGTGTCCCCGTGAGCACCGACTACCTGACTCCGGTCCTCACCGGCAGGACGCTCCTGCGGGCGAATCCCCTGTCGAAGCTGTTCGCCGCCGTCGCCATCACCCTCGCCCTGCTCGTGAGTATCGACTGGGTGAGCGCCGCGGTTGTCCTGGCCTGCGAGCTCGCGCTCATGCCGCTCCTGGGCATCAGTCTGTGGGGACTCGCCCGGCGGATCTGGCCACTCCTCATCGCCGCTGCGGTCGGCGCCTACGGAACCGCGCTGCTCGCCGAGAAGAGCGGCGGTGTCCTGGTCGATGCCGGGCCGTTCCTCTTCACCGAGGGCTCCGTCGCATCGGGCATCGCCGTCGGGCTGCGGAGCCTGGCGCTCGCGCTTCCCGGCATCTTCGTCCTGCTGACCACGGACCCCACGGACCTCGCCGACGCCCTCGCACAGAAGCTGCACCTGCCGCACCGGTTCGTCCTCGGCGGGCTGGCGTCCCTGCGGCTCGTGGGGCTGCTCGTGGAGCAGTGGCAATCGCTGGGGCTCGCGCGGCATGCACGGGGAATCGGCTCGGACGGATCGCTGGTCGCGCGGACCCGCAACCTGCTGGGGCAGTCCTTCGGTCTGATCGTGCAGGCCATCCGTCGAGCCACCCGGCTGGCGACGGCGATGGAGGCTCGCGGTTTCGGGGGCGATACGCGCACGTGGGCGCGTGAGAGTACGTTCTCGGGCCTCGACGCCGTCGTCGCCGTCGTCGGACTCCTGATCGCAGTGGGCGCCGTGACGGCGGCCGTCCTCGCCGGGACATGGAACTTCATCCTGTCCTGACCGGCTCGGGGACCGGTCGGACGCAGAGAAGTGGCCGGACGCAGAGAAGTGGCCGGACACGGAGAAGTCGCCGGACGCGGAACGGCCGCGACAGGTTCGCCTGTCGCGGCCGTCGGGTGACTCCGGTGCTGCTAGAGCACGTCCGAGAGGAACGAGCGCAGGCGCGGCGTCTGCGCATCGTCGAAGATTGCGGCCGGGGGGCCGGATTCGACGACCACGCCGCCATCCATGAAGGTCACGGTGTCGGAGACGTTGCGGGAAAAGCCCATCTCGTGCGTGACGACGACCATGGTCATGCCAGCCGTAGCGAGATCCGCCATCAGGGCCAGGACGCCCTTGACGAGCTCCGGGTCCAGGGCGGAGGTCGCTTCGTCGAAGAACATCACCTCGGGATCCATGGCCAGGGCCCGGGCGATCGCGACGCGCTGCTGCTGTCCACCGGACAGGTTGCCCGGACGGACATCGGCCTTGTGCCTCAGGCCCACGAGGTCCAGCTGGGCGAGGGCCTTCTCCCGCGCCTCGCCGGCGGACATCCGGCGGAGCTTCCGGAGGGCCAGCGAGACGTTCTCCAGCACCGTCTTGTGCGGGAAGAGGTTGAACTGCTGGAACACCATCCCAATACGCCGACGCAGCTCGTCCGGGTTGTCCTTGAGGACGGACCGTCCGTCGAGCAGGATGTCCCCCTCGTCCGGTTCGATCAGTCGGTTCAGGACGCGCAGGAGCGTCGACTTCCCGGAGCCGGACGGGCCGATGACGGACGCCGTCGTCCCCTGCTCCACGTGCAGGTCGATACCTCGCAGCACATGGTTGGTGCCGAAGGACAGGTGCAGGTTCTGCCCCGTCAGGGTTCCCGATTCGATGGTCGTCACGCCTTTGCTCCTTCGCCGATCCTCGCGGCCAGTTCATCCGGTTCGGGCTTCTGCTTCTTGCCCACGCGGAGTCGGTTGTCGATGAAGTTGACCAGGTGGGTCAGCGGAATGGTCAGGCACAGGTACAACACGCCGGCCGCGATGAGCGGCGACAGGTTGCCGGTGTTGCTGGCGGCGTCGTTACCGACCCGGAAGAGCTCGCGCTCACTGGCGACGAGACCGATGAAGTAGATCAGCGACGACTCCTTGATGAGCGAGATGAACTGGTTCACCAGGGCGGGCAGCACGCGCCGCACGCCCTGGGGGACCACGACGAGCTGCATGGACGAGCTGTAACTGAAGCCCAGGGCACGCGAGGCCTCCAACTGACCCTTCTCCACGCTCTGGATGCCGGAACGGAAGATCTCCCCGATGTAGGCCGAAGCAATCAGCGACAGGGCGAGGATGCCCAGGGGGTACGGGCTGGTGCTGCCCGTGATCTGCCGGAGGATCGGACCGAGCCCCAGACCGATGAGCAGGATGATCACGACGGCGGGCAGTCCGCGGAAGATGTCCGTATAGATGCGTGCGATCCATCGCAGCACCCGGTTCCGTGAGATCCCCATGATCGCGAGGACCATGCCGACGACCGTGCCGATGATCCCCGAGGCCAGGGCGAGCATGAGCGTGTTCGGCAGGCCGACGGTCAGGAGGTCGGGCAGGACGGCGGCCATCGCCTCCCAGTCGAAGAAGGTCTTGCCGAGCTGTTCCAGGGCGTCCATGCAGGGACCGCTACTTTACTTCCACGGCTTTGCTGCCGGGCTTCCAGTCGGAGGGCATCTCGCGGTCCGGGTACCACTCCTTGGTGAGTTCCGTCCAGGTGCCGTCGGCGACGACGGCGTCGAGGCCCGCGTTGAGGGCATCGATGAGCGGCTGGTTCTCGCTGTTCACGGCATACGCGGTGAAGTTCTCCGTGTTGATGATCGTCTCGGCGATCGTGGTGTCGTCGCCTTCCTTCACCTGTCCGGTGGCCTGCTGCGACGGCGCTACCCACGCGTCCACCTGGCCGTTCTTCACGTTGGCATACACGGTGTTGTAGTCCGGGAAGCGCACGGGCTCGAGGCCCAGGGTGTTGGAGACGTAGTCGTCCTGGACGGTGCCCTGGACCACACCGATGCGGGTGCCCTCGGACAGGGAATCGAAGCCGGTGACCGGGGAGCCGTTCTTGGCGACGACGGCCATGTAGCCGAAGTCGTAGCCGTTGGTGAAGCCGACGTTCTCGCGGCGTGCCTCGGTCGTGGAGATCGACGACGATCCGACGTCGTACTGCTTGTTCTGCACCTGGGCGAGGAGCGCGGAGAAGTCGGTGGAGGCGAACTCCACCTCGAGGCCGAGCTTGTCGCCGATGGCGCGCAGCAGCTCGTTGTCGTAGCCGGTGAAGACGCCGTCCTCCAGGAAGATGTTCGGCGGCGCGTCCGACAGCGTCCCGACGCGCAGCGTGCCGTCGGTGATGAGGCCGAGTTCCGCCGTGTCGATCTCCTCGACCGGGGTGGTGGTCTCGGTGGTGTACTTGTCCAGCGACTGCTGGTCGCTGCCGGCCAGGGCGTCGGTGGTCTCGGCGGGTTCGCTGCTGCTGCTGTTGCCGCAGGAAACCGTCAGGGCGAGGAGGGGGACGGCGAGTGCCGCGAGGACCTTGCGGGAGATGTTCATGATGTCCTTGTTCGGTGCTGGCCCGGGTACGGGCGATGGATCGGGTTCTTCCGGGATGCCGCATGGCGGCAGGGGGAACGCTGCTGGTTGCTGGGTGACACGCTCGCTGTTCTGGGCTGTGCGCGTAGTAGCGGGCCGTAGGTCCCGATGGATCCGGAACAGGGGCCGCACGACGCCGTACTTGCCTACCGGGGGACTTGGCCCGGCGGCCGAATCTTCACCTGGAGCACCCCACTACGGGAGAGGGTTGCTGTCCAGCCGGCCAGGGCCGATGGCTGGAACTCTTGATTTCATGAAAACGCTATGGCAGCACGGAGGTCCCGGTCAAAACGCGGGACCGGCGAAACCAGCGTTTGACGTAGGAAAAGGGTCATTCAGCGTCATTTTGTGGTGAGGATTACACGAAACGATCGACAAGCTCGGTGAGTTCGGCGGTCAGGGCTGCGGAGGTACGGAGCTCCTGGCCGTCGAGGACCAGGACGGGCACGAGGAGCCGGATGCTCGAGATGAGCCAGACGGCGTCGGCGTCGAGGAGGTCGTCGGGTTCGAGCGGGCCGTAGCCGAGCTCCCAGCCCTGCTCCTTGGCGGCCGCGAAGAGCGCACTCTGGGATGTGCCCGCCAGGATGCCGCTCTCGAGCTGCGGAGTGAGGAGCGTCTTCTGCCCATCCCGGTCGTAGGCCAGAAGGACCGTCGACGTCGGGCCCTCCAGCACCTTGCCGTCGGAGGAGGTGAAGATGACGTCGTCTGCTCCATTGGCCCTCGCGTGGCGGACGGCTGCCATATTGACGGCGTAGGAGAGGGTCTTGGCGCCCATCAGCAGCCACGGTGCGCGCTGGGCGATGGTGCTGTCGTAGCCCCGCTCGAGGAAGAGGACCTTCAGGCCCGCCTTTCGCTGCGCCAGCGTCGATGCGGGAACGGGTGCCACCTGCACCCACGCCGTCGCCCGTCCGGCACCTTCGACTCCGCGGGTGGCGATGAGCTTCACGACGGCATCGCCCTGATCCGGTTCCGCGGCGGCGAACTCGCGCAGGCCGGTGCGGATCGCGCGGCTCCAGGCGTTGGCGTCGGGCACGTCCAGGTCGAGGGCCGCGGCCGACGACGCAAGCCGGCTCAGGTGGGCCTGTTCCTTGCGCGGGGAGCCGTCGACGGCCAGCATCGATTCGAAGATCCCGTCGCCGCGGGTGGCGCCGAGATCGGTGGCCATGAGCTGCGGTTGCGAGGCATCGACGACCTTCCCGTCGTCGTAGGCCGGGTCAAGGAACACGAGAACAGTCATGGCTGACAGCGTAGCGGCAGGGCGCACGGTGCCGCAGGCCCCCAGCGGATGCCTCGAGCCGCGTCCCGGCCTTCGTCTACCGCAACATCCTCGTCCTCGCGGCGCTGATCGCATAAGGTCCGAAGGACCTTCTCTGTCCCGAGGCGATCGCCGTCAGCTCCGGGTGGGCGCCGTCGCTGTCGTCGGACAGACTGGGACGATGACCCTCGACGACGAGCTCGACCGCATCTTCCGGGTTCGCGACCGCTCCGACATGCGACCCACCATCGCCGCCCTGCTGCCCCTCCTCGAGGTGCATCCGCATCAGGCCCGGGTACTGTACGAGGTCGGTGGAGCCTACGACACGGCAGGGGAGGAAATCCTCGCCTGCTCGTTCTACGAGCGCGCCCTCGCGGCAGGACTCTCCGGGGACCTGCTCCGCCGCTGCTACCTCCAGTACGGCTCGACGCTCCGCAACCTCGGACAGCATGACCGGGCACTGGAGGTCTTCGACCGTGCGCGCCGTGCCTTCCCTGCTTCGCCGTCGCTGGCTGCCTTCGAAGCTCTCTCGCTGCACGCGGCAGGTCTGCCCGATCGTGCTTTCGCGCCCTGCTCGATGCGTTCGCCGACGCGGTTCATGCACCCGATATCGACCACTACAAGGCTGCACTGCGGGCGAACGCGGACTATCTTCGGAGCATGGGCAGGACGTGAGGTGCGGCCGGTTCTCGGGAGAGGTGGAACGGGATGGCAGCAGGAACCGTGCACGGCCGGCACTTCTCCCTTGACGTGCTCACCGTGCCCGTCGTGCAGGCGCCGATGGCGGGCGGGCCCTCCACTCCGAGGTTGGCCGCCGCCGTCAGTACTTCCGGAGGGCTCGGTTTCCTCGCCGCGGGGTACAAGTCGGCCGACGCGGTACGGGCCGAGATCCTTGCCACCCGCTCGCTCACCGGAGCCCCGTTCGGGGTGAACGTGTTCGTCCCGCAGCCTTCCGTCGCCGATTCGACGGCCGTCGCGGACTACGCGGAGTCGCTGCGGGCAGATGCCGCCGCACTGACGACGACGCTCGGGCGCGCACGATACGACGACGACGACTGGGCGAATAAGATCGACGTGCTGCTCGAGCTCGCTCCGGACGTCGTGTCCTTCACCTTCGACATCCCGGTGTCCGGAGTGATGGAGGCGCTGACGACGGCGGGTGTCGCCGTCGTCCTGACCGTCACGTCCCGCGCCGAAGCGTATCGGGCTGTCGAATCGGGAGCCCGTGCCCTGTGCGTGCAGGGTCCGGAGGCCGGCGGGCACCGCGGGACCTTCGACCCGACGTCGGAACCGGAGGTGACGCCGCTCCTCCAGTTGATCGAGGAGCTCCGGGATGTACCCGTGCCGCTCATCGCCGCCGGCGGTGTCGTGACGGGCGAGGACACGCGCGTCGTCCTGTCGCGCGGAGCGGCCGCCGTGCAGGCGGGGACCGCGTTCCTCCGGGCCGACGAAGCGGGGACGAAGACGGCGCACCGGGCAGCGCTGATGTCCGGTGAGTTCATCTCGACGTCGGTCACGAAGGCGTTCTCAGGCCGCTACGCGCGTGGGCTCGCGAACGGATTCATGCGTGACCACGATCATGATGCGCCCTTCGGCTATCCCGAAGTGCACCACCTCACCACGCCCCTCCGGGCGGCAGCGGCGGCAGTCGGGGACGCACACCGCCTCAATCTCTGGGCGGGCATGAACTTCGGCAGGACCATGACCGGCAGCGCGGAAGCCATCCTCGCGTCACTGCGGCCCTGAGAGCTCGGTGCTCACGGTGGATGGCTGCGGTCGGTCCCGCCTGGGACGGGCAGAAGGAGCCGACGGATCAGGCATGGCGCGTCATCCTGTGGAGGAGTCCGTCGCGCACCATGGGCCACTCGTGGACGAGGATCGAGTAGACGACGGTGTCGCGCAGTTCGCCGTTCCGGGCTCGGGTGTGGCTCCGAAGGACGCCGTCCTGCTTCGCGCCGAGCCGGGCGATCGCCTCGCGCGACTGGTGGTTCAGCCAGTGTGTCCGGAACTCGACGGCCGGACACCGGAACACCTCGAAGGCATGTCGCAACAGCAGGTATTTCGACTCCGTGTTGGTGCCGGTCCGCTGGGCCGAGGCGGCGTTCCAGGTGGAGCCGATCTCGACGCGCGGGGTGTCCTGGTCGATGTTCATGTAGGTGGTCATGCCGATGATCCTGCCGGGCGCTCCTGTAGCCTCGTCGGCTGATCGGGCGGTGAAGGGGAGCATGGAGCCCCTGTCCTGCAGGGTGAGACGACGGTCGATCTCCTGCTGCATGCCTTCAGGGGTCGGCACCGAGGTGTACCAGAGGTTCCAGAGCTCACCATCCCTGGCGGCCTCGACGAGCCCGTCGTGATGTTCGCGAGCGAGGGGTTCGAGGACCACGCGGGTGCCGTGGAGGGTGGTCGGCTTGAGATCAGTCATGTACCGACAGTAGTTCGGGCTCGCCGTCGCCCGAGGGTTGACCTGGAACTGGAACTGGAACGGCCCGGCCTTCGGCGATCACGTGAGACCTGGCTGCAGGGCGTCGACCGCGTCGAGGACCGCGAGCGACGGCAGGTCCGCCATCGCTGCGACCACGGCGAGGGGCTCACCGCTGCTGACGGCCGACGCGACGGCTACCTGGAGTTCTGTCACGGGGAAGGGATCTGCTGCGGGGTGCAGCCCCTCGGTGGAAGTGCTCGAGCGCGCCGCGGCGACGACCCGTTCAAGATGGCTCGAACTCATGATGTCTCCTCTACGTCGATGCATTCAGTTTCACTCTGGGTCATCAAGCTGGGAAGAAACGGGACGGCACCTGCGAGGTCTTGCCCTGCGGCCCCTGGTGTGGACGGACGGGCAGGCGCACAGGTCAGTCGGACGCCGCCGGAAAGTCTGCCCCCAGCGCCGACAGGACGCCGCGAGCCTTGGTCCGCACCTCGTTCCACTCGTCCTCGGGGTCGGAGTCGGCGGTGATTGCCCCGCCCACACCGAGCGTGAGATGCGTGCCGCCGTCGTCCTCCCTGAGCACGAGCGTGCGGATGACGACGGCGAGGTCCGTGGCGCCCGTGAGGCTGAAGTACCCCGCCGCCCCCGAGTAGGGTCCGCGCGGCACCTGCTCGAGGCCGTCGAGGATGGCCATGGTGCTGATCTTGGGCGCACCCGTCATCGAACCGGCAGGGAACGCCGAGGCGACGACGCCGGCGCGGGTGCTGCCCGGCCGGAGACGCGCATCGATGGTGCTGACCATCTGGTGCACGGTGGCGTAGGTCTCGACGTCGCACAGCCTGCTGACCGTGACCGAGCCGGGCACCGCGTGGTGTGAGAGGTCGTTGCGGAGGAGATCCACGATCATGATGTTCTCGGCGCGGTCCTTCGTCGACGTCCTCAGGTCCTCGAGCAGCGCCGCGTCCTCCGTGCCGTCCGAGGAGCGGCCGCGGGTTCCCTTGATCGGTTCGGCCCGCATCGCACCGTCGGACGTCAGCCTGAGGAACCGCTCCGGGGACGTGCTCGCGACGGCGAATCCCGGGAAGCGGAGGTAGTGGGCGAAGGGGGCCGGGCTGACGGTGCGGAGGCGGAGATATGCCTGCAGCGGATCGAATTGTTGCACGACCGCGGAGAGTGAGGTCGTCAGGCATACCTCGTAGGTGTTGCCGTCGGCGATCTCGGCCTGCGCCCGCCGGATCTTTGCGAGGTATTCCTCGCGGGTATCCCGTCCTGCGAAGGAGGGGACGGGCAGGGGAGCCGACGCCGGCACGGGTCCGGGTGCGGGTCCGGGTGCGGCAACGGCTTGCCGCGCCTGTGCCAGCCAGGCCTCGCGCTCCGCATCGGGTCGCCCGTCGGTGAGCGTCAGGAGGAACAGGGTGCCTTCGGCGTGATCGATGACGACGGCCCTTCCGGCGAAGATGAGCGCGGAGTCAGGAAGGGCGTCAGCAGCAGGCGGGGAGGAGTTGCCGCCGGTCTCCCGCTTCAGCTCGTAGCCGAGGTACCCGAGCCACCCCAGGCCGAACTCGCACGCGAGGCCCTCCGGTACCCGGACCGCGCGACGCCCCCATACGTCGTCGAGCCACCGGAAGAAGGGCTCCCGGATGCGGGTGGTCACGGCACCGGCACTGATCTCGGTGATGCCATCCCTGTGGATGGCCTGCTGACCGAAGGCCCCACCTGCATCCGCCATGATGCTGAAGCGGTTCCGCCCGGGCTCGGCACCGGTGCCTTTCGGGGCGCCTGCGGCATCGGAACTGTCGAGCCAGGCCGACGCGGCGGACCCTGCGTACAGCGCGCGGAACAGTGCTGCGGGTTCCGGGTCCGCATCGATGCGCTCGCAGTCCAGCGTCAACCCGCGCCGCCCGGCCCGTTCCGGAGCCAGGAGCACGGCACAGGCGGGAAGGGCTGTGAGGGCGAGGCGTACGGATCGTGGCGATGGCGCGTTCAGGTGGCCCTGCACGACGACGTCGGCGGCCTCACGGGGATCGTCACCCGCCAGCCACCGGCTTTCCTGGTCGGCCCAGCGCTGCCAGAAGGGCGCGTACGTCTCTCCGTCGCGGCCGATGGCCGTGCGGTGCCGCACCTCGGCATCGGCCTCGACCCAGATCACGGCGTCGAGATGGACCCGTGCCGCAGCAGCTGCCGACCCCACGCCTTCCAGCAGGACGATCTCCGCGGTCGCCGTCGTGCGCTCCGGCCCGTCCCGTCCCTCCTCCCAGTCCCAGGCGTTCCACCGTGCCGGGCGGCCTGATCGGAGGGGGAGGAGGACACGCTCCACATAGCGGGCGATACCGTCGTCGAGCCCGTCCCAGCCCGGATAGATGTCCTCGAGGTGGAAGACGGTGACGCTGTGGTGCTCGCGGAGGAGGGCGGCGAGTTCGAGGGCGAGGGTCGTCTTGCCTGCACCGGACCGGCCGTCGACGGCGATGAGGAGGGGCATGAGCGAGGACATGGCTCAGGCGTCCGGCTCCCCGCCGTCGAGCTCGTGCCGCACGTATCGGACCACGCCTTCGACAGCGCCGTCGACCATCCGCCACGTGGCGTCGAAGTCGCGGGCGTCGCCGTACCAGGGATCGTAGATACCGAGTTCTTCGAGATCGGTATCCGTCGTCGAGGGATCGAATTCGCGCAGGAGGTGGATCCTGTCGCGGGATTCGTCGTCCGGCGCTCCCGCGCGGAGCACGCGGTAGTGGTCCAGGTCGAGGGCGAGGATGAGGTCACGCTCCCGGTACCAGCCCGGTTCGAACTGGCGGGCGCGGTGCAGGTGGCTCTCTATGCCGAGCTCGGTCAGCTTCGTCGCCGCGCGCTCGTCGATGGGCCTGCCGACCTCCCCTCCGGTGGTCCCGGCGGAATCGACGACGACGTCGTTCGCCATTCCGGCCCTCCCGAAGGCATGGGTCAACATGAGCTCGGCCATGGGGGAGCGGCAGATGTTGCCGGTGCAGACGGTGACGATGCGGTACATGCTCCCAGCCTACGCAGGCGCGGACGTCATCCCCGCGCTAGTATCTCGACGCTCGGCATCAGGAACAGGCCGTCGTCCTTGCGCGCCCACCTGCGCCATCCCTCCGCCAGCCGTTGAAGGGTGTCCTGGTCGGCGAGGCCGCGCTCCAGCGTCTGTTCGGCGAAGGCGGAGTGGAGCACGCGCTCGGCCCACGAATCCGCCAGGAACCGGCGGTCCTCGCCGGAGGCGTACGTCCAGTTCGACGACGACACCTCGACGTGCGCGAACCCGGCTGAGGATGCCCAGGACCCGAGGCGTCGGCCAGCGTCGGGCTCGCCGCGGTTGCCTCGGGCCAGCCGTCCGTAGAGTTCCCGCCATTCGTCGAGCTCCTCGACCGCCGGATACCAGGTCATGGCGCCGAAATCCGCCTCGCGCACGGCCACGATCCCGTCGGACCGGACCACGCGTCGCATCTCGCGGAGCGCGGCCACCGGGTCGGCGAGGTGCTGGAGGACCTGATGCGCATGGATCACGTCGAAGGACTCGTCGGTTGCGTCGAGGTCGTAGACGTTGCCCTCACGGAAGCTGAGGTTCATGACGTCGGCGTAGGCGCCGGAGGCCTGCGCAACCACGTCCGCCGAGCTGTCGATGCCCACCACCGAGCCGGGGGCGACGATGTCCGCGAACCCCGCCGTGATGCTTCCGGGGCCGCAACCGATGTCCAGCAGGTCCATCCCTGCTTCGAGAAACGGCTCGAGGTAGGCGGCCGACGATGCAACGGTGCGCGCAGCATGCGCCGCGGTCACGCTGGGGTGGTGTCCGTGGGAGTAGACCTCGTCTTCCATCCTTGGAGACTAACCCGACGAAGGGCTGTCAGTCAGCGTCGCGCCGTTCCGCGCTTCATTCTTCGCTGCGACCGTCGCATCCGTTATCTTCTGCATCATGTCGTGCAGCAGGGCCAACTGCTCCTCCGAATACTGGTCGAAGACGTCGTTGATGTGGCGTGCGAGGGGCGCGAACAGCAGGGCGCCTGTGGTGCGCGCCTTGTCCGTCAGGTGGAGGTGCACCTGTCGCCGGTCGACGTCGCTCCGCCGCCGCGTGACGTGGCCTGCGGAGTCGAGGCGGTCCACCAACGCCGTGGTGGCCGGTGAACTCAGGTTGAGTTCCTCACGCAGCAGGCCGGGTGTCACCGTCAGGCCCGCCCGCGCCGCCCCCATCATGATGCTCAGGGCATGAAGATCGGTGCGGTAGAGACTGTCGCGCTCACTTGCGACGTCGACATACCGGTCCGTCTCGACGGTGAACTGCCTCATGAGAGCCATGAGCTGTTCCCTCGTGGCCATGATTCCTCGCCTTCTTTTCGTCCAGTTTAGGCGGGCGTACATATCTCCATTGTGGATATACTTGTCTGTGGAGATACCTCGAGGAAGGCTTGGACATTCATGAGAAGTACATGGTTGAGGGTGCTGCTCCCCGTCGTCGTCGTGTTGATCTGGCTGGCCGGGGCCGCAGTGGGCGGACCCACCTTCGGCCGGCTGGAGGAGGTCTCGAGCAACGACCAGGCGTCCTTCCTCCCTGCGAGCGCCGAGTCCACGGCGGCGGGCGAACTGCAGCAGCAGTTCAATGACTCAGACGCCATCCCGGCCGTCGTCGTTGCCGAGTCGGCCGGCACGATCGCTCCGCGTGATCTCGGTGCATACGAGGAGCTCGGGAGGAGGCTCGGCGAGGTCGAGGGGCTCGTATCGCCTGCCGATGGCGCTCCCGCCGTCACCGGCCCCATCCCCGCTGAGGACGGGCTCGCGGTGCAGTACATCGCGTTCGTCTCATCGGATGCAGAGCTCGCCGACGTCGTGACGGAACTCCGCGCGGTGCTCGCGGATGAACTGCCCGACGGAGTGACCGGTTACGTCACCGGGCCCGCAGGTTTCACCAACGACCTCGTCGAAGCCTTCGGCGGCATCGATGGAATTCTCCTCGGCGTGGCACTCGGGGCGGTGTTCATCATCCTCCTCGCCGTCTACCGCTCGATCGTGCTGCCGTTCCTCGTGCTCCTGACGTCCGTGTTCGCGCTGGCGACGTCCATCCTGCTGGTCTTCGGCTTCGCACAACTCGGCTGGATCCAGCTCAGTGGCCAGAGCCAGGGGATCCTGTCGATCCTCGTGATCGGCGCAGCCACCGATTACGCGCTGCTTCTCGTCGCCCGGTTCCGGGAGGCCCTGGCCGAGAACCAGACGACATGGGACGCCATGCGGGTGGCCTACCGCGGGTCGTTCGAGCCGATCCTTGCCTCCGGCGCCACCGTGATCCTCGGACTGCTGTGCCTGCTGTTCTCGGATCTCAACTCGAACAGGAGCCTCGGCCCGATCGCCGCCATCGGCATCGTGTTCTCGCTCGCGGCAGCACTGACCTTCCTTCCCGCGTTGCTGCTCCTCTTCGGCAGGTCGGCTTTCTGGCCGTTGCGCCCGCGCTACGACCCCGGACTGGCCACCGCCGTCGCACCGCACCACGGCAGGCACGCTGCGCCCACGGAAGGCGGCCCGGAAACCGGTCTCGAGCGGCTCAACGGCCTCTGGAGACACGTGGCACTGCAGGTGGCCCGCCGCCCACGCACCCTGTGGATCGTCTCGCTGCTCATCCTCGTGGCCGGCGCACTCGGGCTCACCCAACTGCAGGCCAGCGGCGTGCCGCAGTCCGCCCTGATCCTCGCACCGTCCAACGCGGTCGACGGCCAGGAAGCGCTCGGCCGCCACTTCGACGCCGGATCCGGGAGCCCGGTCTACGTCGTCGCGCCCGAGGCGGACCAGGACGCCGCCCTCGAGGTCGTCTCTGCCCAGGAGGGTATCTCCGAGGCGACCCTGACCGCGGACCCGACCGGCGCCGCCGTCGTGGAGGACGGGCGCGTGCTCATCAACGGGACGCTCGAGTACCAGGCCGATTCGGAACGCGCGGAGGACGTGGTGCGCAGCCTGCGGACCACGCTCGACGACGCCAGTCCCGACGCGCTGGTCGGCGGGGTCACGGCGGTGGCGATCGACACCAATGACACGGCCCTCGCGGACCTCGTGAAGATCATCCCGATCGTGCTGGCGGTGATCCTCGTGGTGCTGATCATCCTGCTTCGCTCCGTGCTGGCGCCGGTGCTCCTCGTGGCGAGCGTGGCGCTCTCGAACGCGACGGCGCTGGGGGTCTCGGCCCTGGTGTTCAACAACGTCTTCGGGTTCGAGGGCGCGGACGCCTCGGTGCCGCTCTTCGCCTTCGTCTTCCTGGTGGCGCTCGGCGTGGACTACAACATCTTCCTCATGACGAGGGTGCGCGAGGAGTCACTGCGGATCGGCACAAGGCCCGGGATTCTTCGGGGACTCGGGGTCACGGGTGGCGTGATCACGTCCGCCGGCGTGGTCCTGGCGGCGACCTTCGCCGCGCTGGGTGTGATCCCGATCCTGTTCCTCGCGCAGATCGCGTTCGTGGTGGCGTTCGGCGTCCTGCTGGACACCGTGCTGGTGCGCTCGCTGCTCATCCCGGCTCTCGCCTACGACATCGGCCCGAGAATCTGGTGGCCGTCGAAGGCGGCTGGGGTCCCGTCCCCGCGGTAGCCGCCAGGCAGGAGTTCCGTGGACGACGCCGGAATGTGGATCGCAGCGCAAAATGTCCGACGTTCGCGGGCGGGATCGCCTGTCGCATCAGCTGGTCAGTTGTCGGACGTGAACACGATCGAGTCGAAGACGGCGCGTGCCTCTCTCGTCAGCTCCGGATTGATCGATTCGTGGAATTGGGTCACCCAGGTCAGCGCACGCTGGCCGTTCAGGTCGATCACCCGGTAGGTTTCGCGTTCCTCCTGGGTCGAGTACCAGCGGGTGCATTCGTTGGAGAATTCTGAGTGGATGCAGAACTTGTCGCGGTCGCAGGCTGTGATGTCCACATCGCCCTCGATGGAGTGGTCGAACTCGAAGCCGGAGTAATCGCCCACCACGACCTCGACGGGCTGGGTGCTGGCCGTTGACGTCTGCGCCGTCATGGCGTCGACGAAGGCCTCAGCCGAGGGATCGACCTCGGCGAGAGCGCCCTGCCACGCGCAGGAGTCCGTCGGCACAAATGTCGCGGGCCACCACCCCACGACGACGGCCCCTTCATCCGGATGATCCGGGTCGTCCTTGGCCAGGACGTCACCACCGTCGCTCAACCAGCCGTCCGGGACGGTGATCTCGAAAGGCTCCGTGTAGCTGGTGACGAGGTATGTGCCGGCGTCGATGTCGCCGCTGTCCGGCAGCGGTGGGACTGCGCCAGCGTCGCCGCCGTCCGGCTGCGCTGGAACCGTGCCGGCCTCCGTGGTCGGAGAACTGGCGGACGGGAGGGAGGCGTCGTCGGGCGCAGACTCGCACCCGCTGAGACCTCCGATCAGTGCGATAGCCACCAAGGGCAAGAGATGGCGCGACCGCTGGGCGGCCTTTTCGAGGGGCGTCAGGGAACTCATCGATCCACCAAGCCGCTATTGGGTGCTGTGAGGCCCCGCAGCCGGTTGGCCTCGCGGGCGGCAGGGGATGGGATGCCGTCGCCCTAAGTCTCCTCCGGCACAGAAGCCGTAACAATGAACAGTTGTACGGAGATCAGTCTCGACTCATGCATTCCCCCGAACCTCGGCATGTCCCGCGCAATCTTCTACCGCCGGTCACAGGAGCTGAACACGAAGTAGGACTCACCCCTTACCGCGGCGAAAACGGCGCCATTCAGCGTTGCGACTCACGACGCCGGGAGTTTCCTGCACAGCAATCGCACAGCTTCGGAAAAGCGGAGCGCTAGGTCCGGGCGCGAGAGTGGAGGAACAACGACGACGCACCAGGAGAACACCGTGATCAGCTACCGACCTACCCCCGAGCTCACCACCGGACGTAAGGGCTTCCGAGCCGCGATCAGCGCGATGGCGCTGGCCGCCGTGCTCGGCACCACGGCCTTCGCTCCCATCGGGGCCGAGGCAACGGCACCGGTCGCCGATGCGCGGACCGCCGTCGTCGTCGGGACCACGGTGCCCGTAGAGCAGGCGGTCATCCGGCGGCAGGACACGGGCGGCTCGCTGGAGCAGGGTGCTGCAGCCGGACCCTCGACCGCCTGAGACGGCAGTGTCCCGTCGAAGTCCCTCACCTGGCAGGGCCCGTGCGGAATACTGGACAGGTACGCGAGCAGGACACCACGCAGGACACCAAGCGACACGAGCAGGACACCAAGGACACCACGATGGCTGACGCCTCGCACCACTCGCTGACCGACAACCTTCCCCGTCTCGCGCACCCGGATGGCAGCCCCATCCGGGCGCTCGTCGTGGACGACGAGACGAGCCTGGCGGAACTGGTCAGCATGGGCCTGAGGATGGCCGGCTGGAGCGTGACGACGGCCAGTGACGGCCTCACCGCGGTGTCTGCCGCGCGGGACTTCCGCCCCGATGTCCTGGTGCTCGACGTGATGATGCCCGGCGTCGATGGTATCGAGGCGCTGAAGAAGATCCGTACCTTCGCCCCGAACGTCCCTGCCCTGTTCCTCACCGCGAAGGACGCCGTGCAGGACCGCATCTCAGGCCTTTCCGCCGGTGGCGACGACTACGTGACCAAGCCCTTCAGCATGGAGGAACTCATGCTGCGCCTGCACCGGCTCGTCCAGCGCTCGGGGGTCGCGGCGTCGGACTCCGCCGAACTGGTGGTCGGGGACCTCGTGATGAACGTCGACACCCGCGAGGTGACCCGTGGCGGGGAGGACATCGCCTTGACCCCCACGCAGTGGGAATTGCTGCGCTACCTCATGGAGAACCCGCGCCGTGTGGTGAGCAAGTCACAGATCCTGGACAACGTGTGGAAGTACGATTTCGGCGGTCAGGCGAACATCGTCGAGCTGTACATCTCCTACCTGCGCAAGAAGATCGACGTCGGACGCCCGGCCATGATCCACACCATCCGCGGCGCCGGCTACGTCCTCAAGCCCGCCGCTCCGTGACCCAGCGCGACGACGCCCTCCACGCACTTCCAGGGCATCACCCGCTCCATCTGCGCACGAAGCTGATCCTGGCGACCCTCGCCCTGCTCACCACGATCTGCGTCGCGATCGGCGTGTTCAGCCATCTGGCCATGAGCAGCTACCTCACGGGTCAACTCGACGAAGCCCTCAGTCCCGCCGCAGGTCGCGCCGGCCTTCCTGGCGGTCGAGGCGGGCCTGATGAGGATGATCAACGCTCCTTCCGTGATCTTGATCCTGGGAACGCTGCCGGGCAGCGGCCCGGCACCCTCAACGCCGTGTTCGGCGACGACGGCGCGGCGCGGAGCTCCGCCCTCGTCAAGGACGATGGCAGCACCGAACCACTCACCGACGACGACCTGGACCTGCTCGCCGCCATCGACGCGTCCGAGGGACCCGACGAGCTCGTGCTGTCGAGTGGGCGCTACCGGGTCGACGCCGCGACGCTGCCTGTCGAGTTCACGTCCGAGGGAGCGGTCCTCGTCACCGGACTTCCCACCGCGGAGAGGGACAGCACTCTCCTGTCCCTCGACCTCACGGTCGCCGGGCTGTCCCTCGCAGGCCTGGTCCTGACCGGACTCGCCGGAACGGTGATCATCCGCCGGTCGCTGCGCCCGCTGGAAGAACTGTCCGCCGTCGCGACCTCCGTCTCCCAGCTCCCCCTGTCCTCGGGCGAGGTGGCCATCCCCGTGCGCGTACCGCCCGCCGCCGCGCAGCCCGGCACGGAGGTCGGCACGGTCGGGTTGGCCCTGAGCGAGATGATCGACCACGTCACCGGCGCACTGCGGGCCCGCCATGCGAGCGAGATGAAGGTCCGGCAGTTCGTCGCCGACGCCAGCCACGAGCTCCGCACTCCCCTCACCTCGATCCGCGGGTACACCGAGCTGATCCTGATGAGCGAGACGGTGAGCCCGTCCGGACGGTCGGCGCTCGAGCGCGTGGACAGCGAGTCAAAGCGCATGTCCTCCCTCGTGGAGGATCTCCTCCTGCTCGCGCGCCTCGACGAGGGCCAGCGCGGGGATCCCTCCGACGTCGACCTGACCGAGCTGATCATCGAGACTACGAGCGATGCCCAGGTTTCCGCCCCTGGGTACTCCTGGAGCCTCGATCTGCCGGATGAACCCGTCGAGGTCCGGGCCGTGGAAGCCGAGATCCGTCAGGTGCTCATCAACCTGCTCTCCAACGCACACAAGCACACCCCGCCCGGCACCGCCATCGCCACGGCCCTGACAGTGGGGGAGGGGCTCGCGAGCATTTCTGTCACCGATAACGGCCCGGGCATCGCCCCGGTGTTCCTGGACACCATCTTCACGAGATTCAGCCGGGGCGACGCCGCGCGATCCGCGAATGCCGGCAGCACGGGGCTGGGGCTTGCTATCGTGCAGGCCCTCGTCGAAGCCAACGGCGGCACCATCAGCGTCGACAGCGAGCCCGGACGGACCGAGTTCCGCGTGGACCTGCCCGTCGCACAGCCCCTGACGGGAGCCGGCCATAGGTCCGGCTGGGGAATCTCCTAGCGTCCGCTTGCCGTGGGTGCGGGACTTCGCCGGGTCGATCCTCCGCTCGATAGAGTTCAGCCCATGGACGAACTCACTGCCTTCCTCGAGGCCCGCCTCACCGAGGACGAGAAGGCTGCTCGTACGGGCGATCTGCCCGAGGAGGTGTGGGGTGCCCGCGGCTGGCACGACCCGGAGCTCGTGCTGTCCGAGTGCCGGACCAAGCGGAGGCTCGTGCTGTATGCCACCACGCAACTCGACGAGTCGCATGGCTTCGATGTGCTGAAACTCCTCGCGCTGCCGTGGTCGGCCCGTACCGATTACCGGCAGGAGTGGAGGACCTAGGAGCGCATTCCCCGGGGCAGGGAAGGGGGTTCCGTCGTCCTTCCGCAAGCTTTGCGCAAGAAGCTGTTGATAATCCAACACGGCTGCCCGCCGTCGTTACCCTTGAAGTGTGCCTATCCATTCGACTCCCGTGGGACCTGGCCAGCACCAGGCCGACGGCGTGGCACTCCCTCCCAGCGATGCCGCCCAGGTTACCGGCGCGCCCGGAAAAGCGGCGCCTCTGTTCGACCCGTCGGTCCTCGACGACATGAGGGCCGATTTCTCGGACTCCGCCGTCGTCGGACAATTTGCGCGTGACTTCTGTGCTTCGCTCGAAGGGAAGATCGATCGGCTCGAGCGACGCATGCAGGCCGGTGACACGACCGGAGCCGTGGATGGGGTCGTCAGCGTCTCCACGTCGGCGGCGATGGTGGGGGCGGTGCGCCTGACACAGGTTGCGCTCGGAATTCAGCGGCTCATGGCAGAGGACAAGCCCGATGACGCCCGACACTCGTTGGCGCTGCTGCGTGCCTGCGCGACGGACACCGTCGCCGGGATCAGGCGAGCCGTTCCCGAAGCGCGCTCAGCTGCGACGCCCTAGCGGGAGGTTGCGTGACGGCATGATGCGGAAGCCGACACCGCGCACCGTGGTGATCAGCTCCGGGTCCCCGGAGGTGAGCGCGAGCTTCTGGCGGAGATTGGCGATATGCACCTCGATGGCTCGCTCATCGGTCCGGCTGACGAAGTTGTAGCCGCGATAATCACGGCCACGGGAGATGCGAACCAGTTCCTCCTTGGTCCGTACGGCACCGTTGCTGCGCAACAGTTCCTGGAGCAGGTTGAACTCGGTCTTGGTGAGCGGTAGTTCGACGCCGGAGCAGGTCGCGATGCGCGCTTCGCTGTCCACGATGAGGTTGCCATGGCGAAGGAGGTTGCCCGCCTCGTCCACTGCGTCGTCGTCGGATGGGGCGGCGGCCGGAGTGGCGGGGACCGTGGGCGGGTGAGCCGCATCGTGGCCCACGCGCGGACGGCGGAGCATCGCGTCGATGCGTGCCCTCAACTCCCGCGGTCGGAACGGCTTCGAGACGTAGTCGTCGGCGCCCGCCTGCAGGGCGGTGAGGATGTCCATCTCGTCCGTGCGTCCGCTCAGGACGATCACGTAGCAGTCCGTCGTCGAGCGGATGCGTCGCAGCACCTCGTACCCGTCGATGTCGGGCAACCCGATGTCCAGGGTCACGATGGCCGGATGTTGCTGCCGGACGGCGTCGACGCCATCCCGGCCCGTTGCCGCCCCGCTGACATGGAAGCCGCCCTGCTCGAGGATGGCACACAGGAGGTTGCGGATGTCGAGATCGTCCTCGATCACGACAGCTGCCCGGCGATCACCGGATGGAGGATTATTCATGGCGCGTGGCCCCGTACCGGTGCGGGATCGGGGCAGCTATCGACCCACGTGCAGGACGCCGGGTGAATGCGGGTACTTCAATGACGACGGATGTCCGAGACATGTTCCGTGATCCTGTTCTCTTCGGCGGCCCGGCTGACCGCGTGGGTCCCGTGGCTTTGCGTCCCCGGCTCGCGCCGGGTTTGCCTTTGTCGACGGGCAGCTGCCCGCCCCCTGATGTTAGCAACTTGCGGAGACATCGCCGGAACCGAGCAATTTTTCAGCGGTGGCGGCGGCACCGTGGCGGTGCTCGCGTGCCTCCTGCGGCTCCTGTGCCCTCATGCGCCCGCTGCCCGTGAGGTCGGTTGGCGGAGCAACACCGCTGCACGCCGGACGCTGACCCCTTGGGGTCTCCGCCGGACTACTCCCCGTTGGCCCGCGCTTCGATCCAGTCGGTCGCCGCATCGGAGAGGAAGATGCCGTCGGGCCCGCGCTCGCCGATCCACCAGGGGTCCGAGGCGATCAGGCCGCCCGCGCGACTGATATCGGCGGCGACTTCAGGTGTCAGGGCATCACCGTTGTTGTTGATGAGCCAGTCCCGTGTACCTGGAAGGACGGCCGGCCACCACTGTTCGAGATCCATGCCCGCAGTATCCCCCGATTCCCCGGCGTGGGGCCAGGGGAGGAGGCGGTCCAGGAGATGGTGTACGCGCACGTCGATGTCGTCGCGGACCAGGCGCATGCGCTCCATGCCCTCGATTCCGCGCGTGCTCGGCTCGTCGGTCTCCCAGCGCTCGTAGCGTGTGCCTGCTACCTCCTGGATCCGGGCCTCACGTCCGAGGATCACGACGACGTCGGCCGCGTGCTGGGCGTCGTCCGTCACCGGCTTCGGGGTTCCGCCGCTGATGTCGATGCCCAGCTCCGCGAGCGATTCGGCGGACAGCGCGTTGATCGAGGTGCCGGGTGCGGTGCCCGCCGACATGACGGTGATCCTGCCATCGGCATGATGATCCATGAGGCCCGCTGCCATCTGGGACTTCCCGCCGTTCCTGGCGCAGACGAACAGGACGGTGGGCCTGGCTGCCTTGAAGGTCATCGACCGGTTCCCGTCCTGGTCATCAGGACGTCTGCCAGGGCGTCGAGTGCGCCCGGGACGAGGGAGTAGTACGCCCAGACCCCACGCTTCTCGCGACGGAGGATCCCGGCGTCGACGAGGATCTTGAGATGGTGGGACACCGTCGGCTGACCGAGGTCCAGCGGTTCGGTCAGGTCGCAGACGCACGCCTCGCTTCCGGGACTCGCGCTGACCAGGGATACCAGTCGGAGCCGATTGGGATCGGCGATCGCCTTGAACTGCCGCGACAGGGAGACGGCGCGGGCCGCGTCCATGGGAGCCGAGCCGGACGGCACGCAGCACGGCGCTGTTTCGACAGGTTCGCTTCCCCCGACGATGGCGGCGCGGGGATCGGTAGCAGTGGACATGACTTCAGTATGCAGGACATCGATGCTCATCGATGTAAAGTCCGACAAGCATCGATGACCATCGATGCTTGCGGCGTGGGTCCTTCCCGACCCGAGGAGGAGCACAGTGCGTACCGAAGTCCAGGCAGTGCGGCGGCCCGACCCGTCCGACGACACCGTACGCGGCAGGCTCTCCACGCTCGACAGATTCCTCCCGCTGTGGATCCTTGCCGCGATGCTGGTCGGTCTGCTGCTGGGTCGCTTCGTCCCCGGTATCGCGGGCGTGCTCGACGCCGCAGAAGTCGCGAACATATCGCTGCCGATAGCCTTGGGCCTGCTGGTCATGATGTACCCGGTCCTCGCCAAGGTCCGCTACGGCGAAACCGGCACGGTGCTGCGCGACCGCAGACTCATGGTCACCTCGCTTCTGCTGAACTGGCTCGCCGCCCCGGCCTTGATGTTCGTCCTGGCATGGGTCTTCCTTCCGGACCTGCCCGAGTACAGGACGGGGCTGATCATCGTCGGGCTCGCGCGCTGCATCGCCATGGTCATGATCTGGAATGACCTCGCCTGCGGAGATCGGGAAGCGGCAGCAGTCCTCGTACTTCTCAATTCGGTGTTCCAGGTGCTCGCGTTCGGGGCGCTCGGCTGGTTCTATCTCCAGTGGTTGCCCGATCGACTGGGCCTTCCCACCACCAGTGCGGGGTTCTCCTTCCAGGCCATCACCGCAAGTGTCCTGGTCTTCCTCGGAATCCCGCTGCTCGCCGGATTCCTGACGCGCGTCATCGGCGAGAAGGCGAAGGGCCGCGCCTGGTACGAGGAGCGCTTCCTCCCGAGGCTCGGCCCGTGGGCCCTCTATGGACTGCTGTTCACCATCGCCCCGCTCTTCGCCCTGCAGGGCGAAGAGATCACGTCCAACCCCTGGGACGTCGCCCGCATAGCGCTGCCGCTGCTCGCGTATTTCCTGGTGGTCTTCGCCGCAGGGATGATCATCGGGCGGTTGATCGGGCTCGGTTATGCCCGCACAGCGACCCTCGCTTTCACCGCCGCCGGCAACAACTTCGAACTCGCCATAGCCGTCGCCATCGGCACCTTCGGGGTCTCGTCGGGCCAGGTGCTGGCAGGCGTCGTCGGGCCCCTGATCGAGGTTCCCGTCCTTGTCGCCCTGGTCTACGCGGCTCTGTGGTCGCGGCGCCGGTTCTTTCCCGATGCTCGACCGCCGGCGCGTGTCACGCCGGAGGCGGAATGATTCTCCTGGTGACCAGCTCGTGGAAGAGCTCGATGAACCTGTCCTCGGTGTCGAGGCAGTCGGCAAATCCATGGTGGCGGGCCTTGATGGTCGAGGTGACGTTGTCGAAGCCCGAGCGGAAAAGGAAGTCACCGAAGGACCAGCCGACGAGGTCCTCGAAGGGGGTGGGCACGAGGTTGTACTTGATCATCATCCGGTGCCAGAGATCCTCATGGTGGGGCATCGCTTCAGTCAGCGGTACGGGTTGCGGTTCGGCGTAGTCCATCTGGAAGTGCCTGGCGAACGCCGGCCACAGGTGACGCCACCGGATCTGATCCCCGTTGGTGATGTTGTAGACCTCTCCGGCGGCGCGGGCTTCCGAACCGGCCCAGACGGTTGCACGGGCCAGCAGGGACGCGTCGGTCACCTGGTACAGGGCGTCGTAGGCGGCATGGGTTCCCGGAAACCGGAGGGGCTGACCTAGTTCCCGGCAGATACTGGCGTACACGGCGATAACCATCAGGATGTTCATGGGGTTGCCCACGGCATATCCCACAACCCCTTCGGGGCGCAGCATGGTTGCCTGGAAGCCGTGCGCGGCTGCGGCGGCGCGGAGGATGTCCTCCTGCTCGTAGTAGAAGTTGGGCTGGATCAGCCGCGGATCACGTTCCTTGGCGGGAGTGTTGAAGTAACCCAGGTGCGCGCCGTACGCCTTTCCGCCCTGATACAGGGTGACGTGACGCAGCGGAGCACCCGCTTGTTCCAGTCCCCGCAGGGTGTTGGTCAGCAGGGCGGCATTGACCTGGATCTGTTCGCTGGTGGTAGGCCGCTCGACGTAGGCCGCGAAAACCAGGTGGGTGGTGTCCCGGGCACCTTCCAACCCGGTCCGGGCTGCTTCCCGATCGAGCAGGTCCACGGGCAGGTGCTCCCACTGGGCGCCGCTGACCGGACGGCGGCTCAACCCCCGCACGGCTACCCCCCGACTGGCGTATTCGTCCGCTACATGCCGGCCAATGACACCGCCGGCCCCGGCAACGGCTACCACGCGCGTCTGGTCCGCTGCCGCTGACGGCACAGCGGTAGCCGGTTCGATGTCGGTGCGGGTCACGGCGGGCTCCTGCGGTGGTGGGCGATCGATGCCGGCGGTAGCCGCTGCCGGATGCCCGCTTCGATGGTTGGACGTCCCCACGATATCCATACGGAAGGACTCACCGCAGGGAGGAATGTGGCGTGCCGATGGCTTTGCCCGCCGGGACGAGCCCTTGACGATCAGAAATCTGCCACGGGTTCGACGATCTGCCTCGGTTTATTGCCGGTCGCACTCCCTGGAAGCCTTAGGATCTCGGGAAGGGGATTCTGGAGGGGACACGGGGTGGATGACCGATGCAAAGAGTTGCTGCAGCCGGCGGGAAAGCATGCATCAGCAAGCTCGG
Source organism: Arthrobacter sp. PL16 (assembly GCF_035985055.1). Taxonomy (NCBI): domain Bacteria; kingdom Bacillati; phylum Actinomycetota; class Actinomycetes; order Micrococcales; family Micrococcaceae; genus Arthrobacter; species Arthrobacter sp. PL16. The sequence goes on from NZ_JAXCIC010000002.1 coordinate 234,104, forward strand.
TCGCGCCCTGATCCGCCTGACCTGGTTACCGGGTACGGAGGTCTCCGGGAAGGATGCACGCGATGTCATCAGGTGTAGCAACATGCTCGTGGACGATGCTCCATATGCGATCCTCGTCAACATGCGCGAGCTCCGCAGCCTCAGCATCGACGCCCGCTATGTGTTCGGAGGCGATCCGAGAGTGCTTGCTGCAGCCTTCCTCGGGTCCGGGCCCATGGATAGGGTGCTCGCGGCAGGATCGGAACTGGCCCGGCACCCTACCCGGTTCTTCCTGTCGGAGTCGGAAGCCATCACCTGGCTTCTTGAGCATCTTCAGGAAGCGTGAGGCCCGCTGACGGTAGTGTGCCTGGCACCGAAGGACGGTGTGGTCGCAGGGGGACAGCGTGGACAGTGTGTCGGATGCAACGGACGTGGGGACCTTCACTGCCGGTATGAGGGACTCCATCCTCTGGGTGGAGTGGGGCCGTAGCGTGACGGTCAGTGATGCGATGGCCGTGGCGCTGATCGAGCGAGCCAACCAGGTGTGTCCGACCGTGTGCCCGCCGATGCTCGTGGAACTCAACGGCATGGTGACGCTGACCCGAGGAGCCCTGCACCACTTCGCCACCGGGCTGAACATCGCGGCGATGGCGCTGGTGGGACCGTCGGCAGTCGACCGCATGCTGAGTGACTTCTTCAGTCGGGTCCACCACCCGCCGTATCCCACCTGTCACTTCGGCGACTCCCGTCAGGCGATTGCCTGGCTGACCGATCACCCGCACAGCATCTGAACCAGGGGTGCGGTTCCTGACCGGCCCCGCAACGGCGATAGGTCGCGGAAGCAGTCCGGAGCGGTGGCGACACGCCTGCACATTTGATCAGCCCGCTTGTGCTGCTGTGCGCACATCTCCTACTCTCGTGAACCTCGGGGGAAATCGGTCGATACAAAGGAGTACCACCCTTGAAGTCCCGCATCCCGTCCCTGTTCGCCATCGCCGCCGTCGTGCTCGGCGCCTTCGCCGCCGCGCCGTCCGCGAGCGCCGCAACCACGACCGAGCCGATCGTCGCGGTCCCGTCGGTGTCCCCTCCCGGCGCCAATGACTGGGCCTGCAAGCCCTCTGCTGCCCATCCCGAACCCGTCATCCTCGTCCCAGGCACCTTCGAGAGCATGGCGAAGAACTGGTCTACGCTCTCTCCCGTCCTCAAGCAGGCGGGGTATTGCGTCTTCGCCCTCGACTACGGCACGACCAACGGCGTCCCGGCCACCGGTCCCATCCGTGCGTCCGCCGCGGAACTCGGGCACTTCGTCGACGACGTCCTCGCCGCCACCGGCGCGCGCAAGGCCGATCTCGTGGGCCACAGCCAGGGTGGCATGATGCCGCGCTACTATCTCGGATTCCTCGGGGGAGCGAAGAAGGTGGACCACCTGGTGGGGCTGGCGCCGTCGAATCACGGAACGCAGGGCGTCATCAGCCCGGCGACCGGGGATCTGACCGCCGGCGGAGATGCGAGCGCGTTATGTCAGGCCTGTGACGACCAGGCGGCTGGTTCGCCGTTCATGCAGGAGCTCAACTCGATCGGCGACATCGTCAACGGCCCGGTCTACACGGTCATTTCCACCCGCTACGACGAGGTGGTCACGCCCTACCCCAGCCAGTTCCTTGCAGGTCCGGCGAAGCGCGTCACCAACATCACCCTGCAGGACGTGTGCCCCCTGGATCCCTTCGAGCATGATCAGTTGCCGAATGATCCTGCCGTCCACCAGCTGGTCCTGCACGCACTCGGCAGGACAGCAGCGCCCGCAGATCCCGCCTATCGACCGCGCTGCCTGTAGGCGCTACCCCGAGGGTCCTCCCACGTGGTGAGTCTCCGACCGCCCGCACGGCGAACGCGGGTACCGTGGCCTGATGGCAGCCACCGATCCCCGTCAGCAGCACATCGTCAGCACGCTCGTCGAGGCGCATCAGGCCCTCATGGGCGTCGATCCACTCGCATTCCGCGCGAGGTTCCGCAAGATGGCGGCAGACCCCTACGCTTTCTACCGCGGCAGCGCCTCCCTGTTCTACACGGACATGGAGAAGCTCGACGACGCCTGGGCGGACGAGCGGACGAGTCGCGTCTGGATTCACGGAGATCTGCACGCCGAGAATTTCGGCACCTACATGAGCAATGAGGGGCGCCTCACCTTCGACGTCAACGACTTCGACGAGGCGTATGTGGGCCACTTCTCGTGGGACCTGCGTCGCTTCGTCGCCTCGCTGACGCTGCTGTGCTGGCAGAAGGCCCTGCCGTCGCAGGCGGTGCGGGACCTGGCGCGCACCTATCTCGAGGCGTACCTGGGGCGTGTCGAGGATTACGTCGACGACGAGAAATCCGCCTTCGCGTTCGGGCTCGAGAATACCGGGGGCACCATCTACCGGGTATTGCAGCAGGCACGAGCCGCGCGGCGGACACGCCTGCTCGACTCGCTGACACTCATCGAGGACTACGAACGCAAGTTCCGCGACGACGGCTCGATCCGCGTGCTCGACGAGGACGAGCACGCCGAGGTGGAGGAAGCGTTCGAACACTATCTCTCGACCATCCCGGACAGCGAGCGCTCGCGGCGCCGTGTCTTCTACCGCGTCAAGGGCATCGTGGGGAAGAAGGGCTTCGGGATCGGAAGTGCAGGGTTGCCGACCTACAACGTGCTGATCGAGGGATTCGACGAGGCTCAGGAGAACGACATCATCCTGACCATGAAGCAGTCGAATATCGCCGCCCCGAGCCGGATCATCCACGACGAGCGCGTCAGCGGCTACTTCGAGGATGACGGGCACCGCGCTGTCATAAGCCAGCGGTCCCTGCAGTCGCACACGGACCCTTTCCTGGGATACACGACCATCCGCGGGGTCTCGTACGTGGTCTCGGAGCTCTCGCCCTACAAGCGGGACCTCTCCTGGGAAGACATCACGGAGCCGGACCAGATGGTGCCCGTGCTCGAGGCCCTCGGCCAGGCAACGGCCAAGATCCACTGCTCCACCGACGAGGACAGCGACCACGACCTCGTGCCGTTCCGCACCGAGACGGCGATTCTTGCCGTCGTCGACCCCTCCCGCAACGATTTCATCGAGGACATCATCGGGTTCGGCGAGGCCTACGCCGATACCGTGCGGAAGGACCACGCGCTGTTCGTCGACGCTTTCCGGGAAGGCCTCATCACCGCTGTCCCGGCGGCGTGAACGGAAGGACTTGAGTCGAACCGGCTCAACTTGATTTTGACCTCCGGCGCCCGGCACCTATAGTTGAGTGCAGAACGCTCAATCCACGCGCCCGGCGGATGAGCGCCTTGCAAATCCCGGGCAGTCGAAAGGAAATTGCATGTCACGTGCAGTAGGTATTGACCTCGGAACCACCAACTCGGTCGTCTCGGTCCTCGAAGGCGGCGAGCCCACCGTCATCGCGAACGCCGAGGGCGCACGCACCACGCCGTCGATCGTCGCTTTCTCCAAGTCCGGCGAGGTCCTGGTCGGCGAGATCGCCAAGCGCCAGGCCGTCAACAACATCGACCGCACCATCGCGTCGGTCAAGCGCCACATGGGTACGGACTGGAACGTCGACATCGACGGCAAGAAGTACACCCCGCAGGAGATTTCCGCGCGCACGCTGCAGAAGCTCAAGACCGACGCCGAGAGCTACCTCGGCGAGAAGGTCACCGACGCCGTCATCACCGTTCCGGCCTACTTCAACGACGCCGAGCGCCAGGCCACCAAGGAGGCCGGCGAGATCGCAGGCCTCAAGGTGCTGCGCATCGTCAACGAGCCCACCGCGGCTGCTCTCGCCTACGGCCTCGACAAGGGCAAGGAGGACGAGCTCATCCTCGTCTTCGACCTCGGCGGTGGAACGTTCGATGTGTCCCTGCTCGAAGTCGGCAAGGACGAGGACGCCTTCTCAACCATCCAGGTCCGCTCCACAGCCGGCGACAACCGCCTCGGCGGCGACGATTGGGACCAGCGCGTGGTCGACTACCTGCTCTCGCAGGCCAAGGCCAAGGGTGCCGACCTGTCGAAGGACAAGATCGCCCTCCAGCGACTCAAGGAAGCAGCCGAGCAGGCCAAGAAGGAACTGTCCTCGGCGACGTCCACCAACATCTCGCTCCAGTACCTGTCCGTCACGGCGGACGGGCCCGTCCACCTCGACGAGCACCTGTCGCGCGCCAAGTTCCAGGACCTGACCAAGGACCTGCTGGACCGCACCAAGAAGCCGTTCCACGACGTCATCGCCGAGGCCGGCATCAAGGTGTCCGACATCGACCACATCGTCCTCGTCGGCGGCTCGACCCGCATGCCCGCAGTCGTCGAGCTCGTGAGGGAACTCGCAGGCGGCAAGGAGCCCAACAAGGGCGTCAACCCCGATGAGGTCGTCGCCGTCGGCGCCGCACTGCAGGCCGGTGTCCTGAAGGGCGAGCGCAAGGACGTCCTCCTGATCGACGTGACCCCGCTGTCCCTCGGTATCGAGACCAAGGGTGGCATGATGACCAAGCTCATCGAGCGCAACACGGCCATCCCCACCAAGCGCAGCGAGACCTTCACGACGGCCGACGACAACCAGCCGTCCGTTGCCATCCAGGTCTTCCAGGGTGAGCGCGAGTTCACCCGGGACAACAAGCCCCTGGGGACCTTCGAACTGACCGGTATCGCGCCGGCCCCCCGCGGCGTCCCCCAGGTCGAGGTGACCTTCGACCTCGATGCCAACGGCATCGTGCACGTGTCCGCCAAGGACAAGGGCACCGGCGCGGAGCAGTCGATGACCATCACCGGTGGAACCGCGCTGTCGAAGGAAGACATCGACCGCATGGTCCGCGAGGCCGAGGAGCACGCAGCCGAGGACAAGACGCGCCGCGAAGCAGCCGATACCCGCAACGGTGCCGAGCAGCTCGCCTACTCGGTGGACAAGCTGATCTCCGACAACTCGGACAAGCTGCCCGAGGAGGTCAGGACCGAAGTCCAGGCCGACGTCGACGCCCTCAAGAAGGCACTGGAGTCGCAGGACAACGACGCCGAGGTGAAGACAGCGTTCGACAAGCTGCAGGCCTCCCAGTCGAAGCTCGGCGAAGCGATCTACGCCTCCGCCCAGCAGGATGCGGGCCAGGCCGGCAGCGCACCCGCCGATGATCAGTCAGCCTCCGCAGGCACCGACGAGGACATCGTCGACGCCGAAGTGGTTGACGAAGATGCCAACGAGAAGAAGTAGTCATGCCGCACCACGGAAATGAAGAAGAGCACCAGTCAGAGCCGGTGAGCTCATCCGACAACCGGACGATCGACCCCGAGACGGGCGAAGTCCGTGGGCAGCAGAACGACGCCGGCGCTCCGGCCGCGGAGGAATCCGCGGCCGGTAGCCCGGTTGCTCCCGCAGACGACTCCTCCGAGGGGGATGCCTTGGCGCAGGCCGAGGCGATCCTGAACGAGGCCGGTGCCGAGGGTTCCGACCCCGCGGTGGACGTCGTCGCGGAACTCCGCGACGATCTGCTCCGCCTGCAAGCGGAGTACGTCAACTACCGTCGCCGCGTCGAGCGAGATCGCGATGTCGCTCGTGACCAGGCGGTCATCGGTGTCCTGAACTCGCTGATGCCGGTCCTCGACGACATCGATGCGGCGCGTCAGCACGGTGATCTCGCCGAGGGTCCCTTCGCGGCGATCGCGGGCAAGCTCGAGAACGTCCTGAAGGCGTACGAACTCAACCGCATCGACGAGGTCGGCGTCGCATTCGACCCAAACATCCATGAGGCGCTCATGCAGCAGCCGAGCGCGGACGTCCAGGCTGATAGCGTCAGCCAGATCCTCCGTGCCGGTTACCGCAAGGGCGAACGCGTCCTCCGGGCTGCGCAGGTCATCGTGGCGGTTCCGGAGTAGGTTGTTCGCCGCTCTACGGTCCCGGGTTGCGTGGTCCTTCGGGATCACGCAACCCGACCACACTTCTTAATCGTTCCTAGGAAAGGAGACGCCAATTGGCTAGTCAGGATTGGGTCGACAAGGATTTCTACAAGATCCTCGGTGTCTCCAAAGATGCGTCCGACGTCGACATCAAGAAGGCCTACCGGAAGCTCGCCCGCAAGCACCACCCCGACCAGAACCAGGGTGACGCAGGATCCGAGCGGACGTTCAAGGACGTATCGGAGGCTTACTCGGTGCTGTCCGATGCCGAGCAGCGCCAGCAGTACGACGCCATCCGTGCGATGGGAGGCGGAGCCCGCTTCTCTGCCGGTGGCGCGGGCGGTGGAGCCGGCGGCAACGCCGGGTTCGAGGACATTTTCGGGAACCTCTTCGGCCAGGGTGCGGGGGCGCGCCAGGGCGCGGGGCCGCGTCAGCGCACCGGCTTCTCGAACAGCGACCTGCCTCCCGAATTCGCCGACCTGTTCGGCGGCGGGGGCATGGGCGGCGGTGGCTTCCCCGGCGGATTCCAGACCGCCCGTCCCCAGAAGGGCGCCGACCGCACGGCCAGCACATCGATCTCCTTCGCGGGAGCCATCAACGGGACCACGATCGGCCTGCGCGAACCCTCGGGTGAGCAGATCGACGTGCGTATCCCTGCCGGCATCCGGGACGGACAGAAAGTGCGCGTGAAGGGCAAGGGACAGCCCGGCCAGGCGGGGCCCGGAGACCTGATGGTCACGGTCTCGGTCAAGGAGCATCCGCTGTTCAAACGCGACGGCGACAACATTCGCGTGCACGTCCCCGTCAGCTTCCCGGAGGCCGCCCTCGGCGCCCAGATCGAGGTGCCGACCCTGACCGGGGAAATGGTGAAGATGCGCATTCCCGCCGGGACGCCGTCGGGCAGGACCCTGCGGCTCAAAGGCAGGGGAGTGACGACGTCCAAGGGCACGGGTGACCTGCTCGTCACCGTCGAGGTGAGCGTGCCCCAGAACCTGTCGAAGGAAGCGGAGGCAGCCGTCGAGGCATTCCAGGCCGCCACCAAGGACGCCGATCTGCGAGCGGGTCTGGCCGCGAAGGCGCGCCTGTAGCAGTACGTTCGAGCGATAGCCGAGAGCACCTGCAACGGAAGGAGGCCAGTCATGGATTACACGATGCCCATCTACGTCATCTCCGTAGCCGCTGAGCTCGCCGACATGCACCCGCAGACGCTGCGCCAGTACGACCGGCTGGGCCTCGTGACGCCCAGCCGGGCGCCCGGCCGGGCGCGGCGCTACTCGCAGAAGGACGTCGGGACCCTGCGCGAGATTCAGAGGCTTTCGCAGGAGGGTGTCTCTCTCGAAGGCATACGGCGCATCCTCGAGCTCGAGAACCAGGTCACCGCTCTACAGTCACGCATTACCGAGTTGTCCGCTGAGCTGGCGTCCCGCCGGGTGCTATCCGAATCCAGCCGCATCTTCGCCGCAGGGCTCGCGGGCGACGTCGTCACGCTGGCTCGCGGACAGCGCCCCCGCCCCCGCAGCCAGGCGCTCATGGTGTGGCGTCCCGATACGGTCAGGGCCCCCGCACAGTAGCCGGTACCGCGTGTGGCCCGGCCCGTGCCGCTCGAGCGGCACGGGCGGCAGCGCCTCGACGCTGCCTTCCCGCGCCACCGGATGGCGCATGCCCGTGCGAATTCCGGGCTCCACCCTGCTAATCGCTGCGCGTCATGATCCAGACGCACGCGTCAGGGGCGAGGAATCCGTCCACCGCGGCATCCGGAGTGCTCGCTGCGATGACCGAGCCCGATGGCAGGGGAACGGCGAACTCACCCATGTTCAGCAGGACGAGGACCTCACCGTTCAGGAAGGCCACGACGTCGGTCTGCTCAAGGTCGCGCGACCAGCTGAGCGAACCCGCCCCGAGGCGCAGGTCGCGACGGAGCTGAAGGGCCGTGCGATACAGCGACAGGGTCGAATCTGCATCCGCCGACTGGACGTCCCGCGCATACTCGGCCCATTGCTCCGGCTGGGGGAGCCATGGTGCCGGCGCTCCCTCGGCCTCCACGAAACCGAACGACGGCGCATCCGCCCGCCAAGGGAGGGGCACACGGCAGCCGTCCCGGCCCAGGCGCTCGCCACCGGTGCGGGTGAAGGTCGGGTCCTGCCGGGCGTCGTCGGGCATTGCAGTGTGGTCAGGAAGCCCGAGCTCCTCTCCCTGGTAGAGGTAAATACCACCGGGAAGCGCGAACATGGCGAGCGATGCCGCGCGGGCGCGGGCGAGGCCCGTCCGGATGTCGGGCTGCGCGTCGGCCTGACCGATTCCGTCTCCGCCTCGCGGCGCTCCGGCTGTGAGGCCGAAGCGGCTGGTGTGGCGGACGACGTCGTGATTGCTCAGGACCCAGGTGGTCGGGGCACCCACCGCGTCGAAGGCCAGGAGCGACGAGGAGACGACGTCGCGGAGGCAATGCGCGCTCCAGGGGTGGTGCAGGTAGGCGAAGTTGAACGCCTGGTGCATCTCGTCCGGTCGGACCCAGCTCGAGAGCCGGGGCAGGGGATCGATCGAGGCTTCCGCGCAGAGGATGCGCTCGCCGTCGTACTCTGCGAGGATGCTGCGCCACCGGCGATAGATCGTGTGCACTTCCTCCTGGCCGAACATCGGCGCTTCCCAGCCCGGGTAGCCCTCCGAGGACCCGCCGTCCGCGCGGCCGTGCCAGTCCGGCAGGCCCTCGGCCTTGACGAGGGCATGTGCGACGTCGACGCGGAAACCACCGACGCCGCGATCCAGCCAGAAGCGCAGGATCCGTTCGAACTCGGCACGGACATCCGTATTGTCCCAATTGAAGTCGGGCTGCGAGGAATCGAACAGGTGCAGGTACCACTGGCCCGCGGCGCCATCGGCATCCGTGATCCGCGTCCAGGCGGGCCCGCCGAAATGCGACTGCCAGTTGTTCGGCGGCTCGCTGCCGTCCCCGCGTCCGTTCCGGAAGACGAACATGGCGCGCTCGGCGGAACCTGCCGGAGCGGCGAGGGCTGCCTGGAAGAGCGCGTGCTCGCTGGAGCAGTGGTTGGGCACGAGGTCGACGATCACGCGGATCCCGAGCTGGTCCGCCCGCTCGACGAGCGCGTCGAAGTCCGTCAGCGTACCGAACAGCGGATCGACGTCGCAGTAGTCGGCGACGTCGTAACCGCCGTCGCGCTGCGGTGAGGTGTAGAACGGCGAGAGCCAGACGGCGTCGATGCTGAGCTCGGCGAGATGGCCCAGCTCCGATGTGACGCCCGGGAGGTCTCCCATGCCGTCACCGTTGGAATCGCGGAAGGAACGCGGGTACACCTGATAGATGACGGATGAGCGCCACCACTGGTCGCCGTCGGACGGGGCGTGCAGCGGGGGATGGAAGGAGTCGGTCGAGGTCAGTTTGTCGCCGTGGAGGACGGGGGCGATTTCAGGCATGCGGACTATTGTAAGGCGCGCGGGGCCGGAGTTGTAAGCGCTTGCAAGGCCACCGTGTCCCCGTCGGTTCCCCCGCGGCGACCGTGATCAGGAATCCGCGTCCTTCGTTCCGCCCGGCCCACGGTCCTCAGCCGGTCGTCAGGCATGGCCCGCGCGGGACTCATGGGTGGAATTTGTCAGGAGACGCGGGCAGACTGGAGGGATGGAAGCCACTCCCGGATCGCACCATGTTTGAGCTCTTCGTCGAGGCCCTGGCCATCGGTGCCGGGGTGCTGGCCACCCTGGGCGCGGGGACAGGTATCGCGGGTTGGCTCGTGGTCCGTAAGGTCCGGCGCTCACGGATCATCGAGCGCACCAGGGACCGCGGCATGCTGGCCGCACGGGCGTATGCGCCGGACCGCCTCACCCGCGAGCCCGCCCGCCTGATCGGCGACCTCAACCGGTCCTCGCGCGCTACCCACCTCGCACTCTCCGAGGCCACGGCGCAGGGCCGCCCGGTTGGAGACCTGCCCCGGGCTGCCGCGGAGATCGACCAGGCGGCAGCGTCCCTGGGCAACCTGCTGCGGGCCGCGGACCGCGAGCCGAATCGGGCACTCAAGCAGGAATGGACCGCGGACCTGGCCGCGCAGGCGGGAGCACTCGACGAACTGTCGGCCGATCTGCGCCGTTGCCTCCTGCAGACCTCACGGTCCATCGATACCCGCCAGCTGGAGCAGGCTACGAACCGTCTCCGCACCGAGATCTCCGCCATGACAATATGGCGGGACAGCTACGGGAACCGGTAGGCCTGGTAGCCGGTTCGACAGGTAGCCATTCCAACCAGCAACCCCAGGGGTCCAACGTGTCGATCAAACGCCGCATCACGCGCATCGTGAAGGCCAACCGCAATGCCGACCTGGAGGCGAAGCAGGATCCGCGGGTCCAGGCGCAGAATGCCCAGACGGCGCAGCGCACCCTGCTCGATCAGGCGCGGCGGGGTGCGGCCGACGTCGCAGCGCACCACCACCGCGTGGGGCTCGCTGCCAATGAGGCCGCCGCCTACCTCAACCGCGTCGAGGCTGCAGCTTCCCTCGCCGTACAGCGCGGGGATGACGACGCCGCACGAGCGGCGATCCGCGAATCCATGACAGCGCGACGACGCCTCGAGACACTGACGGGTCAGCTCCGGGAGGCGGAGCAGCAGGCCCGCAGGCTCCACGACGACGTGCAGAGGCTCGAACACCGCGTGCAGCAGAACGCGATGGAGTACGACGCCCTGCTGGCCCGCCGCGCGGCGGCCCAGGCGGCGATCGGCGTTCACGATGCACTCGCATCCTCCTCACGGGAGGCCGCCGCGATCGACGCTGCGCGTCGCAACGCCGAACTCGAGGTGCGGCGCTTCGAAGCCCAGGCCCAGGCGCGCGAGGAGCTGTCCTGGTCGGACCCGTCCTCGCCGCGACTGCAGCAGGCCTTCGAGGAGCTCGAGGCGGAAGCAGCTGCTCAGCAGGAACTCGAGGAGCTCAAGCGGAGGGGATCGCGAGGCTATCCGCCAGCGCAGTACTGAGGGAGCGCAGCACGGCGTCGTCGACGTCGTCCGCGTGCCGCAGCCGCACGCGCCAGGCGAAAGGGTCCTGGGCGGCGCGTACCGGTTCGAGCCCGGGTAGCCCGGGTATTTCCAGGCGGAAGTACAGATCGACCGCCGTCTTGGTGGACGGTGAGAGCTGGGCGAACTTCCGCCGGGAGGTCTGCAGCGACACGTAGGTCTTCCGCATCTGGATGATCACTCCCGGCGTCTCCGAGGCCCACAGGAGGATCCGGTCGGAGATCGGCCTGAGCGCCGATCGGTCCGCGTATTGCCCGTCGTAGAGCTCGTCGGCCGAGCGCAGGAAGAACTCGGGAAGCCCGAAGACCTCCCAGTCGATGCTCATCAGGTTGTAGCCGGTGACCCCTTGGCCCTTGAGCCACAGAGACAGCTCGTCGCGGGTGCCGACACCCGCCGTCCGTGCCTCTACGGCCCAGTCCGCCGGTGTCCTGCCGGTGGTTCGGATCAGCCGGGCCGCGTTCGCCTCGACCATCGACTGCCAGCTCTGCATCTCGCTCATGCCGACACTGTAGTAGGGGACCAACAGGAGGGCACCAGCGCGCGTGCCCGGGCGCCGGGAGGGGCGTCGGGGTGCGTTGCTACACTCGCCCCATGACTGATCTGAGCGGTTCGCACGTCCTCGTCGTCGGCGCCACGGGCGTTCTCGGTGCGGAGCTGTCCCGCCAACTCGTGACACAGGGCGCCCAGATCACCGTCTCGGGGCGCTCGAAGGAGAAACTGTCCGCGCTCGCCGCCGAACTCGGGGACGCCGTCGTCGGCCAGATTGCCGCGGACCTGGGAAAGCCCACGGGGCCGGCGGATATCGCCGCCGCCGTGTACGGTCGCGAACTCAACGGTGTGGTCTTCGCCTCCGGTGTCGTGGCCTTCGGCCCCGCCGTCGAGGTGGATGACGACACCCTGGACGAACTCATGCTAGTGAACCTGCTCGGCTACATGCGGCTCATGCGCGAGGTGGCGCCCAGGCTCGGGAAGGACTCCTTCATAGCGCAGATCAGCGCGGTCGTCGCCGAGAGCCCGACGGCTGGAATGGCCGCGTACTCCGCGACGAAGGCGGGTCTCAGCGCCTACGGGAAAGCCCTGACACTGGAACTGCGTCGGCAGGGTGTGCGCGTCCTCGATGCGCGTCCGCCGCACACGGAGACCGGGTTGGCTTCGAGGCCCATTGCCGGGGCAGCTCCGAAGCTGCCGCAGGGGAAGGACCCGAAGGCCGTCGCCGAGCGGATCGTCACCGCCATCCGGGAGGGTGAGCGGGACCTGCCGTCCTCGGCGTTCTAGTACCTCCTCGTCCGACGTGGTCCTGCAGCTGTTGCACTCGCTGCGCAGACCAGGGCAGCGACGGAGAAGGCGAGAATCGGGCTTCCTGCCTGCACCATGAAGCCCGCGAGGGGTGCGCCTGCCGCCTGGCCGAGAACCAGGGCTGTGAACAGCAGGGACGTTGCCCCCGCCCCGGATTGCCCACCCGGAGCCGAGGCGGTCGCGGCCCACAGGATCAGCACGGACGTCGCCGCCGTGTATGCGAGGCCGAACAGGCCTGCGGCGAGATAGGCCAGGAGGGTATTGCCGGGGGCCGCGCCGACGACGGCCGTCGCACCGGCCGTGACAAGGGTGGACGTGGACCACGTCGTGGGGATCGAGTGGGCTGCGAGCCACGGCGCCAGCAGTAGTGCCCCGGCGCCTCCTGCGCCCAGGGCTATCCAGGCGCCCGCAGACACCCCGCCACTCATGCCGCCGGCCTGCTCGAGTATCGCTCTGCCGTAGACCCACACCGCGGCACAGCCGACGCCGAAGGCAAAGGCTCCCACGAGCGGACGGGAGAGACCCCGTAGGCTCGATCTCGAGAAGGATGTGGAGGCGACCGCGCACGGCGTCGCGAGGCGTGTATCAGTGCCTCGGTCGAAGTGCAGGACCGCGAGCGTCGATGCAGCGGCGATCACTGCCGCGAGGATCCAGGCGATCCGCCAGGCGTCCCCCAGTACGAGGGACAGGATCCCCGCCAGGATCACGCCGAAACCCGTGCCCGAGTTCACCACCGATTGCAGTCGGGCCTGACGTGACTGCTCCGAATTCCGCCTCACCAGTTCGACCAGTGCGGGTGAGGCGAAGCCCGCGCCCATGCCGGCCAGAAGCACCGCTGCGGCGAAGGTCCCGGTGCCGGGGGCGAGGGCAATCCCCGTGCTTCCTCCGGCCGCCGCGAGTCCGGCGAGGACCGTGACCGTCCTCGGACTGTTCCCGGCATGGCGGAAGCCGACGGCGGCCGCGACGCAGTAGAGCAGCGAGGCGCCGGAGGAGAGTAGCCCGCCGAGGGCGGGCGTCAGTTCGAAGGATCTGGAGAACGCAGGCAGGAACAGTCCGTATCCGAGCCGGGCCAGACCATAGGTGGCTCCGATCAGGGTGACGGCCGAGCCGGCGAAGGAGATGTATAACGATCGTTTCATTAGAACGAACGTTATAGTCTTGCTGCATGGCACCACAACCCCCGGCACGTGAGCGGTTACTTGATGCGGCGGAGGGTCTCGCCGCCACCCAGGGTGTGACAACCACGCCCGTGGACGTGATCCTCGACCGGGCGCAGGTCTCGCCGGCGACGCTCTACGCGCACTTCGGCAATAAGGAGGGACTCATCACCGAGGCCCTTCGGCGCAGGCTGGCTCGATGGGACACCACCTGGCAGGAGTGCGTCGACGAGGCGGGCACGCCCGAGGAGAAGTTTCTTGCTCTTTTTTCCGCGCTCTCCCGGCACAGGCGCTCCCTCACGCCGTCGCGGTGGTGCGTGTTCCTGGGCGTCGCCGCTGAAACACCTCGACCGGGCCAGGACCTGGCGGACACCCTGGCGGCGGACACGGATTTGCTGACCCACCGGCTCGAGTACCTGGCAACCGCGCTGGTGGAGGACGGGCAGGCACGGATGCTCGCTCGCCAGGTCATCCTGATCTACACGGGAGTCCTCGGGATGATCCTGCGTGGGGCGGAGGTGGAGACCGCCACCGCCGAGGGCCGCCGAATCGCCGCCCTGGCCGTTCGGTCCTGTACCAGTCCATCGGAATCCCACCTGCCCTGAGGGCGGCCCGTCGCTCCTTGTGCGGCTGGGTGGCAGGCGTCCAGCACGTCGTCGGACCCGTCATGCAAAATCCTGCACTTTCTTCCAGCCGGGATCGATCGCGTGCCTGATAGCGGCGGATCGATGTTCCCGGGCTGCGGTGTCGAGGACGTCCCTCCCGTTCTGATCCTCGGAATCCGAGTAGAAGTGGAAGGTCTGCACACCTTTCGAGGTCTCGGCCGCGACCAGCATGCCGCGGATCCCGACCGATCGCACGAGTGAGTTCTCGAAGTCGTCCAGCCGGTCGAGGGACTCCGGTCGGGGGAGCCCCTGCTCGTCGGCGTCGAACTTGACCCGCAGCGCCGTATGGAGGTCGAAGCGGGGATGGTCGATCCAGCGCAGAGGACGCAGGACGCGGACGAGGATCGGCTCGCCGGTCCCGAGGGTGCCCTGCATGGTGATCCAGCCCGGCGCGGGGAGGGTCCGTGCGAGGTCGGTGACCAGAGTGGGTAGCCCGACAGCCGGGATGCTGTCCACGACGTCGTCCACGATGCAGTCGACGCGGCGTACCCACCGCTGGACGTCGTCCTCGCCCAGTAGCCACTCGAGCAGCAGGACGCAGAGGCCATGCTCGTCGTCCCATTGACCCGTGAAAGCAGGGTTGTGGACGGACACGATGAATCCGTCACCTGCTCGCGTCACGGCCGCGTGGACGCGTGTGCGGCGAAGGTCGAAGGTCCTGCCGCGGTAGGTGATGGTGGAGTCCAGCATGTCCGGTTTGGCGCTTCGCGCCGGAACGAACTCCCAGCGCCTGTTCGACGGCGGCGACGCCCGGTACCACCGCTCGGCCACGGGACGCAGTGACGCGTCCCCGCCACTCGAGACGCACAGGGTGTGCTCCGCGTCGGTGCCCGTCCGGGTCTCCCACTCGAGTCCGCGGCAGATAGCCTGCACGCGGCGCGTCATCACGCCTACGTAGGCATCGAAGTCCCCGGCGCGTGTGGCGGTGGTCAGCAGGTCCTCGCCCTCGTCGGCCCACCACTGCCAGAACTCGGCGATCGGGTCCGTTCCGGTGCCCCGGCCGGAGCTCTTCCGGCGGCTGAAAATACCCATGTCCCCTGCGTTCCACTGGTTGGCATCCGGGATCATCCGGCTGCTCCGACTCCAGCGAATCTACCCGTCAGGAGCGCCGCCTGTGAGGCGGATGCGGCGTGTCGACCGCCGTCGGACGTGGCCGGCGAATATCGACGGGCCGCCGGGGTCAGCGCGTCCTGCGCCCGGATGCGCCGGGCGCACCGCGGAGCACGAGAACGGCGAGGAGTCCCGCTGTGATCGCCAGGGCCGAGGTGAACCCTGCGACACCGATCCAGCCGTAGTGCCCGAAGAAGAGCCCGCCCACCCAGCCCAGGCTGCTCGATCCGGCGTAGTACGCGAAGTTGTAGAGGCCGGACGCCTGCGCGCGTCCCGTGGTTGCAAGCACGGACGTCCACCCGGACGCCACGGAGTGGGCGGCGAAGAAGCCGCCCGTGAAGATGACGAGACCGACGACGACGAGGGGGAGCCAGCCCGTCAGGGTGATGGCGAGGCCGGCCAGGATGACCGGCACAGCCGCGAGGAGCACCGGGAGTCGCCCGAACCGCCCGCTGAGGTCCCCCGCCAGGCGCGATGTCACCGTCCCCGACAGGTAGGCGAGGAACAGCAGGCTGACGAGGGAGGCGGGCAGCAGGAACGGCGGGGCCTCGAGCCGGAAACCCAGGTAGTTGTAGACCGCGACGAAACCGCCCATGAGGAGGAATCCCTGCGCGTAGACCACCAGCAGCCGCGGTGACCGGAGATTGGCGCCGATGCGGCTCGCCAAGGAAGGCCCCTGCCCGTGCAGGACCGGGAGGAAGCCGCGGGGACGGGGGGAGAGCAGGATGAAGGCGATGGCAGCGGCACCCGCCATGACGCTGACCGCCAGCACACCCGCGCGCCACCCGAGCAGTTCTCCGACGGGTCCTGCCACGAGGCGCCCCGCCAGGCCGCCGAGCGTCGTCCCCGCGATGTAGGTCCCCGCCGCAACCGCGGCGTGGAGCTTCTGCACCTCTTCGTGCAGGTAGACGAGCGCCGTCGCGGGAACTCCTCCCAGGGCCGTTCCCTCGAGGAAGCGGAGGACGATCAGCAGTTCGAATGTCGGCGCGAGAGCGGCCAGGAAGCCGAGGACGACGGCGGCCGCGATAGCCCACGTCATCGTCCTCCTGCGTCCCACCCGATCTGCCACGGCGGACCACGGGATGACGGCGAGGGCCAGGCCCAGCGTCGCCGCGGACACCGACAGTGCGGCATCCGCGGGGGAGACACCGAACTCGGAGGCGACGCCGGTCAGGACACCCTGCAGGGAGTACAGCTGCGCGAAGGTCGCGAGCCCGGCGAAGAGCAGGGCCAGCAGGATCTTCCGGTAGGCGGGCGAGTCCTTCGCGTGGCCCGGCCAAGCGCCGCTCATGCGTGGGCTTCGGGCGCGAGGCGTCGGAGGGTCATCAGCACCGACCGCTCAGCGGCGGCGGTAGGCGAGGTCGAAGACCATCCGTCCGGCCGTGATCGCCTTGTTCTCGAAACTTGTGAGCGTCCGGCCCTCAAAACGAGGTGCCCAGCCGCCGCGCTCGTCGATCCCCTCGTTGACGCCGGTGTTCCCGGTGCTCACCGGGTCCTTGCCTTCCCGGACGGGTGCGCCGCCCACGACCGATTCGACGCCGCTCTCCCACACCTGGGTGAGGGGGCTCGCGGCACCGGTGCGCTCGCCGTCGTGCAGGTTCTCGAAGTGCTCGCTGGCGTCGAGGACGGCGCGCATCTGCACCGCGTAGCTGGACCAGTCGGTGGCGAGACGGAAGATGCCGCCGGGCTCGAGGATCCGCGCGGCACGTTCCACGTAGTCCGCCTTCACGAGCCGGCGCTTGTGGTGGCGGACCTTGTGCCAGGGGTCCGGGAAGAACGTCCACAGCTCCGCGACGGACGACGCCGGGATCATGCCCGCGAAGGCCTCGGCCGCATTCACCTGTGCGGTGCGCACGTTGGTGAGCTCCTTCTGGCTGATGCGCAGCATGGTCTGGGCCAGGCCCGGCCGGTAGACCTCGAGGGCGAGGTAGTCGCGGTCCGGGTCGAACTCCGCAGCATGGGTGATCGCCTCGCCGAGTCCCGAGCCCACCTCGATGACGAGGGGTGCCGAACGGCCGAATGCGGCGTCGACGTCGAGCACGAAGCCGGGAGCTACCGACGTGTCGGCGGTCTCGATGCGCGGAACGTCGATGAGGAATGCCTCGGCGAGTTCGTCCCACGCCTCGCGACGTCGGCCCTGGAGGCGGGATCCCCGCCGAACGAAGGACACGGGCTGGGTGCGGTACGGCTGGTCGGGGGTCTGTTCTTGAGGCTCCATCACCTCCAAAGGCTACCGGCAGCGCGTCAGCGGGCTGCGGTCAGCGGGCCCGTCCCGGCGGCCATCCGTGAGATGGCGAGCTGCGCGTAGAGCGCGGCACCGTCGGCGAGGATGCTGTCGTCGAAGACCGCGTACGGCGAATGGTTGAAGGGGGATGTACCCGGTTCCACGCCGGGAGTCACTGCCGAGAGGAACAGGAACGTCCCGGGGACGGCCTCGAGGATGCGCGAGAAGTCCTCCGATCCGCTCATGGGCTGCGGCATCGTGACGTACCGGCCGGCGCCGAGGAGTTCAGCGACCTGCGCCTCTGCGTGCGCGGTCTCGTCGTGGTCGGTGATGGTCACGGGGTACTCGTGGATGTACTCGATGTCCGCCTCGAGCCCGTGCGCGGCGGCGAGGTGCCGCACCAGGCGGGGTGCCGCCTCGGTCATCCTGTTCCTGTTCGCGGTCGAGTACGTCCTGACGGTCGCCTCGATCCGTGCCGTCTCCGGGATGATGTTGCGCTGGGTGCCCGCGTGCAGCACGCCCACGGACAGGACCACGGGATCGAACATGTCGAACTGCCGGGTGATCATGACCTGCAGCTGCGTGACGATCTCCGCAGCCACGGTGACCGGGTCCTTGGCGGAGTGGGGCGAGGATCCGTGACCGCCCGCTCCGCGCACTGTGACCATGAGTCCGTCCGACGCCGACATGAGCGGACCACCGCGGCTGGCGAACACCCCGGTGGGTAGCAGCGATGACACCACGTGGAGCCCGTAGGCCGCATCGGGCGCCCTGCCCGCCGCGTCCAGGACGCCCTCGCGGATCATGAACCCCGCGCCGTCGTGGCCCTCCTCGCCCGGTTGGAACATGAGGACGACGTCGCCCTGCAGCTCTGCCCGGCGCTCGGCGAGCAGCGTGGCGGCTCCCGCGAGCATCGAGGTGTGGAGATCGTGCCCGCAGGCATGCATCACGCCGTCGATCGTGGAGGTGTAGGGAACACCCGTGGCTTCCTGGACGGGCAACGCGTCCATGTCGCCACGGAGCAGCACCACAGGAGTGACTCCCCGTTCGCGGGATGCCGCGCCTCCTCGCAGGACGGCGGTGACCGACGTCGTATCCGAGCCGAGCGTGATCTCGTAGGGGAGGCCGTCGAGCGCCTGCAATACCTTCTCCTGCGTGCGCGGCAGCTGCAGGCCGAGCTCCGGCTCGCGGTGCAGGCGATGGCGCAGGTCGGCGATGTCACCCGCCATGGACCGTGCGTCCTCGAGAAGGGCGGCTGGGGACAGGGTCATGGATCTCCTCCTGGCGAAGCTTCGGCGCTGGTCCTCCCACTCTCCCAGACGGAAGGGTCGGGGGTGCGGGGCGGAGTTCTGGCACGGCCTTTCAGGTGAGTTTCACCTTCCGGGAGAAAAGCTTCTGCAGGAGGATGAAGGCGAGCAGCAGGGCACCGATCACGATGCGCGTCCACCATGAGCTGAGGGTTCCCTCATAGGAGATGAAGGTCTGGACGATCCCGAGGATGAGCACTCCGGCGAGGGATCCGAGGACGTAGCCGTACCCTCCGGTGAGCAGCGTCCCGCCCACCACCACTGCGGCGATGGCATCCAGCTCGAGGCCTGTCGCTGCAAGGCTGTACCCGGAGAGGCTGTAGAAGGAGAAGAGGATGCCTGCGATTGCTGAGCACAGACCGCTGATCCCGTAGACGAGGACCTTGGTGCGCGGGACGGCCAGCCCCATGAGGAGCGCGGAGGACTCCCCGCCGCCGATGGCGTACACCGTGCGACCGAAGCGCGTCTGATGCAGGACGTAGAAGGCGATGGCGACGACGACGAGCGCGATCACGACGCCGGGCGCGATGAACAGGTTCCCCGTCAGGGGGATCCGGGCCTGTGCCATGGCGGTGAAGAAGGGATCGGTGACGGTGATCGAGTCGACGCTGATCACGTAGCACAGTCCTCTGGCGAGGAACAGCCCGGCGAGGGTGACGATGAACGGCTGGATCTCGAACACCTGGATGACCAGTCCCATCAGCAGTCCGAACGTGGCGCCGGTCAGCAGGACGAGGGCGATGACGGCTATCGGGTTCCAGCCGGCCTGCAGGAGTGCCGCTGCGATCATCATGGACAGGGCGACGACGGAACCGACCGAGAGGTCGATACCGCCGGTGAGGATCACGAAGGTCATCCCGACGGCCAGCACGATCAGGAACGTGTTGTCGATGAGGAGGTTGAGGAAGACCTGGCCCGACAGGAAGCCCGGGTACATGATCGCTCCCGCGGCGAACATGGCCAGGAACAACCCGACGGTGGCCAGGGTGGGCGCGTAGCGGGCCTTGCCCTGCAGCCTGCTGATACGGGTGCGGCCCTGCGGGGCAGGGGTACGGGTGAGGACCGACATCAGACTGCCACCTTCACTTCGGCTTGTTCCGTCAGCGGACGTTTGCGTTTCCCGAGGAGGGTCCGCGCCTTGCTGGACTGCAGGAGGCAGACGATGATGACGACGAGCGCCTTGAAGACGAGGGTGACCTCGGGCGGGATGCCCAGGGTGTAGACGGTCGTGGTGAGGGTCTGGATGATGAGTGCCCCGACGAGAGTCCCCACGAGGCTGTACCGCCCCCCGGCCAGGGACGTCCCGCCGATCACGACGGCGAGGATGGCGTCCATCTCGATGTAGAGTCCGGCGTTGTTCGCATCGGCGGCCGTGACGTTGGAGCTGATCATGAGACCGGCGATGGCCGCACAGAGGCCGCTGAAGACGTAGACCGTCCAGGTGATGGTGCGCGCATTGAGCCCGGCGAGGCGGCTGGCAACAGGATTGATGCCGACCGCTTCGATGAGGGTACCGAGGGCGGTCCGCCGCGTGAGCAGCCCGGCGACTGCGAAGGCTGCTACCGCTATGAGGATCGAGATGGGAAGGCCGAGGAAGAAGCCGGCGCCGATCGCCTGGTAGGGGTCGTTGGAGACGGAGATGATCTGACCGCCCGTGACCAACTGGGCCAGGCCCCGGCCTGCTGTCATGAGCACGAGGGTCGCGATGATGGGCTGGATGCCGATGACGGCAACGAGGAAACCGTTCCACAGCCCGAGCGCCAGACCCGCGACCACGGCGATGGACACACCGATGGCAGCGGTCCGCAACGAGGTGGGATCGGGCGAGTTGTAGATGTAGGTGCAGGACACTGCACCGGCGATGGCGGCCACTGCCCCGACGGAGAGATCGATGCCGCGTGAAGCGATGACGAGTGTCATTCCGAGTGCGATGAGGATGGTCGGCGCCCCGTTGCGGAGGATGTCGATCAGGCTGCCGTACAGGTGGCCGTCCTGGACACGGACGGACAGGAAGTCCGAGCGGAACAACTGGTTCAGCACGAGCAGGAGCACCAGGGCGAGTACGGGCCAGGTGAGGCGATGCTTTAGCAGGGCGTTCATGCGTTGGATCCCGCGATGATCGTCATGACGTCTTCCATGGTGACTCCGTCGTTGGGTATGTCGGCGACCATCCTGCGGTCCTTGAGGATGGCGATGTGGTCACTCAGGCGCAGTACTTCCTCGAGTTCGGCGGAGATGAAGATGATCGACATGCCGTCGGACGCGAGGCTGCTGATGAGCTTCTGGATCTGCGTCTTCGCTCCGATGTCGATGCCGCGCGTAGGTTCGTCGAGGATGAGCAGCTTGGGGTTGGTGATGAGCCAGCGGGCGAGCAGCACCTTCTGCTGATTGCCGCCACTGAGATTCTGGATCAGCGCGTCCTTGTTGGCCGGGCGGATGTCGAGGGCCCTGATGAATTTCTCCGCCAACTGGTCCTGGGTGTGGCCGGGGACCCTCCGCAGCCAGCCCTTGCTGGCCTGCATGGCCAAAACCAGGTTGTCGCGCACCGAGAGGTCGCTGATCAGGCCCTCCTCCTTCCGGTTCTCGGAGGAGAAGGCGACGCCCTGATCGATCGCGGAGCGCGGGGTGCGCAGGGTCCGGGCCGTACCGCCGATCCGCAGCTGCCCCTGGTCCGCACGATCCGCGCCGAACAGCAGCCGGGCGGTCTCGGTGCGGCCCGAGCCGAGGAGTCCGGCAAGTCCCAGGATCTCTCCGGCGTGGATGGCGACCGTCACATCCTGGACCGATCCCTTCCGCCCCAGGTTCTCCGCCTGTACGAACGGCACCCGTTCCGACCTGTCCGGTTCCCTGCGGCTTTCCGCCTCCTCCAGTTCGGCGAGGGCGTCCATCTCCTTGCCGATCATCTTCGAGATGAGCCCCATGCGCGGCAGGTCCCGGGTCATGAACTCACCCACCAGCTTCCCGTTCCGCAGGACGGTCATGCGGTCGGAGATGTCGTAGACCTGTTCCAGGAAGTGTGAGACGAACAGGATGGCGACCCCGCGGTCCCGAAGGGTCCGGATGACCGTGAACAGCTGCTGCACCTCTTCGGAGTCGAGGCTGGACGTGGGTTCGTCGAGGATCAGCACCTTGGCGTCGACCTGGACGGACCGCGCGATCGCGACCAGCTGCTGGATGGCGATCGAGTGGGAGGACAGGATCGACCCGGGGTCGATGTGTCCCAGTTGCAACTGCTCGAGGACGTCCTTCGCCTTCCGCCGGACCTCGCGCCAGTGGATGCCTCCCCGGCGGCGGGGCTCCCGGCCGAGCAGGATGTTCTCCTCGACCGAGAGGTTGGGGCAGAGATTGACCTCCTGGTAGACCGTGCTGATCCGTGCGGCCTGGGCTTCGGCAGGGGTGGAGAAGCTGTGCTGGACGCCCATGACGGTGATGGTGCCGCCGTCGATGGCGTAGACGCCGGTGAGTGCCTTGATGAGGGTGGACTTCCCGGCTCCGTTCTCGCCCATGAGTGCGTGCACTTCGCCCTGGAACAACCTGAGGCTGACGCCGTCGAGGGCCTTGACCCCCGGGAACTCGATGGAGATGTTGTTCATGTCGACTACGGGGACGATCTCGTTCATGTCTGTGTCTTCCTGCGCGGGATGCGGTGGGTGGGAGCCCACCGCATCCCACAGGCCATGGACCCGTCCTCGGGCTGCGCCGCGTCCGGGTCCGGTCAGTGGTCCTAGTACTCGCGGCTCGCGAGTACTTCCTTGGCCTGCTCCGGCGTGAAGGCAGATTCCTCGGTGACCACGCGGGCCGGGACCTCCTCGCCTGCGACTACCTTGGCGGCCAGGTCCATGAGCTGGTCGCCGAGGAGAGGGTTGCACTCCACGATGTAGTTGATCTTGCCCTCGGCGAGCGCCGTCATGCCGTCCTTCACGGCGTCGACCGTGATGATCTTGATGTCCTTGCCGGGAACCTTGCCCGCGGCCTCGATGGCTTCGATCGCACCGAGTCCCATGTCGTCGTTGTGCGCGTAGACGACGTCGATGTCCGGCGTGTTCTTGAGGAAGGCCTCCATGACCTGCTTGCCGCCGCTTCGCGTGAAGTCGCCGGTCTGCGACTCGACGATCTTCAGGTCCGGATCCGCGGCGATCGCTGCCTCGAAACCTTCCTTCCGGTCGATGGCGGGAGCGGCTCCGGTGGTGCCCTGCAGCTCGACGATGTTCACGGGGCCCTCCGTCGACGCAGAGTCCTCCACGAGCCAGTCGCCCGCCTTCTTGCCCTCCTCGACGAAGTCGGAGCCGAGGAACGTCTTGTAGAGGGATGTGTCCGCGGAGTCGACTGAGCGATCGGTGAGGATGACGGGGATGTCGGCGTCCTTCGCTTCCTTCAGTACGGTGTCCCACCCCGACTCGACGACGGGCGAGAAGGCAATCACGTCCACCTGCTGCTGGATATAGGACCGGATGGCCTTGATCTGGTTCTCCTGCTTCTGCTGGGCGTCGGAGAACTTCAGGTCCACGCCGGCCTCCTTGGCGGACTCCTGCACCGATTTGGTGTTCGCCGTGCGCCAGCCGCTCTCTGCGCCGACCTGGGCGAAGCCCATGGTGATCCCGTCCTCGGAGCCTCCGCCGCCGCCGGTCCCGGCTCCTCCACCGCACGCGGTGAGGGCGAGGGTCGTGGCCGCGATGACCGTTACTAAAGTTTTCTTGAACACTGCTGCCTCCTGGATGTGGGAACCACAGCAAGGAGCGAGTGCACCGTCGTTGCTGCGTGGGCTTCATGCCCTCCGAGCATTGTGAACGCTAACAATTTGCCGGTCAAGTGATTTGAGACACAACTCGGCCACACTCCTTGACAGCGGATGTTTCCATCGAAGCAGGGGGATCGGCAGCGGTTGGGTGCGGCGGTCCGCCTGGATTCGCTGAGGAAGGGGTGGAAGTGTGACTGACGTGACCACCCCCCGGAATCCCAGCCTGACCGACGTGGCTTCCCTGGCTGGAGTTTCGCACCAGACCGTCTCCCGCGTGGTCAATCGCAGGCCGAATGTCAGCGAGGCGACGCGGCGCAAAGTACGCGCTGCCATCCTCGAACTCGACTACCGCCCGAACGCCGCCGCACGCTGGCTCGCAACCGGGAGGACCCACTCCATCGGAATCCTCGCAGGCGAACTGGCTCAGTACGGCCCCTCGAGCGTCCTCATGGGCATCCAGGACGCAGCCCGGAGGGCCGGCTACTTCCTGACAGTGGTGACACTCAAGGACTATTCCGTGCCCACGATCGATGAGGCCCTCAGCGACCTGCTGAACCACGGCGTGGAGGGTGTCATCGCTATCACCCCCCACGTATCGGCCCTCGAGGTGCTCGCGACGGTGCAGACGGGCATCCCGATGCTTACCGTCGGCGGCGGCCACCATCGGCTCGGTGACATCGCGCTGGACCAGGAGAGCGCTGCGGCCGACGCCGTCGACCACCTCGTGGCCCTCGGGCACGAGCGGATCGCCCATCTCGCCGGTCCGCTCGACTGGGTGGACGCCCGGCGCCGGCTGGAGGGCTGGCGCTCGGCCCTGAAGGACCATCAGCTGGCCGAGGGCCCCGTCTATCAGGGCGACTGGAGCGCGCGGTCGGGCTACGAGGCCGGGCGCGCCGTCGATGTGTCGGGCGGACCCACCGCCATCTTCGTGAGCAACGACCAGATGGCACTCGGGTTGCTGAAGGCTCTGAAGGAACGCGGGTGCCGGGTTCCGGCGGACATCAGCGTCATCGGGTTCGACGACGTCCCGGAGGCGGAGTACTACGAGCCGTCCCTCACCACTCTCCGCCAGGAGTTCCATGACCTCGGGCGTCTCTGCATCGAAGAGCTGATCGGTCTGGAGCCGGCGTCCTCCGCAGCAGATGCATCAAGCCCCCGGCTGGTGGTGCGCTCGAGTACGGCCCCGGCGAGGGGGCGCGGCGCCCCCGGCTAGCACACGATGCGGGCATACGGGGCCTCTCCTGATAAACTGGACCTACTGGCCTGCGCACGTCGGATATCTCCGTCGGTTCACAGCGCGGCCTGCGTCGATGAGCGCATTCTTTTGTCCCGCATTTAGCTCCCAGGATCGTGAGCGCGGTAGACACTGTCTGACTTTTCTTCGGCGAACCCCTGCGTCAACCGATGCCGGGGAAGATGAGAAGAAAGTTCGTGTACTTCACATGACTACTTTTGCTGCCCTTGGTGTGCCCAAAGCGCTGGTCGAGAACCTCGCCGCGCAGGGGATCACCGAACCATTCCCCATCCAGGTGAAGTCCCTTCCCGATTCGCTGGCCGGACGCGACGTTCTCGGTCGCGGCCGCACCGGCTCGGGCAAGACCCTCGCCTTCGCGCTTCCCATGGTCGCGCGCCTTGCCGAGCAGGAAGCGGCCTACCGCCGCAAGCCGGGGCGTCCCCTGGCCCTCGTGCTCGCCCCGACCCGTGAGCTCGCCACCCAGATCAACGCGACGGTGGAACCCCTGGCCAACGAGCTCGGCCTGAATACCACCGTGATCTACGGCGGCGTTTCCCAGCAGCGCCAGGAGAAGGCACTGCGAGCGGGCGTCGATATCGTCATCGCCTGCCCGGGACGCCTCGAGGATCTGATGCGCCAGAGGCTCATCAGCCTCGAATCGGTGGAGATCACCATCCTCGATGAGGCCGACCACATGGCCGACCTCGGGTTCCTTCCCGTCGTCAAGAAGCTGCTCGACACGACGCCGGCCGACGGCCAGCGCCTGTTGTTCTCGGCCACGCTCGACAACGGCGTGGACAAGGTCGTCAACCGGTACATGACCAAGCCGGTCACCCACTCGGTCGATGATCCGCAGGCAGCGGTCACTACCATGGAGCACCATGTGCTGCTCATCGGTGACCAGACGCAGAAGAAGCAGCTGATCGTCCAGCTCGCATCGGGTACCGGACGCCGCCTGCTGTTCATGCGAACGAAGCACCACGCACGCAAGCTCGCCAAGACCCTCACCGATGCCGGTATCCCCGCCGTCGACCTGCACGGCAACCTGTCGCAGAATGCCCGCGACCGGAACCTCGCCGAGTTCTCCACGGGCGACGTACGGGTGCTCGTCGCGACAGACGTCGCCGCGCGCGGCGTTCACGTGGACGACGTCGAACTCGTGGTCCACGTGGATCCGCCGACCGAGCACAAGGCATACCTGCACCGCTCCGGCCGTACGGCCCGCGCGGGTTCGTCGGGCAAGGTGGTCACGATCACGCTGCCCGAGGAGAAGTCCGAGGTACAGAAGCTGATGAAGGCGGCCGGCGTCGATGTCGCCTTCCAGAACGTCAAGGCCACCTCTCCGCTGGTCCTGTCGCTCATCGGCGACGTGGCGGACAAGATCGACCCCCGCACCCGCGCAGCCCTTCTCGCCCAGCGCGAGACGAGCCGCGGTGATGGGACGTCGACGGGTGCCAACGCCGAGCGGAAGCGCGCACGCCGTGGAGCCGCAGCTCCCGCAGCAGGAGGACGCGGAGGACGTGGTGGACGCGGACGTGTCTCCGCCGACCCGCAGTCCGCCCAGGGCAACCGCGCCGAGCGCCGCAAGGACCAGCCGCAGGCGCCTCGCTTCGGCACCGACACCGGTGCTGCTGCCAAGACCGGTGGATCACGCCGCCGCTCCGAGGAGCCCCGCACGACGTCGGAGACGACGACGCGCAGCCGTCGTCCGGCATCCGGACAGCGCGTGGGCGACGCCGTCCGCCGCCCCGCCGCTGCTGCTCCTGCCGCCGGCGGGCAGCGCAGCCACGCGCCGTCGTCGGCACCGCGCGCCGAGGGTGCCCGCCGTCCCGGTGGCTCCCGCCGGGCAAATGCGCCGGCGTCGAATGACCGCCGCACGCGCTAGTACCAGCGAGCCGCACGCATGCTGAAGGTCCCTACCCGCACGGGTAGGGACCTTTCTGCGTCGAAGGAGGGTGCAGCAGCAGGCGGCGTGCGGAACAATGGAGAAATGAACGCACTCCTGAACGTCATCTGGCTCCTGTTCGGCGGCATCTGGCTGGCTCTCGGCTACTTCGCGGCAGGGATCATCTGTTGCGCGCTGATCGTGACCATCCCGTTCGGCATCGCCTCGTTCAGGATCGGGGTGTACGCCCTGTGGCCCTTCGGCCAGACGGTGGTGAACCGGGGCGCGCGCACGGGCGCGTTCTCCGCGGTCGGGAACGTCATCTGGTTGCTGGTCGCCGGAATCTGGATCGCCATCGGCCACGTGCTCACAGCCATCCCGATGTTCGTCAGCATCATCGGCATCCCGCTCGGTATCGCCAACCTGAAGCTGATCCCGGTGTCGCTGGCGCCGCTCGGCAAGGTCATCGTCCCGTCGTCGGGACCGTACCTGCAGACCTACCGCTGACGCGCGGGACCGCCGGGACAGCAAAAAGGGCCGCCGCATCATCCGATCGCGGCGGCCCTTTTCGTGGGTGCTAGTCCGAACCCCCGACGACGGTCGACCCGCCGGTGCCCTTCGAACCGGGCCTGTCCGCGTTCTTCAGCAGGTCGCCGAGTAGCGCGATGATGTCGAGTCCCGTGGTGTCCTTGACCATCTGGGTGGTCTGCTGGACACCTGTTGAGACATTCCTGCTGAGCTGGCTCGCGCCATCGTTGGAGATGACCGTCATGGTGTCGATCGCGCCCATCGGTGCTGCGATCTCACGGGCCATGGCCGGAAGGACCTCCAGGACCTTGGACAGGATGGCGGCCTGGTTGAACTTCTGGTAGGCCTCGGCCTGTGCAGCGATAGCGGCTGCTTCCGCCTTTCCCCGGGCTTCGGTCGACTCCGCCTCCGCGTTGCCGCGTGAGGCTATGACCGTTGCTTCCGCACGTCCCTTGGCCGTGTTGATCGCTGCTTCCGCGGTACCCCGTGCGGTGTTCGCCGCGGCGTCGGCTTCAGCTGCCACCCGGTCGCCTTCGGCGACGAGCTTCCGCTTCGCGAGATCCACCCGGGCTTCGATCTCGGTGGCCGCGGATGCCCTACGACGCTCCTCGAGCTTCGCTTCCGCCTGCTGGATCAGTCGGTACTTCTCGGCGTCGGCGGGCTTGCGGACCTCGGTATCGAGCTCGCGCTCACGCAGTTCCGCACGGCGCAGGGCAACCTGCTGCTCGCGGATGATGACCTGCTCGTTCTGCTCCGCCTGCGCCAACGGTCCTGCGGCGTCGGCACGGGCCTGCCGTGCGTCGGCCTCTTCCTTGAGCTCGGCGCGCCGGATCGTGAGCTGCTGCTGCGCCAGCGCCACCTGCTCGTCCGAGATGGCGCGGGCCTGCTCCGATTCCTGCACCGATCGCGCCTCAGCGATCTTCGCGTTGCGCTCCGCCGACGCCGCTTCCGGGCGCCCGAGGTTCTTCAGGTAGCCCGAATCGTCATCGACCGACTGGATCTGGAAGGTGTCGATCTCCAGGCCCTGGTTGTGCATGGAGTGCTCGGCCTCCTCCTTGACGCTCTTGGCGAAGGTGGCACGATCCCGGATGATCGACTCGACGGTCAGGGTGCCGACGATGGAGCGCAGCGAGCCGGAGAGCGTCTCCTGCGTGTAGTGGTCGATGGCGTCCTGCTGGTTGAGGAATCGCTGAGCCGCCTTGCGGACGGCGTCCGCGTCCCCGCCGACCTTGACCTGGGCCACGCCGGTGAGATGCAGCTTGATCCCGTTGAGCGAGATGCCCTCGATCCGGAGCGAGACCTGCCGCGAGGCGAGGGACAGCGGGTAGGCCCGCTGCGTGAACGGATTGATGAAGACGCGGCCGAAGACGACGCGCTGGCTGTCGACGTCGGGCTGGCCCTTGCTGTCCTTGGACGAGATGATCAGGGCCTGGTCGGGACTGGCGATATGGAGAGCCATCCTCGCGAGGATCGCCACAACGATGAGGACGACAACGAGGAGGATGGCTCCGATGACGATCGGTACGAACGAGAAATCCACTGCGACCCTTTCAACGGTCTTTCGAATTGCCTCCGGCGCAGCATCTGCACGCCGGAGGATGGTCAAGCTACTGCCTGCCCTGCTGTGATCCGACCCCCATGTCGTCGAAGTAGATGTTTCTGGTCGTTGGATGGTCAGCCGGCTGCGACGCCCGTCAGGAACGCCTGCATCAGGGGCCCGCCGGAGGTCGAGCCGAGTTCGCCCTCCTCGACGAAGACGGCGACGGCGAGGTCTCCCTGCAATGCAACGACCCACGCATGCGTCCGAGGGGGAGTCTCACTGCCGAATTCGGCGGTCCCGGTCTTGGCCAGCACGGGTTCACCCGGAACGTCCTGCAGCAGTTGTGCCCCGCCCTGGGCGACGACGGCGGTCATGAGGGTCTTGAGCGTCGCGGATTCAGCCGCGGTGAATGCACTCGGCTCTGCTTCGTCGGTGGGCGCCGGGGATGCGGATCCCTGGGGCGCTTCGGAGGCTGCGGCGCTCTCGGTGCCCGGCTCCGGTTCCGCCTGCTCCCCGGATGCGAGGAGGGTCGGCGTGACGCGCGAGCCCACACCGACGGACGCTGCCATCGTCGCGAGGGAGAGCGGTGAGACCAGGACCTCGCCCTGGCCGATCATGGCTGCGGCGTGCGCCGTCCCCTCGGCCTCGGTAGGCACGGAGCCGAAGAAGGCCGGCGTGCCGATGCTCGCCGTGACGCCGATGCCGAGGTCCGTAGCCGCGTTCGCGAGCTCATCCTGGCTGATGTCGTCCCGAGCGGAGATGAAGCCGGTGTTACAGGACTGCGCGAAGGTTTCCAGGAGCGGGATGGTGCCGAGGAACTGCGCAGGGAACGTGCTCGCGTTGTTGAAGGTCCGGCCGTCCACCGTCACCTCCTCGGTGCACTCGGTGGGGGTCTCCGGCGTGAACCCCTGCCTGAGAAGCGCGAGGCTCGTGGCGATCTTGAACGTGGATCCCGGCGGGTACTGGCCGAGGAGGGCGGTCTGCAGCCCTTCGCTGCCGGGCCCGTTGGCGGCAGCAAGTATCTCACCCGTGCTCGGTCGGATGGCCACGATCGACGACGCCGAGGGCTCGTCGGAGAGAACGTCCTCGCCGAGGGCCTGCAGACGCGGATCGAGCGTCGTTGCCAGATCCTGGCCGTCGACCGCGGGCTTTTCGAACAGGCGTTGCGACGGAGTGTCGGGCGCCTCGACGGGGGCGGCGTCGACTGCAAGTCCCGGCGTTCCTCCGAGCCGGTCATTGTGCTGCAGCTGCAGCCCGCCGAGTCCCGTGACGTCCCCGGCGCGGATGGCGCCGTCGGACTGCTCCACGAGTTCCTCGGTGGCCGCGCCCACGCTGCCGAGCAGCTCCCGGGCGAACGTGCGGGTGGGTGCGAGTTCGAGCGTGTCCGACTCGCGGAAGGCGCCCGGGATGGCATCGATCTGTGCGTCGGTGACGGTTCGCGCGGCGTCGTCGCGCAGGACGACGGCCACGACGAACGCCTCAGCCCCCGCCTCCGCGACCTGCTGCTCATAGGCGGCAGGGTCGAGCTCGAGCAGGGTCGCGAGCGCGCGCGCCGACGCCGCCTGTTCCACCTCGGGGACCTGCGTCTTGTCGATGCCGACGCGGAGGACGGGCCGCTGGGTGACGATAACCTCGCCGCCCGCACCGGTGATGTCCCCGCGGTCCCCGGGGACGCTCGTCAGGACCAGCTTCTCGTCCGGGAGGAGATTCGGGACGAACAGTTCAGGTGCCCACTCGGCCTGCCAGACGTCCTCGACGCGCGTGAAGTCCGCCGTCGTGCTGTAGGTCCAGTCCTGGTCGGTGTCGTCGAGGTCCCACACGTAGTCGAGGGTCGCCGTCGCGCTGTCCTCCCCGGTCTCCTCGACTCCTGCGACGGTGACCGTCGGAGCAGGCGGCACGAAGCCCTCGGTGATCGCGGCGAGCTGGCCGGTCACCTCGGCCGGCTGCGCGGCGGTGAAGGCCGACTGCGCGACGTCGAGCCGGGCCAGTCCCTCGGCAAGCGTCCGGGCGGCGTCCTCGGCCGTCGGACGGTTGTCGGTGCAGGCCGCGAGCGTGAGGGCAAGGACGGCAGCGGTCAGGACGGAGGTCGCGCGATGAAGGTTCCCCATAGGGCCCATTATGACCGAGAACAGGAAAGGCCCCGGCTGGAGCAACCGTACGCCACGCCGGGAGCGTCGAGCGGGCCGACCGGCGCAGGTGGTTCACCTGCACCGGTCGGCCGCCTGGTCCACCGGTGCAGGCGGTATCCTGTGCCGGTCGGATCAGGCGGTGGCGGCTGTATCCCTTTTCCAGCCGCAGGCTGTTGAAGGCGCCGCGCCCGGCTGCAATGATGCCGTGCTCCTGCCCGGCGTCGAACAGGAGATCCCAGAGCTTCAGTCCGTGGTCGGCGGTGGTGTAGAGCTCCCAGCCGAGTTCGCCCACATACGAGAGCCGCATGGCGGTGACCGGGATGCCGCCGACCGAGATCCGCTTGGTCCGGAAATACTTCAGCCCCTCGTTGCTGAGGTCGTCACTGCTGACCTTGCCGATGACTTCCCGGGCAAGCGGCCCCCACAACCCGATGCAGCAGGTGCTGCCGGTGATGTCCGAGACGTGTACCCACTGGGCGGGGTCCGCGGCCGACTGCTTCCGGGCGTGGACCCGGAGGTAGTCGAAGTCCACGTTGCTGTTCACGCCCAGTTGGAACAGTTCCTCTTCCAGCCGTGCGACTGTCACGTCGCTGCGGATGCCGGCGTCGTCATTGAGCAGCAGGCAGTAGGTCACAGCGCCCGGCTTCTTGGCGATATTGCCCGTACTGAGTCGCTGCAGCAGGGTCAGTGCGCCCGGACCGGTCACGGACAACCGTTTCAGCGGCGTCATGTCGTACAGGGCTGCCGCGGTACGCGTCCTCCACGCTTCTGCTGCGGAGATGGGGGAGGAGAACCGGGCGGACCACTCGTCGCGGTCCGGCGCCTGCCACTCCGCCGGAAGGGCTTCGAGCAGTCCGCGATTGGCTTCGAACCAGTGTGGGCGCTCACATCCTGCGGACTCGAGGAAGAACGCGCCGAGCTCCTTCTGGCGGACGTTGAACGGACTGACGCGTAGGTCCCGGGGCTACATCCTGGGCTGTATCGGGTGCAGGATGTCGTAGATCTCCACGAAGTTCTGCTGGGCCGTCTCGCGGACGTAGGCGTCACTGGTCTGGAATTCCTCGAAGCGCGTCAGTTCGCAGCCGTGCAGGTCCGTGCGGGACTGGCCCTCGATCAGCAGCTCCGCCATTGCTTTCGCGACGCCGGCAGAGTGGGTCACCCAAACGGCCTCGGCGACGAACAGGCCTTCGACGTCGGGGGCTTCCCCCATCAGCGGGCCGCCGTCGGGCGTGAAGGAGAAGATTCCGTTGAAACCGTCGTCGATCCGGGCTGCGCGGAGGGCCGGCAGCAGATCCTGGGAGTCCTCCCAGGAGGAGGCGAAGTCCTCCGGCGTGAAGTCCAGGCGGGAGGGCATGCGGTGGTCGGACATGTGCTCGGCGTCGACTGCGGGCAGGTTGCCCATATCCACGGGCATGGGCTTGTGGGCGTAGCTGCCGATGCCGATCCTGTCGCCGTGCTCGCGGAAGTAGAGGTCGCGATCCTGGTAGCGCAGGATGGGCTTGCTGGCCCCGTTCGGCAGGGTATCGGCACCGCGCAGTCCGTTCAGCGGCGTGGTCCTGACATACTGATGAGCCAGCGGCAGCAGCGGCACATCGAGGCCTGCGAGCTTCCCCAGCTCACGTCCCCAGAATCCGGCGCACGACACCACGATGTCGGCGGGGATCACTCCGGCGGAGGTCTCGACGCCTGTCACCCTGCCTGCCGACTGCGTGACACCGGTGACCGTGGTGGAGCCGAGGTAGGCCACCCCTGCTTCACGGGTGCGGCTGATCAGCAGCTGTACGGCGCGGGCCGCCGAGGTGGAGCACTCACTCGCCGCCTAAAGAGATCGCCGCGCGAGTCAGACCATGGGCAGCCCCAGCGGTCATACGTCCACTTCGAGTCTGAGACGTCTCCTCTAGTCTTATCATCACGGCAATGGTCGGACGCCGATCTAGACGATCTGTTGCCGCTAAGACAACGAAAAGCACAGCCTTGGCAGTTCTACGACTTGCACTCGATGGACCGCGGACCGAACAAGCGCCGAACAGTGCGACAGTCCGTCCCGCTGGTGGTTCATACAAAGCCCACATGCCAGCGTGTCGTAAAATCGTTGAGGGGGCCCGTCTGCACGCTATCCGAAGGCTCCCATGCACATCGCGTCCCCCTCCGGTCCCGCTCGCGCGGGGTCCCGTCGAGAGGCAGCGTCCGAGAGGACGCGTGTCCGGCCGGACATTCAGGGCCTGCGAGCCCTGGCGGTCGTGGTGGTGGTGCTGGATCATCTGATCGGGTGGCCGAGCGGCGGCTTCATCGGCGTGGACATCTTCTTCGTCATCTCCGGCTTCCTCATCACTGGCCTTCTCCTCCGGAAGTACGAGAAGACCGGGCGCATCTCCTTCGGTGACTTCTACCGCCGGCGCATCAAGCGCATTATTCCGGCGTCGCTCGCCGCGATCGTGGCCACCCTCCTCGCGGCCTTCGCGATCTTCGGGCCCTCCCGCTTCCTCGAGACGGCGCAGGACGGCGGGGCAGCGGCGCTGTTCGGCGCCAACTGGCGTTTCGCAGCCGATGGCACCGACTACTTCCGTGCTGGCGTCCCGGTCTCTCCCCTGCAGCACTTCTGGTCCTTGTCCGTCGAGGAGCAGTTCTACTTCGTGTGGCCCGCCGTCATGCTCCTGGTGCTGGCACTGGTGGCGAGACACCCGAGCGGCGGCCGTTCCCGGGCCAGGGTCGGCGCGGGCCTGATGATCGGCCTGATCTCCGCGGCATCGTTCGCGTGGGCTCTCTGGGAAACCCAGTCCTCGCCTACGCAGGCGTACTTCTCCACGTTCTCCCGTGCCTGGGAACTCGGTGCCGGAGCAGCGCTGGCCTGTGCCGCGCCGCTGTGCTCACGGCTCGCACCACGGGTACGCCCGTTGCTCGCCTGGCTGGGCATGGGACTGATGCTGGCCGCGCTGTTCCTCATCGACTCGTCCTCGGCCTTCCCTGCGCCGTGGGCTCTCCTCCCGGTCCTCGGCGCGGTCCTCGTGATCCTGGCCGGTACGGGTGCGGAGCACCACGCGTTCCTGCTGCCCCTGACCAATCCCGTGAGCGGGTACCTCGGCAACATCTCCTACTCGCTGTACCTCTGGCACTTCCCGGTGGTCATTCTCGGCGGCGCCGTGTTCCTCAACCGCACTCCCCTGTTCTACCTGGGATGCGCTGCCGCGATGCTCCTCCTCGCGGTGTTCTCCTACCACCTCATCGAGGATCCCGTCCGCAGGTCCACCTGGCTCTCCGGCTGGAAAGCGAGGGCCGGGGGTACGACGACGGCGGACAGGAGAACGGCGCGGGGCGCCGGCTTCCGGCGGGCCGCAGCAGCGACCGCACTCACGGCGGTGGTATGCGCTGTGAGCATCCCCCACATCCCCGCGCATTCGCGGAGTATCCAGCTGTCAAACACACCCGCCGTCGATGTCTCGGAGGAGACCGCGGCACTGCAGGAGCAGATTCGCACGGCCCTCCGCAGCAGTGACTGGCCCGAGCTGGACCCGACCATTGACGAGGCCATGAACGGCCAGTTAGCTCCCGCGGACATCACTGCCTGCGGCGGCACGGGGCCCATCACCGTCAGCGCCTGCACCTGGGGTGACCCCGATGCCACCCGGCGGGTGGTGGTGGTCGGTGATTCCATCGCCATCTCGTGGACGTCAGCCCTACGGGAGGCCGTGGGCTCCACCGACGGCTGGGCGGTCACCGGACTCGGGACATCGGGGTGCACCTTCACCGAGCTCCTGATCCGGAACCCGTCGGCAAGGCTGCTCCGGGCGTGCGAGGGGCGTAAGGAGCAGGTGGTGGAGGCGATCAATGATCTCCGGCCGGACGTGGTGATCATCGCCAACACCTACGAACCCCGCTTCCCCATGGGCCGGGATGAATCCCTGACCACCGAGGAGTGGAAGGACAGCACGGCGAGCATCGTCTCCCGCTTCAGCGATTCCGTGGGTTCCGTCGTCTTCCTCTCACCCCCACCCCTCACCACAGACATCCAAAAGTGCTACTCGAAGATCGCCGAACCATCCTTCTGCGCGGGGCAGGTCCGCCAGCAGTGGCGCACGTTCGCCACTGCGGAGCAGGAGCTCGCTGGCGAGCTCAACGGCTCCTTCATCTCCCCGGAACTGTGGTTCTGTGCGGAGGGCTGGTGCCCGAGCTTTGTGGGGAGCACCCCGGTGATGCGGGATCTCGTCCACATGACGCCCTCCTACCAGCTCGAGATCGCGCCCGCACTGCGCAGCGAACTCCTGGACCGGGGCATCCTCCGATCCCGACAGTCCTCCCCAGAAAATCGGTGACCAACCACAACAGCGGCCCCCGCTCCACATACGACCACCCACACTGCGTCAAGAGAGCATGAGACCGACCCACCACTGGCTCACTCTCATATCGCCCACTCATACCGTGGGAATACGCCCGGGCAGGTGGAACAGCAGTCCGATTGTCGACTCCTTTTGAAGCTCCGCCGGCAATCCGCCGATAACCGATCGTTATGTCTACTTTTGATGCCTCGTCCCAGCTCTACTACTCTGTGACTGGATTACTGCCGCTCTGCTACCGAACCGCTTCACACGGATACCGCGGTGAGCCAGCACGTCTGAACTCCGCGTTCAATGCATCTTGTCGAACATTTGTCGATACGAGTGACTGGGCAGGCAGCGTCCGCAAGATTTGAGCCGACTACATCACCGCCGTCGTCGGACCTGGCAACGCTCTCGGTGCCCAGTTGGGCCACGCCTACGGTGGATGTCGTAACCACGCCGACCAGTACCTCAATCTGCGATGCGGAGTTGTAGGAGCCAGTCGAACGAGCTGCGGCGGTGTTCGTCCTCCGGGCTAGGTCGGGGAAGGCGTAAGTCGAGAATGGCGACAAGGACCTGCCAGCTGGCTACCTGCTCGTTTTAGCGGTCAATGAGCGCCCTCAGGCAACACCGTGGCGCTGCAGGACAAGCAGCACGAAAACCTCTGTGGGACTGCCCGACAAGTAACGGCGTCGCGGAAACAATTCCTGATGCTGTCCGGCCGACATTAACTGGAAGCGGCTAGGCATCGATCACCAGATCGGTCCGCGCGGTGGAGCAGCAGGGCAGGAACTTGCCTGCATCGATTTCCCGTGCTCGGATCCCGCCCTGGTGGTTCATCTCGATTTCCCCGGAAAGCTTGACGACCTTGCAGGAGCCGCACATGCCTTCCTTGCAGTTCGCGCCGATCCTGACGCCCGCACGCTGGGCCACCCCCAGGATGTGTTCAGTGGGGTCGATGCGCACATTGACCCCGGTGCGCAGAAAGGACAGAGTGAGGCTTCCCGTTCCGACCGTGTCAAAGCTCGAGACATCGGGGGGCGCCGCTTCCTGCTCCGCGTCCGGGCTAGCGTCGGGGGCTTGGGGACCGGGCGCATCCGGGTCGGCTGTTTCTAGCGGCAGTCCAGTGGCTTCTAGGGTTCCCTCGGCGTCGTAGCCGGGCTCGTAGAGCCCGAATGCGGTGGGCTGGCTTTCGTAGTAGTCCTCGGCGGAATCAGCAATTTCCTCGGCGATTTCCTCAGCGATGTCCACTGCATGGGCGAGCTCTACCTGGTATTCAAGGAGCGTCTGGCGGTTCCCAGAGAAGAATTCCATGTGGATGGAGGTGTCGTCGACGCCGAGTTTCTCGAGAAGCTCGGCGGCGGTGTTCAGGTAAGCCTCGGGGCCGCAGGCATAGACCAGGCGGCCGTTGGCATCGGGAGCCACCTCCTCGAGCATGGCCGCCGTGAGCCTTCCGGTAAGCCATTCCCATCCCTCGGGTTCCTTGGTGCGCTCCCCCAGGGAGTAGAAGATCTTGACGCGTGTGTCCACGGAGGCGATGTAGGCCAGCTCCTGGTGGAACGCAAAGCCTCCGGCTGCCGCCCCATGATAGAGCACCACGACATCGGCCTGGCCGGGCAGGGAGTGGATGGTCCGCAACATCGACATGATGGGGGTGATGCCTGCGCCGGCGGCCAGCAGGAGGTACCGTGCGCGCCGGTCGGCGTCGGGCAGGTGGAATGCCCCGACCGGCCCGAGCATCTCGAGGACGGTGCCGGGTTTGACGTTTTCGTGCACCCACGGTGAGACCAGTCCCGTGGGGTGGCGTTTGACGGTGATGTCGAAGGTCCACGGCCGGGTGGGTGAACTGGACAGTGAGTAGCTTCGGTCCACCGCGTCCTGGTCCTCGCCGTTCACGGGAAAGGCGACGTTCACGTACTGGCCTGAACGGAACGCCAGGGGCGCACCGTCGGAGCGGCGGAACACGAAAGTCTTCATGCCGCCCACCTCGGGAACGATCTCGACACATTCGGCCATGAACTCCTGCGGATACCAGGGACCCAACGCCCGGGCAGCACCGGCGGGTCCCTCGGTACTGCTCATCACCCTGTTCCACGGCATCTCAAGACCACGAATGCGCCGTGGTTCCTGAATTGTCGTGTCGCTGTGGAGTTCGATCATGCCAAGTGCTCCTGCACACGCTGCACGTACCAGTTGATGAACGCCTCGACCTGGTATTCGCTCTTCATGTACGGGCCTGGCTCATAAGCGGGGCTGCCGGCGCCCTTCTGGCACAGCTCCACGAACGCCTTGTCCTGCAGATTGGTCTGCTTCCAGGTGTGGGTGAGTTTCTCCAGGTCGTAATCGACGCCTTCCTCGGCGTCGTCGGCCACCAACCAGGTGGTGCGTACCAGTGTCTGGTGTTCGTTGACGGGGAAGACGGCGAACGTGATGACGTGGTCTCCCAGGAGATGGAACCAGCTGTTGGGCTGTAGGTGCATCGAGCAAGCGCCGAGGCGGAAGTCCCGCAGGTCGCCGAGCAGCTTCTTGGACAGCCTGCGGCCATCGGGCGAGAACGATTCGCCGACCCCGTCGAGCGACTCCCGTAAGATGCGGATACCCGCTACGCGGGTGTCGAGCTCCTCGACGATCTCATAGGGAAGACCATAACGGCGGCAACGGTCCTCGAGCGAGGACTGTGCATCTTTGTGGCGGTCCCACGCCTCCTCGAGATGGGGCGGGATCAGTCCCTCCGTCAGTCCCCAAGTGGGAAAGAGGGAACAGGCGAGTTCCGGGTGGCCGTCGCAGTGGTAGCACTCACGGTTGTTTTCCATGACGAGCTTCCAGTTGCCCTCCTCGACGATGTTCTGCTGGTAGGCGATTTTCGTCTTCGACAGCTCGTGAGGTGCGACGTAAGGTTCGAAGATCTTTGCGGTTTCGTCGAAATCCGTCGGTGGTTCGTCCGCAACGCAGACGAAGATGAGTCCGGCGACCACGCGGCTGTGGGCGCGCTTGAGGCCGAAGCAGCCCTTGTCGAACTTCGTTTCCCCCGGTGCCGAGGCATGGATCAGATTGCCGTTCGGGGAGTAGGTCCAGGAGTGATAGCCGCATACCAGGTTTCCCGTTGTCCCCGCGGGTTCGGTCATGACGCGGGCGCCGCGGTGGCGGCACACGTTGTGCAGGACGTTCACGCCGCCGTCGTCGTTGTGCAGCACGATCAGGGAGTAGGGCCCGTAGTCGACGGTGACGTAGTCGCCCGGCTCCGGGAGCTCGGCCATGCTCGCGGCAAAAATCCAGTGCTGACCGAAAATGGCCTGCATGTCGATGGTGAAGATCGTCGGATCGGTGTAGAAGGGGGCATCGAGGCAATATCCCACGCGCCGGAAAGCGAACAACTCGGAGATCTCCGCCAGCTGCTCGGCAGGCAAGGATGAAGCAAGTTTTCCGCGTGAGTTGAGGGGTACGTTCACTGGAGCAGACATGTGTTTCCTCCCGGGAGGGGTGGGTCAGGATGCGATTCGTAAAGACCCCGGGCTCGTAGGTGCAACCGGCGTTGTCTAAAGCGTGTAGTCATGAGATTAGTCACAATGGATCTGCACGAAAAGCGCAAGATTTGGGAGATAGCCGTGCACAATAGGTGCATGATCGATCCACGGCTTATCACCCTTCGGGTGTTCGCGGGATGCGGCACCGTTGGCGCAACCGCGGAGCTCACGGGTTACTCCCCCTCCGCCGTCTCCGCGCAGTTGCGCGAGCTCCAGCGCGTGCTTGGAATGCAGCTGCTGACGAAGGACGGCCGGGGTGTGCGGTTGACAGCCACGGGCCGCTTTCTCGTGGCAGGCTCGGACACCCTCATCGCGGAATGGGAGAGCCTTCGCGCCGCGGCATTGAAGGCCGGCGACCAGGTGCAGTCCCATTTTGGCCTCGGCGGATTCTCCACGGCGGCCGCCCAGTTACTCGCTCCGCTGGCCGCCACCCTGCGCTCGACACGCCCCCTGCTGGAGGTGCAGGTACTCGAGGCCAATCCGGCCCGCTGCTTCGACTTGTTGGTTGCCGAGCGAATCGACCTCGCGGTGATCGTCGCCATGCAGTCCTACGCCTTTGTCGAGGACGATCCGCGCTTCGAGCAGACCGTTTTACTCGACGACCCCCTGGACGTGATCATTCCCTCCGACCACCCGTTGGCATCGCGGGAAACGGTGACGCTCGAAGAGCTGGCGTCGGAACCCTGGATCACCGAGACCGCCGGTTCCGCCTACCATTCCCTGTTCACCGCGGCGTTCACGGCAGTCGGGGTGACACCGCGGATTGCCCATGAGGCCGTTGAATGGGAAACCCAGATCGCCTTCGTCGGTGCGGGGCTGGGCGTGGGTCTGCTCCCGCGACTGGCGCCCCTGCATAGTGGCGAGAACGTGGTTCGACTGCGCATCACCGGCAAGGGGAAACCCGCGCGCCGCATTGTCGCTGCGGTGCGCAGGGGCAGCATCACATCGCCCCTAATCCAGGAGTCGCTCGGCATCCTGCAGGTAAGCGCTCATCGGATCCTTACTGCCCGACCCGAAGACGATCTTTAACATCGCCCAACCGCGGACGCGGTAGGCACCGGAGACGTCCCGCCCATCCGGGACTTTCACGATGCCTCGGAGGTGGGTGGGCCTCGGCAGCACGGGCTGGAATAAGCCTGTGCCGCCGAGACCGTTGCTACTCAAGGTGCTCGGTTATTTACTTTCCGGGCCTGGATGCCGGGGCTCCAGGGTCGGGATCCTCGCCGTAGGAGTTTCTGCCGGGCAATCCGAATTGACGCACTTCTCCGCGCATTCGTGTTTCGTCACGAGGTCGAACTGCACGCCGCCGTGTTGTTCCACGCCAGTGCGTATGGCCCGTTCCACCACGGATGTGGCCAGGCGACGCCGCAGGGAGAGGGGATCGCGACGCAGGTCCTTTGTGAGGGCGAAGCAGAGCAACATCATGACGAGCACGAACGGTAGCGCTGCCACGATGGTGATTCGCCGCAGGCCATCCAGGGCTTCCGATGGTTCATCGCCGCCGGCCAGCAGCATGACCGCCGCTACGGCGCCGGTGAGGCAGCCCCAGAAGATGACCACTCCACGACGGGGGTGCTCGGCACCGTTGGAGCTGAGCGATCCCATCACGATGGAGGCAGCATCGGCGCCGGTGATGAAGAAGATGGCTACCAGAACCATGGCCAGCACGATGACGGCAGTGGTAGCCCAGCCAGGCATGCTCAGGTTCTTGATCAGGTCGAAGAGTGCTCCGTCGAAGTTGACGGACGGTGTCCCGTCCACCATGGTGACCAGGCCGGGTAGGTTGGCCGCATCGGCTTCCTGCTGGACCTGGAAGGCGGCGCCTCCGAAGATCGCGAACCAGATCACGCTGACGATGCTGGGCACCAGCAACACACCGGTGACGAACTGGCGGATGGTGCGGCCGCGGCTGATGCGGGCGATGAAGAGGCCTACGAAAGGCGTCCAGGACACCCACCAGGCCCAGTAGAAGATGGTCCAGCCGGACATCCAGCTACGCAGTGACTCATCTCCGACCGCTTCGGTCCGAGACGACATCTCGGCCAGATCGCGGGCGTAGTCGCCGACCGCGGAGGGGATCAGGTTGAGGATGAAAAGGGTGGGGCCGACGACGAAGACGATCAGCGCGAGAACGACGGCCAGGACCATGTTGATGTTGGAGAGCCACTGGATGCCGCGGCTGATGCCGGAGACGGCTGAAGCGACGAAACAGGCGGTTAGGACGGCGACGATCACCACGAGTACGGGGGTGCCGATCTCGCCGAACCAACCGTTGGAGGTCATGCCGCTGCCGATCTGCAGGGCGCCCAGGCCCAATGATGCAGCGGTGCCGAACAGGGTGGCGAAGATGGCCAGGATGTTGATGAATTTCCCGATCGGACCCTCGACCGTCCTGACGCCGAAGAGCGACGTGAAGGCGACGGAGATCAGTTGCCGGCGACCCAGGCGGTAGGTCCCGTAGGCCATGGCGATACCCACAACGGCGTACATGGCCCACGGGTGCAGGGTCCAGTGGAAGATCGAGGTAGCCATCGCCGTCTGGATCGCTGCAGGTGTCCTTCCATCCACTGTTCCAGGCGGTGGGGAGACGTAGTGGTAGAGCGGCTCGGCCACGCCGTAGAACATCAGCCCGATACCCATGCCGGCGGCGAACATCATCGAGACCCAGGAGACAGTACGGAATTCGGGCTTTTCACCGTCCTTGCCCAGCGGGATGTCACCGAACTTGCCCAGGGCCAGCCACAGGACGAAGATCACGAAGAGCGATGCCGTGAACATGAAGAACCATCCGGTGTACTCCATGACCCAGTTGAGGGCACCCGTGGACGTGCTGGACAGACTGTCGCGCCCCGTGAAGCCCCAGATGACGAAGGCGATGGCGATGGCGCCTGTGATCCCGAAAATAGTCTTGTCGAGTACGAGCTTGTGGCTCCGCCTATCCGCGACCGCCTGCTCGGTCTTGGCATGACGCAGCTCTTCGAGGATCTCGTCGTACTCGGCGTCCGGCAGAGAAGGCTCGCCTCCTTCCTCGGTTTCGAGGGCAGCAGCATTCCTGTCTCCTCCGCCGGAGGCACTGCTGACTGCTGAGCTTCTCTCCCTGCTTCCGAGTTCTTCGCGGCGTGAACCCTCTGCCACCCCGCTGTCAGCGGGCGGCTCCTCGGGTGATTGGGACTTCAAGTCACTATTGAAAGCCATGAGCGGGTCCTTTGCTCGGTGCGGCATGGGCCTGCGATTGCGCAGGGCCCTCTGGAGTCAGACCGGGCGGAAGGCTTGGGCTTCGTCCGATTCGATAATCATGTTGTTGCCGTCGACGATATGGATCTCGTGGGGCACTTCTCAGGGTCAAACCCCGAATCACTGATATGTTCTGATTAGCATTCAGATATATCAGGGCTACTGTAGGGCAGGTCGGGGGACATGTCTATAGTTCTCGAGGACTACATAGCAGGCGGAGTGCATCCGTCGGGGCTATTGGTAGGCGGAGATCCCTGCAAATGCCGGGCCTGTCATTCTCATGGTTGAATATTGATATATCAGAATACTGAGTAGTAGGAGTCGGGGCGTCAAGGCTCGGACGTACCTCAGGAGGAGGCTCGGACATGGCGCA
Organism: Arthrobacter sp. PL16; assembly: GCF_035985055.1. Lineage (NCBI taxonomy): Bacteria > Bacillati > Actinomycetota > Actinomycetes > Micrococcales > Micrococcaceae > Arthrobacter > Arthrobacter sp. PL16. The sequence continues at coordinate 276,266 of NZ_JAXCIC010000002.1, forward strand.
CGCTGGCGGATTACCGGTGGAAGCAGGCAGTTCGTTGGCGCCGCTTAGGCAGGACGACGAATCCTTCGCCGACTTCGCCTACAGGATGTTGTGTGACGAATTGATCGTTCTGGACATCAAGCCGGGTGAACCTCTCAATGATGAGGCGATCTCCCGGCGACTCGGCGTCGGCAGGACGCCGATCCGCGAAGCCATGAAGCGGCTTGAGAGTGACCATCTGGTGGTGGCCTACCCTCGGCGCGGAACATTCGCCGCTGGCGTGGATATTAAGGACCTGGCTGAGATCTCCGAGATCCGACAGCTCCTGGAGCCTGCGGCAGCCGCACGGGCCGCGCGGATCGCTTCGCCACAACTCCGGCAGGAGCTCCGGGAGTTCGCGTCGGAGGTCGGGCAGCTGTTACCAGGGATGCACTCACAGCAAGATCTCATGCGCCTGGACATGCGGGTTCATCGGACGATTTACCGGGCCACTGGCAGTCGGCACCTTGAAGACATTCTGGTCCGATACGACAACCTTGCGACGCGGATCTGGAGCCTGGTGCTCGAAAAGCTCCCGCCGGTATCCGAGCACATCGCCCAGCATATCGAGCTACTCGAGTGCATCGCGGCGGGGGACTCCGAAGCTGCTGCGCGGTTGACCACCCAGCACGTCACCGACTTCGAGAACCTCATCAGGGCGGTACTGTAGCGCGAGCCCGTACCTGCCCCGCATGAGCGGATATAGGAAACGGTGCCCCGAATACCCTGAGGATGGCAGTGGCCTTGGTGTGGATCTCTGCCAGTTCATCGTCAGGGTCGGAGTCGGCCGTGATGGCCCCGCCGATACCCACGGACAGCCGCTGGCCGTCCGTGGGATGAGTGGAGAATACGGCGCTACGAATAGTGACCGCCAGGTCGGCGGCGCCGGTGGGCGAGAAGTAGCCGACCACACCTGAATAAGGCCCGCGTGGTCGGGATTCCAATCGGTCGAGGATGTCCATGCTGCTGATTTTGGGAGCCCCTGTCATCGAACCCGGGGGATAGGCAGCCGCGACAACAGCCGCCCTTGACCGGTCCCGGGCAATCTCGGCTTCGATCGTGCTCACCAGTTGGTGCGCCGTCGTGTACGTCTCGACGTCGCAGAGCCGTGTGACCGAGACTGTTCCCGGCTGGGCATGGCGGGAGAGGTCGTTCCGCATCAGGTCCACGATCATGATGTTCTCCGCCCTGTCCTTCGTCGAGGTCCTGAGCTCATGCTTCAGCTGCCTGTCCGCCTCTGGTGACGCGTCCCGCCGGCGGGTTCCCTTGATGGGTTCGGCACGGACCTGACCGTCCGCAGTGATACTGAGGAACCGCTCCGGCGAGGAGCTCGCGATCGCCACGGTGCCCAGCTGGACGAAGCTCGCGAACGGCGCCGGGCTGGCCCGGCGGAGTCTGCGATAGAAGTCCCACGGATCCAGGCTCTCGTGGAGGTCGTCGGAGATCTGAGTGGTGAGGCACACCTCGTAGGAATTCCCCTGCACGATCTCGTCCTGGCAGGCAGCGATCTTGCGCAGGTAGGACTGGCCGGAGTCCGCTCCGCTGAACTGTACGACCGGCAACCCGCTGCTGAGTCGGCGGGCCGCGGAGGGCAGGCGCCCGATTCGCAGTGCAGCGTCACTGCACCATCGCCTGCCTTCCGCACCGGCCTCGGCCAGAAGAAACACGCACCGCGCCTCATGATCGAAAACCACGGCCCGGCTGCAGTGGATCAACGAGGCATCTGGCAGCGGTGATTCCACTGCGTTCCCGCCACACTCCCGCTTGAGCTCGTAACCTAGGTAGCCCAGCCAGCCGAGGGCGAACCCCAGCCCGGAGGGAAGATCCGGATCCGGTGCCGGGTTGCTGTACCAGTTCCTTTCCAGCCAGCTGAAGAAGGGACCGGAAATTCGGGTGACCACCAGCTTCGATTCCACGGTGGTCACGCCGTTCGCATGCTGTGCCCTCATTCCGCGGGTGCCCGAATCGTCAGCCATGATGCTGTAGCGATTGCGTCCCGCCACGGGATCCGTGGCCGAGTTGGAGCTGTCCAGCCAGACGCGGTGGCTGGACAGTCCATAGAATTCGTGGAAAACCGCTTCCGGATCCGGATAGGCCTCAAGCGAGACACGGGAAAGGGACGGGGGAGCGGACAGTTGCCCGAACCCGCGAACTGCGGCGAGGGCCGGAAGCTGGGCCAGAGCATCGGCGGCGTGTAGCGGCGCCTCCGGGTGCGAAAGGTCCAGGACTGAGATCTCCGTCGGAGCCCCGAACCGGGAGTCCTGTGGCCCGGGGAGAACCCGGAGCATGCAATGCCCGGAGGTGCCTCGGCCGGTGATGAGAACGACGTCGGGGCATTCGCCGGGCGCGTGCGGCAAATCCCTGTCGGCATCCCAATCGGTGTGGGTCCGCGCCGTACACACCGAATTCAGTACCTGCACGAGCATGGACACAAAGGCTTGCCCTTCACGTGTTTCCATATGTTCGACGGATACGACAACGGGTTCCACGGGATTACAGGTGTGCCCGGGGTGGATCATCCGGCCGATCCCCGGACCAGGGCACGTGATCGTTCCCGCGCGGCTTCGGTCGTGTGCAGAAGAAGCAGGGACGTGGTGACGGAGCCGACGCCGCCCGGAACAGGAGTCAGGGCCGCGGCGACGCCCCGCACGCTGTCCTCGTCGACGTCGCCGACGAGGGAGCCGTCAGGGAGGACGTTGGTGCCGACATCTATCACTACGGCCCCGGACGAAAGATGGCTGCCGTTCAACAGTCCCGTACGCCCGGCTGCGACGACTACGACGTCGGCGCTCCTGGTGTATCTCTCCAGGGGGCCTGATCTGGAGTGGCAGACAGTCACCGCGGCGTCGCGCTCGAGCAGCAGCAGGGATAGCGGTTTTCCCACCACGGCGGAACGACCGATGACGACCACGTTCCGGCCCGCCAGCGTGATGTCGAAGTGGTCGAGGATCTCGATCACGGCGCGGGCGGTGGCAGGTGCGAACGAGGGCAGGCCCACAGCAAGGCGGCCAAGACTCGACGGGTTCGCCCCATCGACGTCCTTCTCGGGGGTGATGTGCCCGACCAGCTTATCCGCCGCGACGCCGGGAGGCAGAGGCGTCTGGAGGATGATGCCGTGAACGGACGGATCCTCGCTGAGATCCTTCAGGACGGAGACCAGGACCTGCTCGGTGGCATCGGGGCCGAGGTCCACGATCCGGCAACTGATGCCGGTACTCTCGGCAGCACGTTCGATGGACCTGACATACCAGTGCGTGGAGCCGTCATCGGTGGCAACGACCACTGCGAGTATGGGGTGGAACCCGTCGGCTTCGAGGTCCCGCGCCTCCTGGTGGGCCTTCTGCTTGATGGTCCTTGCCAGTTCCTTCCCCGAGAGCAGTACTGCACTCAACCGAGAATCCTGTTCCGCACGCGCCCCACGAGGGCGTCCGCCGCCAGGACAACCTTCTCTTCGAGGCCGTCGGTCTGGTCAGCCAAGCGCGAACGGGCCGCGGCGTCCTTAATGGCCACCACGTTGATGTCGATGTTCACCCGGGCGGTGGTCGCGGCTGCGCGGGCTGCGTCGGCAGCAGCAGCGATGTCGCTGATCACAGTGGTATTCGCAACCTCGAAGAGCTCCGTCGCCAGTTCCACGACGGTGCTGGCGAGCCCGATGAGCTGTGCAGGCGTTTGCGCCGCCAGGATGAGCGCTTCCTGGAGCGATGCCGTCCGTGCGGCTTTGAGCTCTTCCGTTCCGGACGGAAGCTTGTACGACTTCATGACGCCCTGGAACGCTTGTTCGTCGGCATCCGCTAGGCGCAGGGCTTCGGCTACCAGCCCGTCGGCGGCGCTGATAATCCTCCTGACGAGCTCGTCGTGCTGCTCGTATTTCACGCCGGTGGTGTATCTGGCCACCATGGCGACGAGCGCTGCCCCCTGGGCGGCGTGGAGCGCCGCGGCTGCGCCGCCGCCCGGGGTTGGTTCGCGTGAGGCAAGCCTTGCGAGGTAGGCGTCGATCGTTTCTGAACTGATCATGGATTCTCCTGGGCTGGAGCTTGGGCTGGAGCTTGGGCCGACTGGGCAGGGGTCGAGACGCCGTGGAAGAGCAGCGACCCGGACGTCGCTTGCGGGGCGACGGGTCCGGGCCGTGCTCCTGGATGGTTCGGCGGGTGGGTCAGCCGCGGAGCCTGGTCATCGTGGGGTCGTAGAGCGGATCAGCGGTGACGGTGGCCTGGATGCGCCGTCCGAAGTACTCGATCTCCACCGAATCCCCGATGCTCACAGCGGCAGGAAGATACGCGTAGGCGATCGGCTTGGCGACGGTGTAGCCGTAGGCTGCACTGGTGACGTAGCCGACTGCCTGGTCCTTATAGAAGACCGGTTCCTTGCCCAGCACGACGCTCCGGCCGTCGTCGACGGTCAGGCAGCGCAGGTGGCGGGCGGAGTCCTCCTCGGCGCGGCCTTCCAGGGCGGCCTTTCCGACGAAGTTCTCCTTGGTCATCTTCACGGCAAATCCGAGCCCGGCTTCAAGAGGATCGTGCTCGGTGGTCATGTCAGTGCCCCACGAGCGATAACCCTTCTCCAGTCGCAGTGAACTAAAGGCGGCCCGGCCCGCGGCGATGACGCCGTGGGGCTGCCCGGCCTTCCACAGGGCATCCCACAGGCGCTGGCCGTTGTCCGCGCTCGTGTACAGTTCCCAGCCCAGTTCACCGACATAGGACAGGCGCATCGCGGTCACGGTGACGCCGCCGATGACGACCTGCTTGGTCCGGAAGTATCGGAGACCGTCGTTGGAGAAGTCGTCGCTGCTGACGGTGCTGATCAGGTCCCGGGCGAGGGGGCCCCACAAGCCGATGCAGCAGGTGCCGCCTGTCGTGTCGCGCACCTGTACCCAGTCGCCGGCGGTTCCGGTTTCGGTTTGGTGACGTGCGGCCCGCTCGAAGTATGCGGTGTCGATGTTTCCGTTGGCTCCAAGCTGAAAGGTGTCTTCGTTCAGCCGGGCCACGGTGATGTCACTTCGGATGCCACCGGCGTTGTCCAGCAGGAGGGTGTAGGTGACGGCCCCGGGCTTCTTCGCCATGTCCGCTGTTGTGAGCTCCTGCAGTAGCTTCAGTGCTCCCGGACCGGAGATTTCGAGGCGCTTGAGCGGGGTCATGTCGTACATGGCCACCGCCGTACGGGTCTTCCAGGCTTCAGCTGCTGCGATGGGCGAGCTGAACATCGCGGACCAGGCATCACGGGCCGGGGGCTGCCACTCGGCTGGCATCTCCTTCAGCAGTTCCGCATTGGCCTCGAACCAGTAGGGTCGCTCCCAACCGCCGGACTCCAGGAAGACCCCTCCCAGTGCCTTATGACGGGCATGGAAAGGGCTGACACGAAGGTTCCGGGGGGAAAGCTTGGGCTGCAGCGGGTGCAGGACGTCATAGATCTCCACGAAGTTCTGCTGGGAGGTCTCGCTGACATACTCAGGGGTCAGCTGGACCGCTTCGAAACGGTGGACGTCGCATTCACCGAGGTCGACCTGGGACTTGCCGGTGATCAGGAGCTCGGCGACAGCCCGGGCGATACCGGCCGAGTGGGTCACCCAGACGGCTTCGGCCACGAAGAAGCCATCGAGCTCCTTGGACTCGCCCACCAGGGCCCCGCCGTCGGGAGTGAAGGAGAAAACGCCGTTGAAGCCATCCTCGATGTCGCTCTCCCGCAGCGCTGGAAGCAGCTGCTTGGTGTCCTCCCACGCCGGGAGGAAGTCCTCCAGGGTGAAGTCGAGACGGGAGGGCATGTTGTGGTCACTGATGCTATCGGCGTCGTAGGAGCCGAGGTCGGCGAGATCCACGGGCATGGGACGGTGCGCGTACGAGCCGATGCCGTAGCGGTCGCCGTGTTCGCGGTAATAGAGGTCCCGGTCCTGGTGGCGCAAAATCGGCAGTGAAGCGCCGTTGGGCAGTTCGTTGCAGCCCTTCCGTGCCGGCACCGGAGTAGTCGTGACGTACTGGTGCGCCAGGGGGAGAAGGGGAACGACCATGCCGATCATCTCGCCGATCTTGGCGCCCCAGAAACCTGCGCAGGACACCACGATGTCGGCGGGGATGACACCTTCGGAGGTCTCGACACCGGTCACACGACGGCCGGCCTGCGCGATGCCCGTGACCGTGGTGTTGCCTCGGTAGGTGACACCTGCGGCCTCCGTGCGCTTGATTAGCAACTGAACGGCCCGCGCGGCACGTGCCAAGCCGTCAGTGGGTACATGGAGCCCGCCCAGGATGTCCTCCTCATTCAGGAGCGGGTAGAGCTCCTTGCACTCGGCGCGGGACAGAATTTTTCCACTAATACCCCATGATGCGGCGTATCCGAGCTTCCGCTTCAGATCTGCCAGGCGGGTCTCGGTGGTGGCGACTTCGAGACCACCGACCTGGTCGAAGCAACTGACGCCGTCCTCGGTCAGGGACAGGAACTTCTCGACGGTGTACTTGGCGAATTCGGCCATGGTCTTCGAAGGGTTCGTCTGGAAGACCAGACCCGGGGCGTGGGATGTGGAGCCCCCGGGCATGTTCAGCGGTCCCTTATCCAGGACCGTGATGTTGTTCCACCCCCGGGCGACCAGTTCATCGGCCAGGTTCGTGCCGACAATTCCGGCTCCGATGATGACAATGCTTGGCGTCGATGCCATGTAGCTTCTCCTGCTGATGTTCGTGTGGTGGCTCTGCTGATATGGAAGTTCTTATTTACCGGAACACGACGGTGCTGGTCCGATCCAGCAGCACACGGTGCTCGCAGTGCCACCGCACGGCGCGTGACAGTGCCAGTGCTTCGGCGTCCTGGCCAACGGTGGAGAGGGCAGTCGGTCCATAGCTGTGGTCGACCCTGATGACTTCCTGTTCGATGATCGGACCCTCATCCAGTTCCGCAGTTACGTAGTGGGCCGTCGCGCCCACTAGTTTGACGCCCCGATCGTAGGCCTGGTGGTAAGGGCGTGCACCCTTGAATCCCGGAAGGAAGGAATGGTGGATGTTGATCGCCCGGCCTTCGAGAGCGCGGCAGAGGTCGTCGGACAGCACCTGCATGTACCGGGCGAGCACGACGAGGTCGATGTCATGCTCGTCCACCAGTTCCAGCAGGCGCTGTTCGGCAGCCGCCTTCGTCTCGGAGGTCACCGGAAGGTAGATGAAGGGGAGGCCGGCGGCGTCGGCCATGGCCCGATGGGTCTCGTGGTTCGAGACCACCAGGGCGATATCGCCCCCGAGGCTTCCGCCCCGCCAGCGGAAGAGCAGGTCGTTCAGGCAGTGGCCGAACTTGGACACCATCACGAGAATGCGTTGCTTCGTCTGGTCATGGAAACTGAACTTCATGTCGAAGCGGTCGGCGATCGAACGAAATTCCTCCTCAAGCCTCTCCGGGGTGTAGGCCGACGAGCCGGAAAAGGCGGAGCGCAGATGGAGTGTCTGTCGGAGGCCGTCATCGAACTGCTGGTGCTCGTCGATGTTGAAGCCACGTTCGAAGAGGAAGGTGGTCACGGCCTGGACGATGCCCGCCCGTTCAACGCACGACAGGGTGAGTACGAACTTCCTCGTCTGTTCCTCCAGGTGAACCTCCGACTGAGGCAACGTGCTGGTCGATGGGTCTGTCGCCACTAGGGTCATGTCCCCTCCTTTGAATATATGCCGCAACATGAGACTGATATATTAGAACTGACAGTGAGCGTATACTGGTCAGGAGTGAAGGTCAACAGCCTGTTGGCTCGAATGAGAAAGGGTCCACGCTATGGCTCACGAAGTTCTGGCAATCGCTGATGCGGCAAAGAGGTCGCTGGCCGAGGTGGCTTACGAGCGCATCCGGGACCGGCTGCTCATGCTGGACATCAAGCCCGGCGACCTGATCAATGACGACGACCTCGCCAAGGACCTCGGCGTGGGCCGGACGCCGGTGCGTGAAGCCCTGAAGCGGTTGGAGCTGGATCGCCTGGTGATCTCCTATCCGCGGAGGGGGACCTTCGCGACCTGGGTGGAGGTCACCGATCTCGCGTTCATCTCCGAGATCCGTACCCAGCTCGAGCCCCTTGCGGCCTCCCGGGCTGCGCGGGTGGCGACGCAGCCGGTGAGAGAGCAGTTGAGGGCTGTCATGCACGCTGTCGAGTCCTTCGACGCAAGTGCGGCGTCCGTCGTGGAGACCCTGCGCCTGGATGCCCGTGTGCACCAGGGCATCTACGCAGCCGCCGGCAATCCCCACCTCGAAGACGTCCTGATCCGCTACGACAACCTTGCGACACGGATCTGGTGCATGGTCCTGGATCGCCTTCCCGACCTGTCGCACCACGTGCATGAGCATGTGGACCTGCTCCGTGCCGTCATCGACGGGGACGAAGTCCGGGCCGGAGAGCTCGCGCGTCTCCACGTCAGCGGCTTCGAGCACGCTGTACGCGAGACCCTCTTCGCCGCCTAGGGCCGTTCTCCAGGGCAGGAATGGAGCCCTGCCCTGTAATGCTGCGTTCCACGTCCTCGTGAACTGTGCGTCTACTCCTGGCTCCGCCGGGGAGCTGCAGTCACCTGTTGACACCTCCCGCTGGAGGTATAATACTAGAATCACTCAACTAATATATCAACGGGATATTAGCTAGCAGACTTAGGAGAAACGATGGTCGACGTGTTGACCCGCTCGCTCGAAGAGACCGATCCTCTGGTGCATGCCGCTGTTCAGCAGGAACTGCTGCGCCAGCAGGGCACCCTGGAGATGATCGCCTCCGAGAACTTCGCGCCGACCGCGGTCATGGAGGCGCAGGGGTCCGTCCTGACCAACAAGTACGCCGAGGGCTACCCGGGCAAGCGCTACTACGGCGGATGCGAACACGTGGACGTGGTCGAGCAGCTCGCCATCGACCGCCTGAAGTCCTTGTTCGGCTCCGAATTCGCCAACGTGCAGCCTCACTCGGGGGCCCAGGCCAATGCAGCGGCGATGTTCGCCCTCATCCAGCCCGGGGACACGCTGCTCGGACTGAATCTCGCGCACGGCGGCCATCTCACCCACGGCATGCGCATCAACTTCTCCGGCAAGCTCTACAACATCGTCCCGTACGGAGTGCGTGAAGACGATTTCCTGATCGACATGGCCGAGGTCGAGCGCCTGGCGGTCGAGAACAAGCCGAAGCTGATTGTCGCCGGCTGGTCCGCGTACTCCCGGCAGTTGGACTTCGCCGAGTTCCGCCGCATCGCCGACCTGGTAGGCGCCTACCTGATGGTGGACATGGCGCACTTCGCAGGCCTGGTGGCCGCAGGACTCCACCCCAACCCCGTGCCTCACGCCCACATCGTCACGAGCACCACCCACAAGACCCTTGGTGGCCCGCGCGGTGGTGTGATCCTGACCAACGACGCCGGTATCGCCAAGAAGGTCAACTCCGCGGTGTTCCCCGGACAGCAGGGTGGTCCGCTGGAGCACGTCATCGCCGCGAAGGCTGTTGCCTTCAAGCTCGCTGCCGAGCCGGAGTTCCGCGACCGCCAGGAACGCACCCTCGAAGGAGCCCACATCATCGCAGAACGCATGCTGTCCGCCGATGTCGCAGAGTCCGGCGTGACCGTCGTCAGCGGTGGCACCGACGTGCACCTGGTCCTGGTGGACCTGCGCAATTCGGAGTTGGACGGCCAGCAGGGCGAGGACCGCCTGCACCGAATCGGGATCACGGTCAACCGCAACGCCGTGCCCTTCGACCCGCGTCCGCCGATGGTCTCCTCCGGTCTTCGGATCGGCACGCCGGCGCTGGCCACGCGTGGCTTCGGGAAGACGGAATTCACCGAGGTCGCGGACATCATCGCCGCAGCACTCAAGCGCGAGTTCAGCGACGAAACCGTGGCGGAACTCCGGCAGCGGGTCGAAATCCTGGCGGGGAAGTTCCCCCTCTACCCGAACCTCTCCTCCGACGCGACCGAGGTGGCATGATGGCCGATCTGCTTCCGGAGCACCCGGAATTCCTCTGGCACAACCCGACCCCCAAGAAGAGCTACGACGCCGTGATCGTCGGCGGCGGCGGGCACGGCCTGGCCACCGCCTACTTCCTGGCCAAGAACCACGGCATGACCAACATCGCGGTCCTGGAGAAGGGCTGGCTGGCGGGCGGCAACATGGCCCGGAACACCACGATCATCCGCTCCAACTACCTGTGGGACGAGAGCGCGGCCATCTACGAGCACGCCCTCAAGCTCTGGGAGATCCTGCCCGAGGAGTTGGAGTACGACTTCCTGTTCAGCCAGCGCGGCGTGATGAACCTCGCGCACACCCTGAGCGATGTCCGCGAGAGCATGCGCCGCGTCGGAGCGAACAAGCTCAACGGCGTGGACGCCGAGTGGCTCGACCCCCAGCAGGTCAAGGAACTGTGCCCCATCCTGAACATCAGCGACAACATCCGGTACCCGGTCATGGGTGCCACGTACCAGCCTCGCGCCGGCATAGCGAAGCACGACCACGTGGCCTGGGCCTTCGCCCGCAAATGCGACGAGCTCGGCGTGGACATCATCCAGAACTGCGAGGTCACCGGCTTCCTGAAGGACGGGAACCGCGTCGTGGGCGTCAAGACCAGCCAGGGGACCATCCACACCGAGAAGGTGGGGCTGTGCGCTGCCGGCCACAGCTCGGTCCTGGCCGAGATGGCCGGATTCCGGCTCCCCATCCAGTCCCACCCCCTGCAGGCCCTGGTCTCCGAACTCCACGAACCAGTCCACCCCACCGTCGTCATGTCCAACCACGTCCACGTCTACGTCTCCCAGGCCCACAAGGGCGAACTGGTCATGGGCGCCGGCGTCGACTCCTACAACGGGTACGGCCAGCGCGGCTCCTTCCACGTGATCGAACACCAGATGGCCGCCGCCGTCGAGCTGTTCCCCATCTTCGCGCGGGCACACGTACTCCGGACCTGGGGCGGGATCGTGGACACCACGCTCGACGCCTCACCCATCGTCGGCATTACCCCGGTGGACAACATGTTCGTCAACTGCGGCTGGGGCACCGGCGGCTTCAAGGGGACCCCCGCGGCGGGGCTCACCTTCGCCCACACCATCGCCACAGGAACACCCCACGAACTGAACAGGCCGTTCGCGCTGGAGCGGTTCGAGACCGGCGCCCTCATCGACGAACACGGCGCAGCCGCCGTGGCCCACTAGAAGAGAGTCCGGACATGCTCCTCATCTCATGCCCCAACTGCGGCTCCCGGGACGAGACCGAATTCCACTACGGGGGTCAGGCCCACGTGCCCTACCCCGAAAACCCGAACGAGCTGAACGACCGCGAATGGGCCGAGTTCCTGTTCTACCGCGACAACACCAAGGGTGCCTTCGCCGAACGCTGGCTCCACAGCACCGGCTGCCGCCAGTGGTTCAACATGCTCCGCGACACGGTCACCTACGAGATCCAGGCCGTCTACCCGATGGGCACGGCCCGTCCGGACGCAGCCGCCGCCGCGGCACCTGACTCCGGCACCGCCAGCACCGCCCCGGACAGCACCACCACCGGGACTACGGCCCCGGACATCTCCGGTACAAGCACGACCCCCGCCAGCACTCCCGCCCCGGAAGGAGCAACAACGTGACTTCCCACAACGCCCGCCTCGCCGCCGGCGGGCGCATCGACCGCACCATCTCCTGGCGTTTCACCGTGGACGGCGAGGAGTTCACCGGTCACCCCGGCGACACCCTCGCCTCGGCCCTGCTCGCCAACGGCCGCATCGCCGTCGGCAACTCGCTGTACGAGAACCGCGCCCGCGGCATAATGTCCGCCGGCGTGGAGGAATCCAACGCGTTGGTTCGTATCGAACCCCGATTCCCGGGCCACGTGGCCGAGTCCATGCTCCCGGCCACGACCGTCACCCTGGTGGACGGCCTGAAGGCAGAGCTGCTCAACGGACTGGGCAGGCTGGACCCGGAGGACGACCGCGCCGAGTACGACAAGAAGTACGTCCACACCGATGTCCTGGTCATCGGCGGCGGGCCTGCCGGCCTGGCCGCCGCCCGCGAAGCCGTCCGCAGCGGCGCCCGCGTCATGCTCCTGGATGACCAGCCCGAGCTCGGAGGGTCACTGCTGTCCGGGTCGACCGCCCCCGGGCTGGCCGAGTCGATCGAAGGCAAGCCTGCCCTGGAATGGGTGGCGGACGTCGAAACCGAGCTCGTTTCAGGCTCCGAATCCACCGTTCTCAACCGGACCACCGCGTTCGGCGCCTACGACGCCAACTACGTCATCGCCGTCCAGAACCGCACCGACCACCTGTCGAGCCCCGCCGCACCCGGCGTCTCCCGCCAGCGTATCTGGCACATTCGTGCCGCGCAGGTGGTGCTGGCCCCCGGCGCCCACGAACGCCCCCTGGTCTTCGAGAACAACGACCGTCCGGGCATCATGCTGGCTTCCGCCGTCCGCAGCTACCTCAACCGCTACGCCGTCGCCGCCGGACACCGCGTCGTCGTCAGCACCACGAATGACAGCGCCTACGCTTTGGTCGCAGACCTGCGCGCCGCCGGTGTCGAGATCGCAGCTGTCGCGGACGCCCGTCCGCAGCTCACCGATGTGGCTGCTGCCGCCGTCGCAGCCGGCACACGGGTGCTGATCGGCAGCGCGGTAGTCGACACTTCTGCGGACGGCACCGGTCGCCTGAACACCGTCACGGTCCGCGGCATCAACGACGACGGCGAACTCACCGCGCCGACCGAGCAGATAGCTTGCGATCTCCTGGCCGTCTCCGGTGGCTGGAGCCCGCTGGTCCACCTGCATTCGCAGCGGCAGGGCAAGCTGCGCTGGGACGACGAGCTGGCCGCTTTCGTGCCGAGCACGGTGGTCCCCAACCAGCAGACGATCGGTTCCGGCCGCGGCAGTTTCGACCTCGCGGATGTCCTGGCCGAGGGTATCTCCGCCGGAGTAGCCGCCGCCACGGCCGTGGGCTTCGAGTCGGCTACGCAGCCGTCCGTTCCCGGCGAGCCGAAGGCGTCCGCCCCGACCCGCCAGCTGTGGCTGGTCCCGGGTCAGACCGGCACGCCGGATGACTGGCACTCCCACTTCGTGGATTTCCAGCGCGACCAGTCCGTGGCCGACGTCCTGCGCTCCACCGGGGCGGGCATGCGCTCGGTGGAACACATCAAGCGCTACACCTCCATCAGCACCGCCAACGACCAGGGCAAGACCTCCGGCGTCAACGCGATCGGCGTCATCGCCGCCGCACTCCGCACGGCCGGTGAAGCGTCGCGGGGCATCGGTGACATCGGGACCACCACGTACCGTGCGCCGTTCACCCCGGTGGCCTTTGCAGCACTCGCCGGACGCCAGCGCGGTGAACTGTTCGACCCCGCCCGCAAGACGTCCATCCACCCGTGGCACGAGGCCAGGGGGGCCCTGTTCGAGGACGTGGGACAGTGGAAGCGCCCCTGGTACTACCTGCAGGCCGGCGAGGACATGGACGCGGCCGTGCTGCGCGAGTGCGCTGCCGTCCGCGACTCCGTCGGCTTCATGGACGCCACCACCCTCGGGAAGATCGAGATCCGCGGCAGGGACGCCGGTGAATTCCTCAACCGCATCTACACCAACGCCTTCAAGAAGCTCGCCCCGGGCTCTGCCCGCTACGGCGTCATGTGCACGGCGGACGGCATGATCTTCGACGACGGCGTGACCCTGCGTCTCGATGACGACCGCTACTTCATGACCACCACTACCGGCGGTGCCGCGAAGGTGCTGGACTGGCTGGAGGAATGGCTCCAAACCGAATGGCCCGACCTCGACGTGCACTGCACCTCGGTCACCGAGCAGTGGACCACGATCGCCGTCGTCGGGCCTCGATCCCGAGCGGTCATCGCCAAGCTCGCACCGGAACTCGCAGCGGATGGCGGGCTCGAGGCAGAAGCCTTCCCGTTCATGACCTTCCGAGAGACCACCCTCGCCTCCGGCGTGCAGGCCCGGGTCTGCCGGATCTCCTTCTCCGGCGAACTGGCCTACGAGATCAACGTGCCGGCCTGGTACGGGCTGAACACCTGGGAAGCCGTGGCAGCCGCCGGCGCTGAATTCGACATCACCCCCTACGGCACCGAGACCATGCACGTGCTCCGTGCCGAGAAGGGCTACCCGATCGTCGGCCAGGACACCGACGGCACCGTCACCCCGCAGGACGCGGGCATGGGATGGGTGGTCTCCAAGGCCAAGGAGTTTATCGGCAAGCGATCCTTCGCCCGGGCCGATGCCCAGCGCGAGGACCGCAAGCACCTGGTGAGCGTGCTGCCCGTGGATCGTGCCTTCCGGCTCCCCGAAGGCACCCAGCTGGTGGAGCACGGCATCGACGTCGACCCTGCCGCCGGTCCCGTGTCGATGCAGGGCTTCGTCACCTCCAGCTACTCCAGTGCCGCCCTGGGCCGGACCTTCGCCCTGGCACTGATCAAGAACGGCCGCAACCGTATCGGGGAGACCCTGGTGGCCGCCGCAGGTGACCAGCTGGTCGACGTCATCGTCGCCGAAACCGTGCTTTTCGACCCCGAAGGGACCCGCAAGGATGGCTAACACAGCAGCACTCAACGGCATTCATGGACTCCGGGACATCCGGCGCAGCCCTGCTTCCCACCTGGCCGCCGCGATGGAGGCTGGCTCCGTCGAGGGGACGGTGATCCTCGAGGAGGGCCCATTCCAGACCATGGTGGGCCTCCGCGTGGACCCCCGCTCCGAGGAGGGCGCACGGGTCGCCGCCGTGGCAGGCGGCCTGCCGACCCGCTGCGGTGGAGTGGGCGGCGCCGACGGCGTCAGCGTCCTCTGGCTGGGGCCGTCCGAGTTCCTGGTGGTCGCACCCGAAGAGGCCCACGACTTTCTCGGCGGCGACCTTATCGGTTCCCTCCACGCTGCCCTGGGCGAGTCACCGGGCCAGGTGGTGGACCTGTCCGCGAACCGCACCACCTTCGAACTTTCCGGCACCCGCGCCCGAGCCGTGCTGGAGAAGGGCTGCTCCCTGGACCTGCACCCCCGCGCCTTTCCTCCGGGAACAGCCCTGAACACCGAGGTGGGTAACATCCCGGTGGTCCTCGAGAAGACCGGTGAGGAAAGCTACCGGCTCTTCCCCCGCGCCTCCTTCGCGGACTTCCTGGGCCGGTGGCTCCTCGATGCGATGCGTGAATACGCCTCGCCCGAGGTCCCCTGACAGCGCTCAGCGTCCTGGATCCGCCTGCTGTGTTCCTCCGAGTCACGCGTCGGCGGGATGACCGACGCCCTTCCGACAGGATGTTCTGCCGGGCCATTGAGAACGAAGGAACGACAACATGGCTGTAGGAGTTTTCGACCTCTTCTCCATCGGGATAGGACCCTCGAGCTCGCACACCGTCGGACCGATGCGGGCCGCAGCAGTGTTCAGCGAAGAGCTGAAGGCCGCCGGCATCCTTGCCGATGTGGAATCACTGCGGGTCGACCTCTACGGGTCCCTGGCGGCGACAGGACACGGACACGGAACCATGACGGCGATCCTTCTCGGTCTCGAAGGTTTCCATCCGGAGCTGATCCAGCCCGAGGAAGTGGAGAAGCGGCTGGCAGCCATCGCCGGCACCGGCATTCTGGAGCTCGGTCAGGGCGTGTCCTTGCCCTACGGGGTCAGGGACATGGTCCTGCGCCCGCTGACGATCCTGCCGCGGCACACCAACGGCATGACGTTCACCGTCTACGGTTCGGCCGAGCAGGTCCTCCACGCGGCTACTTTCTTCTCGGTCGGCGGAGGTTTCATCGTGCGGGAGGGTGAGGAGGACGCCGCCCAACAGGAACTCGACACGTCGAAGAAGGTGCTTCCGCTACCGTTCCGCACCGCTGCGGAATTGCTGGAACACTGCCGTCGAACCTCTCTCGGTATCAGCGAGGTGATGTTGACCAACGAAAAGGACAGCCGCACGGAGGAGGAGATCCGGAAGGGCCTACTCCACATCTACTCGGTCATGGAAAGCTGTGCGGAGGTCAGCCTCACGCGCGAAGGGCTGCTACCCGGCGGGCTCAAGGTGCGTCGGCGCGCTCCGGACTGGCATGATCGCCTGCTCAAGGAGGACAAGGACCGCGACCCGAAGTACTGGCAGGAATGGGTCAACCTCATCGCCCTCGCCGTCAACGAGGAGAACGCATCCGGGGGCAGGGTGGTCACCGCGCCCACGAACGGGGCGGCGGGCATCATCCCGGCCGTGCTGTACTACGCCCTGCATTTCGCGCCCGGCATGCGGGATGCCGACCAGCAGGATCGTGACGACGTGGTGGTCAAGTTCCTCCTGACGGCTGGTGCCGTCGGAGTCCTCTACAAGGAACAGGCCTCGATCTCGGGTGCGGAAATGGGCTGCCAGGGCGAGGTGGGCTCTGCATCGTCCATGGCTGCTGCCGGCTTGGCCGAAGTGATGGGTGGCAGCCCGTCGCAGGTCGAGAACGCGGCCGAGATCGCGATGGAGCACAATCTCGGACTGACCTGCGATCCCATCGGTGGTCTGGTGCAGGTGCCCTGCATCGAGCGGAATGCCATTGCCGCGGCGAAGGCGATCAATGCCGCCAAGATGGCGCTCTGGGGAGACGGTATACACCGGGTGTCCCTCGACGAGGTCATCATCACCATGCGGGAGACAGGCAAGGACATGAGCTCCAAGTACAAGGAGACAGCCATGGGTGGGCTGGCCGTCAACGTCGTGGAGTGCTGAGCAGCAATGACAGGACATGGGAAGGTCGACGGTCGGGGTGCATACCCCGAACCACCTCCAGGAGCCCGTTTCCGGACACCGCGTGCGCGGCAACAGGTCACAGACTGTTGCGTCGCGCTCTCTGCCCTGTCCATCATGTCGGTTCTCCTGTACTTCACGGCGCAGTACAACGGCTGGTAACCGCGTAGGCCCGGAAACGGACCAGGAATCACGTCCCCAAAAAGGTCAGGGCTGTCGGTTCGGGAAAGGCACCCGTCAACCCTGCCCGACCGCCCCAATGCGCACAGCAGCGATCATTGCCGAAGAAGATCGATCACAATCTCGATGAGGAGTGGAACAGCATGCAGCAACTTGCGAACCGGCTCGAACGTCTGGGCACCGAGACCGCCTTCAGCGTCGCCCAGGCAGCGGCCGCCTGGAAGGCGAAGGGGAACCTCGTGTACCCCTTCCATCTCGGCGACATCAACATCCCGACGGCCCCGCACATCATCGAAGCCATGAACCGGGCCATCGCCGACGGCTACACGGGGTACTGCCCGGGCCCCGGTATCCCGCAGTTGCGCGAGGCACTCGCGGACGACATCGGGGCCCGCCGAGGTATCGAGTTCCTTCCTGACAACGTGGTCGTGATGACGGGAGGCAAACCCGTGATCACGAAATTCCTGCAGGCGGTCATGAACCCCGGCCAGGAAGTGCTCTATCCCAACCCCGGCTTCCCGATCTACGAATCGCAGATCGAGTACCTCGGCGGGACAGCGGTGCCGTACCGCTACCTGCCCACGAGCGAGGGCTTCGCGATCGATCTCGACCAGGTGCGCGCATCGATCACCCCGAATACCGTCGCGATCATCTACAACGACCTGCAGAACCCCATCTCGGCCGAGTCGACGTCGGCTGAGCGGGAGGCTGTCGCACAGCTCGCCCAGGAGCACGACCTCTGGGTACTCTCCGATGAGGCGTACTTCGAGACGCGCTACGAAGGTGTCTCCAGCTCCATCGCCTCGCTTCCCGGCATGATGGAGCGCACCGTGATCCTCTACACGTTCAGCAAGAAGTTCGCCATGACCGGATCCCGGTTGGGCTGCGCCGTCGCCCCGATCGAGATCGCCAGAATTCTCAGCACCCTCAACACCAACGATGAATCGTGCACGACGCACTACGTTCAATGGGCCGGCATCGAAGCACTCCGTGGCACCCAGGAGCCCGTACAGCAGATGCTTGACGTCCTGCGCGAGCGACGGGATGCCGCATGCGAACTCGTGAATGACATCTCCGGCGTGCAGGTCGCCGTGCCGACGTCGACGTTCTACCTCTTCCCCGACGTCACCGAGGCCATGCAGCGGATGGGATACACGGCAGTCGGTGATTTCGCCTCCGCAGCCCTGCGCGAGACCGGTGTCTCCTTCTGCACCCGTGAGCACTTCGGACGCCGCCAGCCCGGCGAAGAGCGGCAGTACATCCGGCTCGCCTACTCGGGCATCGACGTCGCCGGCATCCGCGAGGGCCTGGGCCTCCTGCGCAAGTGGATCGAGACGGCATGAGCCGGGTCGTCGTCACGGGACGGATACCCGAAGCCGCTGTCGAGAAGCTTCGCGCCGAGCACGAGGTCGATGCCTGGCAGGGGCCGGAGTCGATCGGCCGCGAGGAGCTCCTGCGCCGGGTTGCCGGGGCCCACGCCGTGGTGAGCCTGCTCACCGAACGCATCGACTCCGAGCTGCTCGACGCCGCCGGCCCGCAGCTCAAGGTGGTCGCGAACGTCGCCGTCGGCTACGACAACATCGACGTGGCGGCCTGCACCGAACGGGGCATCGTGGCCACCAACACCCCTGGCGTACTCACGGACGCTACAGCCGACATCGCGCTCGGCCTGATCCTCATGGCGACCCGCCGGCTCGGCGAGGGCGAACGACTCGTCCGCTCCGGCCGGCCCTGGACGTGGGGCATGTTCTTCCTGCTCGGTAGCAGCCTGCGCGGCAAGACCCTCGGCATCGTGGGCATGGGTGGCATCGGCCAGGCCACCGCGCGCCGGGCCAGAGCCTTCGGCATGGAGATCATCTACCAGTCGCGCAGTGAGATCGATCCCGGGATCGCCGCAGAACTGGGCGCCCGGCGCGTCGACCTCGACGAGCTGCTGAGCGTCTCCGACATCGTCTCCGTGCACTGCCCCTATGGGCCCGCCACCCATCACCTGATCGGCGCCGAACAACTCGCCATCATGAAGGATTCGGCCTACCTCATCAACACCGCCCGCGGACCCATCGTCGATGAAGCAGCCCTCGCTTCTGCCCTGGGCGACGGACAGATCGCCGGCGCCGGACTCGACGTCTACGAGAACGAGCCCCGCGTGCACCCTGGATTGCTCGAGCTCGAGAACGTTGCGCTCGTCCCACACCTCGGATCCGCCACCGTCGAGACCCGCACCGCCATGGCGATGCTCGCAGCAGACAACACCCTCGCCGTACTCAGCGACCAACGACCACCCGCGCCGATCAACTAGAGGGAAGGCGGCTGATGCCGGCGGCAGCCGCGGAACCAGGTGCATTCGGGATGCACCCTTCCGGGTTTCGCCATAGTCTGGCCGGGTGGATACAAGGACCGTGAACCCAGGCGAACAGGTTGACAGGCAGTCCCGCATCCTCGAGGCGGCGCTGACCGTACTGTCACGACATGGCATCTCAGGTGTCAGCATGCGCGCTGTGGCTCGTGAGGCCGATGTGGCACTGGGACTCGTGAATTACTACTACGAGGACAAGGCAAGCCTGATCCGGGCGATCCTGCACCGGATCGATGAGCACGACCGGATGCTCGTCGAGCCAGACCCGGGCTCGCCGCCGGACGAACAACTCCGCAACGCCCTACGACGCGTTGCGGGCGCCGACCTCCTGACCACTCCTTACCTGTCCCTGCGTCTCCACCTGTGGGCTCTCGCGCAGGCCCACGAGGATTTCGCGCTGATCAATGCGACGGCGTTCGACCGGTATCTCGACGCGCTCGCGACGCTCATCGGCAATGCCAACACCGGGCTCACCCGCGCCGAGTGCAGGGAGCGTGCAGATGACATCGTCGTCATACAGAACGGCATGTGGCTGACGGCGCTCCTCGGCATCGACAAGGCAGCCATCCAGAGAAGCATCCTCCGCACCGAACACATCGCCTTCGCCGGTCAAGGAGCGAACGAGCACGACCCGGACAGACCGCGAGAATCCTGACCACCGTCGCACCGGGCGGATGGGGCCTCATGGCCGAGATTGAACATTTGTTCAGTAGAATTATTGAACAGTTGTTCAACCTGAACTACTGTACGTCGTATGACCTACGCCACAGTCCTCCGGTTCCCGTCCGACGGACGTCGACCCCACCGACACCTTGGGCCGGTACGCCTGTCCGAGGACTTCGGCGCCCCGTCCCGGCTGCAGGGTCGGCTGCACGGTCGGCTGCGCGGTCGATAGCGCGGATCTGAACCCTCCGGACCATCCCTTCATCCAGACACCTTCCTGCGCCGGGACTCACGGACCGGGGCGCGCCGGTGGTGCGGGCCCACCCGTCGCCATGAACTCCAAGCGGGGCCGTCGCTGCATCACCGAAGCCGTACTACTCAAGGAGACACATTGACCGATACCGCAGCCACTTTGTTCATCGACGGCTCATGGGAGCCGGCCGCGTCCGGCGCGGTGCGGCAGATCCGCAATCCGGCCGACGGCGAACTGGTCGCCACCGTGTCCGAGGCCGGCCGGGAGGATGCCGAGCGCGCCATCGCTGCGGCCCGGACAGCCTTCGACTCCGGTGTTTGGTCCTCGGTACCGGCGCCCGAGCGCGGCGCCTTCCTCCTCAGGGTCGCCGCGGAACTGCGGAACCGCCGCGAGAAGTTCGCCCGCGCCGAATCACTGGACACCGGCAAGAGGATCATCGAGAGCCGGATCGACATGGACGATATCGCCGCGTGTTTCGAATACTTTGGAAGGCTCGCGGGCCAGCAGTCGGGTCGCGTGGTCGATGCAGGGAACCCCGTCGTCATCAGCAGGATCGTGTACGAGCCAGTGGGTGTCTGCGGCCTGATCACGCCCTGGAACTACCCCCTGCTTCAAGCCGCCTGGAAGATCGCCCCGGCGCTGGCCGCCGGTTGTACCTTCGTCCTCAAGCCCTCCGAGCTGAGCCCGTCCACCGCCATCCTGACCATGCAGCTGCTGCAGGACCTGGGCCTGCCGGACGGCGTCGCCAACCTCGTGACGGGCCCCGGCGCCGAGGCGGGCGCGCCCCTCTCGGAACACCCCGACGTCGACCTGGTCTCCTTCACCGGGGGTCTGGAGACCGGCAAGCGTATTGCCGCTGCTGCCGCCGGTACCGTGAAGAAGGTGGCCCTGGAGCTCGGCGGCAAGAACCCCAACGTGGTGTTCGCCGACGCGGACTTTGACTCCGCCGTGGACAACGCACTGAACGGGGCATTCGTGCACTCCGGTCAGGTCTGTTCCGCCGGAGCGCGGCTGGTGGTGGAGGAATCGATCGCCGAGCGCTTCGTCGACGAACTGGTCCGCCGCGCGCAGGACATCCGCATCGGTGGCCCGTTCGACGAGGCTGCGGAAACCGGACCTCTGATCTCCGCGGCCCACCGCGAGAAGGTATCCACCTACGTCCAGCGTGGGGTGGAGGAGGGTGCACGGCTGCGGTGCGGCGGTGCGGCACCCGAAGGGGAGAAGTACGACGCCGGGTTCTACTATCAGCCGACCATCCTCGACCGCGTGCAGAGGGGAATGTCCGTCGTCGTCGACGAAGCCTTCGGCCCGGTGGTGACCGTCGAGACCTTTCGTACCGAAGAGGAGGCGGTGGCAACCGCCAACGACACCATCTACGGGCTGGCCGGGGCGGTCTGGACGCAGGACGCCGGGAAGGCGCAGCGCGTCGCCAACCGGCTGCGGCACGGCACGGTCTGGATCAACGACTACCACCCCTACCTGCCACAGGCCGAATGGGGCGGCTTCGGCCAGTCCGGCGTTGGCCGCGAGCTCGGGCCGACCGGCCTCGCCGAGTATCAGGAAGCCAAGCACATCTACCAGAACATCACCCCGCAAGTGACCGGCTGGTTCGCCGACCACGGTAAGGAGAACTAGATGCATATCGACAACATCGAGAACCTCGACGACCGCGAGTTCGACTACATCATCGTCGGCGGTGGATCCGCCGGAGCTGCAGTCGCTGCCCGGCTGAGCGAGGACCCGGCCGTGTCCGTCGCGCTGGTGGAAGCCGGCCCGGATGACCGCGGCGTACCCGAGGTCCTGCAGCTCGACCGCTGGATGGAGCTGCTGGAATCCGGCTACGACTGGGACTACCCGATCGAACCGCAGGAGAATGGCAACTCCTTCATGCGCCACGCCCGTGCCAAGATCATGGGTGGCTGCTCCAGCCATAACTCCTGCATCGCTTTCTGGGCCCCGCGTGAGGACTTGGACGAGTGGGAGTCCAAGCACGGCGCCACCGGCTGGAATGCTGGGTCCGCGTGGCCGCTATACCAGCGGCTGGAAACCAACGAGGACGCCGGTGCGGACGCGCCGCACCACGGTGACTCGGGCCCCGTGCATTTGATGAACGTGCCTCCAGCAGATCCCACCGGCGTCGCGCTCCTCGACGCCTGTGAACAGGTCGGCACTCCGCGCGTGAAGTTCAACACCGGCACTACCGTGATCAACGGCGCCAACTTCTTCCAGATCAACCGCCGGGCGGATGGCACCCGTTCCTCCAGCTCAGTCTCCTACATCCACCCGATCATCGAGCGCGAGAACTTCACACTGCTGACAGGACTGCGCGCACGCCGACTGGTGTTCGATGCGGACAAACGCTGTACCGGAGTCGAGATCGTCGACTCCGCATTCGGCCGGACCCATCTGCTCTCCGCGCGTCTCGAGGTCGTCCTCTCGACCGGCGCCATCGACTCACCCAAGCTGCTCATGCTTTCCGGTGTCGGCCCCGCCGCCCATCTCGCCGGGCACGGCATCGAGGTCCTGGTTAATTCGCCCGGCGTGGGCGAGAACCTGCAGGACCACCCCGAGGGGGTCGTGCAGTTCGAAGCCAGGCAGCCGATGGTGCAGACCTCTACGCAGTGGTGGGAGATCGGCATCTTCACCTCTACGGAGGACGGCCTGGACCGCCCGGACCTAATGATGCACTACGGTTCGGTCCCGTTCGATCTGAATACCCTGCGGTACGGCTACCCCACCACGGAGAACGGCTTCAGCCTCACCCCGAACGTCACGCATGCCCGCTCCCGCGGCACCGTCCGGCTGCGCAGCCGGGATTTCCGCGACAAGCCCGTCGTCGACCCGCGGTACTTCACCGATGCGGGGGGCCACGACATGCGCGTCATGGTCGCCGGTATCCGCAAGGCCCGGGAGATCGCCGCCCAACCTGCCATGGCCCCTTGGGCCGGCCGTGAGCTCTCTCCCGGCATTGAGGCTCAGACCGACGATGAACTGCAGGATTACATCCGCAAGACGCACAACACCGTCTACCATCCCGTCGGCACGGTGCGCATGGGCGCCGTGGACGACGATTCGTCACCGCTCGACCCTGAGCTGCGGGTCAAGGGCGTCACCGGCCTGCGCGTGGCTGATGCTTCGGTCATGCCTGAACACATAACGGTGAACCCCAACATCACCGTCATGATGATCGGAGAACGATGCGCGGACCTCATCCGAGCTTCCCGAACCGGCGCAACAACAGCGGAGACGCACCTCGCCGTAGCTCCTGCCTGACCTGCGGGCATCGATAGCGGTTCAGCTCACGTCAAGCGTTTCTGATGGAAGGGGCTCATCCTCCTTCCACCAGAGGCGCCTGCATACGAGCAGGTCCATGCTCATGAACTTGAACATTTGTTGACGCGACCGTTACACCAAGGCCTTGAACACATGTTCAATGCGAACTAGTCTGCATCGTATGAGTCAGGTCACACCGAACCCAGCCCGCACAAAAGTGGGTTCGGCGGATCCTGTTCCCGCTACCCCTGGGAATAGGTCGACCACATAATCGGGCAGGCATTGCTGAAGGTGCCGGGGATCGTCGGATACACCGGGCCTGGGTGATCGCGGACGACGATCCGGGCCGCTCCACCGGTGCGGTCCGAACGTCGCACACAGCCTGACGAGTACCGCGAGGCCGGTACATCCGCCAGGACGTCGCAACCAGGCTGGTTAAATCCCATTCCGTAAGAAGCGGGCGCAGGCACAGGGGCCAGGCAAAAACAGAGGCGTAACCGCGGGGACCAGAACTTGGTCGTAGCCGTCGAGTTCACCTGCGTCCAATGGCGACCGCGGTTCATCACCATCGTGCTTTTCCGATCTAGGAGTTCAGATAGTGGAACGCAGCAAGAGTATTGATACGAGCGGCATGCACGAGTTCGGCTACGCCCAGACACTGGATCGGAGCATCGGCAAATTCGCCAGTTTCGCCGCCGGCGTCAGCTACATCTCCATCCTCACCGGTGTTTTCCAACTGTTCTACTTCGGTTATTCCATGGCCGGCCCGGCCTACGCGTGGTCCTGGCCGCTCGTTTTCGCAGGCCAGCTGATGGTGGCGCTGTGCTTCGCCGAATTGGCGGGCCGCTACCCGGTGGCTGGTTCGGTCTACAACTGGGCCAAACAGCTCACCTCCGGAACCTGGTCCTGGCTGGCAGGTTGGCTGCTGCTGATCTCCTCGACCATGGCACTGGGAGCCGTCGCTCTGGCGCTGCAGCTCACTCTGCCGCAGATCTGGTCAGGGTTCCAGATCGTCGGGGACGGTACCGGCCCGCTTGATTTCGCCATCAACGGCGTCCTGCTGGCTACTGTCCTGATCACCATCTCCACCCTCATCAACGCCTTCGGCGTCAGGCTGATGACCAAGATCAACAGCATCGGCGTCTTCATAGAGCTCACCGCTGCCGTGCTCCTCATCTTGGCCCTCGGATGGCACGTAGTGCGCGGGCCGGGGGTCCTTTTCGACACCGCAGGCTTCGGCGAGAACCATGACCTCGGCTTTTTCGGGGTATTCCTGATCGGCGCCATGGCCTCCGGCTACGTGATGTACGGATTCGACACCGCCAGTTCCCTCGGTGAGGAAACGAAGAACCCCAAGAAGACCGCCCCCAAAGCTATTCTCCGAGCAATCACGGCGTCCTTCGTGCTAGGCGGCCTGATCCTCCTCGGTGGGCTCCTGGCCGCGCCGGACCTGAACGATCCCAAGCTGGGATCTGCCGACGGCGGCCTGCAGTACATCGTGCTATCCGTACTGGGCGGTCCGTTCGGAAAGGCCTTCCTGGTGTGCATCGTCGTGGCCATCAGTGTCTGCGCGCTCGCTGTCCACGCTGCCGCCATCCGCATGATGTTCGCTATGGCCCGAGACAACAACCTGCCCTTCAGCCGCCAGCTCAGCAAGGTGCACCCACAACGGAAGACGCCCACCGTCGCGGCCATCGTCATCGGAATCATCGCCATCATTCCGCTGATCGTTAACGTCTCCCAGCCGGCGATCTTCACAATCCTCTCCAGCATCAGCATTGTCCTGATCTACCTGTCCTACCTGCTGGTCACAGTGCCGCTGCTGCGGCGGCGTTTCAAGAAGATGTGGCCGCTTCCCGACACAGGGACGGACAACGGTGAATCTGAAGCAGGATTTAGTCTGGGCAAGTGGGGCCTCCCCGTGAACATCCTCGCGGTGCTCTGGGGCGGGGCCATGACCCTGAACCTGATCTGGCCGCGAACGGAGATCTACAACTCGGTCCCGCCCTTCGCGTGGTACCTGCAATGGGGCGGCGTCATGTTCGTGGCCGCCGTGACCATCGGCGGGGCACTGCTCTATCGTCTGCGGATCCGACACCGGACAGGAATCTTGGCCGAGCACGCTGCGGGCATCACCGGTCAATCGTCGCCAAGCTCCGCCCGAACCGGCACCTCAGCAGTTACTTCAATGGTGTCGGACTCAGACCGGACCAGAGCGGCGCGGCCCAGTGCATAGATTGTGAAGAGATCCCTTGGCATCCCTCCGCCGGTGTCCTCCGGTGGAGCGATGCTTGTTGGACATGTGATTAGGCGGGATGCAAAACCCCTTATTAGGGCCCTGCTCCTGACAGGTCATAGCTGTCTCTTGGCGGTTCATGTGGTACTCCCGATGTTCGGGTCCCCAATGCGACCTCAGAACCGAGCCAGTTGAGTTGTGGGGGAGCACCTTGGAACAAGGATCCTGTCCAAAACTTCGAGCCCTGCGCCCAGACTTCAACATGCAAGCAGATCTTCCCAGACTCTTTTCACGGAAACGCCATAATTCCGCCTGCATCGGGGGATTCCGCAGCTACTGCTACTCCCGTTGTTCGATCGCCGATAACCTTGCGTTATGACGGCGACATACTGACTTCCGAAGCAAATTAGGCGTGGCAGCACGATGGCACTGCCGGACAAGCAGCGTGAAGGCGTCTCCAAGACCACTCTGACGACGACAGCTTCCGTCACACCCCACGGCACGTCAGTACGCGCGGCAGTGGTTTGAGCGCTTCGCGCATGTAAAAACGTTGAGCCCTCACGACCGCACTGACGTGAACACCCTGCTCGAACAACTAGCTGGCGACTTCGATGGCGAATTCCATCCCGAAGTCCTTGGCGAGGGGAGCGAACGCCTCCGTGAGGAGCTCCGCGGTATGAGGTGTCGGCGAGGCGTCCGGCGCTCCGGCGGTGAAGGCGGTGCGTAGGTAGAAATTCCCGCTCACGTGGTCGTCGAACTGTTGGTGTTCCACGATGTCGAAACCGAGGTCCGCCAGGAATGCCGTCACGGCCCGGACGATGCCGGGTTACTCGGGGCAGGACAGTGTGAGGACGAATTCGGCGCGTCTGGTCCTGGTTGCCGTTGCGGCACCGGCCGTGGCAGTCGTGCTGCCCGCTGGTCGGCCCTCGACCAGGATGGTCACGACGTGCTCCTGGGTGCTGGCGTCAGTGTCGGTGTCGAGGCCATCGTGAGACCCGGGGGAAGGTTGGGTGCATCCTTCGATTCCGTGATCATGATGTCACCATCGATCACGGTGACGGCGTGGGAGCGGATCGGCAGCTTGGCAGGCGGGGCGTCGACGGCTCCGGTGCGGAGGTCGAACCTCGAGGCGTGAAGGGGACACTCGACCCAGCAGTCCTCGACCCAGCCGTCAGCGAGGGACGCGTCCTGATGGGTGCAGGTGTCGTCCAGGGCGAAAAGTTCGCCCTCCTCCGTGTGGAAGACGGCGATAGGGGGCGTCGTGTCCAACCGGAGCGCTTCCCCTGGTGCAAGTTCGCTGAGTGGACAAGCCTTGTGCACGCGGAACCTCTTCTCCATGGCCTACTGCGGGCGAATCGCGTCGAGCCACTCCGTACGGCGCTGTTCCGTACTGAACAACCGTGATCGCTATATGCAACAGGCTGGGCCAGTCCTCGTGCCCTGTCAAGACCGCCTCCTGCCGATGTGTCCTCCATCCCGTTCGGACCGCCACTTCACTCTTGACACTGTTATCCGATCCAAGGACGCTGTTGCATATAGCGATCAGTGTTGCGCAAAATGCGATCGAAGGATGTTGGTAGATGGAGACGCTGGCAATCGTAGGAGCTTCCCTGGCCGGCCTGTCCGCGGCCCGGGCAGCGCGCGCCCAGGGCTTCTCGGGTCGGCTTGTTCTGATCGGGGACGAGCCCCATCGGCCCTACGACCGGCCCCCGCTGTCCAAGGACTTCCTCCTCGGCAGGGTCCAGGCCGAGGACATCCTGCTGGAGTCGGACTCGGAGGAGCTGAGGGCCGAGTGGATGCTGGGGTCCGCAGCAGTGTTCCTGGATGTATCGTCACGAACCATCGCGCTCGACGACGGACGCACCGTCCAGGCGGACGGCATCGTCATCGCCACGGGTGCGAGGGCCCGCACGCTGCCCGCCCTCGTCGGCTCCGGCAATGTCCACACACTTCGAACCCTCACCGATGCGGAGAACCTGGCTTCCGCCCTGGTGTCCGGAAACAGGATGGCAGTCATCGGTGCCGGTTTCATCGGTGCTGAAGTTGCCGCGGCGGCCGCCTCGCGGGGCATGCAGGTGACCATCATCGATACCAAGCCCGTTCCGTTCAGCGCCCAGCTCGGTGCGCAGATGGGCGCCCTGGTCGGCGGCCTCCATGCAGCGAACGGTGTGGAGTTGATCTCCTCCGCGGTGATCGAAGCCTTCGACGGCCACGAAGGCGGCGTCACCGGCATCCACCTGAAGGATGGACGTTACATCGCAACCGACGTCGTGGTCGTCGGCATCGGCGCCGAACCGAACATCGAATGGCTGGCAGGCTCAGGCGTGGACCTGGCCGGCGGGGTCCTGTGTGACTCCGAGGGGCGCACCAGCGTTCCCGGAATCGTGGCGGTGGGTGATTGTGCCGCGTGGCTCGACCCCGCAACCGGTTGCCACCACCGCATGGAGCATTGGACCGGGGCCTTCGAGCGCGCAGCCCTCGCGGTCGAAACGCTCCTGGACCCCGAAGCGCAACCGAAGCCGGTCAAACCACACTATTTCTGGTCCGATCAGTACGGGGTCAAGCTTCAATTCGCCGGCGACTCCACGGGTTACGATCGGCTGGAGATCGAGGCCGGCGAGATGGACGCCTACAGCTGCCTCGCCGTCTACTACCAGGCGGATGCGCCGGTTGCAGTCCTGGCCTTGAACCAGCCGCGGCTGTTCGGCCGATGGCGTCGAAGCCTCCCGGTTCGGGCGCAGGGAACTCCTGCCCGGCCGGCTTCGCCCCCGACCGCCCCGCTGCCGGGGTGGGAGAGCGGGGTAGCGGCTCGCACGGATGCTCCCGCGCTGGTGTGACCGACGCCGCGCACCTGCACTCCTTCCGTCCTGACCGGTTCCGCCCCCATCCAGCTGTTCGTATCTGTTCGTGAGGAGAACGAGTTGTCCGTTGAACTGACCACCCCGAGCCTGATCCCGACCCTTCCGGGGTACACCTATGTGGACGAGGGGATCTTCCGGGCCGAGCAAAAACGGATCTTCGAGCAGATGTGGTTCTGTGCCGTCCGTTCCGCCGATCTGGACAGGCCGGGCGCCTGGCGGACAGTCCAGATCGGGCGCGAGAGCGTCCTGATCAGCCGCACCCGGAAAGGTGGGATCCGCGCCTTCTACAACGTGTGCCGGCACCGCGGCGTGAAACTCCGCATGGAGGAACAGGGGGTAGCTGCCCGGTCGTTCCAGTGCCCGTACCACGCCTGGACCTACGACTTCGACGGCAGGCTCATCGCGGCGCCCAATCTGACCAAGATGCCGGACATTGACCGGGACGAATACGGCCTGGTGAAGGTGCATATCCGTGAATACCTCGGTTATGTATGGGTCTGCCTGGCTGATGAGCCGCCGTCATTCGAGCTGGACGTCATGGGCGCCATCGAGGAGCGGCTCGGCGATCTCAAAGCGATCGAAGGATACGACGTCGCCAACCTCAGTCTGGGCCGGCGGGTCCGCTACGAGGTGAAGGCGAACTGGAAGCTCATCATCGAGAACTTCATGGAGTGCTACCACTGCGCCACCATCCACCCGGAGCTGACGGAGGTGCTGCCGGAGTTCGCCGATGGACTGGCAGCGCAGTACTTCGTGGGACACGGCGCCGACTTCGGCGACGACATCAAGGGCTTCACGGTGGACGGCTCCGAAGGACTCGACCGCATTCCGGGGATCGATGAGGACCAGGACCGCCGTTACTACGCCATCACCATCAAACCTACGGTCTTCGTGAACCTGGTCCCGGACCATGTGATCATCCACCGCATGTTCCCCCTGGCCGCGGACCGCACCGTGGTGGAGTGTGACTGGCTGTACGTGCCCAGTGTCGTGGAAAGCGGCAAGGACGTCAGCGCGTCCGTGGAGCTGTTCCACCGTGTCAACCAGCAGGACTTCGACGCCTGCGAGCGCTGTCAGCCGGCCATGAGCTCGAAAGTGTATGCCAAGGGCGGTGTCCTGGTGCCCAGCGAACACCACATCGGAGCCTTCCATGACTGGGTGTCCGGCAAGGTAGGGGACATCACCCCGAGCTCCTGAACGCAGCCCCCGTGATGAACCCGGTGGTCGAACCTCCCGCTTGCGGGAGGCTCAACCACCGGCCATGCGGTCGGGTCCGGCATAACCCATCTTCGCGCTGATACGCAGCCCGGCTTGCTTCAGACCCTCGAGAAGCACAGGCGCCTCCTCGGGATCGAAGCGGAACGCAGGGCCCGAGACACTGACTGCACCGATCACGGTGCCCAGATGGTTGAAGATCGGAACCGCGGCCGCGTTCAGCCCGATCTCGAACTCCTCCCGGACGATCCCATAGCCGCTGCGGGCGACCTCCAGCAGCTCGGCTTCCAGCGCGTTCCTGTCGGTGATGGTCCGCGGAGTCCGAGCAGGCATCCCGATTCCCCCCAGCACCCGATCCCGCTCCTCTGCGGACAGCGCCGCCAGCAGCACTTTTCCACTGGACGTGGCGTGGAGCGGTGTCAGACTACCCACCCAGTCGAACGTCGCCAGGGTGGACGGCCCCATGGCCTGATCCAGATTGACGGCGTAGCCCGAGCGCAGGACGGCGAGATTGACCGTCTCCTTGAATTCCTCGGCCAGGCTCTCCAGCACTGGACGCGCCTCACGAACCAGCCCCAATCGCCCGGGAATCGAGCTCGCCAGTCTCAGGATGCCGAAACCCAGCTGGTACTTGCCGCGCTCGCTGTTCTGATAGACCATCTCCCGGCTCACGAGCGAACCCAGGAGCCGGGAGACCGTGGACTTGTGGATGCCCATCTCCTCGGCGATGTCGCTCACCCCGGCATGGCCGTCCCGCGCCAGGATCTCCAGGACCGCGAGTGCCCGGTCCACCGATTGCACGCCACCCTGCTGGCCTGTCTCCACATCGACGCCGACGTCGCGTTCATTGTTCGAAGCCATAGTTCATCCTCCCAGAGATCACAGGCCCCGAAATGACTGTCGTGCCCGGCCCCCGGGAGTGCCGCCGCGATGGTCACAGGACGGTCCGGATCTGCGCCTCGAACTCCTGGACGTGCCGCAGCATGATCGAGCTCGCCTTCTCGCAGTCGCCCTCCAGAACCGCCCCCAGCAGCGCGTCGCAGGCGTGCCGTGGCCCGATAGGTGCGGAGTAGTGACCGGCAGCGCGGACGCCGTCACGGTCCTGTGGCTCGGGCCCGACGAGTTCCTGCTCGTGAGCTCCGACGAAACCGTCATCCCCGAGGAACTCATCGACCGGCAGGACCGGGAGCCCGGAGCTCTGATCAGCCTGGCGACCCATCCGCTGACCGTGCGGATGAGCCGTGAGCTCGCCCGTGCCGGGTCCTTCGGCCAGGTCGTCGACCTGTCGGCTAACCGGACCACACTGGAGCTGTCCGGCCCCTCTGCGCGGGCGGTGCTGGAGAAGGGATGCCATGTGGATCTGCACCCTCGTGCGTTCGGTCCCGGGAAAGCTGTCTCCACCACACTCGGTCCGGTGCAGGTGGTGCTGTGGCAGGTCGGCGACCAGGAGTATCGGATCATGCCCCGTGCCTCTTTCGGCGACTACACCGTGAAGTGGCTGCTCGACGCGATGACGGAATTCACCGGCGCCGAGGTCACCTGACGGCCCTGTCCACCGCGCACCATCACGGTGTTCCGTGCGCGAAGGGCGGGGAATTTTTGTTCCGTCCGCAAAGTTGAGTCGAGTACACTCAATGTGACTGCCGGAACCCCTCGGCAGAACGGAAAGGAACCGCGCGTGGATACCAACTTCACCACCAAGAGCCGTGAGGTGCTGTCAGCTGCTGCAATGAACGCCTCCACGGCGGGCAACGCCCAGATCGATACGGCGCACTTCCTCAAGGCGCTCATGGACCAGCGGGACGGCATCGCCGTCGCCCTCCTGAAGGCAGCGGGAGTCGATCCGGACACGGTGAGCGTGCAGGCGAGCTCGGCGATCAAGGCCCTGCCGTCGTCGTCGGGTTCGTCCGTGGCGCAACCCCAGTTCTCCCGCGGCGCCCTGCAGCTGATCAGCTCCGCCCAGCAGGAGGCCGAGACCCTGGGTGACCAGTTCGTGTCCACCGAGCACCTCCTGCTGGGCCTGGCCGCCGATGGCGGGGCGGCGGGCAACATCCTTCGTTCCGTCGGGCTCACACGCGAGGCGCTGGCCTCCGCGCTGCCCGGTGTGCGGGGCGAGCGACGCGTGACCACACCCGACCCGGAGAACACCTTCCAGGCACTCGAGAAGTTCGGCGTCGACCTCACCGAGGTGGCCCGCAGCGGCAAGCTCGATCCCGTGATCGGACGCGACGCCGAGATCCGTCGCGTGGTGCAGGTGCTCAGCCGCCGCACCAAGAACAATCCGGTGCTCATCGGTGAGCCCGGCGTCGGCAAGACCGCGGTGGTCGAAGGGCTGGCCCAGCGCATGGTGGCGGGCGACGTGCCCGAGTCGCTGCGCGGCAAGAGGCTCATCAGCCTCGACCTCGCCTCGATGATCGCCGGTGCGAAGTACCGCGGGGAGTTCGAGGAGCGGCTCAAGGCCGTCCTCGAGGAGATCCGCTCGTCGAACGGCCAGGTGGTCACCTTCATCGACGAACTCCACACCGTGGTCGGAGCGGGTGCGTCGGAGGGGTCGATGGACGCCGGCAACATGCTCAAGCCGATGCTCGCCCGCGGAGAGCTGCGCCTGATCGGTGCCACCACGCTCGACGAGTACCGCGAGAACGTGGAGAAGGACCCGGCGCTGGAGCGCAGGTTCCAGCAGGTCTACGTGGGGGAGCCGTCCGTGCCGGACACGATCGGCATCCTGCGCGGGCTCAAGCAGCGCTACGAAGCGCACCACAAGGTGTCCATCGCGGACTCTGCGCTCGTCGCGGCAGCCACGCTGTCCCATCGGTACATCCCGGGCCGCCAGCTCCCGGACAAGGCCATCGACCTCGTCGATGAAGCCGCCTCGCGCCTGCGGATGGAGATCGACTCGGCACCGGTGGAGATCGACGAGCTGCGCCGGTCCCTCGAGCGCATGCACATGGAGGAGATGGCCCTCTCCCGTGAGAAGGACGAGGCGTCCGCCGAACGGTTGCAGGCGCTGCGTGCAGAGATGGCGGACCGGCAGGAGGAACTCGATGCGCTGAACGCGAGGTGGGAGGCCGAGAAGGCGGGCCTGAACCGCGTCGGTGACCTGAAGGCGTCGCTCGACGACCTGCGTTCGCACGCAGACCGCGCCCAGCGCGAGGGCGACCTCGAGACGGCGTCCCGCATCCTCTACGGGGAGATCCCGCAGGTGGAGCGCGAGCTCCGCGAGGCGCAGGCCGCAGAGGAGCAGACGGCCAGCACACCGGAGCTCATGGTCGCGGAGGAGGTCACGGCGAATGACATCGCCGAAGTGATCTCTGCCTGGACCGGCATCCCGGCCGGCCGCATGCTCCAGGGCGAGAGCGAGAAACTCCTCGCCATGGAACAGGCCATCGGTGCCCGCCTCATCGGTCAGCAGAAGGCGGTGGCCGCAGTGTCCGACGCCGTCCGCCGCGCCCGGGCAGGGGTGTCCGATCCCAACCGGCCCACCGGCTCGTTCCTGTTCCTGGGCCCCACGGGTGTGGGCAAGACGGAACTGGCGAAGGCGCTCGCGGACTTCCTGTTCGACGACGAGCGCGCGATGATCCGGATCGACATGTCCGAGTACTCCGAGAAGCACTCCGTGGCGCGCCTCGTCGGTGCTCCTCCGGGATACGTGGGCTACGAGGAGGGCGGCCAGCTCACGGAGGCCGTGCGGCGCAGGCCCTACAGCGTGGTGCTGCTCGACGAGGTGGAGAAGGCGCATCCCGAGGTCTTCGACCTGCTCCTGCAGGTGCTCGACGACGGTCGCCTGACGGACGGCCAGGGCCGGACGGTCGACTTCCGGAACGTCATCCTCGTGCTGACCTCGAACCTCGGCTCCCAGTTCCTCGTGGACCCGTCGCTCGACGAGGCCGCGAAGCGCTCGGCCGTCATGTCCGCGGTCAACGCGAACTTCCGGCCGGAGTTCCTCAACCGGCTGGACGACGTCGTGATCTTCGATCCGCTGGGCCTCGACGAGCTCTCGCGGATCGTCGACCTGCAGGTCCGGGCGCTGGGTGAGCGGCTGCACGACCGCCGGCTGACACTCGACGTCAGTGCGGCAGCCGGCGAGTGGCTCGCCCTCACCGGGTTCGACCCGGCGTACGGCGCCCGCCCGCTGCGCAGGCTCGTCCAGCGGGAGATCGGCGACCGGCTCGCGCGCGGCATCCTCGCCGGTGAGATCGTCGACGGGGACACCGTCGTGGTGGACCGCCGGGAGGTGGCCACGGATGCGCTCGGCGACGCCGGACCGGACACGGGCGGCCTGCTGGTGCACGCGGCCCGCTAGCCTGACGCACGAGGGGGAGGGGCCTTGCGGTTCCTCCCTCTCGTGCGTCCGGGGCCCGACCCGTCAGGGGTTGAGCAGGCTCTGCGTGAGCGTGTCGCCATTCTCGACGACGGCGAAGCAGTCCACCGTCCGGTCGCCATCTGCCCAGGTCTCGGCGGTGGGGGTGGCGCGGAGCAGCGTCACCTGCAGTTCCTGGGTGACGACGTCCGGGTTGATGTCCGCGGAGGCTGCGGCACAGGCGGCCTCGGCGCGGATGCCCAGCTGGTCGCGACCAGGGAATTGGGCGTCATCGGGATAGTCCTCGCTCGCCACGAGCTGCGCATTGTGGGCCTCCGTGCAGTCCACCAGGACGGCATCCTCGGTGATGCCCGCGAAGTCAGCGAGGCACTCACCGGCCGCGAGCGACGACGGGTCCACGCGCGCTTCATCATCCGCTCCGCCGAAGAGGGAGACGAGCAGCCAGATGAGGAGCCCGAGAAGGATGATTGCGCCGCCGATGATCAGCAGCAGCGGGAGGCGGGTGCCCGTGGACCGGGCGCGGTCACGCTTGGGGTGCTCTGCCGGTTCCTCGCCCGGGTCCGGAGGTGTCGGGATCCATCCGCCGCGGGCTGCCGCACCACCACTCTGGTCGAGCGCCGACGGCGAGGTGCTGCCCGATTCCGCAGGGTCCGTCGGTCGTGCCGGTCCCACGGACGCTGGGTCAATACCCGGGTACAGCCCAGGATCCCCCAGGCCCGGTTCACCGCCCTGCGGCGCGAAGGCGTAGGGGCCTCCGACGGGCTGGTGCTCCTCGGCGCCTTGCGTCGGCTCCGGCCCGGGCCCTGGCTCGTGGCCCGGACGCCGCGCTGCCTGCTCCTCATTGCTCATTGTGGGCCGCTGTCTCCTTGTAGTCCTCTTACTCGCCGTCGGGAGGCTCCGACGCGGTTTTGACTCTATCCAAGATCGACTGTCATCGGGTTCCACGGCGTCTCGGGCCAGCGCGTCCCCGGCCCCCTGCGTCCGGCTCCGGAGCGCCAGGGACAACCGGCATTCGGGTGGCCCTGAAAGCATGTAACCTATAGTTACGACAAATTGACCGAATAATCCGGGGCCTCGCTGCAGCCTTGGGCCTTTGTGCCCCAGTGACCACCTCCGGATCGACGCACAAAGGGGGTCACGCCATGGGGCGCGGCCGTCAAAAGGCAAAAGCTACCAAGCAGGCCCGGGATATGAAGTACTTCAGCCCGGCCACTGATTATTCGGCACTGCAGCGAGAGCTCACAGGCCCGGGTAGTCGTGCTTCGAGCCGACGTACCGAAGCTATCGAGCCAGTTGAACCTGACTACTCGGAGTATGCGGACAAGTACGCCGACGAGATCGACGACGACAGTGGGGGGAGCGGCTCACGCCGCATCGGCTGACCCAGGGTCTGCCGTTCTCCTGTGAACACACACGGCGCATCAGCCCGACAGGGCGATGCGCCGTTTGGTGTGCCCTCAGGCGGGCGAGGCGAGCAAGGGCCGGAAGGCCAGCTCGGCTGCACCGACCAGCAGCAGCTCGGGTCCGAGCGCGGCCCGGCGCACGTGGACCCTGCCGGCGAGGGATGCCTCGTTCACGGCATCCCCGAGGCTCTGGCCCGCGAAACCGACGAGGGAACCCAGGAAGCCGCCGAGAAGGATCAGCTCCGGGTCGAAGATGTTCACGAAGTCCACGAGAGCTACGGCCAGGAGTTCCACCTGGCGCTCCGCCTCGAGGCGGACGGCCTCGACGGGCCCGTCGGAGAGCACGATCTCCAGCGCTTCGATACCGCCGCCGTCGAGCCCCGCTGCGCCCAGCAGCCGTTCCAGCCGGACCTCCGCGTCGAGGCAGCCTGATCGGCCACAGTGGCACGGTGATCCGCCAGGACGAACGAGTGTGTGCCCCAGCTCGCCCCCGTACCCGCGGCTGCCCACCAGCTGGGCGCCTCCGGTCACGATTCCTCCACCGATGCCGCTCGCGCTGCCGTTGAGGTAGAGGGCGTCGGCCACACCGAGTGCGGCCCCGAAGATGCTCTCCGCGAGGGATCCGAGGGAGGCGTCGTTCGCGGCGACGGCAGGGAGCCCCAGCGCGTCGCCGAAAGGCCCCGTGAGGTCGGCGTCCTGCCACCCTAGGTGGGGTGCGACCAGGACGCGGCCGGTACCGGCATTGACCAGCCCGGGAAGCGCGATGCCGACGCCGAGCAGGCTGTCGAGGCCGGCGAGGAGGGGCCGCAGGTCGGACACGATGTCGAGGGTGAGCTGAACGGCGTCGTCGAGCGTCGGGACGCCCCGGGTCTCGCGGCGCACCCGTGCGTGCACCCGGCCGCCCAGGCCGACGACGCCGACCGTCAGCGCATCGATGTCGGGATTGACGGCGAGCACGGCCACACCGGGATTCACCTGCACGATCGGGCTCGGCCGACCGACCCGGCCACCGACGGCGGGCTCCGTCTCACGGACCAGGTTCCGCTCCGTGAGTGTGAGGACGAGGGCGCCGACCGTCGAACGGTTGAAGCCCGTGCGCCGTGTCAGTTCCGACCGGGACAACGGGCCGTACCGGTGCACCATTGTCAGGATCTGGGACAGGTTCTGTGCGCGAAGGCCCTCGGTGCCGTTCGCCACGCCGGGTAGTGACCGCACAGCCCTGGTTCTCCTTCGTCCTGCAGGAGCCTTCTGCGCACCTGGCCTGGCTCCCATCGTAACCAGCGGCGGAGGGTGCTTCTCTCAGGCCCGCTGCTGCGCTGCCCTCGTGGTCCGGGCGCTGCCGCTGGACGGAGCCGCCGTGCTCTGGCGCACCACGAGGCTGGTCGCGAGGTCGAGCCGCAGATTGTTGGGACGCTCGCCGTCGCGCAGGCGCAGGACCATCCGCGTTGCTTCCTCCGCCATCTGGATGAGCGGCTGGTGGACCGTCGTCAGGGCCGGGCTGGACCATTGCGCCAACTGCAGGTCGTCGTAGCCGACGATCGAGAGCTCATCGGGTACGCGGAGTCCGATCTGCCGGGCGGCGTCGAGTACGCCCAGGGCCTGGAGGTCGCTGCCGGCGAAGATCGCCGTCGGGGGGTGGGGACTGCGGAGCAACGAGAAGGCGTGGTCGCGTCCGCCGTCGACATGGAAGTTCCCGTACCGGATGAAGCCAGGAGGGATGGGCAGGGACGCCATGCCCATGGCCGATCGGTAACCGTCGATCCTGGCAAGGGAGCACATCATGTCCTCCGGACCGCTGATCGCGGCGATGCGTGTATGGCCGAGGTCGATGAGGTGGCGCGTGGCCATCATGCCGCCCGACCAGTTGGCGGAGCCCACGGAGGGGACGTCGGGGGACGGGTCCCCTGCAGGATCGATGATGACGAAGGGGATCGACCGCGAGTCGAGTTTGTTCCGGAAGTCCTGTGGCAGGTCGGAGAAGACGAGGACGACGCCGGCGGGGCGGCGCGCCATGACGCCCTCGATCCATTCTGAACCGGGGGCATGGCGCGTACCGGTCTCGGTCAGCACCACGCTCAGGCCGTGCTCGCGTGCCACGTTCTCCACGCCGCGGATGAGTTCGAGCGCCCAGGCGCTCTCGAGCTCGTGGAACACGAGTTCGACGAGTCCCGCCCTGGCTACCGAGACCTTCCGCCGCCTGTAGCCGTGCTCCTCGAGGAGCTCCTCAACTTTCGCCCGTGTTTTCGGCGACACGTCGGTCCGCCCGTTGAGCACCTTGGAGACCGTGGAAAGGGAAACGCCGGCCACCGTTGCGAGCTGGGCGAGTGTGACGCGCGGTTCTTCCGCCGGAATCGACATGCCCCACAGCCTACCCCTGCGGCGCGCGGCGCCCGCGAAGCCATTGACCGCGAAATGTGACCGGCTGCACATCTGGCCTTGCGCATCCCGGCAACTGCTACGTAGACTCAGCGCATCACATAACTTTCGACGGAATCGTCGAAACTTTCGAGAGGCGTTCAACGATGAACAACCGAACCTGGATGTCCCGCAGCCTTGCGGGCACCGCGGTCATGATGCTGGGCTTCACCCTTGCGGGATGCGGCGGCGGAGGCGGCGACGCGTCCGGTCGGCCCGAGAACGAGCTTCACCTGGCGGTCTACGGAGATGCCAGCAACAAGGTCGAGCAGGCCATGGTCGACACGTTCAATGAGACCTCCGACGTCAAGATCGTGCTCGATACGATCCCCGGCGCGGACTACCAGACCAAGCTGCAGACCATCATCGACACCGACTCGGCTCCGGACATCTTCTTCAACTGGGGCGGAGGAAGCATCGCGAATTTCGTCGAGGCGGATCTGCTGATGCCCCTCGACGACCTCATCGAGGAGGACCCCCAGCTGAAGGAAGCCTTCCTGCCGTCCGTCTTCGAGACGGCCGTGGTCGACGACAAGAGCTACGGTATCCCGATGCGTGGCACGCAGCCCGTGATGCTCTTCAACAACTCCGAGGTGTTGCAGCAGGCCGGCATCGATGCACCCCCCGCCACGTGGGACGAACTGCTGGAGGACGTCGAGAAGCTGAAGGCGGCCGGTGTTACGCCCATCGCACTCGGCGGCGCAGACCAGTGGCCCACCCAGATGTGGTTCCAGTACGTCTTCGACCGCGTCGCGGGTGAGGGCCTCTTCCAGGCCGCGCTCGACGGCGACACCGAGGTGTGGGACTCCGAGGAGAGCCGCGAGGCGCTCGGCAAGCTGCGGGAACTGATCGACGCAGGTGCCTTCGGCACCAACTTCGACTCCGTGAAGTTCACCGACGGCGGGTCTCCCACCCTGCTCTCCAGCGGCCGGGCCGGCTTCGAGCTCATGGGCTCATGGGCGTACGCGACGCATCTGGATGCCAACCCCGAGTTCGCCGAGAACGTGCTCGGTTACAGCGAGTTCCCGGCGATCGAAGGCGGAGAGGGCGATCCCGACAACCTCGCGGGCAACACCAACAACTTCTACTCGATCCACAAGGACACCCGGTACCCCGAGGAGGCAGCCGAGTTCCTGAAGTTGATGTACTCCGACGAGTTCGTGCAGGAGCAGATCGCCATCGGCAACCTGCCCACCACCACCAACACCGAGGAATTCCTCGGCGAGGCCTCCAACCCGGAGTACGCCAAGTACCAGTTCGACCTCGTGAAGGAAGCGCCCCACTTCCAGCTCTCCTGGGACCAGGCCTACCCTCCCGAGGCGACAGTGACCATCCATACCGCCGTGGCGCAGTTCTTCAGCGGCCAGATCGATGAAGACGGCTTCATCAAGGCCATGCAGAGCCTCTAGGACATCACCATGACAACGCTTGCTACGCGCAGGCAGGCAGCGCCGGGCGGCTCCACCACGAGCCGCCCGGCCCGCTCGGGCGCCTCGTCCGTGGGACGCCCCGGTTTCGCCTGGGCCCTGCCCGCCACCATCTTCTTCGCCCTCTTCGCCCTCGTGCCGCTCGCCGCGGTCGCCGTCCTGTCCTTCACCTCGTGGAGCGGGCTCGGTGACCCGGAATTCGTCGGGTTCGAGAACTGGGAGACGCTGATCGCCGATCCGGTGATGCTGAAAAGCCTCTGGCTCAGCCTGCTGTTCATCGTCCTCGGCGTCGTGACCCAGACGCCGCTGAGCATCCTGCTCGGGGTGTGGGCCGCCGGCAACCAGCGCAACCGCGCAATCCTCAGTGCCATCTACTTCATCCCGCTGTTGCTGTCCTCGGCGGCGATCTCCGTCCTCTGGCGGGCACTGCTGGATCCCAACTTCGGGATACCGGGCCAGCTCTCCTGGCTCTTCGGTGACGGCAACCTGCTCGGCACGCAGTCCGGCGCGATCGGCGTGCTCATCTTCGTGGGCATGTGGCAGTTCACTCCGTTCCACACCCTGATCTACCAGGGTGCAGCGAAGGGTATTCCGACCGTGCTGTACCAGGCGGCGGCGATCGACGGAGCGGGGACGATGCGCCAGTTCTTCGCCATCACCCTGCCGCAACTGCGCAACACGGCCATCACCTCGATCATCCTGATGGTGGTCGGCGGGTTGACGACCTTCGAGACGGTCCTGATCCTGACCAACGGCGGACCCGGTACCGACACCACGATCACCGCCTTCTACATGTACCAGGAGGCGTTCCAGAGCTTCGACTTCGGTGTAGGCAGCGCGATCGCCCTGGTGCTCGTCGTCGTCGCGACCTTGATCTCCCTCGTGGTGGTCAAGGTGTCCGGCTACGACAAGATGAACAGCTCGCTGGAAGGCCTCTGATGAAGACCCGTCCCAATTACGCCGCCGGCATCGGCTCGTTCGTCTGGCTGCTGATCGTCGCCATCCCGCTGTACGTGATGATCTCGGGCACGTTCCAGACGAGGGAGGAGTTCGGCGACAACGGTCCGCTGTCCTTCCCCACGAGCTTCACGCTGCAGAACTACGCTGACGCGATCACGAGCGGTTTCGGCCGGTACTTCCTCAACACCGTCGTGGTGACGGTCGGCGTCGTCGCGATCGTCCTCCTGCTCGTCCCGCCGCTGAGCTACGCGATCGTGCGCAGCCGAAGCAAGGGGGCGTCGTTCGTGTTCCGCTTCTTCCTCCTGGGCCTCGCGATCCCCGCGCAGGCCGTGATCGTCCCGGTGTTCTACCTGATCAACGCCGTAGGGCTCTATGACAACCTGCTCGGAATCATCCTCCCCACCGCGGCGTTCGCGCTGCCCATCTGCACGCTGATCCTCAGTGGCACCATGCGGGACATCACAGGCGAGCTGTACGAGGCGATGGCGATGGACGGCGCGAGTCCTGCGCGGGCCTTCTTCCGGCTGGTGCTGCCGCTGTCCAAGGGAGGCATCTCCACGATCGCCGTCTTCTCGGCGCTGCAGGCCTGGAACGGCTTCCTGTTCCCCCTGATCCTCACCCAGTCCGAGAGCACCCGCGTGGTGACCCTCGGGCTGTTCAACTTCCAGACCCAGTACGGCATCAACATCCCGGGGCTGCTGGCCGCGGTGACGCTCTCGATGGTGCCCGTCCTGCTCGTCTACCTGTTCGCGCGCCGCGCGCTTGTCCAGGGCCTCATGGGCGCTGGCGGAAAGTGACCATGACTGAGACAACACTGAATGACGCCCGCTGGCGCGATCCCGCCGCCACCCCCGAGGACCGGGTGGACGCCCTGGTCGGAATGATGACCCTGCGCGAGAAGGTCGCGCAGCTCGTCGGCGTCTGGGTCGGCGCCAACACCGAGGGTGGCGAGGTGGCCCCGCACCAGCACGAGATGAACGAGGCGGTGGACCTCGACGAACTCCTGCCGCACGGCCTGGGCCAGTTGACGCGCCCCTTCGGGACGGCGCCGGTGGAACCCGGACTCGGCGCCCTGTCCCTGCAGCGCACGCAGGAGCGCATCACGGCGGCGAACCGTTTCGGCATCCCCGCGCTCGTCCACGAGGAGTGCCTCGCAGGCTTCGCGGCCTGGAAGGCGACGGCGTATCCGGTGCCCCTCGCCTGGGGTGCCACCTTCAACCCGGACCTGGTGCGGACCATGTCCTCGGCCATCGGCGCGGACCTCCGCTCCGTGGGCGTGCACCAGGGGCTCGCCCCCGTGCTCGACGTCGTCCGCGACGCCCGCTGGGGCAGGGTCGAGGAGACCATCGGCGAGGACCCGTACCTCATCGGGACCGTCGCGACGGCCTACGTGCAGGGGCTCGAGCGCGCCGGGATCGTGGCGACGCTCAAGCACTTCGTCGGCTATTCGGCGTCGAAGGCGGGCCGTAACCTCGCCCCCGTGTCGATCGGCGAGCGGGAGCGCGCCGACGTGCTTCTCCCGCCGTTCGAGATGGCCGTCCGCGAGTCGGGCGTCCGTTCGGTCATGCACGCCTACACGGACATCGACGGCGTCCCGACGGCGGCCGACGGATCCCTCCTCACGACGTTGCTCCGCGACACCTGGGGCTTCCAGGGCACGGTCGTGGCCGACTACTTCGGCATCGCCTTCCTCAAGGAACTCCACCGGGTCGCGGCGACCCTCGGGGAGGCCGCTGCCGCGGCGCTCACCGCAGGGGTCGACGTCGAACTGCCCACCATCCACACGTTCGGCGAGCACCTCGTCGCGGAGATCGACGACGGCCGGCTGTCCGAGGACGTGGTGGATCAGGCGCTCCGCCGGGTGCTGCGGCAGAAGCTGGACCTCGGCCTGCTCGATCCGGACTGGTCGCCCGTCCCGCCGGCCCTGGCGGGCGGGGGAGTTCCGATCGTCGATCTCGACACGCCGGGCAACCGGGCGATCGCCGCGGAGCTCGCCGAGCAGTCGATCGTCCTGGTCGGCAACAGCGGCATCCTTCCCCTCACCGCCGCTCCCCGCATCGGCCTGATCGGACCGAATGCCGCCACGCACCGCGCTTTCCTCGGCTGCTACTCGTTCCCCGCGCACGTGGGCGAGCAGCACCCCGAGGTCGAGCTCGGCCTGGCAATTCCCACGGTCGCGGAAGCACTCGAGCAGGAGTTCCCCGACAGCGACATCACGATCGCCACGGGCTGCACCATCGACGGCACCGCGACCACCGGCTTCGACGAGGCTCTCGCCGTCGCGAACGGGTCCGACGTCGTCGTCGCGGTCCTCGGTGACCGGGCCGGGCTGTTCGGCCGTGGAACGAGCGGCGAGGGGTGCGACGCGGAGTCGCTGGAACTGCCGGGGGTGCAGCAGCAGCTCCTCGACACCCTGCTGGCGACGGGGAAGCCCGTCGTCGTCGTGCTGCTGACCGGGCGGCCGTACGCGCTCGGGTCTGCCGTGACCCGCGCGGCCGCCATCGTCCAGGGCTTCTTCCCGGGCGAGGAGGGAGCCGCCGCCGTCGCCGGGGTGCTCAGCGGACGGATCAATCCGGCCGGGCGCCTTCCGGTCAGCATTCCCCGGTCGCCCGGCGCACAGCCGTCCACCTACCTCGCTGCGCCCCTCGCGCAGTCCAGCGGGGTGTCGAACATCGATCCGACGGCGGCGTTCGCCTTCGGTCACGGCCTCAGCTACACCAGCTTCAGCTGGGATGACGCGGGATCGGCTGCGGACTCCGCCCCGACCGACGGTGAGGCCGGCGTACATGTCACGGTCACGAATACGGGCGAGCGCGATGGGGTCGAGGTGGTGCAGCTGTACCTGCACGATCCGGTGGCGTCCGTCGTGCGACCGGTCCAGCGGCTGATCGGCTATGCGCGGGTCCCCCTCGCCGCGGGATCCTCGGCGAGGATCGCGTTCACGGTCCCCGCCGACGTCACGGCCTTCACCGGCCGGGACCGGGTGCGGATCGTCGAACCCGGTGCGCTCGAGCTGCGGCTGAGTGCCTCGAGCAGTGACATCCGCGCGGTTGTCCCGCTCACGCTGACCGGGGCCGTCCGGACCGTCGACCACACCCGGCGCCTGCACTGTGATGTGCAGGTCACACCGCTCTGACAGCGGCGGCACGTCTCGTCAAGGCCACGGCCTGCTTCCGCTTCGGCGGTAGCGGGTCGTGGCCTTTGTGCGCGCAGGGACAGGTACTCCTGCGGTCGGCCACGACGACGACGCCACGACGACGACCGCCACGACGACGACCGCCGGGCGGGGTGACGGGATGATAGTTCCGCGCTCCATACCCTCAGCAGGCCCTCGAGGCAACGAACAAAGAGGTCACGAAAGTGGTCGGCTTCTTCAGCCGCGGTGTCGCACCTCTCGAATTCCTGCTCAGAGGTCGTGGGTCCGCACCACCGCGCGGAAATCGAAGGTGTTCCTGTCCAACAGGCCCTCGCATCATGGATGGCGGGCGCCTTAAGCGGCTTGCATCCGCGTGCACGCAGCGTTCAGGGTAGTAAGCAGACTGATCATGTTGTCCAGCAGCACTGCTGCGGGCGCCGGATCATCCACACCTACCAGGGAGTACGAGCATCATGGCATCAGCAGACAACACATCGGGCGCGAGTACCCCGAAGAGCAGGCGCAACGACGTCGTCACTGCGGAGAAGGAGCAGTTCGGCGGCATCAAGTTCGGCTCGGCGTTCTTCGGCTGGCTGACCGCGATCGGCCTCACTGTCATCCTCAGTGCGCTCGCCGCGGCGATCGGCGTCGGCGTCGGAGCGGCGAACTCGAGCACTGCGAATGACGCTGCCAGTCAGGCGCAGGAGAACGCCCAGACCATCGGGATCATCAGCGGGATCGTGCTCGCGATCATCCTCTTCGTCGCCTACTACTGCGGCGGCTACGTCGCCGGCCGGATGGCACGGTTCGACGGCGTCAAGCAAGGCCTCGCGGTCTGGCTCTGGGGCATCATCATCGCGATCGTCCTGGCCATCCTCGCAGCTGTTGCGGGCGACCGGTTCAACGTGCTCTCCAACCTGAACGGCGCGCCTAGCATCCCCGTGGACGGCAGTGCACTGACCACCAGCGGCCTGATCGGGCTCGCCATCGCAATCCTGATCCCGCTGATCGGGGCGATCCTCGGAGGCAAGGCCGGGATGCGCTTCCACCGCAAGGTGGACCAGGTGGGCATCGACCACCAGGCCGGCCTGGTCTAGCACGGACCCCGCACAACGCGAGAGGCACCGCCCGGATGGGCGGTGCCTCTCGGCATGTCCGGAGAGCGGGCTAGAACGTCAGGGACGCCACCGCTGTCCGATACTGTTCCCGGATGACCGACCGGTGATCGGAAGGGCGGTCCTCCACGGTGTCGACCGTCCACGAAGGCCTCGACCCCGTCAGGACCCAGGCGGCCTGCACTGCGGCACCGCGGGCCACGTACTCTCCCGGAGCCGGGATGCTCACGGGCAGATCGAAGACCTGAGCCGCCACCTGCTGCACGGCAGCATTCTGTGCGGCTCCGCCGATCAGGAGCAGCCGGCGCGGT
Organism: Arthrobacter sp. PL16; assembly: GCF_035985055.1. NCBI lineage: Bacteria > Bacillati > Actinomycetota > Actinomycetes > Micrococcales > Micrococcaceae > Arthrobacter > Arthrobacter sp. PL16. The sequence continues at coordinate 321,058 of NZ_JAXCIC010000002.1, forward strand.
GTCACGCCCGTTGCACGCACGGCGTCCAGTGCATCCGCCAGTCCGCACAGCATCCCCTCGATCGAGGCCCGGGCAATGTTCTCCCGGGTGCTCGAGGCGATGCTGAGGTTGTGGAAGCTCGCCTTCGCCGTGGGGAGGTTGGGTGTGCGCTCGCCCTCAAAGTACGGCAGCAGGACCACGCCGCCCGCGCCCGGAGCCGCAGCCAGCGCCAGTGCGGCGAAGCCATCGTGATCGACGCCGAGGATCCCTGACACCGAGGACAGCACACGTGCCGCGTTGAGGGTCGCAACGAGCGGGAGGAACAGTCCGCCGGCGTCGGCGAAGCCCGCAACCGTCCCGCTCGCATCCGCCACTGCGTTCGCGGTGACCGCGAAGACGGTGCCGCTGGTGCCGAGGGACACGACGACGTCGCCCTCCACAGCGCCCAGCCCGAGGGCGGCGCCGGCGTTGTCGCCGGCTCCCGCTCCCAGCACGACGCGGCGGCCGCCCGATGCCGTGTACGACGGGTGCACGACGCCGGCGGATTCGTCTGCTCCGAGGACGCGGGGAAGCACCACCGCGTCCGGGCCGTTCCCACCCTGGCTTCCACCTTCACGGGCAGGTCGACCGAGGAGCTGCTCGAACAGCTCGAGATCGTACGCACCCGTGGCGGGGTTCCAGTAGCCGGTGCCGCTCACATCCGAGCGGTCGGTCACGAGCTCCTCGAGGACCGGACCCAGGGGCGCCTCGCCCTCGGGTCCAAAGCCGCGGAGGCGCCACGTCAGCCAGTCATGGGGGAGCGCCACAGCGGCGATCCGCGGAACGAGGTCGGGCTCGGCATCGCGCACCCACCGCACCTTGGTGCTGGTGAAGGATGCGACGGGCGCCAGTCCTGTGCGGGCGACGAGTTGGTCGACGCCCAGTTCAGCGATGAGATCCCGGGCAGCACCTGCGGAACGGGTGTCGTTCCACAGCAGCGCGTCGCGGAGGACCCGGCCGTCACGACCCAGCAGCACCATGCCGTGCTGCTGGCCCGCGATGGAGAGGGCATCGACGTCGTTCCCGAGCCCGTTCCCGGCCACCAGCGCGGCGAGCAGGGCCTGCCACCACGACTCCGGGTCCACCTCCGTGCCCTCCGGGTGGAGGGCACGGCCGCTGCGGATGTCGGCGCCGGTCAGGGTGTCGACGACGACGACCTTGCAGCTCTGCGTCGAGGAGTCGACGCCCGTGACGAGCGCCATGGGTCAGCGGGCCCCGAGCAGGTGCTCGATGAAGAGCTGCTGCAGCTTCACGAAGCCGAAGCCCTTGCCATTGAAGTAGGCATCGGTGTCGAAGTCCTCGTAGGAGGAGCGGTCGGCGCGCAGCACCTCGTAGCCCTCACCCTCGTTGAGCGTGGGCTCGTTGATCTCGGACACGCGGGACGCGGTGAGTGCCGCCTGCACCTCGGGATCGGCGCGGAAAGCTGCGGCGCGTTCCTTGAGCAGCAGGTAGGTCTGCATGTTCGCGGCGGCAGAATCCCAGACTCCGTCCATGTCCTCGGTGCGGCTCGGCTTGTAGTCGAAGTGACGCGGTCCGTCGTAGGACGGCCCACCCGTGGGGCCACCGTTCTCCAGCAGGTCCACGAGGGAGAAGGCGTTCTGCAGGTCGCCATGACCGAACACGAGGTCCTGGTCGAACTTGATGCTGCGCTGGCCGTTGAGGTCGATGTGGAACAGCTTGCCCTGGTATAGGGCCTGGGCGATTCCGTGCGTGAAGTTCAGGCCGGCCATCTGCTCGTGGCCGGTCTCCGGGTTGATGCCTACCAGTTCAGGGCGCTCGAGCGTCTCGATGAACGCCATCGCGTGTCCGAGCGTGGGCAGCAGGATGTCGCCGCGCGGTTCGTTGGGCTTGGGTTCGATCGCGAAGCGGATGTCGTAGCCCTTGTCGGTGACGTAGTCGCCGAGCAAGTTGACGGCTTCGCGGTAGCGTTCGAGGGCTCCGCGGATGTCCTTGGCGGCGTCGTACTCGCTGCCTTCGCGCCCGCCCCACATGACGAACGTCTTGGCGCCGAGCTCGGCTGCGAGGTCGATGTTGTCGAGGACCTTGCGCAGGGCGAAGCGGCGGACGCCGCGGTCGTTGCTCGTGAAACCGCCGTCCTTGAAGACGGGGTGGCTGAAGAGGTTCGTCGTCACCATTGGCACGATCAGGCCGGTGGAGTCGAGGGCGCCCTTCAGCCGGTCGATCTGCGCCCGGCGCTCACCGGCGGTGGAACCGAAGGGGAAGAGATCGTCGTCGTGGAAGGTGATGCCGTATGCGCCGAGGTCGCTCAGGCGTTCGACGGCCTCGACTGCGTCGAGGGGGGCGCGGGTAGCGGAACCGAACTGGTCCTGGGCTTCCCAGCCCACCGTCCAGAGTCCGAAGGAAAATTTGTCGTCGCGAGTGGGCTCGATCGCCATTGAGTGCTCCAGGAAGTGTGTGTGACCAATATGTTGCCGTTACAAACATATTCGTTCCGCGCTGGGGGAGTCAAGGGGAACCATGTGCTTGCGTTCCGGTGGCGTCGTTCCGGTGCTATCCGGTCAGGCGGGCCGTGGGCGGACGCTGGCCCGGGGGATCAGCCGGGTGGACAACTCGATGCGGGGGCTCTCGACCGGCTCGCCCCTGATCAGACGTACGAGGGTGCGGGCGGCAAGCGTCCCCATCTCCGACAGCGGTTGCCGGACGGTGGTCAGGGGCGGCGATGCCCAGGATGCCTCGGGCAGGTCGTCGAAGCCGATCACGCTGAGGTCGTCCGGGATGCGCAGCCCCTGCTGGCGCGCGGCCTCGTAGACCCCGAGGGCCATCTGGTCGCTCGCGGCGAAGATGGCGGTGGGGGGTTCCGCGAGGGTGAGGAGCTCGGTCCCGGCCGAGAAACCCGAGTGGTAGTCGAAGTCGCCGCTGATGACCAGGGCGGGGTCGAAGGCCAGGCCGGCGGCGTCGAGCCCTGCGCGGTAGCCGTCCAGCCGTGCCCTGCTGCACCACAGTCCCGGCCGTCCGGCGACGAAGCCGATGCGACGGTGGTTCTGTCCGAGGAGGTGCTCGGTGGCCGTCACGGCACCCGTCCAGTTGGTGGCACCGATGGTGGGTACCTCGAGGTCGGGCACTCCTGCAGGGTCGATCACCACGACAGGGAGGTTGAGGCGCTGGAGTTCCGCGTGCAGGAACGAGTCGAGGTCGGTGGTGACGAGGATGGCCCCGTCACTCGCCCGGGCCGCCAGGATGTCGAGCCACTTGCGTGTCGAGTCGGCGCCTCCGCGCCGGTGGATCGCCGAGACGACTACGGACAGGCCGTCGCCGTTGAGCGATTCCTCGACGCCACGGATGATCTCGACAGCCCAGGGGCTGTCGAGATCGTTGAACACGAGGTCGACGAGGCCAGACGGAGTGGGGGTGGTAGTGCCGCGGCGCCGGTAGCCGTACTCGCGGAGCAACGTCTCGACGCGCTCGCGCGTGGCGGGGGCGACGTCGGACCGGCCGTTGAGGACACGGGACACGGTGGGAACGGAGACGCCCGCCGCAGAGGCGATGGCGGAGATGGTCACCACTGGTTGGGCATTGTCCTGCACTCATCCTCCTCGGGAACACCGACGCTGCAATTGCGCACCCCCGGAAGCGAAATACATTTCACCCTTGACCTCTCGGGTGCAATGTTCCTAACCTACAGCAAGGGTATTTCCGGAAACTTCCGGAAATCAGAGACCGAAGTATCGGTCACCGCACCTCAGCACCTCAAAGGAGAGCTCATGCAGGTTCGTTCATCCATCGCCGCAACAGTCCTCGCGTCGGCCATGATCCTCCCCATGGCAGCCCCGGCACTCGCGGCCCCCGATCAGCCGTCCCGCTCGCAGGCGGTCGAGAAGAAGGACACCCTCCGCTGGGTGGCGCCGCAGGACCTGAAGATCGGTACGGCCGTCGCGGGAGGCGGCCACCACGAGACGCAGCCCTACCCGGCCCCGTTCACCTTCGACCAGGAGTACCGGCAGCGCCTCGCGGCCGAGTTCAGCTCCGTCTCCCCCGAGAACCAGTCGAAGTGGGAGTTCGTCCACCCGGAGCGCAACACCTACCGCTTCGCGGAGATGGACGCCATCGTGCAGTTCGCCCAGGAGAACAAGCAGGTGGTCCGCGGCCACACCCTGTTCTGGCACAGCCAGAATCCGGCCTGGCTCGAGGAGGGCAACTTCTCGAAGGACGAGCTGCGCGCCATCCTCAAGGACCACATCCAGACCGTGGTCGGCCGCTATGCGGGGAAGATCCAGCAGTGGGACGTGGCCAACGAGATCTTCAACGAAGACGGGACGCTGCGGACGACGGACAACATCTGGATTCGTGAGCTCGGCCCCGAGATCATCGCCGACGCGTTCCGTTGGGCGCACGAAGCGGATCCGAAGGCCAAGCTGTTCTTCAACGACTACGGCGTGGAGGGCATCAACGCGAAGAGCAATGCCTACCTCGACCTGATTCCGAAGCTGCAGGCACAGGGCGTCCCGGTGGACGGCTTCGCCATCCAGGGGCACCTCAGCACGCGCTACGGGTTCCCGGGCGATCTCCAGGCCAACCTGCAGCGCTTCGACGCCCTCGGCCTCGAGACGGCGATCACCGAGATCGACGTGCGCATGGATGTCGCGGCGGGGACAACACCCACCGACGCGCAGCTCGCGACCCAGGCGAGCTACTACCAGCGGGCCCTCGAGGCCTGCGTCTCGGTCGAGGAGTGCAACTCCTTCACCATCTGGGGCTTCACCGACAAGTACTCCTGGGTGCCCGTCTTCTTCAGCGGCGAGGGCGAGGCGACGGTCATGTGGAACGACTTCACGCGCAAGCCCGCCTACTACGCGCTGCAGGACACCCTCGAGCAGGCATCCTCGGGACGCGGCAACCGCTAGCCGGCCAGCCCGCTGGTCCGGGCGGGCAGGGGGCCCGCCCGGACCGTAGCGGAATCGGTTGTTCGACACGAAGCACGTCATGAAACAAGAAGAGCAGCACCCCCGGCGGCCGCGGAATGCCCGCGGCCGCCGCCTCGCCCCTGACCGGGAGCGGGGCGACAGAACAAGGAGAATGATGAGACGACGTTGTCTGATTGCGGGCGCCACGGCCTTCGGCCTGGTGGCCGGAGCCGGTGCCCTGGCGCTGCCGGCGGCGAACGCCGAGGAGCCGGCAGTGCTCCTGAGCGAGGACTTCGAGGACGGTGACTTCGGTCCGCTGACCCAGAACGGCGGGGCTGCCCTGTCCGTGGTCGACGCCGACGGTGACAAAGCACTGCTGGTCAAGGGCAGGGCGAACGACTACGACGGCGTGAAGACGCCGGCCAACCTCCTGCAGGCCGGTGGCACGTACTCCTTCTCGGCGCAGGTGAAGCTGTCCGCCGCCGCCGGAACGACGACGTCGGCCCGCTTCGTCGTCGAACCCGCGTACAGCTGGGTGGGAAACACGACGGTGTCCGCCGATGCGTGGACCACGGTGAGCGGAACCTTTAATGCTCCTGCCGGTGCGGATCCCGCCACCCTGCGCGCCTACCTGGGAACAGGGGATCTCGGGGCGCCCTATGACTACCTCGTGGATGACGTCGTGATCACCGGCACCGCCGAACCGGGCGATGGCGGAACCTGGCAGCCCACCCCGGACCCGGCCTTCGTGCCCGGCGGTGCCGTCAACCCGACCGCCACACCCGTCGCGACGGCCCGCGGCACCGGGAACGTCGTCGCCCTCACCTTCGACGACGGCCCCAACCCCGGCGAGACAACCGCGATCCTCGACCTCCTGCGGGACAAGGGCATCACCGCGACCTTCTGCATCATCGGCCAGAACGTTCAGGCCGACGGCGGAGCCGAACTGCTGCGGCGCATCGTCGCCGAAGGGCACACCCTGTGCAACCACGGGACGTCCTACGCGGACATGGGCTCGTGGACACAGGCGCAGGTCGAGTCCGATCTGAAGGAGAACCTCCGCATCATCCGCGCAGCCGTGGGCGACCCTGCGCTGGCGGTGCCCTACTTCCGGGCACCCAACGGCAGTTGGGGCGCCACGGGCGAGGTGGCCGCAGCGCTCGGCATGCAGCCGCTCGGTCTCGGGAACGTCATCTTCGACTGGGACGGCAACGACCTCAGCGAGGCAACGCTCACGGAGAATCTCCGCAAAGCCTTCACCCCCGGAGCCGTCGTGCTCGCACACGACGGCGGCGGCGACCGGTCGAACACGGTTCGGGCCGTGACGACCGTCGTCGGTGAGAAGCTGGCCGAAGGCTGGACCTTCGCGCTGCCGAGTGGTGGAGCGAGCGCCGGGGAGACAACCGGGATCACGAGCAGCTTCGAGTCGGGCACGGACGGCTGGACGGCGCGGGGCGACGGCGTGCAGGTCACCGCCGGAAGCGACGCACGCACCGGGACCGGGAGCCTGCTCGTCACCAACCGCACCCAGCCCTGGCACGGCGCGGCCCTCGACGTCACCGCGGGACTACCCGTGGGAGTAGCGGTGGAGGTGTCGGTCTGGGCGAAGCTCGCACCGGGACAGCAGCCGGCCTCCCTCAAGGTGTCCGTGCAGCGTGACAACGGCGGAGGGAGCGCCTACGACGGCGTGGCCGGTGCAGGCGCGACCGTCACCGCCGACGGCTGGACGCAGCTGAAGGGCACCTACACGCTCGGCGGCGAGGCGGACAAGGCTCAGGTCTACGTGGAGGGCCCCGTCGGCGTCGACTTCGTCCTCGACGACTTCAGCCTCGCTCCCTTCGCGGAGAAGCCGATCCAGACGGACGTCCCGGGGCTGAAGGACGTCCTCGGCGCCGACGGCATCGAGCACGTCGGTGTCGCCATCGATGCACGCGAAACCACGGGAACAGCGGCGGACCTCATCCGGAAGCATTTCAACGCCTTTACCCCGGAAAATGCCGGGAAGCCCGAGAGCGTGCAGCCGGTCGAGGGTCAGTTCGCCTTCACCCAGCTCGACCAGCTCCTGGATTTCGCGGACGCGAACGGCGTCGAGGTGTACGGACACGTCCTCGCCTGGCACTCGCAGACGCCTGCCTGGTTCTTCAAGGACGGCACCCGGGACCTGACGAACAGCCCTGCCGACCAGGCGCTGCTGAAAGCCCGCATGGAGGCCCATATCAAGGGCATCGCGGATCACATCGATGCGCGCTATCCCGAGGGCGACAGCCCCATCTGGGCCTGGGACGTCGTGAACGAGGTCATCGCGGACGGAGACACGGCGAACCCGCACGACATGCGGGACAGCCGCTGGTTCCAGGTCCTGGGTGAGGGCTTCGTGGACGAGGCCTTCCGCCTGGCCGACCGCTACTTCCCCGACGCCGCGCTGTTCATCAACGACTACAACACCGAGATGCCCGAGAAGCGCGCGGACTACCTCGACCTGATCCGCGGACTCGAGGCCCGAAACGTACCGATCGACGGCGTCGGGCACCAGGCCCACGTCGATGTCGCCCGGCCCGTGCAGTGGCTCGAGGACTCCATCAAGGCCGTGGAGGCGTTGAACCCCGAGCTCCTGCAGGCCATCACGGAACTCGACGTCAACGCCTCGACGGAGAACCAGGGTGCCGATGTCAGTGGCGCGCCGGTGGACCCCTACAGTCCCGCCTTCGAGAACGACGAGGACGCGGCAGCCGAGGTGGGCTACTACTACCGGGACCTGTTCTCGATGCTTCGCGAGCACAACGAGTCCGTCGATTCGGTGACGTTCTGGGGAATCAGCAACGCGCGCACCTGGCTGCGGACGTGGCCCATGGCCCGGCCATGGGAGCAGCCGCTGCCCTTCGACGACGACCTGCAGGTCACTCCGGCCTACTGGGGCATCGTCGATCCGTCGCGGCTCCCGGCCCGTCCGGCCGACGTGCTGCCGCCGCGGATCGCCGACCAGTCGGACGTCCAGGCCGTCTCCAACGGTGCCAGCGGCGCCAAGGTGGCGTACACCCTGCCGTCCGCCATCGACACCCTCGACGGCGCCGTCCAGCTGGACTGCGTACCCGCTCCGGGTACCCGTTTCAGGATCGGCGTCACGACGGTCACCTGCACGGCTGCGGACGAGGCGGGCAATGTCCGGACCAGTTCGTTCGACGTCGTCGTCACACGCACGCTGCACGGGAAGCCCTGACGGGTCCCGCTGCACGACGAAGCCCCTGTCCTCCTGGAGGGCAGGGGCTTCGTCGTGTCGTCCGATGCCGGTTGGCGGTGCGCTTCCTCCCACTGATCGACGTCGTTCGGTGGGAATGTTCGAACCTGCCCACTGTAGGTACCCGATGAGTGGGCAGGAGTTGTTCCTGCCCACTGTAGTGACCCGATGAGTGGGCAGGAGTTGTTCCTGCCCACTGTAGTGACCCGATGAGTGGGCAGGAGTTGTTCCTGCCCACTGAAGGGGGCCGATGAGTGGGCAGAGCCGCGCGCGGAGCGAGGTCCGGGTGACTCCCCGGAGACCGAGGGGAGGTCAGGCGTAGCTGCCGAGCAGCCGTACCGACCCGCCGTCGACGCCCTTGGCGCCCTGGATGTAATCGGGCCCGTCGATGCTCCCGCCGCTCGCGGCGCGCACGCTTCCCATGACCCAGGACGGCAGTCCGGCGGCGTTCAGCTGGGCGAGCGCGGCATCCGCGCCCGACGCCCCGACGATCGCGACCATGCCGACGCCCAGGTTGAGGGTGCGCTCGAGGTCCGGCAGCGGCACGTTGCCGAGCTGGGAGACGAGCGTGAAGATCGGCGGCAGCTCCCAGGTGGAACGGTCTACCGAGGCTTCGAGCCCGCGGGGCAGCACGCGGGCGAGGTTCGCCGCCAGTCCGCCACCGGTGACGTGACTGAAGCCGTGCACCTGTGCGGCGTCGTTGCGGGTCAGTGCGAGGCAGTCCGCGGCATAGATGCGCGTGGGCTCGAGGAGTTCCTCGCCCAGTGTCCGTCCGAGTTCCGAGACCTGCCGGTCGAGCGCCCAGCCCGCCTGGTTGATCACCCGGCGCACCAGGGAGTAGCCATTGGAGTGCAGTCCCGAGGAGGCCATGCCGATGACGACGTCGCCCTCGCGCACGCGCTCGGGGCCGAGCACGCGGTCGGCCTCGACCACGCCGGTCGCCGCACCCGCGACGTCGTACTCGTGCTCGCCGAGCAGTCCCGGATGTTCCGCGGTCTCCCCACCCACGAGGGCGGTGCCGGCGGCGGAGCAACCGGCCGCGATACCGCGGACGATATCGGCGATCCGCTCGGGGACCACCTTGCCGCACGCGATGTAGTCGGTCATGAAGAGCGGCTCCGCGCCCACCACCACGATGTCGTCGACCACCATGCCCACGAGGTCGAACCCGATGGTGTCGTGGATGTCCATGGCCTGGGCGATGGCGACCTTCGTGCCGACGCCGTCCGTCGACGTCGCCAGGAGGGGCCGTGTGTAGGTCAGGAGGCGGGAGACGTCGAAGAGACCGGCGAAACCGCCCACCCCGCCGACGACCTGCTCGCCGTGCGTCGCGCGCACGGCGTCCTTCATCAGCTCGACGGCCCGGTCACCCGCTTCGACGTCCACTCCGGCGCTGGCATACGTGGTGGGGTTGGACGCGCTCATACCCGCTCTTTCTTGTCTTCGTCGGTCAGGACCGCTTCGAACTCGGCATCCGGCCCGGGATCGCATCCCGTGGCACCGGACTTGTCGGCCGGGTCGAGGCGTTCCAGCAGGTTCTTGCCGAGACGGTCGTCATCGGGCAGTTCGATGGGGTAGGTGCCGGTGAAGCACGCCGTGCACAGGCGCTCGCGGGGCTGCTGCGTGGCGTCGATCATGCCGTCCTCGGAAATGTACGCGAGGCTGTCGGCTCCGATCGACGCACTGATCTCGTGGATCGCGGCGCCGTTGGCGATGAGTTCGGCGCGGGAGGCGAAGTCGATGCCGTAGAAGCAGGGCCAGCGCACGGGCGGCGACGAGATCTTCACGTGCACCGAAGCTGCCCCCGCCTCGCGGAGCATCCGGACGACGGCGCGCTGCGTGTTGCCGCGGACGATCGAGTCGTCGACGACGATGATGCGCTTGCCGCGGATGACGGATTCCAGGGCATTGAGCTTCAGCCGGATGCCGAGCTGTCGGAGGGTCTGGCTGGGCTGGATGAAGGTCCGGCCCACGTAGGCGTTCTTCACGAACCCATGGGCGAAGGGGATGCCCGATTCCTCGGCGAACCCCACGGCGGCGGGTGTACCCGACTCCGGGACGGGGATCACGATGTCCGCCTCCGCCGAGTTCTCCCGGGCCAGCTGGCGGCCCATCTCGACACGGGACTCGTAGACCGAGCGGCCCGCGATCGCGGCGTCGGGCCGGGCGAGGTACACGTACTCGAAGACGCAGCCGGCGGCCGTCGGCGTCGCGAAGCGGCTGCTGCGCACGCCGTCCTCGTCGATGGCGATGACCTCGCCGGGCTCGATCTCGCGGATGTAGCTCGCACCGACGGTCGCGAGGGCTGCCTGCTCGGACGCGACCACCCACCCGCGCTCGAGGCGACCGAGGACGAGGGGACGGACGCCGTAGGCGTCGCGGGCGGCGTACAGGGTGCCTTCGTCCATGAAGACGAAGCAGAAGGCACCGCGGATGCTCGGCAGGAGTTCCATCGCCGTATCCTCGAGCGAGCGGCCGTCGTTGCCGGCGAGGAGTGCGGTCACCAGTGCGGTGTCGGTGGTGTTGCCCTGGGCGAGTTCACCGGCCCGGGGCTTGCCGTGGCGCGCGAGGACCATCTGGTAGAGCTCGGCGGAGTTCGTCAGGTTGCCGTTGTGGGCGAGGGCCACGGTGCCGGCAGCGGTGGCGCCGAGCGTGGGCTGCGCATTGGCCCAGTGCGAGGACCCTGTGGTCGAGTACCGGCAATGCCCGACGGCGATGTGCCCGGTCAGGGTATTGAGGGTGGACTCGTCGAAGACCTGGGAGACGAGGCCCATGTCCTTGTAGACGTTGATCCGGCGGCCGTCGCTGGTCGCGATGCCTGCCGATTCCTGGCCGCGGTGCTGCAGCGCGTACAGGCCGTAGTAGGCGAGCTTCGCCACCTCCTCACCGGGCGCCCAGACGCCGAAAACACCGCAGGCATCCTGTGGTCCTTTTTCGCCGGGAAGAAGATCGTGGGAAAGTTGTCCGTCGCCGCGCACCATTCGGCCATTCTCTCACGGCACGCAACGCCACCCGAGCGAAGAGTCGGTTGCGTCCGGCCCTGCCGAGCCCTGTCGAGCCCTGCGGCGTCAGGCGGCGTCGTCGTCGAACGTGCGCTCCGCCCGGGCACGCTCCGCCTTCTTGATGCTGCGGCGGTCGAAGACGAGGACCAGCAGGGCTGCCAGGAGCAGCCCCGGCAGCGCGAAGGCGACGGTGAAGAAGCCCAGTACGGATTCACGCGTGAGGGTGGGATCAACCGGACCGGTGTAGGCGACGACGAGCGCGGCCAGGAAGCCGACGATCGCACCGACCGCCATGAACGGCACGAACTTCGGAGCCCGGCGCACGGTCACCTCGCGGTAGGCGGAAGGATCGATCCGGGCCGCGGCGGCGGGCTCCGACGGCTGTCCGACCGGCGGTGCCACGCGGTCGGCAGGCCCGGGCTGCCCGTCCGCCGGCACGGCGCCGCGCGTATCGGGCTGCTCGGGGGTGCTGCTCGGCGTGGGCTGCTCGGAGGTCATGCTTTAAGGCTACCGGGCATCAGCGTTCCCGCTGGACGAGCTGGTAGCCGGCTTCGCTGAACACCAGGGTGTAGTCGGACCCCGGATAGCGCTGCTCGGCGTGGGCTTCGGCGTTCCCCGGCCTGACCGGCCCCCAGCTCCAGTCATCGGCGTCGACGATGAGGTAGTCCGGCGGCGGGTTGAGGTTGCCCAGCCAGTAGACCCGAGTCTCGGGGACCAGGTACGCCATGAGCACCACGCCGGTTTCGACCGTCGACGCCTGGGGGATGAGCCGCATCATGCGGTGCGCCGCGTCCCAGCGCTCCGACTGCCGGTAGGTTTCCGGCTCGGCGAGGACGGCGAACTTCTGGCTGGGCAGCAGCACCAGGGAGGCTGCGACGGCGGCCGGGACCCCCATCAGGGTGACGGCGCGGACCCAGCTGCGGCGGCTCCTGCGGAGCGAGAGCACGCCGTCGAGCAAGGCGAGGAACAGGACGGGCATGAGGACCGCACTGTAGTGCCATTCGGGACCCCAGTAGCCCTCCTGGCCCGAGGCGAACCGCCAGAGCAGCGTCGGCAGGAGGACGAGGGTGAGCGAGGACCGGAGGAACAGGAAGCCGCCGGAGACCAGGAGCAGCAGGAGTGTCTCGTGCTTCGCGGTGCCGGAGACGAGGTCGACGACGGCGCCTCCGGGGTCGGCGATCATCGAGCCCAGGTCGATCCGGTCCGAGTAGTCGTACTGGCCGGTGGCGTTGAGGGCGGGCAGGATCAGGCGGACCGAGGCGATCAGCCAGAGTGCCCCCCACAGGGACAGCCACAGCCCCGCCGCGGTCCGGAGCCGCCAGGCGATGACCAGTCCGAGGGCCATGACCGTGAGCCCGAGGTCCTCCTTCACGAAGACCAGCAGCCCGCCCCAGACGACGGCGGGCAGCATGCGCCGCCGCAGCAGGGCTTCCAGGCTCAGGGCGAGGAGCGGGACGGCGAAGGCGATCTCGTGGAACTGCGCCGCGACGGCGGACTGCAGCCCCCAGGACAGGGCATACGCGACCCCCACGGCGATCCCCATCACCGGTGAGACCAGGCGCATGCCGGTTCGGGCGATCACCACCACCGACAGCCCGAAGAGGAGGTTCTGCACCATGAGGATGGTGAGGCCCGAGGGCGCCAGCGCGTAGGCAGGTCCCAGCAGCACGAGGAGGGGGTGGAAGTGGTCCCCCAGGAGGTTGAAGCCCTCCCCCTTGATCGGGACGATCGGTGTGCCGAAGCCCGCGTATGCCTTCGCGAGCTGCGTGAAGATCCCGAGGTCCCACGACGGCGACTCCAGGGTGTTCCACTGGGTCACCGAGAAGACCGAGTAGATGAGCGTCGCGGCGAGGCCGGTGAGCCAGGCTCCGAGGGGCTGGCGGTGCAGGGCTGCGACGGAGCGCTCGCGGAGGGTTCGGAGCCGGTCCGCCCGATCGCCGGACGAGCGGTGGCCGGCTGCCGTGGAGGCGCGCCCTGCAGTGCCGGCTCCGGTCGTTCCCGCCGCGGACGGTCGGTCGGTACTCATCCCCGAGGTCCGAAGAGAGGCAGCCAGGCGCTCAGGTCGGCCCGCTGTCCGGACGCAGCGACCTTGCCTGCGGCGACGGCATCCGGCCACGTCGTCCTTCCCTCGACGAGGGCCAGCCACGTGGACGCATCCATCTCGACGACGTTCGGGGGAGTGCCGCGGGTATGGCGCGGGCCCTCGACGCATTGCGTCACGCCGAAGGGTGGCACGCGCACCTCGACGCTGTTGCCGGGCGCCAGCTCGGCGAGTTCCTCGAGGGTGAAGCGCACCGCCATCGCGAGGTCCGGGCGGCCGGCCGACCCGGCGGCAACCGACGTCAGTGCCCGCCGGCCGTCCTCCGGCGTGATGCGTCGTCGTGCCATGGTCCGGGCCGTCCCTAGTCGAGCAGGGCCATGACCGGGGCGGCGAGGCGCAGGCTGCCGACCGGACGGCCTCCACCGAAGACCGGCTGGACGACCTTCTCGAGGACGGCGCCCACCTTCTCGGCGTCGATCGCTCCGGACGCGGCGAAGAGTGTGAGGCCGACGAGGGTGGCCGCGCGGGAGTTGCCGTCGAGGACCTTAAGGGCCAGCGACGCCCCTGTCCGGGCGCCCAGGACGAGCACGCCCTCCGCGCCGCTCTTGGCGACGACTCCGAGGTCCTCCATGACCACCGAGTTCTCCATCCCGTTGCCGTGCACGGCCCATGGATAGTCGAGCATCGCGGTCGCGATGGTCGCCGCGCGGGCATCAGCGTGCTTATCCGACGGCGCCCTGGTCACCTTGCCGATGCCCCGTGCGAGTCCCGTCAGCGAGACGGCGGCGACGGGAGCACCGCAACCATCGATGCCCCAGGCCGACACCGGCTCCTCCGTGTACTCCTCGATGACCGAGGCCACCGAGCGCTGGAGCGGATGGGAGGGTTCGAGGTAGGTCGAGGTGTCCCACCCGTTCTCGGTACAGGCCCACAGGAAGGCCGCATGCTTGCCCGAGCAGTTGAAGGCGATGCGCTGCTTGCCTTTGCCCTCCCGAACGAGGTCGTTGCGGGCTTCCTCGTCCTGCGGCCAGTCCTCGGGGCACTGGAGGTGCTCCTCGGTGACGCCGGCGGCATCGAGCATGGTCCGCACCACGTCCATGTGCTCCTTGCTGGCGACGTGGCTGGCGGCCGCGAGAGCCACCTGCGGTCCGCGCAACGGCACGCCGGCCTTCATGCTGGCCAGCGCCTGGAACGGCTTCAGGGTGGAGCGGGGGAAGATCGGGCTCGTGATGTCCCCGAGCTCGGTCACGACCGAACCGTCCGCTGCGAGGACGACGGCGGCACCGACGTGGCGGGACTCGATGAAGCCGTTGCGTTCGAGGACGGCGAAGTCCACGGCGTCAGCCGTAGTGAAGGTGGAGGGCATGATTCCAGTATTCCCTATCCTCTCCGTGTGATCGCTGTGGGTTCAGGGCCCGGCCTGCACGGCTGCGCCCACCGGAGTGGACGGTCATCCGGTGGGCGCAGGTCGTGTGGAGCGCGCCGCTCCTGGCTCAGGGGTCGGTCTGCCGTTTACTTGACCGTGAACTGCACGGACTGCCAGCCCGACGCGCCGTTGGGGACGGTCTCTGCACGCTCGTCGGTCTGGACGCCATCGACCGCGTCCGTGGCCCTGGCCCGTACTGTGTGCAGCCCGGCGTCCAGGGTGAGCTCGTGCGACCACTGCCGCCAGGTGTCCACCGAGGCCTCGGCCGCGAGGGTCACGGGCTCCCAGTCGCCGCTGTCCACGGACACCTCGACCTTGGTGATGCCCCGCTGCTGGGACCAGGCGACACCACCGATCATCACCGCGCCGGCGTCCAGCGAGGCGAAGGACTGCGGTACCTCGACGCGGGCCATCGTCTTGATGGGGCCCAGCTCGGACCAGCCGCGATCGGTCCAGTAGGCCGTCCTGTCGGCGAACCGCGTCACCTCCAGGTCGACGACCCACTTGGTCGCTGAGACGTAACCGAACAGGCCAGGCACCACCATCCGGACGGGGAAGCCGTGCTCCACGGGAAGGGGCTCGCCGTTCATGGCGACTGCCAGGATGGCGTCGCGGTCGTCCTGCAGCACGGGCAGGGGAGTGGAGGCGCTGAAGCCGTCCGAGCTCGTCGACAGGACCATGTCCGCGCCTTCGAGGGGTTTCGCCCGGGCGAGGACCTCGCGCAGGGGGTATCCGAGCCACTTGGCGTTGCCGGCCAGGTAACCGCCCACGGGATTCGAGACGCACGTCAGGGTGATGTGGCGCTCGATCAGGTCGGCGTCGAGGAGGTCCTGGAAGGTAAGTTCGAACTCTTCCTCCACCATCCCGTGGACGCGGAGCACCCAGTCGTCGGTCGTGAGCTGAGGGACGCTGAGCGCCGTGTCGATCCGGTAGAAGTCCCCGTTCGGGGTGACGAAGGGTGTCACGCCCGGAACGGGGGACTGCACACCGGCGGGGAGGGCGGGAGCCGGGCTCGACGGTGAGGGGAACTCCAGGCTGTCGCGCACGGCGGCGATGTTGTTGCGTGCTCCCGACAGCAGGCGCCCACCACCGGCAGCCGCGGCGGCGACGACGGCGGTGACACCGGCGGCGGCGAAGAACCCGCGGCGCGAGGTGCTGCCGGGGGTCCTCGAGGTGGCTGCGGCAACCGGGCCCGCGACGTCGTCGTTCCGGGGTGTCCCCTCGCCCGACTCGACGACGGTCACGCCGGGACGAGTGCGGTCCGAGCCCGGGTTCTTGGCTGCGGGAGCGGGTGTGGCGATGGCGGGAGCGACGGCGGCGTGGCGCAGGCGGGCGACGAGCCAGCGGAGGGCGAGCAGGCCTGCAGTCGTGCCGACGACCGTGGGGATGGCGTCGGGGAGCGAGGCTCCGGCGCGCGTCAGGACGCAGGCCACGATGATCGCACCCATGAGGAGCACTCCGGCGGCGCCCAGCATCCACCTCCGAAAGGCGACGAGGCCGAGGATCGCAGCCAGGAGGGTGATGGTGACACCCATCCCGATCAGCAGGGCTAGCTTGTCGTTCGTCCCGAACGTCGCGATCGCGAAGTCCTTCATCCAAGGCGGGGTGAAGTCGATGAAGGTGGATCCCATGGCGATGACGGGTGTGGCGCTGGCACGGAAGAAAGCGCCGACGAGCTCGGCGACACCGAGCACCATGCCCGCAGCGATGATGCCTGCGAGCGCGGCAAGGAGGGGGATGCCGCGGCGGGGCTTGGTGGAGTTGCTCATGCGAAGTATTCGGAGAGGTAGCGGGGCAGTATGGGTACCGGCCTCCGTAACAGGCGCCGCACACTGTGTGGGCCCGGGCACCTCCAGTACGCTGTCCTACTGTGAAGGTTCTAGTGCTGGGCCCCGGAGGCCGCGAACATGCCATCGTCCGGGCGTTGCTGGCCGACCCCTTCGTCCGGGAGGTGCACGCAGCACCCGGCAACGCCGGGATCGCCGAGGACGTGCCGACCCACGACATCGATGCCAGCGATCCGGCCGCGGTGACAGGCCTCGCCCGACGCCTCGGCGTCGGCCTCGTGGTCATCGGTCCCGAGGCGCCGCTCGCCGCGGGTATCGCTGATGCGCTCCTTGACGAGGGCATCCCCGTCTTCGGCCCTACCAGGGCAGCGGCGCAGCTCGAGGCCTCCAAGGCCTTCGCGAAACAGGTCATGGCTGCTGCCGGTGTGCCGACGGCGATGGCGCGCGTCGCCGCGACCGACGAGGAGGCCGGTGAGGCGCTCTGCACCTTCGGCGCCCCCTATGTGGTGAAGGACGACGGCCTCGCCGCGGGTAAGGGAGTCGTGGTCACCGACGACCTCGACGAAGCCCGCGCCCATGCGTCCGCCTGTTTCGCGGCGGGGGGCACGGTGGTGATCGAGGAATACCTCGACGGACCCGAGGTGTCCCTCTTCGTCCTCTCCGACGGGCGGACCGTCGTCCCGCTCGCGCCGGCCCAGGACTTCAAGCGCATCCACGACGGCGACCAGGGTCCGAACACCGGAGGCATGGGCGCCTACTCACCGCTCGAGTGGGTCCCGGCGACCCTCGTCGAGGAGGTCATCTCGCGCGTTGCCCAGCCCGTGATCGACGAGATGGCCCACCGCGGCACGCCGTTCGCCGGTGTCCTCTACGTGGGGCTCGCCCTCACCTCCCGCGGCATGCGCGTCATCGAGTTCAACGCCCGCTTCGGCGACCCCGAGACCCAGGCCGTGCTCGCCCGGCTGGCGACACCCCTCGGCGGCGTGCTGCTCGCGGCCGCCAAGGGCACCCTCGACCAGATCGATCAGCTGAACTGGTCTCCGCAGACGGCCGTCGCCGTCGTCCTCGCATCCGAGAACTATCCCGACACTCCTGTCACCGGACGGCGCATCCGGGGCCTGAAGAAGGCAGGCAAGGTCGACGGCGCCACCGTGCTGCATGCGGGAACCGCGCTGCGCGACGGCAAGGTGGTCAGCGCCGGCGGCCGCGTGCTGGCCGTCGTCGGGCTCGGGGACTCCCTGGAGGACGCGCGCTCCACCGCCTATGAGGGCCTCTCCCTGATCGAGCTCCAGGGCGGGCAGTTCCGAACGGACATCGCGCTCAAGGCATCCCGCGCCGAAGTCACCGTCTCCGGACCCGCGGCGGCTACGACATGAGCGGTTTCGCGCCCCCGCACGTCGACCTCCCGGGCTGGCGGCACGTCTACTCCGGCAAGGTACGCGACCTGTACGAGCCTGAGGGCGGGCCCGACGACGTCGTCCTCGTGGTCGCCAGCGACCGCATCAGCGCATACGACCACGTCCTCGCCACCGAGATCCCCGACAAGGGCCGCGTCCTGACGCAGCTCAGCCTCTGGTGGTTCGAGCAGCTCGGCGGTATCCCGAACCATGTGATCGCCGCCGATGCGGCAGGCGGTGTCCCCGCCGCCGTCGAGGGCCGGGCCATGATCTGCCGCAAGCTCATCATGTATCCCATCGAGTGCATCGCGCGCGGCTACCTCACGGGAAGCGGGCTGCTCGAGTACCGGGCGTCGCGGACCGTGTGCTCGTTGCCGTTGCCCGAGGGCCTCGTGGACGGCTCGCGCCTGCATCCCGCGCTCTTCACTCCCTCCGCGAAGGCCGAGGTGGGCGAGCACGACGAGAACATCACCTATGACGCCGTCGTCATGACCGTGGGTGACGACGCCGCGGCCGAGCTCCGCACGCTCACGCTCGACATCTACGCGAGGGCCGAGGAGATCGCGCGCGAGAGGGGCATCATCCTCGCGGACACGAAGGTGGAATTCGGGCTCGACCCTGCCACGGGGCGCATCACGCTCGGGGACGAGGTGCTGACGCCGGATTCCTCGCGTTTCTGGGATGCGGCACTCTACGCGCCCGGGCAGGTGCAGCCGTCGTTCGACAAGCAGTTCGTCCGCGACTGGCTGACGTCCGACGCCACGGGCTGGGACCGCTCGTCGGAGCCTCCCGCACTGCCCGACGACGTCGTCGAGCGCACACGCGCACGCTACGTCGAGGCGTACGAGCGGCTGACGGGTCGCACGTTCGCCTGACGCCCGATCCGCCGGCGGCGGTAGTGTCCCGAACCACGGTGCGACCACCCCTTGGCTACGGGGGACAAAGCCCGTGACCGGCGCGTTATCGAACTGGCAGACCCAGGCCGTCAGTACCACGGCTGCAGCCGCGGTTCACGACGATCGACTGTTCCATCGCCTTCTCAGCAACCCATCCGTCACAGAGCCGTGCGGAGCCCCGGGCAGGGCCGCGCGCGCGAACCAACGAGGAGCACCGTGAATACCACCACCTCCCACAGCACCAGTCAGTCAACGTCCGTGCGCCGTATGGCGCTGACACGCGCGGCGGTTGCGATCGTCGCGACCGGCGGGCTACTGCTGCCGGCCACAGGAGCCGTCGCAGCCCCGCCGTCATCTACCCAGGCGGCGGCGGCCGCAGCTCAGAAGCACCCGGGAGCGTTCATCCCGCTCCCCGGTGCGTCGGGAGCTGAGGGTATCGCCGCAGGCAGGGGATCAACGTTCTACGCGGGAGACCTCGGCGACGGCGACATCTACCGTGGCGATATCCGGAAGGGCACTGCGGAACCCTTCATCGACGCACCGGACGGCAGGGTCGCTGTCGGTTTGAAAGCCGATGTGAAGAACGATCTGTTGTTCGTCTCAGGCGGCGCCAAGGGTCAGGCCTACGTGTACGACACCCGCACCGGCGCCCCCGTCGCCGACGTCCGGTTGACGAGGGCAGAGGCCTTCATCAACGACGTCACACTCACGAAGGACGGGGCCTACTTCACCAACTCCCGCCGCGCCGAGCTCTACTTCATCCCGGTCGGCCGGCACGGGGAGCTCGGTGAGGTGCAGACGATTCCGCTGTCCGGCCCGGCGGCCCTGGTGGAAACTGGTTTCAACCTCAACGGCATCACGTCGGTCGACGGTGGAAGGACACTGATCGTGGCGCACTCCGCCAACCAGGCGCTCTACACCGTTGACCCGGACACCGGAGTGAGCGATGTCATCGCGACCGGCGCGCTGCCGAACGTCGACGGCATCCTTGCCAAGGGCGACACCGTGTACGCCGTCCAGAACAGGAAGAACCAGGTCAGCCGCATCGACCTGTCGAACGACCTTGCGAGCGGTCAGGTGGAGGACGTCATCAAGAGCCCACGGTTCGACGTCCCGACGACGGTGGCCCTGTTCGGCAAGACGCTGGCCCTCGCCAACGCGAAGTTCGGCGCCCTGAATCCCCGCGGCTATGAGGTCGTGACCGTCCCGGCCCGCTGAACCAGCCGGATATACAGGAAGCCCGCTGGTCCCCAGCGGGCTTCCTGCGTATTAATCCGGTCGGGGTGACAGGAATTGAACCTGCGACCTCGTCGTCCCGAACGACGCGCGCTACCAAGCTGCGCCACACCCCGGTGCTCCCACACGGGAGGACGAACCTCCCGAACAGCAACTGTCCCAGAATAGCCGAGGATCAGCGGCGAGGAAAACCGGGCGCGCCGGCACCGGAGGTCGTCAGACGAGTGAGTCCTTCCACGCCGCGTGCAGCGTCGCGAATCGCCCCGAGCCGCCGATGAGCTCGGCGGGGGTGCCATCCTCGACGATGCGGCCGTCGTGCACCACGAGGACGCGGTCGGCGATCGCGACGGTGGACAGGCGATGCGCGATGATGAGCGCCGTGCGGTTGCCGAGGAGCTTCTGCAGGCCCTCCTGCACGAGGCGCTCGCTCGGGATGTCGAGGGACGACGTCGCCTCGTCGAGGATGAGGACCGCCGGATCCGCGAGGAACGCCCGCGCGAAGCTGATGAGCTGCCGCTGGCCCGCAGAGACACGACCGCCGCGTTTGTTCACGTCGGTGTCGAAGCCCTCCGGGAGCTCGAGGATGAACTCCTCGGCGCCGACGGCGCGGGCCGCTGCGACGATCTCCTCCCGGCTGGCCTCGGGCTTCCCGAGCGCGATGTTGTCCGCCACCGACCCGCTGAACAGGAACGCCTCCTGCGTCACCATGACGACGGCGCGGCGGAGGTCCGTCGACGCGAGGTCGCGGAGGTCCACGCCGTCGAGCGTGAGCCTGCCCTCGGAGACGTCGTAGAAGCGCGCGATGAGCTTCGCGAGCGTCGACTTGCCCGCGCCCGTCTGGCCCACCAGGGCGACGGTCTGGCCCGCCCGGATGGCGAGGTTCATGGTGGGCAGCACCACGGGCCCCTTGCCGTAGCGGAACTCGACGTCGTGGAACTCGACGGCACCGCGAGGGTCCGGCAGCGACACCGGGTTCTTGGGCGGGCGGACGGTGGGAACCTCCTCGAGCAGGCCGGAGACCTTCTCGAGTGCGGCCGCAGCCGACTGGAAGGAGTTGTAGAACATCGCCATCTGGTCAACGGGCTGGAAGAAGCGCTTGCTGTAGAGGAGCAGCGCGAGAAGGGCCCCTACCTCGAGGGTGCCGCCCAGAACCCTGAACCCGCCGACCATGAGCACCACGGCGACCGTCACGTTGCCGATCAGGACCAGCCCGGGCTGGAAGATCCCGTTCAGGTTGATGGAACGGACGGTGACCGTCCGGTAGTCCTCTGCCAGCTCGTCGTAGCGACGGGCGTTCACGGACTCGCGGCGGAACGCCTTCACGGCACGGATACCGGTCATGGTCTCGATGAAGTGCACGATCAGCTTCGCCGACACCACCCTCGACTCGCGGAAGGCGATCTGCGAGTGCCTCTGGTACCAGCGTGTCAGGAAGAACATCGGCACCGCGGCGGCCAGGATCAGGAAGCCCGTCCGCCAGTCGAGGGCGAAGATGGTGATCGCCGTGAAGATCATGAAGATGGCGCCCGAGGCGAGCGAGCTGACACCCGAATCGAGGAGCTCCCGGAGCGCCTCCAGGTCCGATGTCTGCCGGGAGATGATGCGGCCCGAGGTGTACTTCTCGTGGAACTCCAGGCTCAGCCGCTGCGTGTGCCGGAAGACGCGCACACGGAGGTCCAGGAGCATGGCCTGGCTCAGCTGTGCCGTCGCCCGGACATAGCCTGCGGTCAGGACCGAGGCGAGCACGGCCGCCAGGAGGTAGGTACCGCCGGCGACCCACAGCATGAGGGAGTCCCCAGCTATCAGAGCAGGCAGGGCGCGGTCGATGCCGAACGCGATGATGGCGGGACCGGCGACGCGCGCCGCCTGCGAGATGACCACCAGCAGGACGGTCCAGACGAACTGCCTGCGGTTCGGGCGGATGAGGGAGCCGAGGAGCTGGAAGGACCTCGAGCGGACGGACTTGCTCTGGGCGCGGTCGAGGAGGATCGCGTCCTCGTTGAGGACGCCGACGGACGGTCCTCCCTGGGGCTCCGTGCCGGTGTTCCTGTCCAGGACTCTCTTCCTCTTCCTGTCCTTCGGCGTCCTGCCGGTGGGCGTCGTGGTCCGGCTCATGCCAGTGCCTCCTCGTCGTCGAGCTCGGGTCGGACCGCGCGCCCGAGCTGGGCGATCTCCTCGTCGTCGAGGCTGGCGATGACGTACCGGTAGTGGTCGTTGCGGGCGAGGAGTTCGGAGTGCGTGCCGACGTCGGCGATGCGCCCGTCCTGCAGAAGGGCGACGCGATCCGCCAGCGCCACGGTGGACGGGCGGTGCGCCACGATCAGTGTGGTCGTCGAGCCGAGCACGGCGCGTAGCCCTTCCTCGACGCGTTCCTCGGTGGCGACGTCGAGGGCGGACAGGGGATCGTCGAGAACGAGGACCGTCGGTTGTGCCGCGATGGCCCGTGCCAGGGCGATCCGCTGGCGCTGACCGCCCGAAAGGCTGAGCCCCTCCTCCCCGATGAGCGTCTCGAGTCCCTCGGGCAGATCGTAGGCGAACTGTGCCTGCGCCACCTCGAGCGCTTCCGCCAGGATGCGATCCGCCTCGGCTCCCGTGGCGTCCGAACCCATGAGCACGTTGTCGCGCACGGAGGTGGAGAAGAGGGTCGTGTCCTCGAAGGCCACGGCGACGAGGGTTCGCAAGTCCTCCAGGGTGAAGCTGCGCACGTCCACGTCGTCGATGGTGATGCCACCGCCCGTCACGTCGTACAAACGGGGGACCAGCTGGAGCAGAGTGCTCTTGCCGCAGCCGGTGACTCCGACCAGGGCCATTGTCTCGCCGGCTCGCAGCCGCAGGTCGATACCGTTCAGCACGTCCCCGGCGTGGTCCTGTGCGTCGGGGTAGCGGAAGTGGACGGCTTCGAACACGACGTCGCCCCTGGCCGCTCCGAGATGGACAGGCGCCGCGGCATCGGTGATGGTGTTCTCGGAATCCATCACCTCGTAGTGCCTGTCGATGGCCGTCTTCGCCGTGAAGGTCATAGCGAGCAGGGGGCCGATGAACTCGACCGGCCCGGCGACGGCTGCAGCCGTGGCGAAGAAGGCCACGAGCGCACCGATGGTCACGTCGCCGCTCGCAGCCAGGGCCACACCGACGACGAGCGAGGCCCCCAGGGCCAGCTCCGGCAGCAGGGTCACGATCATGGAGAAGTGTGCGAGGGATCTCGCCTTGACGATCTCCGTCTGGCGCAACTCCTCGGCCTGCGCCTCGAAGTCCTCCAGGGCTTCGCGGCTGCGCCCGAATGCCTTGAGGACGCGGATGCCGTGTACCGACTCCTCGACCGTCGTCGCGAGGTCTCCGGCCTGGTCCTGGCTCTTGCGGGAAACGCGGCTGTAGGAGGTGCGGAAGCGGTACCCGTACACCATGAGGGGTACGGCGGCCGCGACGAAGATCAGGGCAAGGGCCCAGCTGGTGAAGAACATGATCACCACGCCCATCACCACGGTCAGCGACGTCACCACGAGCATGATCAGGCCGAAGGCCATCCATCGGCGCATGAGGTTGATGTCGCTCATGGCGCGGGAGAGGAGTTGCCCGCTGCCCCAGCGATCGTGGAACTCAACCGTCAGGTTCTGCAGGTGGCGGTAGAAGGACGTGCGCATGTTCATCTCCACCGTCGTCGCCGGTGCGATGACGAACTGACGCCGCAGCGCCACGAAGACCGCCTCGAGGACACCGAGGACCAGCACGACGCCGGAAGCCACCCACACCGTGCGCGCCGACCCACCCTCCGCCAGCGCGTCATTGATGAGCACACGCAGCACCTGGGGGATGGCCAGTGCCATCACGCTCGCGCCGAGCGCGCAGAGCAGCCCCAGGATCAGGCGGGGGATGATCGGTTTGACATACGGGTAGAGCCGGCCGAGCGATTGCCACAGTGTGTTCTGGTTCGTCATGCCGTCTCTTCGGTGAACGATGGTTGTTGGTGTCCCTTGGCAACCATGCTAGGACAGGAGGGCTGTATCGCCGACCACGTCCGAGAAACCCGAAGAAGCAGAAACTACTGGCTAGCGGGAATTCCGGGGAGTAAGCGTCAGGAGCACTGCTTCGGGTCGGCAGGCGAACCGGACCGGAGCGAAGCGCGAAGTACCGATGCCCGCCGAGACGTTCAGGGGAACGCTTCGGCCCTCATGGTCCCACTGGGTCAGGCCCCGTGCGCGCCAGGTCGGCAGGTCGCAGTTGCTGAGGAGTGCGCCGTATCCCGGGATGCAGACCTGGCCGCCGTGCGTATGCCCCGCGAGCATGAGGTCCGCACCGCCGGCGGTGAAGTAGTCGAGGACGCGCTGGTAGGGAGCGTGCGCGACGGCGACCCGGATGTGCGGCGCCTCCGCCGAGGTGCTGCTGCCGGGAGGGTAGGACGCGTAGCGGTCCCGATCCAGGTGCGGGTCGTCCACTCCCGTGAAGTCGATCCGCATGTTCCGGAAGCCGATGGACTGTGACCTGTTGGTCAGGTCGACCCAACCGGCGGCACCGAAGGCACTGAACATATCGGCCCACGGCAGGTCCTGCGCCGCGGATTCCTTCGGAGCGATCGATGGCCCCGCGAAGTACCTCAGGGGATTCTTGAACACCGGGGCGTAGTAGTCGTTGGAGCCCGGGACGAAGACCCCCGGAACCTTGAGGAGTGGTTCCAGCGCCTCGAGTAGTGGCCCCACGGCCTTCTTGTGGCTGAGGTTGTCGCCCGTGTTGACCACCAGGTCGGGATTCAGGCTGGCCAGACTGTGGAGCCAGTCCGCCTTCGACTTCTGGCCGGGGACCATGTGGATGTCCGAGAGGTGCAGTATCCGCAGGGGAGCGGCGCCCGGAGGAAGGATGGGCAACGTCTCCTCCCGCACCTGGTACAGGGTGCGCTCGACAGCCGCGGCGTAGGCGAGGGTTGCGGCCGCGGTGGTCAGGGTGAGTCCTGCCGCCCAGCCGAGCGGTGCCCCGCTCCGGGATGTCTGAGTCGATGTCACGCTAGCCGTTTCCTCCGTTGCCGTTGTTGCCGCCGTCGCCGGCCGCTCCTCCAGTGGTACCACCGGTGGTGCCGCCAGTGCCAGTACCGCCGGTGTTGGTGCCGGTACCTGGAGCGGCGGGAGACGTCTGCCGGCCGGGGTTGGTCGGCGTCGTGGTGCCGCGCTGTGCGCCGTTGATGACGCTGGCAGGGGGCGCGGCGAAGGGTGCGCCGACGTACAGGCCCGGGATCTGCTGCATGAACTCCGCCCACGACGGTCCGGCGATCAGGGAGCCGTCGATCTCGGGGTACACCTGACCGCCGATCTGGAGGCCGCCCAGCGAACTGCCCGGTCCTTCCGCCTGCCAGTTGCCCACCCAGCTGGCCGTGACCATGTCGGAGTTGTAGCCCATGAACCAGGTCTGCGAGCGTTCGTCGTTGGTGCCGGTCTTGCCGGCCATGGGGATCCCTCCGTATTCCAGGAGCTGTCCCGAGCCGTCGGTCATGACGCGCTGCGTGGCGTAGTTGACGCCTCGTGCAACATCCTGGGAGATCTTCCGTTCGCAGGCGACGGCGGGGACCGGGTAGCTGGTCCCGTCGATCGCGGTCACCTCGGTCAGCGCGCGGGGCCGGCATACGACCCCGTCATTGGCGAACCCCGAGTAGGCCGTCGCCATCGACATCGGAGCGGCCTCGCCGCCACCACCGATCAGTGCGGACGGCTGGAAGCCGAACGCCACTTCCTCGCCTTCGGCACTCTTGGCCTGATGGACGCCGAGGTCGTAGGCCATGTCCCGGATCCGGCACAGGTCCAGCTGCTTCGCGCTCGACATCGTGATGGTATTCAGCGACTGCGCGAGGCCGTCGAGGACGGAGGTGTACCGGTAGTTGATGTCGCCGTAGTTCTGCGGGGTGTACCCATCCTCTTCCTGGATCTGGAACTCACCGCCCTGCGCGCAACTCGCCCTCCACTCGTCACCCTGCCGATAGGTCTTCTTGGTGCCGTCGACCACCTGGTTGAGCGCCTTGCCACTCTCCACCCATGCGGCGACGGTGAACGGCTTGTAGGTGGAGCCGGGCTGGAATCCGCCGCCGCCGCCCAGGCTCTTCGTCGGGTCGCCGCCGTCGAACTGGTCGACGTTGAAGTTGAGGACGGTGTTGCCCTGGGCCACCTCGGGGTTGTAGCGCGTGTTCTGCGCCATCGACAGGATGCTGCCGGTCTTGGGATCCAGGCTGATCATCGTGTGGCCCACGGCGCCGTCCGTCGTGTCCGGGTTGGCGGTCTCGTTGACGGCTGTCTGCGCGGCGCCCTGGACGCGGGGGTCGAGGGTCGTCTTGATCGTGAGGCCGGAGCGGTACAGCACCTTCTCGCGGTCCTCCGTCGTCTCGCCGTACGCGGGGTCGTTCATGATGAGGTGGGTGACGTAGTCGCAGAAGTACGGTGCCTGTGCCGCGCCCACGCAGCCGTTCAGCGTCGGCGTGATAGCCAGGTCCAGTCCGGTGGCGACGGCGGCGTCGTGCTCCTCCTGCGTGATCTTGCCCCGGGTGAGCATGGCTCCGATGACGAGGTTGCGGCGCTGCAGCGATGCTTCGGGATTCAACTCGGGGCTGTATAGCGTGGGGCCGTTCACCACACCGGCGAGCAACGCGCTCTGCTGGATGTTGAGGTTCGCCGCGTCGACGTTGAAGAAGTATTTCGAGGCCGCCTGGACCCCGTAGCTCGTGCCGCTGAACTGGACGATGTTGAGGTAGCCCTCGAGGATCTCGTCCTTGCTCAGTTCCTTCTCCACCGCGATGGCGAGCTTCATCTCGCGGAGCTTGTCGCCCACCGTCTTGTCGCCGCTGAACACTGCGGTCTCGTTGTTCTGCAGCGCGGAGTCGATCAGGACGTTCGTGACGAACTGCTGCGTCAGGGTCGAGGCTCCCCGCTCGGTGCCGCTGGTGAGGTTGCTGGCGAGGGCGCCCATGATGCCCTCGACATCCACGCCGCCGTGATCGTAGAACCGGTAGTCCTCGATGGCGATCAGGGCGTCCTTCATGTAGGGCGACACCTGGTCGAGCGTGATGGGCTGCCGGTTCTCCTCGAACAGCGTCGCGATCAGCGATCCGTCCGCTGCCACGATCTTGGTGGGCTGGGCCAGCGCATCGCGCTCCAGCTCGGCAGGCAGTTCCTCGAAGAACTGGATGGAGGCGGAGGCTCCCGTGCCGGCGGCAGCAGCCACGGGGACGAGGAGACCTGCGGCGAGCACGCCGGCGAGTCCACTGATTCCGAGGAACGCAATGATCTTGCCGAGGGTGGTAGCCGTGTCGAACAGGGGGGATTTGCGCGCAGCCATTATTCCAGTTTACAAGCACGCGCTAGGCTTTCCTCATGACGAAATGGGAGTACTCCACGATTCCGCTCATCATCCATGCCACGAAGCAGATTCTGGACCAGTGGGGCGATGATGGATGGGAGCTCGTGCAGGTGGTTCCCGGACCGGACGGCAAGGGACTCGTCGCCTACCTGAAGAGGGAGAAGAACTAGCCTTGTCGGCTCAACTTCCCACGGTTTCCGCCGTCGAGGCACGCCTGGCCGAGCGAGGAGTGACCCTTCCCGGTGTCGTTCCTCCGCTGGCCGCCTACGTGCCGGCAGTGATCAGCGGCAACCTCGTGTACACCTCCGGGCAGCTGCCTCTGATTGACGGCAAACTCCCAGCTTCGGGCAGGGTCGGCGCTGCGGACGGCGGCGTCGACGCCGAGACGGCCACGGCCCTCGCTGCCACTTGTGCGGTGAACGCCCTCGCTGCCATCAAGAGCCAGATCGGCGACCTCGACCGCATCACCCGCATCGTCAAGGTCGTGGGGTTCGTAGCCTCCGACCCCTCCTTCACCGGTCAGCCCGGGGTCGTCAACGGAGCCTCCGAACTGCTCGGCGCCGTCCTCGGAGATGCCGGCGTCCACGCCCGTTCCGCCGTCGGCGTGGCCGTCCTCCCCCTCGACTCGCCCGTCGAGGTCGAGGTCATCGCGGAGTTCACCTAGGCCGTGGACCGTCTCAGCACCAGGCTGTTCCCCGTACATCCGGACCAGCGCACCGCGGCTCAGAGCTGGATAGAGCACGGGGACCGTACTCCCCTCAAGCCCAGGGCGGCGTCGTCGGTGGTCCTCCTCCGCGACACTGCGATCGGCACGGAGACCTACCTCTCCTACCGGCGCGGGCAGTCCCCGCTGGGGGTTCTCGGTTTCCCGGGCGGAAGCATCGAGGAGTCCGACGACGACGACATCAGCTGGTTCGGTCCTACGCCGTCGGTGTGGGCGAAGACCCTCGGCGTCGCCGACCACCGCGTTGCCCGTCGGCATGTACTCTGCGCCATCCGTGAGCTGTTCGAGGAGACCGGTGTCCTGCTCGCAGGACCGGATGCGTCGTCCCTCGTGGAGGGGACGCAGGCCAAGGAATGGATGAAGGCCCGCGAAGCCATCAACGAGGGTGAGTGCCGGTTCACCGATATCCTCTCCCGCCGCGGACTCGGCGTGCGGACCGACCTCATCAAGCCCCTCTCGCACTGGCTGACCCCGGACTTCGCGCACCGTCGCTTCGACACCCATTACTTCGCCGCAGCCCAGCCCGTGAACCAGGAACCGAGCATCCTCGGAAGCAAGGGCGTCTGGGGACAGTGGCGCTGGGCCGCCAAGGAGGTCGCGGACCGCGACACCACGAAGCTGGGGGACGAGGTGGGCCAGCCGAACACGGTGGGTCGCACCCTCAGTGAACTCGCGGTACCAGCGGTCGAGATCATCCTCGAGAAGATCGGGTCCTCCCGGGGCTGCATCGCGTACCTCTCGCACAAGCGCCCGGTGAAGCTCTACCACCCCGAGCTGTCGGAGCACGACGGCGACCTGATGCTGCAGGTCGAGTGCCCCAAGCTCACCGAGGGCGGCTCGGTCCAGCGGGGCCGCTGACGCCCGCCTGCTCGCAGCATGAAGGAGGCACCTGCCGTTCGGTAGATGCCTTCTTCATGCGACGGCTCGGATCAGCGGCTGCGCTGGCGCAGCCGCTGGATGTCGAGGATGACGACGGCGCGCGCCTCGAGGCGCAGCCAGCCGCGCTGGACGAACTCCGCGAGGGCCTTGTTGACCGTCTCCCGTGATGCGCCGACGAGCTGCGCCAATTCCTCCTGCGTGAGTTCGTGGGCGACGAGGATGCCGTCGGTGGCAGGGCGGCCGAACCGATCGGCGAGGTCGAGCAGCGCCTTGGCGACGCGCCCCGGGACGTCGGAGAAGACGAGATCGGCGAGGGACTCGTTGGTGCGGCGCAGGCGGCGGGCGAGGGCCTGGAGGAGCTGGGCCGAGACCTCGGGCCGGGTCTCGAGGAGGGTGCGGAGGTTCTCGTTCTTCAGGCCGGCCAGGCGCGTCTCGGACACCGCCGTCGCCGTCGCCGTCCGGGGGCTCGGATCGAAGAGTGCCATCTCGCCGAACAGTTCGCCGGGGCCGAGGATGGCCAGGAGGTTCTCGCGACCGTCCTGCGCCGTGCGACCCAGCTTGATCTTGCCGGAGACGATGAAGTACAGCTGGTCGCCCTGGTCGCCCTCGCGGAAGACCGACGAACCGCGGGGGAGGTCCACTTCGATCAGCTCGTCCGTGAGCGCGGCGAAGACATCGTCTCCCAGTGATGCGAAGAGGGGCGCCCGGCGCAGTACCTCGATGTCCATGAATTCTCCTGATGCGTCTGTCGTGCGTCGATCCGCGGCGGTCCCCGCTGTCTTCCCCTGTCCATCTTGCCGTACCGGAGCGGATGTGACGACTGATACACGCTGCGTCCGGCGCATTCGGGTCCCCGGGGGTCGAGGGATCGGTCCTCCCACGCTCCTCACATCCTGCACAGCTAGAATCGCTCGCAGTGTAGGGAGGTTCGCGTTTCTCCCGCTGTCCATAGCAAGGGGAGAACCTACGTGCCCGAAATCAGCTTCGCGGAGTTCACGCTCCTCGATCTCGTCCTGCTGGTGGTGCTGCTCGGCTACCTCGTGACCGGTATCCGCAATGGCTTCCTGGTCACCCTGGGCGGTATCGCCGGCTTCGTGGCGGGCGCGGTCGCGGCCTTCTTCGCGATTCCGCTCGTCAGCGGCTGGGTCCCCGACAACCCGTGGCGACTCATCGCGGTCATCGCCACGGTCGTCGTGCTGATCATTCTCGGACAGGCCGTCGGTTCGGCTCTCGGCGCGTCCATCCGTCGCTGGTCGGACTTCCCGCCGCTCCGGATCATCGACCGGGTCCTCGGTGGTGTGGTGAACGTGGTCGTCGCCGCCCTGGTCCTTTCGATGCTCGCATTCAGCGTCGGGACCCTCGGCGTCCCGTTCCTGTCCCAGCAGCTCGCGGCCTCCCAGGTGATCCGCGGCATCGATACCGTGACGCCCGGACCGGTCCGTACCTGGATGGCCGAGCTGCGCACGATCGCCGTCGACGACGGCATCCCCACGATCCTGGCGACCGTCGGACCGGTGGCGCCCGCTGAAGTGCCCGATGCTTCGGTCGACACCCCCGAACTGGCCGCCGCTGCTGCCTCGGTGGTCCGTATCACGGGGACGGCCTTCCAGTGCGGGCAGAACCAGACCGGTTCCGGCTTCGTCGTCGCCCCTGGGCGTGTGGTCACCAACGCGCACGTCGTCGCCGGTGTCGATGAGCCCGTGGTCGAGGTCCCCGGCGGAGGAGCCCTGCCCGGGAGGGTGGTGCAGCTCGACACCGACCGCGACATCGCGGTGATCGCGGTCGACGGATTGCAGGCAGCCCCGCTACCTCTCGGCGAGGAGCTCGACACCGGCGCGACGGCGGCCTTCGCGGGATACCCCGCCGGTGGTCCGTACCGGATCCAGCCGGCAAGCGTTCAGAGCCTCTCGCCCGTCCTGGTCAAGAACATCTACGGCGCGGATCCACAGCCGCTCGAGGTCTACAGCCTCGCCGCCGATGTGCAGCAGGGGAACTCGGGCGGGCCGCTGCTGGATCTGCAGGGTCGCGTCGCCGGCGTCGTGTTCGCCAAGTCGACTGCGAACGCCCCTGTCGGCTATGCGCTGTCGCTGGCTGAGCTGCGTCCCATCGCGGAGAGCGCGCCGGGCCTGGACGACGCCGTCTCTGCCGGGCAGTGCGCGCGCGGGTAGGTCCATAGCCACTCGATCGACTGCTGGTGAGGACCGGTGCGTGCGTGCACCGGTGTCCGTGCTCGGTCCTCCGATGTCGGGGGTATTTCGTGCTCGTGACAACCGCGCACCGGACTGTGCGTGATGCCAAATCGTGACCATGGAAGCCCGGGAAATACCGTTCACGGTCGTCCTGGAAGTTAGGCTCGTCACACGGATCAGCGCGTTCGCGCTGTGGTCCCCATGGATACCGGTAGATCCGGTAGGAATCACTCATTCACCAGGGAGCAACACATGTCCAACCGAGGCACATCCGTGCGCGGCGCGGGTTTCACAAGAAAACGCGCTGCGCTCACAGCAGGAATGTCCATCGCAGCTCTCCTTCTCACGGGCTGCGTTCAGAGCCAGCGCGAGGAGGACACCGCGGCCGAGGGCGATACCGCGGTCGACTCCACCTTCGTCTTCGCTGCGTCCTCCGATCCGAAGTCGCTCGATCCTGCCTTCGCCAGCGACGGTGAGTCCTTCCGCGTCAGCCGCCAGATCTTCGAGGGCCTCGTGGGCGTCGAAGCAGGCACAGCTGATCCGGCACCACTGCTCGCCGAGTCGTGGGAGACCGCCGAGGACGGACTGTCCACGGTCTTCCAGCTCAAGGAAGGCGTGACCTTCCACGACGGCACCCCGTTCGACGCGGAGGCAGTCTGCTTCAACTTCGACCGCTGGTACAACTGGACCGGCATCCAGCAGGCCGAGACGACGTCGTACTACTACGGCTCGCTGTTCCGTGGCTTCGCCGACAGCCCCGAGAACGCCGTCTACGAGTCCTGCGAGGCCAACAGTGACAACGAAGTCACCGTCAACCTCGCCAAGCCGTTCGCCGGATTCATCGCAGCCCTGTCCCTGCCGGCCTTCGCCATGCAGAGCCCGACGGCGCTCGAGCAGTACTCGGCCGACGACATCGGCGGCACCGCCGAAGCCCCCTCGCTGAGCGAGTACGCCCTCGGCCACCCCGTGGGCACCGGTCCGTTCAAGTTCGACTCGTGGGACGTCGGGCAGCAGCTCGAGGTCTCGATCTACGACGACTACTGGGGCGACAAGGGCCAGATCACCAACACGATCTTCCGCATCATCGACGACCCGCAGGCACGCCGCCAGGCACTCGAGGCCGGTGACATCGACGGCTACGACCTCGTTGCACCCGCCGACACGCAGTCCCTGAAGGACGCCGGCTACAACATCACCCCGCGTGATCCGTTCACCATCCTCTACCTCGGTATGAACCAGGCCATCCCCGAGCTCAAGGACCCGAAGGTCCGCGAGGCCATCGCCCACGCAATCGACAAGGATGCGCTCGTGGCGCAGACCCTGCCCGAGGGCACGAAGGTCGCCACGCAGTTCATCCCCGACGTCGTCGACGGCTACAACGAGGACGTCACGACGTACGACTACGACCCGACCCGTGCGAAGGAACTGCTGGCCGACGCCGGCTACCCGGACGGCTTCGATGTCACGTTCAACTACCCGACGAACGTCTCACGCCCGTACATGCCGACTCCCGAGCAGGTCTTCACCAACCTGCAGGCGCAGCTCGGCGAGGTAGGTATCACGGTCAACCCGGCTCCCGCAGCCTGGTCGCCCGACTACCTCAACCAGGTCCAGGGCACCCCGGACCACGGCCTGCACCTCCTCGGGTGGACCGGCGACTACAACGACACCGACAACTTCATCGGCGTCTTCTTCGGTCAGGAGAAGCTGGAGTTCGGCTTCGACAACCCCGAGCTGTTCGCGGCCCTCGACGAGGCACGCGGCGTCAGTGACCGCGACCAGCAGACGGAGCTGTACAAGGACATCAACGAGCAGATCGCCGAGTTCAACCCGGCCATCCCGCTCGCCCACCCCGCTCCATCGCTGGCGTTCGCGCCCCGCGTCACCTCCTACCCGGCGAGCCCCGTCAACGACGAGGTCTTCACCGCGATCGAGCTGAGCGAGTAGCAGCACCACGCTGCACGGGCCGGCCACTGATCCCGGTGGCCGGCCCGTGCTGTTCGACCCTTGTCCGGCTCCCGCCGGTCGACCCGGAAGGATCCCTGAGTGTTACGCGTCATCGGCAAGCGGATAGCCCTGCTCGTCCCCACCCTGTTCGGCCTGTCCATCCTGCTGTTCCTCTGGGTGCGGAGCCTGCCCGGTGGTCCGGCGACCGCGCTGCTGGGAGAGAAGGCGACCCCCGAGGCGATCGCCCGGGTCAACGAGCTGTACGGCTTCGACCGCCCCCTGATCGTTCAGTACCTGACCTACATCGGCAAGCTGCTGCAGGGTGACTTCGGGGTATCCATCAACACCGGTCGCCCGGTACTCGAGGAGTTCGCCACGCGGTTCCCCGCCACGCTCGAACTCACCGTGATCGCGCTGATCTTCTCGATCGGCGTGGGTGTGCCGCTCGGATACCTCGCGGCAAGGCACTACGGCAGGTTCCTCGACCACAGCTCGGTGGTGCTCAGCCTGGTCGGCATCACCGTGCCGGTCTTCTTCCTGGCCTTCATCCTCAAGTACCTGTTCGCCATCCAGTGGTCCCTCCTGCCTCCCGACGGTCGGCAGAGCCCCCGCATCGACGCCACGCACTACACGCAGTTCTACGTGCTGGACGGCCTGCTGACGGGCGAGTACGACGCCGCCTGGGACGCCTTCCTCCACCTCATCCTCCCGGGGCTGGCCCTGGGCACCATTCCGCTGGCGATCATCGTCCGCATCACGCGAGCCTCGGTGCTCGAGGTGCAGAACGCCGACTACGTGCGAACCGCGCGCGCCAAGGGCCTGATGGAGCGGACCATCCGCGGGAGTTTCATCCTGAGGAACGCGATGCTGCCGGTGGTCACGACCATCGGCCTCC
This sequence comes from Arthrobacter sp. PL16, assembly GCF_035985055.1. NCBI lineage: Bacteria > Bacillati > Actinomycetota > Actinomycetes > Micrococcales > Micrococcaceae > Arthrobacter > Arthrobacter sp. PL16. Next base: position 354,921 of record NZ_JAXCIC010000002.1, read on the forward strand.
AGCTCGGCCTGCTCATTTCGGGAGCGGTGCTCACCGAGACGGTCTTCGCCTTCAACGGCATCGGCAGGTTCCTGCGTGACGCGATCTTCGGGCTGGACTACCCCGTGCTCCAGGGCTTCATCATCTTCATCGCGGTCCTGTACGCGCTGATCAACCTGATCGTCGACCTGTCCTACTCCGTCATCGACCCGAGGGTGCGTGTGCAATGAGTACCATCCTGCCTCCCGCCGTCGGCGGTTCAGCGGCTCCGAACGATCCCGCCATCGACACCGGACGGGGAACCGGACTCTGGAAGGATGCTTTCCTCCGCCTGCGCACCAACCCGCAGGCAATCGTGGGCGCCGTCATCATCGGGCTCTTCCTGCTCGTCGCGATCCTCGCCCCGCTCCTGGCACCCTACGGCGGGAACGACCTCCCCGGCCGTACCTCCATCACTCCTACCACCATCCCCGGACCGGGCGAGATCGAAGGCTTCCCGCTGGGCCTCGACCGCTTCGGTGGGGACGTCCTCAGCAAGCTCATCTGGGGCGCCCGGGCATCGCTGCTCATCGGTGTCATCTCGACGGCGCTCGGTCTCGCGGGCGGTATGCTGCTGGGCGTCCTGGCCGGTGGCCTCGGCGGCTGGGTGGACAGCCTGATCATGCGGTTCGTGGACATCCTGCTGTCCGTCCCCAGCCTCCTCCTCGCCGTCAGCATCGCCGCGATGCTGGGCCAGAGCACCTACGCGATCATGATCGCCATCGGCGTCTCCCAGATCCCGATCTTCGCGAGGCTCCTGCGCTCGTCGATGCTCTCGCAGCGTGGTGCCGACTACATCCTCGCGGCGCAGACCCTCGGGCTCAGCCGCCGCACCATCACGATGAGCCACCTGCTGCCGAACAGCATGGGTCCCGTGATCGTGCAGGCTACCCTCAGCCTCGCTACCGCCGTGATCGACGCCGCCGCGCTGGCCTTCCTCGGCCTCGGCGGCGGGCTTCCGCAGACCGCCGAGTGGGGACGCATGCTGACCTACGCGCAGGCTGAACTCGCGGTCGCACCGCAGCTCGCCTTCCTCCCGGGCGCGTGCATCGTCATCACGGCACTCGGCTTCACGTTGCTTGGCGAATCGCTGCGCGAGGCCCTCGATCCGAAGACCCGCAGAAAGTAGCCCTCGTTCGTCCGCGTAGCCGGCGGCCATCACCTCAGAAGGTGGTGGCCGCTCTCATATGCCTCGTGAACGAGCACGCCGGCCTGGTGCGGACGGAATACGAGGCACGGAGTGAGATCCTCCGGCCGCATCAGCTGGTGATGGCGACTAGGAGGCGAGGTCCTCGGGGATATTGAGTTCGTTCCCGGGAATGGAGGCGAGGAGCTTCCGGGTGTAGGGGTGGCGTGGGTTCTGGAACACCTCTTCGGAACTTGCCGCCTCCACGAGCTCGCCGTCCTTCATGACGCAGACGTAGTCCGAGATGAGCCGCACCACCGCGAGGTCGTGCGAGATGAACAGGTAGCTCAGGCCCAGCTCGGACTGCAGGTCGCCGAGGAGTTTGAGGATCTGCGCCTGTACCAGAACGTCGAGCGCGGAGACCGGCTCGTCGCACACGATCAGCTCGGGCTGCAGGGCAAGGGCCCGGGCGATCGCGACGCGCTGCCGCTGACCACCGGAGAGCTCCGCCGGGTAGCGCCTCAGCGCGTTCTGCGGGAGCGAGACCTGGTCCATGAGCTCACGGACGCGCGCCGCCCGATCCTTCTTCGAGCCCCGCTTGTAGGCGTTGAGCGGTTCCTCGACGATGCGCTCGATCGTGAACATCGGGTTCAGCGACGAGTAGGGATCCTGGAAGATCGGCTGCACGCGCTGCCGGAAATCGTTGAGCTGCGCCTTGTCGAGGGTGGCGACATCCATGCCGTCGAAGGTCATGGTGCCCGATGTCGGCTCGATCAGCTTGAGCAGCATCCTCGCCGTCGTCGTCTTGCCCGAACCGGACTCCCCGACGATCGCGACGGTCTGCCCGCGGGGCACGTCGAGCGTGACGTTCTTCGCTGCATAGAAGTCCTCCTTGCTGCCGCGCCGCTTGTAGATCTTGGTGAGGTCGCGGATCTCGACGATGTTCGCCGGCGGGGTGGCTGCGGTGGTCCCGGTGGTCCCGGTGGTCCCGGTGGTCCCGGTGGTGGACCGGGGCTGGGCCGGTCGGTCCGTCGAGGACGTCGCTGCGTGGGCACCGGTGGGCGCAGCGGGAGTGGGCGGGGCAGCCGTATCCGCGGTTGCGGAGTCGGGATGTCTTGCGTCGTCGTGCCCAGCTTCGTGCTCGGCGAATACCGCCTCGGCGAGCTTGAGGCGCGTCGCAGCGTCCGCGTTGAAGGCGCCGGGACGCAGTCGGACCGCGGCGACGCTGGGAGCCGCCCGCACGAGCGACTGCGTGTAGGGGTGTTGCGGGTCATTGAGCAGCTGCTCGGCCGGGCCGGTCTCCACGACTCGCCCACGGTGCATCACCACGAGCTGCGAGGCGCGTTCGGCGGCGAGGCCGAGGTCGTGGGTGATGAGCAGCACGGACGTACCGATCTGCTCGGTCATGGTCTCGATCTGGTCGAGGATAGTGCGCTGCACGGTCACGTCCAGGGCCGATGTCGGCTCATCGGCGATGAGGAGGCGCGGCTGGCAGGCGAGGCCGATCGCGATCAGTGCCCGCTGGCGCATGCCGCCGGAGAACTCGTGGGGGTACTGCTTTGCGCGCTCGCCGGCGTCGGGCAGGCCGGCGGCGGTAAGTACCTCGATGACGCGCTGCTTGACGTTCTTCTTGGTCGCCATGCCGTGCACGAGGAGGGTCTCGGCGACCTGCGTGCCGATCTTCGTCACCGGATTCAGGTTGGACATCGGATCCTGCGGGACGAGGCCGATCGCCCTGCCGCGGATGGCTCGCATCTTCGCTTCGGACAGACCGACGAGGTCCCGTCCCTCGAACGTGATGCTTCCCGAGGTGACCCGGCCGTTGCGGGGCAGCAGGCCGATGCACGCCATCGCCGTCGTCGACTTCCCCGAACCGGACTCACCGACGATCGCCAGGGTGCTGCCGCGCTCAAGAGTGAAACTCGCATCCTCGACCGCCTGGACCTCGCCGTGGGTCGTCCGGAAGCTCACCGCCAGGTTCCGTACCTCGAGCAGGGGGGCGTCGGGGTTTTCGGGCAGATCGGCCGAGCTTCCGGCAGGAGTGATGTCCGTCATAGCTCCATCGTGCCCTATGGGAGGTGCCATCCCCACTCAACCGGCGGCGGTCGGCCTAACTTTTCGGGAACGATGCCGCGCGGGCCGTCGAGCCGGCTCAGGAACCGGTCAGGCCCCTGGCGAGGTGGTCCACGGCGAGCCGGTAGCCATCGATCCCCGCACCCACGATCACGGCGTCGGCCACGCCCGAGATGTACGAGTGGTGCCGGAAGTCCTCGCGCCGGTGCACGTTGCTGATGTGCACCTCGACGACGGGGAGGGCGACGCCGGCGAGGGCATCGCGGATGGCGATGGAGGTGTGGGTGAGTGCCCCGGCGTTGATGACGATCGCGTCCGACGTCTCCCGGGCGGCGTGGATCGCGTCGATGATCTCGCCCTCGTGATTGGACTGCATCGCCGTGGCGGCGCACCCGCCCCTGCGCGCCGCGTCGGACGCGAGCCGGACGACGTCGTCGAGCGTCGCCGTACCGTACACGTCCGGTTCCCGCGTACCGAGCAGGTTCAGATTCGGTCCATTGATCACGAGGATGCTGGGGGTGCGTGCCGGCGTCATGCCCTAACTATGCCGCACCCGCGCCGGCCGTTTCGGGATGCGCGAGCCGCGACCGCAGCCGGACGGCGCCGAGCGCTCCGGCGACGGTGATCAGGCTCATGGCCGCGAGGACGACGCCGGGATGCCACCAGGCGCCCCCCGTCGCGATACCGAACTGCTGCGTGATCGAGGGGGCGAAGCCCGCCACGATCGCTGCGATGCTGTAGGCGAAGGACAGGGCGGTGAATGCCGTCGCGGGTTTGAAGATATCCGCCATGAGTCCGCCGAGTGCGGCCCAGCTCGCGGTCGGGAGGATGCCGCCGAGGATGATCGCGGCGATGTACACCGGCTCCGTGGCGACACTGATGATCCAATACAGGGGGAAGGCGATGAGCGCCGTGCCGACGGCCCCGCCGGCAACGACCTTCGCCGAGCCGATGCGCATCGCCAGGTAGCCGAACGCGGGAATGGTGCCGAGCTGCAGGACGGATCCCACGAGCGCCGCGTTCAGCACGGTTTCCTGGGAGAGGCCGAGGGTGGTGGTTCCGTAGGCCTGCGTGTAGGTCACCATCAGGAAGTAGGAGCCGATGCCCAGGACCGCCGAGGCGATGGCGACGACGATCGCGGCGGGCTGCGACTTCAGGACCTCGAGGAACGGCACGCGGGGGAGCTCGTGGTTCCGGCTCGCCTGCTCGAAGACCGGTGTCTCGTCGATGGCGAGGCGGAGGTAGATCGCGACGGCGAGGAAGGGGAACGCGAGCAGGAACGGGATACGCCAGCCCCAAGTGGTCATGACCTCGGGCGCGACGACGGCGAGGACGAGGAAGATGGCGGAGATCAGCATGGTGCCGACGGGGGAACCGAGCTGGGGGATCGACGCGTAGAGTGCCCGCTTGCGGGGTTCGGCGTGCTCGGTGGCGATGAGGATGGAGCCGCCCCATTCGCCGCCGAGGGAGAGTCCCTGCAGGAACCGCAGCGCTGTGAGGATGATCGGTGCCCAGATGCCGATGGAGGTGTAGTCCGGGAGGAGCCCCACAGTGCCGGTGGCGAGGCCCATCAGCGTGATGGTCCAGATCAGTGTGCGCTTGCGGCCGATGCGGTCACCGAGGTGGCCGAAGATGATGGCGCCGAGTGGACGGGCGACGAACCCCATGGCGAAGACCAGGAACGCCGAGAGCGTGCCGGCCAGCGCATCCTGTTCCGTGAAGAAGACGGTGTTGAAGACGAGTGCGGCAGCTGTGCCGAAAACGTAGAAATCGTAGGATTCGAGGGCGGTTCCGACGAAGGAGGCTCCGGCGACGCGGCGGGCCATGCGCGGATTCGATACGGGGGGCTGCTGCAGGGTTGTGGACACGCTGAAATCATCCTCCCGGCGGCGGACGCGGGCCATCTTTCAGGATCAAGATCACACCGGCGTATCCGCCAGACCTCGTTCCACTGCAGGCGGTTCCGCTGTGGGTTGCTCAGCTGTGGGTTGCTCAGCTGTGGGTTGCTCAGCTGCAGGTCGTTCCGCTGCAGGTCGTTCCGCCGCAGTGAAGTCAGGCGGGAAGGGGTGTGCGGAGGTGAGCGCTGATGATGGCCCGTCCGGCAGTGACGAGCGCGTCGGTCACGGAGGCGGGATCGCCCATGAAGCCGTGCACCATCGCGCCGTCGCGCAGCATGATCAGTTGGTCGGCGACGACGGTCGGCTGGTCCGCACCCAAATCGCGGACCAGCTCCGCGACGAGGCCGTGAAGCCATGTCCGGTATCGCTCGACGGCGGCGCGGACCACGTTGCCGTCGGCGGGGTACTCGGCAGCAGCGTTGATGAAGGTGCATCCGCGGAAGCCCGGTCGGCAGGCTTCGCTGCCATGAGCGGAGGCGAGCTGCAGCAGGACGGCGCAAGCGTCCTGGCCGGCAGTGGTCTCGCGGTCGACGGCGCCCTTCAGCAGCTCGAGTCGACCATCGAGATAGGCGACCACGAGGTGATCCTTGGTCGGGAAGTGGCGGTAGAACGTCACCTTCGTGGTGCCGGCGTCGGCAATGATCCTGTCGGCGCTGATCGAGCGGATGCTGGTGGCCTCGAACAGTGCGGTCGCCGATGCCAGGATGCGCTCGCGGACGGGCGGCTGGGCGTTCATCATGCTCCCTGGGGGATCGGTAGCGCTAGGTGGGCGATTTGGTGCAGGTAGACTGACTAGTTAGTCTACAGGAGGAGCGGGGGCCAGCAGGGTACCCGGGACGAAAGGATCGACACCATGAGTGCTCTCTATACGGCAGTCGCCACCGCGACCGGCGACGGACGTAACGGCAAGGCTCACACCGATGACGGGATGCTCGTCGTCGATCTGGCAGTTCCCAAGGAGATGGGTGGCGCCGGTGGGGCAACCAATCCCGAGCAACTCTTCGCCGTCGGCTACGCCGCCTGCTTCCACAGCGCCCTGAAGCTCGTCGCGGCCCGAAGCAAGGCCAGGATCAGTGACACCGCCGTCACGGCCGAGGTCAGCATCAACCCCACCGACGGCGGGGCCTTCACGCTCGCCGTCGCCCTCCACGCCGAGATCGGCGGAGTGGACCAGGAGACGGCAGACCTGCTCGTGGAGCAGGCGCACCAGGTATGCCCGTACTCCAACGCCACCCGCGGCAACATCGAGGTCACGGTCGACGCCACGATCGGCTGACGTACCTGCACGATCCGCGAAAGGCCCCCGCAGGTGCGGGGGCCTTTCCCACTCCGTCCTGCAGCCGCTACTTCCGCAGGGAAGCGGCGATCTGCTGCATGATCGTCGGGTCGGACAGCGTCGTGGCATCCCCGACCTCGCGACCCTCGGCGACATCCTTGAGCAGCCGGCGCATGATCTTCCCGCTGCGCGTCTTGGGCAGTTCGGGAACCACCAGGATGTTCCGCGGCTTCGCGATCGGGCCGATCTCCTTACCCACGTGATTGCGCAGCGTGGTGACGATGTCGTCGTCGTCCTTCGCCGAACCGCGCAGGATGACGAATGCGACCACGGCCTGGCCCGTCGTCTCGTCGCTCGCGCCGACGACGGCGGCCTCCGCCACGGACGGGTGGCTCACCAGCGCCGACTCTATCTCCGTCGTGGACAGTCGGTGGCCCGAGATGTTCATGACGTCGTCGACCCTGCCCAGGAGCCAGATGTCTCCGTCATCGTCCTTCTTGGCGCCGTCGCCAGCGAAGTACATGGCGTCGAAGCGGGACCAGTAGGTGTCCTTGAACCGCTGGGGGTCGCCCCAGATGCCGCGCAGCATGGCGGGCCACGGTTCCCGGATGACCAGGTAGCCACCGGAGCCGTTCGGCACCGACTCGCCCATCTCGTCGACGACGTCGACGGCGATTCCGGGTACGGCCACCTGCGCGGAGCCCGGCTTCGCCGCAGTCACACCCGGCATCGGCGCGATCATGTGCGCGCCGGTCTCCGTCTGCCACCACGTATCCACCACAGGGGCCTTGCCGCCGCCGATGACCTCCCGGTACCACATCCAGGCCTCGGGATTGATGGGCTCCCCGACGGACCCGAGGACGCGGATGGACGAGAGGTCGTACTTCTTGGGGATGTCGCGGCCCCACTTCATGAACGTGCGGATCGCCGTCGGCGCCGTGTAGAGGATGGAGACCTTGTACTTCTCGATCAGCTCCCACCACCGACCCTGGTGCGGGGTGTCCGGCGTTCCCTCGTACATGAGCTGCGTGGCGCCGTTCACGAGGGGGGCGTAGGCGACATAGCTGTGGCCGGTGACCCAGCCGATGTCCGCCGTGCACCAGAAGACGTCGGTCTCGGGCCGCAGGTCGAAGGTGTTCTTGTGGGTGAAGGCCGTCTGCGTCAGGTAGCCGCCGGTCGTGTGCAGGATGCCCTTCGGCTTCCCCGTGGTCCCCGAGGTGTACAGGATGAAGAGCGGGTGCTCCGCATCGTGCGCCACGGCGGTGTGCTCCTCGGAGGCATGGGCGACGACGTCGTGCCACCAGACGTCGCGTCCCTCGGTCCATTCGACCGGCTCGTTGTTGCGGCGGACGACCACGACGCTCGTGACCGTGTGGCCCTCCTTCTCGAGGGCGCCGTCGACGGCCGGCTTGAGGGCGCTCGGCTTGCCGCGGCGGTAGGTGCCGTCGGAGGTCACCACGAGTTTGGCCTCGGCGTCGTCGATGCGGCTGCGGAGCGCATCGGCCGAGAAGCCACCGAAGACCACGGAGTGGACCGCGCCGATCCTCGCGCAGGCCAGCATAGTGACAACGGCTTCGGGGATCATCGGAAGGTAGACGGCCACGCGGTCGCCCTTCCGGACGCCGAGGGACTCGAAGGCGTTCGCCGCCTGCTTGACCTCCCGGGTAAGCTCCGCGTAAGTGATGGTGCGCGTGTCCCCGGGCTCACCCTCGAAGTGGATCGCGACGCGGTCGCCGAGACCGGCCTCGACATGGCGGTCGAGCGCGTTGTACGCAGCGTTCACCGTGCCACCGACGAACCACTTCGCGAAGGGCGCGTCCGACCAGTCGAGCGTCTGGGTGAAGTCCTTCTCCCAAGTGAGGAGCTCGCGTGCCTGCCGTGCCCAGAATTCGGTACCCTGCTCGCGTGCCTCGTCATAGAGGGACGGCTGTGCGACGGCATTCGCGGCGAACTCCTCGCTGGGCGGGAAGCGGCGTTCCTCGTGCAGCAGGTTCTCGAAGGCGTCGCCCTGGCGTTCGGCGCTCATGTTCTACCCCTTTGTGACGTGTCCGGTGACGTTTCTCTGTGCAAGACGGGGCGCGGGTGCCGCAAGGACTTCCCACGCCACAACGTGCTCCAGGGGGAAGACTATCGAGTTCTCCCAGCAGGCGTGTGCCGGACATCACAGGACCTAGCCGAGATGCGCTGATTGTGCGGTGAGCGGCGGCCTGTCTCCCTTCCGTGTTGGTGGAGATGCCGCGGGCCGGTGGCTAGGGTGGAAGGAGGTATTCAGCGCCGGCGGTCCGTGGGGCCGCGGGTGACCAGCGCTATGAACGGGAGTAGATCATGACCGAAGCATCCGAGGGGCAGCGAGCCACCGGCACCACATCGGCAGAATCACACCCGGGGCCCAGACACGGCAGCGGGCACTCTACCTCGGGCTCCTCAGGAGTCGGTACGACTGCGCCGTCCCGGTCATCGTCTACCGCGTCGTCGTCGACCGCGTTATCGTCTTCCGCGTCATCGTCGACTGCAGGTGATGTTTCCGCCGCCGAAGTTTCGCGGAAGGGTGGTGCATCGCCCGCGGGCAGTGTGGCCTCTACCGGCACAACGTCGGCTCCCCTCGGGCCCAGCGAAGCTCTCCTCGGTCCGTTCACCCTGCGCGAGGTCATCTTCGGGGGAGGAGTAGCGCTCGCCTTCATCGGAACGCTCCTACCGTTCATCGACGGTGTGGTGCGCTACTCCACCTTCTGGAACAGCGAACCGCTCTTCTTCATCGGGATCGGTATCCTGCTGCCCGTGGTCGCAGCGGCCCTTATCGCCGGACGCCGGCTGGGCTCTGCCGGCCTCCGTGTCGGCTCCCTCTCCGTCGATCAGTTCGCGTCGGTCGCCGCCGTGCTGGCCGCTACCTACTTCTTCCTGCAAACCGTCACCGCCTTCCACTACGGGCCGCTTCTCGCGCTGATCGGTAGCTTGGGCATGCTGGCCGCGACCGTCGTCGGGCCGTTCCTGCCCGTCATCAGGAACGACTTCGCGGACCGACCCGAAATTCCCGCCCACACAGCCGCGCGCCCCATGACGGCCGCGCGCCCGCGGCCGCCGAAACCTGCGAAGGCCGCTCCCGAGGCGAAGCCCGGCGCGAAGGACGAAACCACGACCGCTGCCACGTCCGCTCCGGTCCGGTCCAGTGACCGCGCGCGACGATCCCCGGAGGACGGCGTCAATCCTGCTGCTGCGGCAGTTCGGCAGAACGGAGCAGGTCTCTACGGTGCCGGCGGAGCGGGCGCGGTCGGAGCAGGAGCCGCTGCATCAGGTCAGTCCGGTCTCGAGCGGGCTAGCTCCCAGAAATCCGATCATGATGCAGCAGCATCTGCGGACACGGCCGATCGCTCGGACTCCGTGGTGAAGCGCGTCGACGAGACGCGCGTTCACGACGTGGTGCGTGACGAGCCCACGAGGACCTATGCGGAGGCTGACAGCTCCTCGGAGGACCGGAGTCGCCAGGAACCTATCACCGCAACCCGGTCGGCCGACGAGGAGCCCGTCGTCGAGGCCTTCTGGTTCGCGGTCGGTTCCCCGCGACCGGCCTTCGACGAGCAGACGGGGCGGGAGGTCTTCACCCTGCAACCCGGGGATTGGGAAGTAGGTATCGAAGACCGTGGTCGTGAATTCCTGGTACAGGACAAGCGCACGGGCGCAGTAGGCGTCCTGCGGGACCTGCGCAACATCGAGCGCGCTCCCCGCGACTGACGCTCCGCCCTCGCCGCTGCCCCAGTGGCCTGAACAGTACCGCCGAAAGGAAGCCCATCGTGGCAGGCAGGAAAGCGAAGGTCGAGGAGGAGGCGCCTCTCGCGCTCAAGCGTCGGGCTCGTAAGATCAACAGGATCCTCAGCGAGACCTACCCCTACGCGGTTGCCGAACTGGACTTCAAGAACGCCTTCGAGCTCCTGGTGGCGACAGTGCTCTCCGCCCAGACGACCGACGTGCGGGTCAACCTCACCACCCCGGCCCTCTTCGAACGCTACCCCGACGCACAGGCCCTGTCCGAAGCGGATGAAACGGACCTCCAGGAGATCATCCGGCCCACCGGTTTCTACCGGGCCAAAGCCAACAGCCTTCTCTCGCTGTCCCGGCGCCTGGTCGACGAGTTCGACGGAGAGGTCCCAGCCAGACTGGAGGACCTGGTCACCCTGCCCGGAGTAGGGCGCAAGACGGCCAATGTCGTCCTCGGGAATGCGTTCGGCGTTCCCGGTATCACCGTGGACACGCACTTCGGACGACTGTCGCGGCGGTTCCGCTGGACCACCTCCGAAGATCCGGTAAAGGTCGAAATGGACGTCGCAGTCCTCTTCGAGCGCAGGGACTGGACGATGCTGTCCCACCGTGTCATCTTCCACGGGCGGCGGATCTGCCACGCGAAGAAGCCCGCGTGCGGCGTCTGCCCGATCGCGGCGTTGTGCCCCTCCTACGGTGACGGTGAGACGGACCCGATGAAGGCGGCGAAGCTGCTCAAGTACGAGCTGGCGCCCGGGCGGGAAGAGCTCCTGGAGTTGATGCGTGGCGGACGTACCCGGGCCGAACTGCGCGAGGCAGGACACGGGCTGGGTGCCTGAGCAACCGCCTTCATCCAGGAGCAGTCCCCGACAGGACTGTCCACCGATTCGTCGGCGTCGGTGTGCCCGATGCCATGGTTGCTGACGTGACCGCCTACGAGGAGCTGGCCGCCTGGGTGAGTTCGATGGACCGACCGGATGCGACCCTTTTGAAGCCGAGCGGCTGGCAGCTCGCCACCCTGGACGCGGCGAAGAGCCGACGCGCGGCCGTCCTCATCCTCTTCGGGGGGCAGGGCGACGGCTCCCGCAGACCCAGCCCGCGGAGCCTCGGTCGCAACGACCTGGATCTCTTGTTCGTGATGCGAGCGAGCTCGTTGTCCAGCCATCCGGGACAGGTCGCTTTTCCCGGCGGAACCATCGACCCGGGTGACGCTGACGAGGGGGCCGCCGCCCTTCGCGAAGCGAGAGAGGAGACGGGGCTGGACCCCTCCGGCGTCGAACTCCTGGGGAAGCTGCCGGAAGTGGGTCTTCCCATCAGCAATTTCCTGGTCACCCCGGTCCTCGGGTGGTGGGCGGAGCAATCGGCTATTCATGCCGTGGACACTGCTGAGTCCGAATCGGTGTTCCGGTGTCCCGTCAGTACGCTCCTTCATCCTGCGAACCGGAGGACAGCGGTCCTCCGGCGCAACGGCTCCATTAGTCGGACCGCTGCGTTCCTCACGCCCGACGCGGTGGTCTGGGGCTTCACTGCGATGTTGCTGGATGCGATGTTCGAGGGACTCGGGTGGGTGCAACCGTGGGATCGTTCGCAGGAAATCCCCGCGCCGCTGTGAGCCGTCCCGGGCCGGAGTCCGCGAGCGACTGGCTCGTGATCCTCCGGGGCGCATAGCGCGCCGGGATCGTGGTGGGAAGCGCGGCCATCTCGGTCGCCGTCCCGACGCGGTCCTTGGTCCTGATCGCCGCCTCCGCTGCGGGAATGAGGGGCGACGTGCCGAGGCCCTTGTTCCTGAGCATTGCGAAGATCTGATCCGAAGCGCTTCCCTTCGTCACTACGGAAGGCAGCGCGGTGCGCCGGGCCGCAAGCGGAAGCAGGTCCAACGCCAGCCGGGCAGGGTTCGAGAGCGCGACGGAGACCGCGGTGGAGTCGAGTACCTTGATGCCCACCGCGCCGAGGGGGCGGACAATCCGGATCGCGGGCGCCAAGCGGGACCGCTGGTCGGAGAATGCGCTGTGCCCCGACACCGAGGAGAGCGCCTGCCGTGCCGGCTGAGTACGTGACGACAGGGCAGCGGAGGCCTTCGACAAGGAGTGGAGACCCGCAGTCAGCCTGCCCGCTCCCGGCAGGCGTGTGGCAATGACGGCTACGCTGCGAGCCACGACGACGAGTCGCGAGAGCACCTCGTGCACCCTGGCCACCATCTGGGCAGCCCGGGCAGCCCCGACGAGGGACGTGATGGCAGCAGATCCTCCCAGGGTGACGAAACCCAACGCGATTCCGACCCCGGCCAGCAGCGCACACTCGGCCGCGAAAGACCGCGTCTCATCGATCAACTCCTCATGGGCCGTTCCGATCGCATCGGCCAGGGATACGCACCCGCCGGCGATATCCCTCGACGCCTGCGCGATCTGGTAGCCGTAGTCCCGGGTAGCGGTGCTCCGCTCGCGGAACACCGTGAGGTCCCGTGACAGCAGGCCCTGGACAGTGTCGCGTGCAGAAGTGGAAGGGCCGGTGATGCCTGCCTCGAGGTCGCTCGCGAGTCTCGTCCAGGTGGTGCCGGCTGTCCTCAGCACATCCGGATCACCAGCCGGCCAGACGACTCCCGCTATGCCGGCGACGATGTCCCAGCAGGGTGGCGGCCAACCGGGACTGCCGTCAGCGGCTGACGGGAGGGCTGATCCGTAGGTCTCGGGCAAGGCCGCCGGCATGAACGGGATGATCAGGGCGGACAGGCCCATCGACGCGACGTGCTCGGCCTCGACGTAATTACCCGCTGCCACGGAGAGTGCACGGGACGTGTCCGAGGACGCGAGGGCTAGTTCGCGACAGGCATCGAGCACCTCCCGGGCGGCCAGGTCGTACGAAGCCGCCCATCCCGACCCCATGGCATCCCAACCCGCCATTCCGGCCGTCCGTTCGAGTGTCGAGCTCGCCGCTGCGACAGCATCTGCAATACCTCGACCGGCCGCATCCTCCAGTCCCGCGGCTTCCTCATACCGGTCGGTATCGACCTTCAACACGCTCACCCTGCCCACCTCTCGCCATTCGTCCTGCCACCGTACGGGCCGAACGAGCCCGTGACCGGCCCCACTGCACTATGTGCATAAGTGCTCATGAGCGCCTGGTCGAAGAAGCTATTTGGCGTCCGCGTAGGAACGCACGGTGACCGTTGCGATAGAGAACTCGATCGGTATGTCACCGAAGATCAGACGTGTCGCAGACCGGGCCGATTCCTCGAGGATCGTCCGTGCTTCTTCCGCGTGTGCGGTGGGCGCGTGGAGGACCACCTCGTCATGGAGGAAGAGCGCGATGCGGCTTCTCGGGTCCGGGATGCTGCTCGCCGCGAGCCGGCGTCGTATCTCTGCAAGCCAGCACAACGCCCATTCAGCGGCGGACGCCTGCACCACGAAGTTCCGCGTGAATCGTCCACGGGCACGCGCTGCGCCGTCCGCGCGGCGCTGTTCCTCCGCCGTCGTCGTCAGCTGCCGAGCGCGCCACTCATCGGATGCCGGGGGGCATCCCCGACCGAGATAGCTCGAGACTCCGTCGCCCGCCTCACCGGCCCTCGCTGCTGCTTCGACGACACCGATCGCACGCGGATACGCGCGCGTCAGCTCGGGCATCAGCCTGCCGGATTCGCCGCTGGTAGCTCCGTACATGGCACCGAGCATCGCGAGCTTGGCCTTCGAGCGATCGCCACCGAAACCCTGGTCGGCGATGCCCTGGTAGAGATCTTTGCCACGGGCCGCCGTTGCCAGCGCCGAATCGCGTCCCAGCGCGGCCAGGACCCTTGGCTCGAGCTGGGCGGCATCCGCCACGATGAAGAGGTGGCCGTCATCAGGCCGGACGGCGTCGCGCACCAGTCGCGGGATCTGCAGGGCTCCGCCACCGCGAGAGGCCCATCTCCCCGACACGACGCCGCCGACGACGTACTCGGGCCGGAACCGGCCGTCGCGCACCCAGGCATCAAGCCAGTTCCACCCGTTCGCCGTCAGGAGTCGCGACAGCTTCTTGTAGGCGAGGAGGGGTTCGATGACGGCATGCTGCTGCCGCTCCAGCTCCCAGGAGCGAGTCGTCTTCACCTCTATACCGGCGCGATGCAGGGCGCGCAGCACGTCCTGCGGCGAGTCCGGATTCAGCGCCGGGTGGCCCAGAATTCGTCGCAGCTCGCCCGCGAGCCCTTCCAGTTCCGCCGGCCGGGAACCCTCCGGGGGGCGCGGACCGAGGGTCTGCTCGAGGAGGTTCTCGTGAACGTCCCTGCGCCAGGGGAGTCCCCAGTGCTCCATCTCGGACGCGATCAGGCTACCGGCGGATTCGGCCGCGATGAGCAGGTTGAGGCGCCTGGGGTCGGAGGATCGCGAACTCGCAGCGAGTTGATTGCCGAACTCCCGGATGACGTCCTCGAGGAAGGGGCCCGTTTCCTCCCGCGGTTCATCGAAGAGGGAATGCTGGTTGGGGGCAGGCGGGGGTGGCAGGAGGGTTCTGGGCGGCTCGGCCCCGTTAGCAGGGTGCGTGGTTGCCCGCAGGGAGTCGATGTACGGCGAGGAGTGGCAGAACGGCGAGTTGGAGAGGATGGAGCGCGTGAGGGTGAGGTCCCAGCAGCGGTCGACAGTGATGCCCGTCGCCAGCAAAGAGGGGTACCAGAGCCTCGTGCCGCTCCACACCCAGCGCGGAGCGCGGGCTTCTTCCTCCGCGACGACGGATCGCAGCAGCCTGCGTTCGACGGTTCTCGTTTCGCCGACCCGCGTCCCGCCAGCATCGAGGCGTTGCAGCTCGACAGTGCCACTGCTGCCGTGGCTCGACGACGAAGGCGCCACGGCGATGTACATGGTCATATTGTCGGCCGTCGCAGTGTCATTCCTGCAATTCGCAGATTCGTCCGGTGCTGTTGTCCACATACCGGTCGTTCGACCCGGAGATCACCGGCCCTCGGGGAGGCTAGCCACATGACGCAGCAGACATGGAGCTTCGACGCCCGACGTAGGCCGGTGGTCCTTGCGGGCGGTTCGCAGCTCGTGCAGGACCAGGTTGCCCGCGCGTGTGCGGCAGCAGGGGTCACGCCGGTGCTCGTGGGGGGACTCGCGGATGCCTTGCCGCTGGACCCTACCGTGCTGCTGGTCGGTGCAGATCAAGCTCTGGGAGGGCTGCCACACCACCGCGACGTCATCGTGGTGGGAACGGCGGATGACGAGGCGAGGGCCTGGGCGCGGGCGGCGAACCTCGCGTCGTCCCGGGTCGTCATCCTGCCTCAGGGAGGGGGTTGGTTGGCCGAGCACCTCGGCCGTCGGGTGAACCCGGCTGCCGCGGGATCGCTGGTCGGTTTCCTCGGCGCCGTCGGCGGGTGCGGTGTCAGTACATTCGCGTTCTGGTGCGCTCGCAGCCTTGCGCGTCGAGGGCGAACCACCCTGCTCGTGGACGGGCATGCAACCGGCGGTGGTCTGGATCTCGCCCTCGGGCTGGAGGAGCGTCCGGGTGTGCGCTGGCAGGATCTCGGTGACATCCGCGGGACGCTCAATTCCGAACAACTGGCGTCTGCGCTGCCCTCCGACCACAACTTGTCCGTACTGTCCCATACTTCAGGGGTAGCTGACATCGGGCCGAGCGACGGACTGGATACGGCCGGGGTTGTCCTCGACGCAGCGCGCGGAGCCTTCGATCTGACCCTCGTGGACTGCGCCGTCAGCAGTGCTGCGGGCGCAGTCCTGGCGTCCATGTGTGACGAGCTGGTGTTGCTCGTTCCGTCCCGTCCGAGGGGCGTCGCTGCGGCACGTGGCATCTCCCGGACCCATTCGTCCCTTCCTCTGACCGTCGTACTTCGTGGCCCGGTCTTCGACGGACTCGATGCCTGGCATGTTGCAGAGTTGATGGAACAGCCAGGACCGCTGCCGTACCTACCCTCTGTACGCGGTGTCTCCTCCGCCGAAGCAAGCGGACGCATGCTCGATGTCCGACTTCCGCGAAAGGCACGGAAAACTGTGGACTCGATCAGCCGCGGTCTCGAGCTGTTCGAATGAGGGACGGCGACCTGCCGGTGGGGCAGACACGTCGGCAACTCCGTGCCGCGAGCCACGATGCTTCTACCCATCCCGTCGGTGGTCAGGCAACGTCGGACGCAGTGGCACCTGAACGCCACGGCGCCTCGATGGTGGAGGCGGTGCGGCGAGCCGTCCTCGCCGGTGATGTCGTGACGACCGGTGCGGCATTCGCGGATGCGATCGGATCGAGTGGGAGGCTGCTGGGGTCGGCGGGTGTGCTGTCAGCCCTCGATCACGTCCGAGCCGAGCTCAAGGGCCTCGGGCCACTCGAGTATCTCCTGGCGGATGATGCCGTCACCGACATCCTGGTCAACGGGCCGGACGACGTCTGGGTCGACGGCGCCAGTGGACTTCGACGAGTCGGTCGCGCTTTCGCGACCGACGACGAGGTGCGCGCCCTGGCCGTCCGGCTCGTCGCTGCGGGAGGCAGGCGGCTCGACGACGGCTGTCCGGCCGTCGACGTGCAGATCGAGGGACTCCGCGTCCACGCGGTCCTTCCTCCCATCTCCACGACGGGCACCCTCCTGTGCATCAGGATCCGGCGCCCGCGCGTGTTCTCGCTCCAGGAACTCACCGCAGGCGGGACGGGGGGACCGATGATGGCTCAGGCGTTGACACTGATGATGCGGTGCCGTCTCAACTTCCTCATCAGTGGCGCGACGGGGACGGGCAAGACCACCCTGCTCTCCACCCTGCTCGGGCTCGCCGCTCCGCACGAGCGCGTGGTGCTGGTCGAGGACGCGGCCGAGCTCAATCCGGAGCACCCACATACCGTTGGATTGCAGGCACGCCACGGCAATCTCGAAGGTGCTGGAGTGCTGGACCTCACCGAGCTCGTGAGGCAGGCGCTGAGAATGAGGCCGGACCGGCTCGTCGTCGGCGAGTGCAGGGGGGCGGAGGTTCGCGAACTGCTGGCGGCCATGAACACGGGGCACGACGGCGGTGGAGCAACGATCCATGCCAATTCGGCCGAAGCTGTACCCGCGCGGTTGAGCGCACTCGCTGCGCTCGCGGGCCTGACGTCCGAAGCACTTGCCCTTCAAGCCGCAAGTGCCCTCGACGTGGTGGTGCACGTAGCCCGTGGCTCTCAAGGCCGGCACGTTCAAAGCATCGGTCTGCTGCGGTTGGTGCAGACACAAGGGTTGGTCGTTATTCCGGTGCTCGTCCACATGGACACGGGATGCCGTCGCTCGGCGGGCTGGGAGGAGTTCGCACGCCGCGTCGGGTGGGTCGAGTCCGACGCTGACCGAGGCGCAGAGGAGCCCCATTACCGTCACACGCCATGACCGGGCTGACCGTCGCCTTTCTGCTGGTGTGCGCCAGCGCAGTGCTCGCGCTGCCCCGCACCACCCCAGCGGGTTCCATCGGGTTCGCGCCGGTGCTGAGAAGACCTGCCCGCACCGGGCCGCCAGGTGGCCGACCCTCGACAGCGACCCGCTCGCGGAGGTGGACCCGCCGCATGCCACGCGGCGCCTTGGGCGTATACGAACTTCCGCTCTTCGTTCATCAACTGGCAGGTCTGCTGCGTGCAGGGCGCCCTCCGTTCGTGTTGTGGGCGGACATGGAGCGGATCTACGCCGATGGGAACAGTGACTTCGCAGTCGCTGCACTGCCGGTGATCTCGACCGCGCGTCGGGCCGCCGAACTCGGGCTCAGCATTCCCCATGCGCTCCGGATGGCAACCGGTCCATCCTCAGGAAGGGCTGACGGACGGGGCGCCACCACGCACATGGATCGCCTGTGGGTGGACCTTGCCGGCTGCCTGATCGTCGCCGAGCGAAGCGGCGCTCCCCTCGCCGGGATCCTGGAACAGTATGCAGCGCAACTCGATGCCGACCTCGATGGCCTATCGGCCCAAGAGACGGTCCTGGCCGGCCCTCGTGCCACCGTCGTCCTACTCGCATGGCTGCCAGGCGTAGGGTTGATTCTCGGCTTTGCCCTCGGCGTCGATCCGCCAGAAGTTCTTTTCGGATCCCCCCTCGGGAGACTGACCCTGGCAACGGGGGTTCTCCTGATGATCACCTCGCGGTTGTGGTCCCGAAGATTGGTTCGGCGCGCGGGAGCGGTGCCGTGATGGCGGGCTTGGCAGCGTTCCTCCTGCTCGCCAGCGGAGCTTTCCTGCTCACGCTTCCGTCCGGACGCCACGGGAGCACGAGCACGACGACCGAAAGCCGGACGGTGGGAGGGGGCATCAACGATGCTCCGCTCCTCCTCGACCTGATAGCAGCGATGCTGACGGCCGGCGCGTCAGTCGAGAGCGCCCTGTCTGTTGTCGCGGAGGCGTGCGGCTCCGATGTCGGCTCGTCCCTGACGAGGGTTCGGGCCGCGCGACTCCTCGGTGCTTCCTGGGAAGCGGCATGGGACGCCGGATCGACGCAGGATGCGCGACGGGTCGGAGCCCCGGAACGGCACCAGCGGGAACTTGCCCGATCCAATGCTCGAATCATCGCGGATGTCCGTCAGGGTCTCCATTTCGCTACGTCCACCGGTGCACCATCGGCGGCGCTCCTGAACGCTCACGCTGCCCAGATCCGGCGACACCGCAAGCGCGAGATCGACAGGAAGGTCGCTGCGCTCGGAGTGCAACTCGTCCTTCCACTCGGTCTGTGCTCGCTCCCGGCGTTCATCTGCCTCGGCGTCGTACCCGTCGTGCTGGGTCTCCTACCGGCACTCTAGGCGCGTCGGGCAGTGGCCCTCATGCCAGTGAAGGGCCACTGCGGTCAGAACCGCCGTTGGGCAGACTCCACGTCCCGTCCGGTTATCCACTTAAGTCGCTCGGCCGGCCGGCACCGTCGGTGGGATCACCAGAGTTGGTCCTGCAGCGATCGTCGCTTGCACATCGTGGATGAGCTTCCACGTCGATGAAAAGGAGATGTCATGGTGAAGCAATTGCACCCGAGTCCGGCGAAGGGCAGGAGCCAGGAGGAGGTGGCGCAGGACCTGACCGTCATCCGCCCTGCAACGGACCCGTCCTCGCACCAGGCAGGAGCCGGAGTTGCACATCCGGACGCAGCGGAGGTCGGTGGCGCGGGGTCTGGGAACGCCGGCTTCGCCTGTGCCGTATCCGGCCGGCCGGAGGCCTGGAAAGAAAGCAACCCGCACGGGGGGTTGCACCGGGTCCGGATCGAAGGCAGGGATACCGTCAGGTTTCCCGCGCCCGTTCTGTCAGTCGTTCCTTCGGCACGGACCCTGACGCTTGGACACGGAGGAGGACGCACCGAAGGGGAAGAGCCCGCCGCTCCTATGAGCGACCATCGTGACGTCCGTCCCGACCGGACAGCACGTCGCGTGCGCGCCCGGCGTCATCGATCGAATGAGCGGGTCATCCGGCACTGTCGGGATGGCGCTGCCGACCGCGAGGCGGGTATGGCGACGGCGGAGTACGCGATCGCCACTCTCGCGGCGGTGGGATTCGCGGCATTGCTCGTCGCGGTCCTGTCCAGTGGTGAGATCAAGGGCCTTCTCATGTCCCTGATCACGTCCGCGTTGAACTTCGGCTGATGCGGAAGGGCCAGGGCGGGTCGGGACACAACGACGCGGTGCCTGCAGCAGCGCGGCCTCCGACCGGACGAGTCGGTCGTGCATGCGGCGGCAGACAGGGGCGCGTCAGCACCCGCAGCCGCACCGGAGGTGCAGCCGCGCCTCGGCTCGCGGTGCGGTGGGCCGACCGGCGGGTGAAGCGAGCCGAGCGAGGCTCGGTCACTGCCGAAGTCGCCGTCGTGCTCCCTGCCCTGGTCGTCCTGCTCGGCCTTCTGCTCGGTATGGCCCATGTCGGGATAGTGCAGTTACGCATCGAGGAGGCGGCGCGGGCCGGCGCCCGCGAGGTCATGCGGGGTGAAGGCAGCGCCTCCGTCGAGCAGACGGTGCGGCGGCTCGCCGGCAGCGAGGCCTCCGCACAGGTGGTCTCCGACTCGGGCTGGACAACCGTGGAGGTACGGGCACGCGTAGAGGGGCCCGTCGTCGAACTGATGAACATCGAACTCGTCGCTTCAGCAAGCGGGAAGGAGGAACACGGTGGGTAGGAGGGAGCATTCAGCCAGCAGGCGGGATTGCCTTGATCCCGAGACAGGCGCCGGGACGTTCCTGATGACCGGACTCGCGCTGCTGACTCTGCTGCTCATTGCATCGGCAGTCCTGCTGACGCAGGCCGCGTCGGCCGCGTCCATGGCGGCGACCGCTGCTGACCTGTCTGCTCTGGCGGCTGCGGACACCGCCAGGGGGCTCGCTCCTGGAGACCCTTGCGACGCAGCTGCATCAGTAGCGGATCGGCACCGGGCAACGATCGAGGAGTGCGTGATCGGAGAGTCGGGGGCCGGCACGGCCTTCATCCGTGTCTCCGTCGGTGTGGGGGGAGTGCTGCCCAATGCGGTCGGGGCCGCGAGGGCCGGTCCGCCACCATAGCGAGTGATGCATGAGCGAGGTAGCGCCCCGGCGACGGAGGCGATAGTCCCAGACGTCTCCGCGCCCGCTCGATCAACGGGATCGCGTACCTGAGCGGACGGCGCAGCGATGCTCCGCGCGACAGGGTCAGGCGGTCTGCGGGTCAGGCCGTCAGCCGGCCAGGCGGGTAGGGGAGGAGGAAGGGGATTCGTCGGCACCTCCGGACGGCTGGGGGCGGGGCGGTGCCACGGGATCGCTGGTCCCGGGGTCAGCAGCGGGTCCCGCCTGCTGCAGGATGAGGGACAGGACCGCGACAGCGCCGCCCTTGCTGAGGGGATTGTTCCGGTTGCCGCACTTCGGGGACTGGACGCAGGAGGGGCACCCGGACTCGCACTCACAGGCGGCGATCGCATCCCGTGTCGCCGACAGCCAGATGCGAGCCGCGTCGAATCCCCGCTCGGCGAAACCGGCTCCGCCCGGGTGCCCGTCGTACACGAAGATGGTGGGCTGGCCCGTGTCCGCGTGCAGGGCTGTCGAGACGCCTCCGATGTCCCAACGGTCACTCGACGCCACCAGCGGCAGCAGCCCGATAGCGGCGTGCTCGGCAGCGTGGAGTGCGCCCGGGAGCTCCTCCGCGGAGATACCTTCGGCCTCGAGCAGCTGCGGGCTGATCTCGAACCATACGCTTTTTGTGAAGAGGTCCCTCGCCTCGAGTTCAAGGGGCTCCTCACCCAGGATCTCGTTCGATGAGAAGGCCTTGCGCTGGAAGGAGACCACCTGGGTGGTGACCTTCACATCACCGAAATTGGCGAGCACACCGCCCCACAGCTGGCTGATGTCCCTGCCGATGACTTCGATCTGCGTGACGTCCCGCGCCTGGGTGTAGTAGTCCGGGTGAGCACGGGCCACCACCGCGCAATGGTCCTGCTCGTTGAGCTCCTGCACCACGTACGTCCGGCCCTGGTGGACGTAGACAGCACCAGGGTGCGCCTGGTAATGGCTCTGGGGCGAGTCCATCGTTCCGAGCAGCGCGCCGGACTCGGCTTCGACGATGTTGATCGGCCCGCCGCCGTCCGCGCGGAGATTGACCATCGCAGCGGCACTCTGCGGGTGCGTCCAGAACCACCCTGCGGGTCGACGGCGCAGGAAGCCCTGCTCGCACAGGGTGCCGAGGAGATCCTCGGACGTGGCTCCGAAAAGATCGAGGTCCTCATCGGTGAGGGGTCGTTCGGCCGCGGCAGCGCAGAGGTGCGGGCCGAGTACGTAGGGGTTCGACGGATCGAACACCGTGGCCTCGACGGCGAGATCGAACACCGCCTCCGGATGGTGCACCAAATAGGTATCCAGGGGGTCGTCGCTGGCGACGAAGGCAGCGATCGCATCCTGTCCCGACCTCCCCGCCCGGCCGATCTGCTGCATCAAAGACGCACGCGTGCCTGGCCAGCCGGCTATCAGGACCGCGTCCAGCCCCGAGATGTCGATCCCGAGCTCCAGCGCGGAGGTACTCGCGACACCCAGCAGTTCTCCGCTGCGCAGGGCCGTTTCGAGGGCCCGTCTCTCCTCGGGCAGGTACCCCGATCGGTAGGCGGCTATCCGGTGGGGCAGGCTTGGATGCACATCCTCGAGCATCCGCCGAGAGGTCTGCGCGATGCTCTCGGCGCCACGCCTGGACTTGATGAACGCGATGGTCCTCACGTGCGACGAAACGAGGTTCGCAAGCAGGTCGGACGTCTCGGCGATCACCGTGCGCCGGGTGGCTGCGCCGTTCTCACCCTTCATGCCGGTGAGTTGCGGTTCCCAGAAAGCAACAGTGGTCGAGCCATGGGGCGAGCTGTCGCGGTCTACTGCACGGACAGGAGCACCGATCAGCCGGCCGAAGGACGCAGCCGGCTCCGCTGCCGTCGCTGATGCGCCGATGAACACCGGGTGCGCCCCGTAGCTTGCGCAGATCCGCCGCAGCCGCCGCAGTAGATTCGCCACGTGGGACCCGAAGACGCCCCGGTAACTGTGCGCCTCGTCGATGATGACGTACTTGAGCCGCCGGAAGAAGCGTGCCCACCAGGTGTGGTTCGGCAGGATCCCGTAGTGCAGCATGTCGGGGTTTGCGAGGACGAGGTTGGCGTGGTCCCGGATCCAGCGGCGGGCGCCGGACTCCGTGTCGCCGTCGTACGTCTCCGCCCGGACAGTAGGCAGCTTCAGCGCGTTGATCGCGGACAACTGGTCCGCGGCGAGCGCTTTGGTCGGCGCGAGGTAGAGGGCCACGGAGCCGTTCGGCGCGAGGGTGGCGCGGTCACGCAGCTCGCTGCGGTGGATCTCGTCGAGCACCGGCAGCTGGTAGCACAGGGATTTACCGGACGCGGTGCCTGTCGCGATGATGGTGTGCGCTCCATCGTGAGCGGACGTCGCCCCCTCCACCTGGTGCCGCCACGGCTCGCGCACCCCGCGCGTAGCGAAGGCCTCGACGACGTCAGGGTGCGCCCACTCCGGCCAGGGCGCGTACTCGGCCTCACGGGCCGGGATCTCGCGGACGTGGAGGAGCTGCTCAGGATCGGGTCCCCCGCCGAGGAGCGGTATCAGGGAGTTCTGCGCACTCACGCGGCAATTCTCCCATCGGACCGGGTGCGGCAGCGGCCGAAACGGCGCTTATCCTCTGATGACGAACACGTCGATGAGGTGTCGCCAGCCGAGGAACTCATACAGTGCCCGACCGTCGGCCGACGCCATGAGGAGTCCTGTCGTGACGTCATCCTGCAGTACTCCGGCGGTCAGAGCGCGCATGACGTACGTTGCGAGTCCCCGACGTCGGAAGCCCTCCTCCGTGACGATGCGGTCATACACCGCGAATTCGCCGACCACGGAGACGGAACCGCTAGCCGCTACGGCGTCGCCTGCGCGGACCGTGACGCGTCGGCATGCGCCGGCGCTCTCCCGCTCGAGAGTGAATTCGTCACCGGGAACCCGCGGGTCCTCGACATCCTGCCTGTGCATGTCCGCGCTCATCAGGGATTGCTGGCGATCGGTCACGTGCATGTGGAGCGGATCGGCGGCATCGATCAGGTCCTGCATCCGAGTGGTGACGACGGTCAGCACCCGCCGGGGGTCCTGCTTCGTCTCGGCGGCGAGTTCGAGGAACCGCTCGGTCGTGGGCTCGAACAGGAAGTGCTCCGTCTGGTGCTGCTGGTCCGTCAGGAGTACGGAGGTGCTGCGTCCGTCGTCGTGCGGCTCGTACCCGCGGCACGCGGACCATCCGGTGATCCAGGTCTGGAAGAGTTCTGCGTCTGCGTCTGCGCCCATGTGCTGAACGATAGTTCTCGCGCACGGGTAATCACAGAGACGGCGGCGACGTGACCGTTATGAGACGCCAAGTAGGCTTTAAACCGTGTCGATGAACCGTATTGCCCTGTATTACTGCTTCACGCCCCTGCCCGATCCGGAAGCGATCAGGCTGTGGCAACGCGCACTCTGTGAGAAATGGGGGCTGCGGGGAAGAATTCTCATCTCGAAGGACGGCATCAACGGCACGGTAGGCGGCGAGATCGCTGCCGTGAAGCAGTACGTCAGGACGACGCGCGAGTATCCCGCCTTCAGGGGGCTGGAGGTCAAATGGTCCGACGGCGGCGCCGGCGACTTCCCGCGCCTGAGTGTGAAGGTCCGCGACGAGATCGTCTCGTTCGGCGCTCCCGGTGAGCTGGAAGTCGACGAGAACGGCGTAGTGGGCGGTGGCACCCACCTGGCGCCCGAGGAACTGCACGCGCTGGTCGATACCAAACGCGCAGCGGGGGAGGAAGTCGTCTTCTTCGACGGTCGCAATGCTCTCGAGGCGCAGATCGGCCGTTTCAGGGGAGCAGTGGTTCCCGACGTGCGGACGACCCAGGACTTCGTCCGCGAACTCGACTCCGGGAGGTACGACGACCTCAAGGACAAGCCCGTGGTCACCTACTGCACCGGGGGGATCCGGTGCGAAGTGCTCTCCAGCCTCATGATCAACCGCGGCTTCCAGGAGGTGTACCAGCTCGACGGCGGCATCGTCCGCTACGGCGAGAAGTACCGTGACGGCGGACTGTGGGAGGGCTCGCTCTACGTCTTCGACAAGCGCATGCACCTCGAGTTCAGCGACGACGCCGTCACCCTCGGTACGTGCGTGCGGTGCCAGACCCCCACGAGCACCTTCGAGAACTGTTCGAATTCCGAGTGCCGGAACCTCACCCTGTACTGCGTCGGCTGCGCGGCCGATCCTGTCACCCTGCGCTGTCCGCAGGGGTGCGAAGCCGACGAGTCCGAGGCGACGGCAGCCGGTGCTGCCTGATGACGGGGCAGGATACCGACCGCACGGCGGGGGACTCGACGGAGGGCACGGGCATCGCCGCAGCAGGGTCGGATGACACGGTGGACGGTTCGGACACTGTGGGCATGACGGAATGGCGCGAGTTCGACGAGGACGTCGCGTCGGCGCCGTCGAGCGCTGACATTGCAGCGCTCACATCCCTTGCCGCGGATCTGGCAGCCCTCGACTACACCGTCGACGGTGTCGGAGCACTCCTGGGCGCCCCGGCCTACGCGGCCCTCGGCAGGGGGCAGCTGGCGCCCGCACTCCTGGAGAGTCGGCGCATCCTCGAGGGTGCCAGTGGTGACGGTGATGGAGCCCGTGTCGGTGCCGGTGCCAGTGGTGCCAGTGCCGGTGGACACAGTGCCGTTCCCGTGCTGCTGTGGCTCCTCGGGGAGACCGTGGCCGGAAAGGATCTCGCGGCAGCCTTCCCGAGGATCGGGGTTGCGGGCCTCGAACGGCTCCGGCTCATCGAGTGCGAGAACCACGGCCCGGCCAGCAATGCCGGAACAATCCAGGAGACCGAGGGGGCCGCGCCGTCCCCGCAGGCAGCGACCCCGACCGGCAATGCAGCACAACGGTGGCGGGCGGCCGTCGAGCTGCGACCCTATGGCTCGGACGTCGGCGGCAACCTCTGGGTGGCCAGCGACCTCGGCTCGGAGCAGCGACCCGGTCCCTTGCGCCACGACCACGTCCTCGGGATCGGCGGCGCATCCCTGACGCTGGCGCAGACCGTCATGAGGTCCCCGGTGGACCGGGCCCTGGACCTCGGCACCGGCTGCGGTATCCAGGCCTTCCACCTCCTGTCCCATGCCGGCCACGTCACCGCGACGGACATCTCGGACCGAGCGCTCGCCTTCGCCCGCTTCAACCTCCTCCTCAACGCCCCCGCCCTCGACCTCGACCCGCGACGCCTCGCGGAACGGGTGAGCCTACGGCGGGGCAGCCTGCTCGAGCCGGTCGCGGGGGAGCGCTTCGACCTCGTGGTGTCCAATCCGCCCTTCGTGATCACCCCGCGCACGGATTCGCAGAACGAGGCCTACACCTACCGCGACGGCGGCCTGGCCGGGGACGCGATCGTCGAGACCCTGGTCCGGGAGCTCCCCGGGGTGCTGACCCCGGGCGGGGTGGCACAGCTGCTCGGCAACTGGGAGATCACCGAGGGGACGCCGTGGGACCGGCGGATCCGGTCCTTCGTCCCTGCCGGCGTGGACGCCTGGATCATCCAGCGCGAGCAGCTGTCCCCGGTCCAGTACGCGGAGACCTGGTTGCGGGACGCAGCTGAGCATCGCGACCGCGGGGCGTACCTCGACAGCTTCGGTGACTACCTTGCGGACTTCGCCCTGCGCAGCGTCGAGGGCATCGGCTTCGGCTGGGTCTGGTTGAGGCGGCCGCTCGACGCGAGGAACCTCGTGCGGGTGACGCTCGAGGAGATCACCCATGAGATCGAGCAACCTGTGGGCCCGCACCTGGCTGCCGCTGTCCGGCGCAACGACTGGCTCGCCGCGCACACGGAGCAGGCGGCGTCCGGGATAGGCATCGCCGACGAGTTCCTCCTCGTCGCGGACGACGTCACCGAGGAACGCCACCAGCGGCCCGGGGCGGAGCACCCCGGAGTGATCCTCCTGAGGCAGGGAGCCGGCCTCCGGCGCACGACCCTGCTGAGCACGGAGCTCGCCGGATTCGCGTCGGCGTGCGACGGTGACCTCACCGCGGGCCAGATCGCGGGGGCCCTCGCCATGCTGCTGGAACGGCCCGACGCGGCCTTCACCTCGGAACTGCTGGTCGACGTCGAACAGCTCATCCGCGAGGGTTTCCTGATTCCAGCCCCCTGAGACCAGCGGTTACCCTTGTGCAGGTACGCATGACGCATACTGTGTGGTGAGGCCCAGCAGGGGGTTCCAGCCCGATACCCACGTTCCTGCCGCGGTATCGCACCCGTATATATAGGAGAGAAGTGCCGACCAAGGCCACGGACAAGAAGCACGGCAAGAAGCTCGTCATCGTTGAGTCCCCCAGCAAGATCAAGAGCATCTCGGGGTATCTCGGTGAGGGTTTCCAGGTCGCGGCGTCCATGGGGCACATCCGTGATCTCCCCCAGCCGTCCGATCTCCCCGCCGAGTTGAAGAAATCCTCGGTGGGTAAGTTCGCCGTGGATCTCGACAAGGATTTCGAGCCGTACTACGTCGTCTCCCCGGACAAGCGGAAGACGGTCGCAGAGCTGAAGGCCGCCCTGAAGGACGCCGACGAGCTCTATCTCGCAACTGACGCCGACCGCGAGGGCGAGGCGATCGCGTGGCACCTGCTGCAGGTCCTCAAGCCGAAGGTTCCCGTGTACCGCCTGACGTTCGGCGAGATCACCAAGGAAGCAGTCACGCGTGCCCTCGGCGAACTGCGCGACGTCGACATCCCCATGGTCGACGCACAGGAGACCCGCCGCATCCTCGACCGCCTCTACGGCTACGAGATCTCGCCCGTCCTCTGGCGTAAGGTGGCTCGCGGACTGTCCGCCGGTCGCGTGCAGTCCGTCGCGACGCGCCTCGTCGTCGAGCGGGAACGGGAGCGCATGGCGTTCCGCGCGGCGTCGTACTGGGACCTGACCGGAACGTTCACGCCGGAGGACTCGTCGAAAGGCAGCACCTTCCCGGCGAAGCTCGTGGCCGTGGACGGCAGCCGCATCGCCTCCGGCAAGGATTTCTCCGACCGCGGCGAGCTGAAGGCCTCCACCGTGGTCCGGCTCGACGAGGACGCCGCCCGCTCACTGGCGACCGGCCTGGAGACGGCCGAGTTCACGGTCCGGTCGCTCGAGACCAAGCCCTACACGCGTCGGCCGGCGGCTCCGTTCACGACGTCGACCCTGCAGCAGGAGGCGGCCCGCAAGCTGCGCTTCAGCTCGAAGGTCACCATGCAGGTGGCGCAGCGGCTGTACGAGAACGGCTACATCACCTACATGCGTACCGATTCGTCGTCGCTGTCGGACCAGGCCATCAACGCAGCCCGTCGCCAGGCGTCGGAGCTGTACGGCCCCGAGTACGTCCCCGAGTCGCGCCGTGTCTACAAGGGCAAGGCCAAGAACGCCCAGGAAGCGCACGAGGCCATCCGTCCCGCCGGTGACTCCTTCCGCACGCCCGCGCAGGTGGCGCAGTCCCTGCGTGGCGACGAGTTCCGCCTCTACGAGCTGATCTGGAAGCGCACGGTCGCCTCCCAGATGGCCGACGCCAAGGGTTCGACGGCGTCGCTGCGCCTGGGTGCGAAGAGCGCCGACGGCCGGGACGCCGAGTTCGCCGCGTCCGGCACGGTCATCACCTTCCGCGGTTTCATGGCCGCCTACGAGGAGGGTCGCGACGCCGACCGCACCGAGGACGGCACGGAC
Source organism: Arthrobacter sp. PL16 (assembly GCF_035985055.1). Lineage (NCBI taxonomy): Bacteria > Bacillati > Actinomycetota > Actinomycetes > Micrococcales > Micrococcaceae > Arthrobacter > Arthrobacter sp. PL16. The sequence continues at coordinate 383,174 of NZ_JAXCIC010000002.1, forward strand.
GACGACGCGCAGGGCACGCGCCTGCCGAACGTCGTCAAGGGCGACTCCCTGGGGGCCAAGGCCATCGAGGCCATCGGCCACGAGACGTCCCCGCCACCGCGCTACACGGAGGCATCGCTCGTGAAGGTGCTCGACGAACGCGGTATCGGCCGCCCGTCGACCTACGCCGCGACGATGTCGACCATCATGGACCGCGGCTACGTCCGTACGCGCGGCCAGGCCCTGGTGCCGAGCTGGATCGCGTTCTCGGTGGTGCGCCTGCTGGAGGAGCACTTCAACGATTACGTCGACTACGACTTCACGGCGGAGCTCGAGGAGGACCTCGACCGCATCTCCCGCGGGGAGGCGGGTCGCGTCGAGTGGCTCAACCGCTTCTACTACGGCGACCGCAAGGAGACAGGTCTCCATACGATCGTCAACGACCTCGGGGAGATCGATGCGCGGCGCATCAACTCCGTGGAGATCGCCGAGGGCATCACCCTGCGCGTCGGCAAGTTCGGCCCGTACCTGGAGAAGCCACTGCCCGCCGATGCACCCGAGGGCACGGAGCCTCAGCGCGCCAATGTCCCGGAGGACCTCGCCCCCGATGAACTGACGGCCGAGAAGGCCATCGAACTCATGGAGGCGCCGACGACACAGGAGCGTGTCCTCGGAACCGACCCCGAGACGGGCCGCTCCATCGTCGCCCGCGACGGCCGCTACGGCCCCTACGTGATCGAGCTGATCCCCGAGGTGACCGCCGAGGAACTCGCGAACCAGCCGGTCGAGTTCTTCAAGAACGGCAAGCCCAAGCCCCCGAAGAAGGCTGCAAAGGTGAAGCCGCGCACGGGCTCGCTGTTCGCGTCCATGTCGGTGGATACCGTGACGCTCGAGGACGCCCTCAAGCTCATGAACCTGCCGCGCGTCCTGGGGACGGATGAGGACGGCAAGGAGATCACGGTCCAGAATGGCCGCTTCGGCCCGTACCTGAAGAAGGGCAGCGACTCCCGGTCCATCGGCTCCGAGGAGGAGATCTTCTCCATCACCCTCGAGCAGGCGCTGGAGATCTACAAGCAGCCCAAGCAGCGCGGCGGCCGCACGGTGACCCCGCCCCTGGCCGAGTTCGGTGACGATCCCGTGAGCGAGAAGCCCATCGTGGTGAAGGACGGCCGGTTCGGCCCCTACGTCACCGACGGCGTCACCAACATCACCGTGCCCGGATCCATGGCGATCGAGGAACTCACGCGTGAGCAGGCTATCGACATGCTCGCCGAGAAGCGCGCCAAGGGGCCTGCGCCGAAGAAGACGACCCGGCGGGCGCCTGCCAAGCGCAAGGTCGCGGCCGGCAAGTAGCCGCGGCACGGCGTGAGGAACTGACAATGGCCTGGGTAGAGTTGGAAGCGCGGGAACAATGCGGCTAGGTGTGCTGGATATAGGGTCGAACACGGTCCATCTTCTCCTTGTGGACGCCCGTCCGGGCGGTCGGCCGGTGCCGTTCGCGTCCCATAAGAAGCCCCTGCAGCTCGTCGCCTACCTCGACAAGCACGGCAGCATCACGCGGGCGGGCCAGGACGAACTCGTCGGCTTCGTCCGTGAGGCGCGCGCCTTCGCCGCCGGGCACGACGCCGAGGATTTCCTCGCGTTCTGCACCTCCGCGATCCGAGAGGCCGGCAACGGCCGTGATGTCCTGGAGCGCGTGCGGAGGGAAACCGGCGTCGACCTCCAGGAACTCTCCGGTGACCAGGAAGCAGCGGTGACCTTCCAGGCCGTCCGCCGCTGGTACGGCTGGGGTGCGGAATCCATCCTGAACCTCGACATCGGCGGGGGCTCCTTCGAGATGGCGATGGGAACGGACGAGCTTCCGGAGGTGGCGCTGTCCGTCCCGCTCGGTGCGAGCCGGCTGACCCGCGACTGGCTGCAGGGGGATCCGCCTTCGGCCAAGAGCGTGAAGGAGCTGCGCCGCTATATCAAGGCAACCCTGCGCGACGCCGTCCCACAGTTCGCGCACCTCGGGACACCCCACCTGGTGGCGGGTACGTCGAAGACCTTCCGGTCGCTGGCACGCATCGCAGGGGCCGCGCCGTCGGCGGCGGGGCCCTTCGTCCGCCGCGAACTGCGCCTGGAGGACCTCACCCTGTGGACGAAGCGGCTGGCAGCCATGAGCGCCAAGGACCGCACCAACCTCGACGGCGTGTCCGATCTGCGCGCGCCACAGGTCCTCGCCGGTGCGCTCGTCGCCGAGTGCGCCCTGGAGCTTTTCGATGTCCCAGCCATGGATATCTGCCCGTGGGCGCTCCGCGAGGGACTGTTGCTGAGGCGCTTCGACGCCAAGATGTTCGAGGCCGACGAGCCGCTTCCGGGAGCCGGGGTAGGACACTCCCAGCTCGACTCCACGCGACGCGAGTCCCTTCCCCGTGGAGCCTGACGTGGAGGACCCGACCGGCAAGCCGCGGTCGATCCCCGTTGCCCTCTCCAGTGCCTCGGTCTACCCGCTCGCGGTCCACGATGCCTTCGCCCTGGCCCAGGACCTCGGCTACGACGGCGTGGAGGTCATGGTCACGAACAATTCGGTGAGCCAGGACCCGGACCGGCTGACCGTCCTCAGCGATCGCTACGAGATGCCCATCCTCGCGATCCACGCGCCCACGCTGCTCCTGACCCAGCAGGTGTGGGGCAAGGCCTGGACGAAGATCGAGATGTCGGCCGCCATGGCCGCGGAAGTGGGCGCGAAGACCGTTGTGACCCACCCGCCCTTCCGCTGGCAGACCGGTTACGCGGAGGAATTCCCCGAAGGGATCCGGCGGGTGGCATCGGAGTACGGGGTCGAGATCGCTGTCGAGAACATGTACCCGTGGAAGGTCCGGGGCCGTGAGGCGAAGGCCTACCTGCCGCACTGGAATCCGGTGCCGGAGCCGTACGAGCGGATCACCTGGGACTTCTCCCACGCGGCGATCGCAGGAATGGACTCCTACGAGGAGATCCGGGGCCTGGGGAGCCGACTCGCGCACGTGCACCTGACGGACGGGACCCCGAACGGCAAGGACGAGCACCTGCTGCCGGGCCAGGGGCAGCAGCGATGCGCCGAGGCACTGGAGCATCTCGCCGTTTCGGAATGGGACGGGGTCGTGGCCGTCGAGGTGAGTACGCGGCGTGCGCGTGCTGCCGGCGAACGCGAGGAGTGGCTCGCGGAGACGCTCCGGTTCGCCCGGTTGCACCTGCAGCATTGACGGCTGGTCCGGCCGACCAGGTGTGGGCGAACGGTCCTTGAACGAGGAATGGCGCCGGCGGACTGTCCAGATGCTGGGGGAATCATCTGTTGCCACCGACGCCGGACCGGATCAGGAATTCCGGTCCCCATCACTCGCACCCTTATGAGGTGGTCCCAACACTAGGGACCCTCCTTGTGCTCCAACGGCAAGGACCCTGGGAGTGGGCTGTGAGCCCTCGTGGCAGGATGGGATCATGACGACGGACAACTCCCAGCGCATCGCCTTCCTCGGTTGCGGATCCATGAACGAGTCCATCCTGGCCGGGCTGCTGGCGGCAGGGACGGACCCCTCGAACGTGACCGCGACGGTCCGCCGGCCGGAGCGGGCGGGCGAACTCCGCGCTCGGCACGGTGTGACGGTCCTCGCGACCGGTGATGACGAGGGCGCCAACACGAGGGCGATCCGCGGGGCCGACGTCGTCATCCTGGGCGTGAAGCCCATCGGTATCGTCCCGCTGGCCCGGGAGATCGCACCGGCACTGGCGCCGTCCGCCGTCGTCGTGAGCGTCGCGGCGGCCGTGACCACCGCAATGATCGAGGGAGCCCTGCCCAAGGGCCAGGCCGTCATCCGTTCCATGCCCAACACCCCGTCCCGGCTCGGCAGGGGAGTCTTGTCCATCTCCGCCGGGTCCGCCGTGAGCACAGAGTTGATGGCGGGGGCGCGGAACCTCCTGGAGTCCGCCGGCACCGTCGTCGAGATTCCGGAGGAACAGGTGGACGCGCTCTCCGCCATCAGCGGATCCGGCCCCGCCTACGCGTTCTACCTCGCCGAGGCGATGGCGGCTGCGGGGGTCGAACTCGGCCTGGATGCGGACCTCTCGGCACTGATAGCCCGTGAGACCGTCGCCGGAGCGGGCTTCATGCTCGCCGAGGAGGGCGCTGACGCAACGGCGCTCCGCCGCGCCGTCACGAGCCCCCACGGAACGACGCAGAGCGCCATCGAGACCTTCGAGAGACTGGGGCTTGCGCGGGTCGTTGCCGACGGCGCTCACGCCGCGACGGCACGGGCTGCCGAGATCACCCGCGATCTGGCAGGCCCTGCCTCGTCCTGACCGGCCGCAGCGCCCAGAGCGCCAGCAGGGCCACCGGCAGTACCACTCCGAGACCGGTGAAGAGCCGAAGCGGAAGGGGACCCTCTCCGGACACGGTGCCGGTGAGGGTCAGCGTGACGGTGATGGAGGAGAACATCATGACCGGAGCGAGCGCCGCGAGCAGCACCCAACTGGTCGTGCGCCGTGCCCGCGTTCGTTCCCGCGCATAGACGTAGCCGACGGGAAACAGCAGGGCGATCCAGACCCAGTGGTGGAACCACGAGATGGGCGAGATCGCGAGCATGACGACCGCGTTGGCCGTGATGGCTCGGACCTGGTCGCCGGCGTCATCGGCCCTGCGGATGGCGCGGTAGCCGAGCGCGATGACCACGAGCGATGCCAGGACCCACACCGGCCGTTGCACACTCTCGGCGAGTCCGGACTGCGCGACGATCGAGTTCAGCGAGACGTTGTAGAGATCCGCCGTCGACCCCACCCGTGAGGCATCGAACAGTGCGCCGAGCCAGAAGAATGCCGATTCCCGGGGTGCCAGGGCCCAGCCGACGGCCACCGTCGCGGCGAACGAGCCCGTCATCCACGCGAGCGAGCGCCAATCGCGCCGCGCCAAAAAGACGAGGCCGAACGCGAGAGGCGTGAGCTTGATGCCCGCGGCGACGCCGATCAGGACGCCGGAGGGCAGCCGCGTGGAGCGCAGCAGATCGGCGAGGATCAGGACCATCAGGAGCGCGTTGACCTGGCCGAAGCCGAGACCCTCACGCCACGGGCCGCTGATGCCGGTCAGCAGCATCGTCACCAGGACGGCGGCGGGCATAGTCCACGGCCTGTCGCCGCGGACCGCCCCGGAGGCGCGGAGATAGCGTGCGACGACGACGGCCACACCGACGAGACAGACGCACGACAGTGCGGTGACGATCACCAGCGCAAGCGCTTCGGGAACAAGCGCCAAGGGTACGAAGAGGATCGCCGCGAAGGGCGGATAGGTGAAGGGCAGACCACGGGTATCCGTCTGGACGAGCGCGTCGTCGTAGAGCTCTTTGTCCCCGGCGTGGCCCAGGAGCGCCAGCGACCCCTCCCGGTACACCGTGAGGTCGAGCCCGTGGATCCGGGCTGCCAGAACGACGACGGCGAGCACGAGCGCGGCCCCCGCCGCCGTCGCTACCCGGAGCCGGCGGGGCAGCGGTGCCATGCCGGCGGATCGGGGTCCGGGGGAGAGGACCCGCACCCTAGGGCCGGCCGGCGAAGCGTTCGAGCAGGTCCACGTGCCCGGAGACGATCAGCATGTCGCGTCCGGACACCTTGGTCTCGGGCCGCGCATAGGTGAAGTCCTCGCCCGGTGACTTCACGCCGACCACGGTGACGCCGTACTTCGAGCGCACGGACGATTCCGCGAGCGTGAAACCCTGGGTCTCCTTCGGCGGGTACATCTTGACGATCGCGAAGCCGTCGTCGAACTCGATGAAGTCGAGCATGCGGCCACCGACGAGGTGGGCGGCGCGCTGACCGGCGTCCGATTCGGGATAGATGACGTGGTTGGCGCCGATGCGCTTCAGGATCTTGCCGTGGGAGGGCGTGATGGCCTTGACCCACAGGTGGTCGATGCCGAGGTCCACGAGGTTCGCCGTGATGAGCACGCTCGACTCGATCGAGGTGCCGACACCGACGACGGCTGCCGAGAACTCCTGCGCGCCCAACTGGCGGAGGGAGTCTATGTTCGTCGCATCGGCCTCGACCACATGGGTGAGGATGCTGGCGAACTTCTGCACGAGCTGTGGGTCCCGTTCGATAGCCAGGACCTCCCGGCCCTGGCGGACGAGCTGTTCGGCGGTGGCCGCTCCGAAGCGGCCGAGGCCGATCACGAGCACGGGGGCGTTATGGGCGGGTCTCTCAGCCAATGATCGGCCTTTCCTCGGGGTAGCGGTACAGCGTGCTGCGTTGCCTCAGCGCAAGGGCCGAGGCGAGCGTGATGGTGCCCATGCGCCCGGCGAACATCAGGGCGGACAGGACGTACTTGCCGGCGGGCGGCAACTCGGCGCTCAGGTTGGTGCTGAGACCGACGGTCGCGAACGCAGAGATGACCTCGAAGACCACCTTGTCGAGCGGTTCGTCCGAGAGGGCGAGGATGAGCCCGCTGCCGACCAGCACGAGGGTGGCGCCCATGAAGATGACGGAGATGGCCACCCGCATCGCGCCGGCAGGAATGGTGCGGCCCCAGGCGCGGACATCGGAATCACCGCGGGCCTCGGCCACGATGGCGAGGAACATGACGGCGATCGTCGTGACCTTGATGCCGCCCGCGGTCGATGCCGACCCGCCTCCGGCGAACATCAGCGCGTCCGTGAGCAGCATCGTCGTCGAATTCATCTCGTTCTGGTCGACGAGGTTGAACCCCCCTGACCGCGTCATGACGGAGGCGAAAAGGGCATGGATGGTCTTGTCCGCGATGGTCAGGTTCGAGATCGTGCGATCGTTCTCCCATTCGAGGAAGCCCCAGGCGAACGTGCCGGCGACCAGCAGGATCAGCGAGACCGACACCGTGAGCTTCGCGTGGAGCGTCCACTTCCTGAAGCGGTGGCGCACTTGTACGAAAACCATGATCACGGGGAACCCGAGGCTGCCGAGGAACACTCCGACCATGAGGGGCGTGAGGATCCAGAGGTCGGTCTCGTAGGGCACCAGTCCGTTGCTGTGCGGGGTGAAACCTGCGTTGTTGAACGCCGAGATGGAATAGAAGATGCCGTGCCAGATGGCCTGCCACCAGGGTTCCCCGAGAATCATGAACCGCGGGATGAGCACGACGGCGAGCACGATCTCGATGAGCACGGAGGTGGTGATGACGATCCGCAGGAGCGTACCGATCTCCCCGAGGCGGCTCGCGTTGTTGAGCGCCTCCTGGGCGAGGAGCTTCCCGCGCACGCCGAGCCGCTTGCTCACGATCAGGGCGAGGAGCGAAGCGAGTGTCAGGGTGCCCAGTCCGCCGATGAAGATGCCGAGAAGGATCACGAGCTGCCCGAAGAAGGACCAGTGCGTGGCGGTGGAGACGACGGTGAGGCCCGTGACACACACCGCGGACACAGCGGTGAAGAAGGCGTCGTGAAGGGCGGTGACTTCGCCGTTGCTGGCGGACACCGGCAGGCTCAGCAGCGCCGTGAACACCAGGATGACGCCTGTAAAGATGAAGAGGGCGAGTCGCGCGGGCGAGCTGTTCGCGAAGGAATCGACGAAGTCACGGACCGACGCCAGCAGCCTGACGTATCCGCGTCGATCGTCCGTCAGCCACTGTGGCTGTTGACTTAACATTGACGTCCGCTCTGCCCCGTGTGCTGGTCCTCCCGCCGAAGCGGCTACCCTGATTGTCCCCTGCAGTAGTAAAGCATCTCACCAGGAATCGTCGTGGGAATATCACGCATCGCGTAGCCTTGCAGTGATGTCTACGCATTCCGGGCCGGCGGTGCCACTCCAGGTCGTCTGGGACGATTCCATGCTGGCCTACGACTTCGGTGGCCAGCACCCTATGAACCCGGAGCGGCTGCACCTGACGGCACGGTTGATGCGCGATTGCGGGCTGCTCGACCTCGCCGGCGTCAGCGTGACGGCCCCCTTCGTCGCCTCCGACGACGAGCTCGCCTCGGTACACAGCCCTGACTACATCAGCGCGGTCCGCCGGGTGAGTAGCAATCCCGACACCTCGGATCCGGCCCGGGGCCTCGGCACGGAGGACAATCCCGCCTTCGCCGGCATGCACGAGGCGAGCGCGCGACTCGCCGGCGGATCGCTGGGAGCGGCGGAAGCCGTGATGAGGGGGGACGCCCTCCGGGCGGTCAATTTCGGTGGCGGCATGCATCACGCGGCGCGTTCGCTGGCCAGCGGTTTCTGTATCTACAACGACGCCGCCGCCTGCATCCAGCGACTGCTCGACCGCGGTGCGCAGCGCGTCCTCTACATCGACGTCGACGCCCATCATGGGGACGGCACCGAGAGCATCTTCTGGAACGACTCCCGCGTCATGACGATCTCCCTGCACGAGACGGGCATGAGCCTGTTCCCGGGTACCGGGTTCGCCAATGAGACCGGCGGTGCCGGCGCCGAGGGGTATGCGGTGAACGTCGCCCTCCCCACGACGGCCGGGGACGCCGCCGTCCTGAGGGCCTTCCACGCCGTGGTGCCGCAGCTGGCCGGGGCCTTCGCACCCGACGTCATCGTCAGCCAGCACGGTTGCGATTCACACCGTGAGGACCCGCTGACGAACCTGCGGGTCAGTGTGGACGCGCAGCACTCGCTGATGCTGTCGGTACGCGATCTCGCGGACAGGTTGTGCGGCGGTCGATGGATCGCGACCGGTGGGGGCGGTTATGCGCTCGCAAGCGTGGTGCCGAGGTCGTGGACCCTGCTCGTCGCGGTCGCGGCGGGCGCGGCGATGGGTCCGACGACGCCGGTCCCCGCCGCGTGGCGGGACTACGTCCTGGAGCGGCACGGCATCGATGCCCCGCGGCTCATGGGCGACGGCGCCGAGCTGTGGTGGCGCTCATGGGAGATCGGCTACGACCCCAGTGACGAGCTCGACCGGACGGTGATGGCGACCCGCAAGGCGGTCTTCCCTCTCCACGGGCTCGACCCATGGTTCGACTGAGCACTGCCGGGCAGGATGCCCCGCCACGTATATATCGCTAGGGTAGGCGAATGGGTATCGATGATGTTTTCGCTGTCATCGCCGAAGGTACGCGCAGGCAGATCCTCAAGAACCTGCGCGACGGTGACAAAGCAGTGGGTGAGCTCGTCGTCGAGCTGGAGGTGAGTCAGCCGACGGTGTCGAAGCACCTCAAGGTCCTGCGGGAAGCGGGCCTGGTCACCATGCGGGCCCAGGGTCAGAAGCGTTACTACTCATTGGAGACGGCCCCGCTCGGCCTCGTACGGGACTGGCTCGCCGACTTCGAGCCGCCGGTACCCGCGGCTGGATCGGACGGACCGTCCGAGCAGGGGGCAGGTAGCCAGGCACCCGTCGTCGAACCTGAAGCCGGAACGGGCCAGACCGGTGCGGAGGCCGGGGTGCTGGCCGCCGCTGTGCTGGCAGGTCCGGAGGTCCTGCCGGGAGCTGATGGCTCCCGGCCGCAGATCGGTCGGACCATGGGTCGTGCAGCGGAGCGTGCCGCCGACCTGCTCTCCCAGCTCCGGCGTCGACGCGACCATTCGTCCTAGTCCTCGGGTATCCGGCCAGAACGGGCGGCGCATGCGAGGCGAGGTGCAGGAAGAGGTGGAGGGCCTCGAGCTGCTCTTTCACTTTGGTCACATCAGCCACTAGAGTGAACCCTTAGGCGGATAATCCTTTTGCTACAAGGCGACACGCCGATCAGTCGCCCAGGGTGTCTTTTCTCGATGCCGGTCTCAGGTGAGTTACGGACATCCAAGCAAAGGAATAGTGGTGTGATGGCAGACGGGAATAACTTCTCGGATGTGCAGTTCTTGACGGTCGCGGAGGTCGCTGACCTCATGCGTGTCTCGAAGATGACCGTCTACAGGCTAGTGCACGCCGGGGACCTGCCCGCCGTGCAGTTCGGTCGTTCCTACCGCGTACCGGAGTCGGCCGTCGAAGAGTTCCTCCAGCGGGCGCAAGTGGACGGGCAGTCCGAGAGCGCCTGAGCCGCCAGGGGTCGTCCTGACCGTCCGTCAAACGGATGTACCCTGTTAAGGAGCGTTTTGGGCGGGCCTAGGCCCGCTCGACTTATTGCATCATTCGGGCGATTGCCACCAGGTATGCGCCTTTCGTCAGCCCCAGTGCCGCCTCCTGGCTCACCGCCGGAGTACGTGCTGGCACCACAACAGTTTGTGAGGACTCTATGGGTTCAGTAATCAAGAAGCGCCGCAAGCGTATGGCAAAGAAGAAGCACCGCAAGCTGCTGCGAAAGACCCGTCACCAGCGCCGCAACAAGAAGTAGCAACGCTTCCGGCTCTATGCCGGAGTGTGCCGACCGGCCCGGGACCCTGCCATCACGGCACGGGTGCCGGGCCGTCGTCGTTCCCTGGCCTCGCAGCACCGGCGACAGCATCGCCCAGGTGCGGACCGGGTCAGCGGCCCCTGAACCGCGAGAACCCGCGCCAGAGCCCATAGATGGATCCTGCGACCGTGGCCGCCCGCAGTCCGAGCGTCGCAGCGCGGCGTCCGCTCCGGAAGTCGTACACCGGCCAGTTGTTCGCGCGGGCATGGCGGCGGAGCTTGCTGTCCGGATTGATGGCCACCGGATGTCCGACGACGCTCAGCAGCGGGATGTCGTTGAAGGAGTCGCTGTAGCCCCAGCACCGCGCGAGGTCGAGGTTCTCCCGCTGCGCCAGTGCCAGGACTGCGGCGGCCTTCGCGGGTCCATGCAGGAAATCGCCGACCAGTTTACCCGTGTAGAGACCCTCGGCGACCTCGCCGACCGTGCCGAGTGCGCCTGTGAGCCCGAGCCGGCTCGAGATGACGGCCGCCACCTCGACGGGGGTACCCGTCACGAGCCATACCTGGCGGTCCGAGGACAGGTGGTGCTCGGCGAGGGCACGGGCCCCGGGCCAGATCTTCGACGCGATCATCTCGTCGTACACCTCCTCGCCGAGGGCGAGGATGTCCTCGTGGGCGATGCCGATCGCGAACGCCAGGGCAGCGTCGCGCACGGAGTTCACATCCGTCATCGTCTCGCCACGCATGATGAAACGCAGCTGCTTCCACGCGAGGCCGGCTGCGAAGCGCAGGGTGAAGGCCTTGCGCTGGTACATCTTGCGCCCCACATGGAACAGGCTCGCGCCACGCATTAACGTGTTGTCGACGTCGAAGAAGGCTGCCTCGCCCGAAGTGGTCGCCGGAGGCTCTGGCGTGGGCTGAGTGCCCCCTGCGGCGTCCGGCATGATCAGAGTCTAGTTCGTCGCCCCGCGGCCGGGCCCGCGGCGCGGCAGTACGGTGGAACGATGGAAACACCCGCCCAGCTACCCGGTCCCGGCGTCGTCCTGCTGACCCGCCCCGCATGTCATCTCTGCGAGGACGCGAGACTCGTGGTGGCACGCGTGACGGACGAGCTCGGGCTGGAATGGCGGGAGCTGTCGGTGAGTGACGCGCCTGCCCTGGGGGCGCGGTTCGCGGAGGAGTTGCCCGTGCTGTTCATCGACGGAGTGCAGCGCGACTTCTGGTCCATCGACGAGTCGAGGCTGCGGCGGCTTCTGTCCCAGGGGTGACCGGCCATGCCCGGGCTCATCCCGGGCACAGGCCGCCCCACGGGCGCGGCCTGCATCCAGGGTGTGCACAAGCTTGGTGGCCCTGCGTCCTCAGCATAAAGTGGACCTACGTCCGCCCGACGTGGAGGGATCCTTCCGCCGATCGGGTGCTTTGGCGCTAGCAACGGAGCCGATAACAGTGACAACGCCGGACACGCCAGGCCTTGAGCCCGTGGGCGATCCGGTGCGCCACATACCGCCCGCCTCGGTGGCACGCCTCACCATCTACCTCCGTGCCCTCAACTCGCTCCTGGGCGAGGGCATCCAGCGGGTCTCCTCGGAAGAATTGGCGGATGCCGCCGGGGTGAATTCACCGATGCTCCGCAAGGACCTCTCCTACCTCGGGTCCTACGGGACGCGCGGTGTCGGCTACGAGGTGCAGTACCTCAACCGGCAGATTTCCCTCGCCCTCGGTTTGACGCTCGACTGGCGCGTGGCGATCGTCGGCGTGGGCAACCTCGGCCGTGCGCTCGCCGGCTACTCCGGATTCGTCTCGCGGGGCTTCGAGATCGTTGCACTGTTCGATGCCGATCAACTCGTCGTCGGGTCGGAGGTGGGCTACCTCCGGGTGAGTGCCGTGGCCGACCTCGAGGCGGTGCTCGACCGCACACGCACCAACATGGCGGTTCTTGCGGTCCCCGGAGCGGTCGCGCAGGAACTGTGCGACCGCCTCGTCGCCGCCGGGATCTCGAGCATCCTCAGTTTTGCACCCGTGGTGCTCCAGGTGCCGTCACACGTGCAGTTGCGGAAAGTGGACATGTCGACCGAACTGGAGATCCTGGCATATCACGCCCAAAGGGCGCAGGAACCGGACCTTGGTCCGATCTCCCGCGCCCAGTAGGTGCGTGCTGGTCCTCAGTACCCGAGGCGCTGCGGAGCGAAGTAGGGGCGCGCGGGCTTCAGGTACGTCATGACGACGCCGGCCACACCGAGGAGCATGACCAGGATGTCGAGCGCCGTGCTGAAGCCCGATATCGGGGGAATCGTCTGCCCGCTGGCTTCGACGGCCCGGTTGGCGATGGGCAGGAGCAGCAGCCCGCCGAGAACCAGCAGCACGTTCAGTGTCGCCAGCACGGTTGCAGTGATGCGGGCCCAGTTCTGCCCCTTCCTGATGAAGACGGCCAGGACGACGTAGACCGCCGCGAAGAGCACCGCGAACACCAGCCCCACCCCGACGCCGAGTGATGCCCCCGCCATGTCCGGGATCTCGGCGGTGAGGGAGGAGATGATCGAGGACACCAGGTAGGCGGCACCGGCAGCCAGGATCAGGTAGTAGGCCCTCATGACTTCCTTGGGTGCCGGCCCCTTCTCGGTCCGGCCAGCGTCGCCGCCCGAGCTCGGGTAGGCGTAACCCGAGGGCTGTGCCGCCTGGTAGCCGTACGGGCTGCCGACGTCCTGCCGGCCGTAGGGGGTCGGCTGTGCCTGCTGCCCCTTGCCCTGCTGCCCATCGGGACTGTGTCCGGAGCCGTTCCCGCCGGGCGGGTTCCATGCTTGTCCGTCGTCGTTCCTGTTGCCTGGGGTGTCCTGTGGCGTGCTCATTACGGCGTCCTCCGTCGTGCATTCGTCAGGTTGTTCCGGACCTTCATCACCGCATCGGTGCCCCCATGGACGTACCCGGCGCGGTTGCCTTCACCGCCAGCCTAGTTCCCCGCTTCCGTGCCATGACACCGCTTAACGCCGACGGCCGACGTCGTCAAGGGGACGACGTCGGCCGGAAGGCGTTCGGACGGGAGCGGTGTGCGCTCCGGATCAGACCGTTACGACGGCGGGCGCCACGAACTGTGCCTCGATGCTGATGGTCACCTTGTCGCCGACGAGGACGCCGCCGGCTTCGAGGGCCGCGTTCCAGGTGAGGCCGAAGTCCTTGCGGGAGATGCTGGTGGATGCCGAGACGCCGGCGCGGGTGATGCCGAAGGGATCGACAGCCACACCGTTGAAGTCGGTGTCGAGGACGACGGACTTGGTGATGCCGCGGATGGTGAGGTCGCCGGTGATGGTGTAGCTCTCGCCCGAGCCCGCATGCGAGGTGGAGACGAAGGTCATCTCGGGAAACTGCTCGACGTCGAAGAAGTCGGCGCCCTTGACGTGGCCGTCGCGGTTCTCGTCACCCGAGGTGAAGGAAGCCGTCTTGATCGTCACGACGATGGCGGAGTCCTCGAGGGAGGAGCCGACCGTGAGTGCTGCATCGACGTCCTTGAAGGAGCCGCGAACCTTGCTGATGCCTGCGTGGCGGACGCTGAAGCCGACCTCGCTGTGTGTGGGATCGAAGGACCAGGTGCCGGAGGTGAGGCCTGAGGGGACAGTCATGATGAACTCCTGAAGTGGGTGGGAGGCAATTGCTTACACATTAGAAAAGCATGCGTATGCATGTTTTATTCCACAACTAGGTCAAACATTCAACCAATCCTCCGACAAGGAGGTCCCTCACGCCCTGCCCCGCCGATTGGCCGTGGCACGGAGCATGCGGGAAACTGGAGGAATGCAGAGATCAACCGTCCACCTGGTGCGCCACGGTGAGGTCCACAACCCGGAGGGGGTCCTCTACGGGAGGCTCCCCGAGTTCCACCTCTCGGACCTGGGCCGGGAGATGGCCGCGCAGATGGCCGGGCATTTCGAGCAGCGGCGGAATGAGGGGGCCAACCTCGTGCTGCTCGTTGCCTCCCCCCTGGCACGGGCGCAGGAGACCGCGCAGCCCGTCGCGGACGCGCTGGGCCTCCAGATCACCACGGACGAGCGCATCATCGAGGCGGAGAACCGCTTTGAGGGCATGTCGAAGATCAAGAGCCGACTCCGCCAGCCACGGTATTGGCCACTGCTCGTCAATCCCTTTCGGCCCTCATGGGGGGAGCCTTACAGCCAGCAGGCGGAGCGCGTCATGGAGGGCGTGCACGCAGCGCGGCGTCGTGCCCTCGAGCTGGCCGGGAGCAGCACGTCCGACGCTCCCGCCGAAGCCATCCTCGTGAGTCACCAGCTCCCGATCTGGGTGACGAGGCTTGCTGCGGAGCGCCGTCGCCTGTGGCACGACCCACGCCAGCGTGAGTGCACGCTCACCTCCGTCACGTCGATCGACTTCGACGGAGACACCATCCGGCGCGTGCGCTACGCGGAGCCGTGCGCGGACCTGCTGCCCGGTGCGGCGAATGTCCCCGGGGCGTAATAGAATTACTACACGTCGTAGAAATTCATGAGGGAAGTCGTGACACCAACCGTTCGCTCCACGAAGCGCCGAGTCCTGCTCAAGCTGGGCATGGCGCTGGCACTCAGCGTGCCGGTGTCCCTCGTGGTGACGTCCTGCGCCGCCGATGATCCCCTGGCCCAGCAGGCCGACGCCGGCGACGGCAAGAACTACATCGCCGGTGATGGCTCCGTCACCGAATACACGGCAACGGATCGCGGCGAACCCGTCGAGCTGACCGGAGCCCTGTTCGACGGCACGTCGGTGTCCAGCTCGGAGTGGATCGGACAGGTCACCGTGCTCAACTTCTGGTACGCCTCGTGCGCGCCATGCAGGGAGGAGGCACCGGACCTGGTCGCGCTCCACGACGAGTACGTACCGCAGGGTGCCGCCTTCTACGGCGTGAACATCCGTGACGAGCAGGCTACCGCGGAGGCCTTCGAGCGGAGCTTCGGCATCCCTTACGAGAGTTTCGACGACAAGGACGGCGATGTCCTGCTCGACATGACGCAGTACGTCCCGCCGCAGGCCGTTCCCACCACCATCGTGCTCGACAAGGAGGGCCGGGTGTCCGCCCGAATCCTCGGCCTCGCTGATCGCAGCACGCTGAACGCCCTGATCTCCGATGCCCTTGCCGAGTAGCGCTCGGCGCGCGTCCTGCCGATGACCCTGCCGATGATGGGCCTACCGGCCGCCTCCGTTCCCTCCGTCGCGGGGAACGCCTTTGCCGACGCCGTGCTCAACGGGTCCATGCTCCTCGCCCTGCCCGTCGCCCTGCTGGCGGGTCTCGTCTCGTTCGCCTCACCCTGCGTCCTGCCGCTGGTCCCCGGTTACCTCGGGTACGTCACGGGGCTGACAGGCGTGGACCTCGAAAAACAGACGAAGGGCCGGATGGTCGCCGGGATCGGGCTGTTCGTGCTCGGTTTCTCGGTGGTGTTCATGGCGTACGGCACGCTCTTCGGCCAACTCGGGGCCTTCCTCCGCGTCTCGCAGGGATGGCTGATCCAGGTATTCGGCGTCGTCGTGATCCTCCTGGGCATTGTCTTCATGGGCGGATTCTCCTGGTTCCAGCGCGAGAGCCGTCTCCATACGAAGGTGCCCGCCGGTTTGCTGGGAGCTCCGCTGCTCGGACTCACCTTCGGACTCGGCTGGGCGCCGTGCATCGGCCCGACCCTCGGTGCCGTCCAGCTCCTGGCCATCTCCGGAAATGACGCGACCGCGCTGAAGGGGGCCCTACTGACCTTCGTCTACTGCCTGGGGCTCGGCCTCCCGTTCCTGCTGATCGCGCTCGGCGTCCGGCGGGGGATGGGGGCACTCGCATTCTTCCGGAAACACCGGCTCCTGCTGCAGCGGGCCGGGGGAGGCATGCTGGTCCTCGTCGGCGTGCTCATGGTGACGGGTCTCTGGAACTTCTGGATCACGCAGCTGCAGGATGTTCTGATCGGCAACGTGGTGTTGCCGATCTGAGGGGCATGACCGGCTCACACAGGACTTCACGCAAGAGTTCACGCACGAGGAAACGACAGCTGATGGAAAGGGAACAGTGAAGCAGGACGTCTCGCAGGATACGAAGGGCAGGGCCGGCGCCGGCAGCAGCGGTACCGACGTCGTCCTGCCCTCACTCGGGTTCCTCGGAACCGTGCGGTGGGCCTGGACGCAGCTGACGAGCATGCGCTCCGCGCTGTTCCTGCTCCTCCTGCTCGCCGTCGCGGCGGTCCCCGGATCGTTGTTCCCCCAGCGGCCCGCGAACCCCGCCATCGTCACGCAGTACATCCAGAACAATCCGGACACCGGTCCCGTGCTCGACTGGTTCCAGCTCTTCGACGTGTACTCGTCGGTCTGGTTCTCCTCGATCTACCTCCTGCTCTTCATATCGCTCATCGGCTGCGTGGTGCCCCGTGCCCTCGCCCACTTCAGGGCCGTGCGGTCGACACCGCCCCGCACGCCCAGGCGGCTCTCGCGCCTTCCCGTCTACGGCACGGTCGAGGTTCCCGCACACCAGGCGCGTGCTGCCGGCCTGACGCCGTCAGCCGCGGCAGAGCAGGCTGCCGCCCTCCTCAAGAAACGCGGTTACCGCGTGGATGTCCGCGATGCCGGAACGGACCGTCCCTCGGTTGGAGCAGAGAGGGGCCTCGCGAAGGAACTCGGCAACCTCATCTTCCACACCTCGCTCATCGGCGTGCTCGTCTCGGTCGCCGTCGGCGGGCTCTTCGGCTACAACGGCCAGAAGGTCATTGTCGAGGGGGACAGCTTCGTCAATACCCTGATCGGCTACGACAGCTTCAATCCGGGCTCCAACTTCTCCGATGACCAGCTCCAGCCCTACTCGATCCGGCTCGACGCGTTCGATGTCCGCTTCGATCGTGAGCAGACGAGCCACTACGGACAGCCGCTGGACTTCACGGCCAACGTGACCACGCAGGACGGCCCGGGTGAGGGAGAGGAGTCGCAGGTCCTCAAGGTCAACGCGCCTCTGACGATCGGCGGAACCAACGTCTACCTCGTCGGCAACGGCTATGCGCCCGTCGTCACGGTGCGCGACGGCGAGGGCAACATCGCGTCGCAGGGGCCGGTCGTTTCGGTTCCATCGGACGGCCTGTACACCTCGCTGATCGTGATCAAGGCTCCCGACGCGAAGCCGGACCAGCTCGGCTTCGTGGGCTTCTTCCTCCCGACCGCCTTCGTCGACGAGAAGGGTGTCTCCTTCTCGCGGGACCCCGACCCCTTCAATCCCCAGCTGAACCTGAACTCCTACTACGGCGACCTCGGCCTCGACGACGGGACGCCTGAGAACGTCTACGTGCTCGACACCGAGAACCTGACCGAGCTCAACAGCCGGAACAACGAGGACGGCGGGATCGTGCTCGGCGTCGGCCAGACCTACGACCTGCCGGAGGGCAAGGGATCGGTCACCTTCGACGGCCTCAAGCGATACGTGGCCCTCGACATCCACCACGATCCGGGCGAGGTCGGGGCGTTGGTGTTCTCGACGCTGGCCCTGCTCGGGCTCACCGCCTCGCTGTTCATCGGCAGGCGCAGGCTCTGGGTCAGGACCGGGGAACACCCGGACGGCCGGATCATGGTGGAGTACGGATTGCTGGCCCGCGGCGAGGACCATCGCCTCCCCGCGGAGGGCAAGGCCGTCGAGAAACTACTGGCGGACCTCTGGTTGGTGCCGGACGGCGCCGAGCAGGAAAATAGGGTGCAGGGTGCCGTCCCATCGGCAGCAGGCACAGGGCAGTCGCACCACAACCCAAAGGACAACTGATGCCACAACCAGTCAACGCCGGCCTCGGGGAGATCAGCGAGCTCTTCATGCTGCTGGCCTCCATCGCGTACGTGGTGGCCCTCATCTTCTTCGTGCTGGACCTCGTGAAATCGAGTTCGACCATCACCGCCCTCGAGTCCCGACTCGCCGGCGAAAACGCCGCTCCCGAACGCGCCCTTGCGGGTATCGGGGCACGGGCGGCGGGTTCGACGACGTCGGGCGCTACGTCGTCGCCCGCCACGGCCGACGATTCGATGGACTACGGCTCCGGTCCGCGACGCGGGACTGCCCGCGTCGCGGTGTCCCTGACGATCCTCGCGGCCGTCATCCACGGCGCCGCGGTCGTCACCCGCGGCGTCGCTGCCCACCGTGTGCCCTGGGGCAACATGTACGAGTTCTGCACCACGGGAGCGTTCCTCGTGGCTGCCATCTTCCTCATCACGCTCACCCGCAAGGACCTGCGCTTCGTCGGTTCGTTCGTGGTGGGTCTCGTCGTCATCATGCTCTGCGCGGCCACCGTGGGCTTCCCCACGCCCGTCGCCCGGCTGATTCCGGCCCTGCAGAGCTACTGGCTGATCGTGCACGTGTCGATCGCCGTCGCCTCCTCGGCGCTGTTCACCATCACGTTCGCCATGTCGGTGCTCCAGCTGCTCCAGACCTCCCGCGAGGCGAAACTGCTCGCGGGCAAGACCGACACGGCGAAGTTCCTGCGCCTCGTGCCGTCCGCCCTGAGCCTCGAGAACCTCTCCTACCGCCTGAACGCCATTGCCTTCGTGGGATGGACCTTCACCCTGATGGCCGGTGCCATCTGGGCCGAGCAGGCGTGGGGCCGCTACTGGGGCTGGGACACCAAGGAGGTCTGGACCTTCGTGATCTGGACCGTCTACGCCGGCTACCTGCACGCTCGTGCGACGCGCGGCTGGACAGGCACGCGCGCCGCGTGGCTCTCGATCGTCGGGTACCTCTGCATCGTCTTCAACTTCACGATCGTCAACATCTACTTCTCGGGACTGCACAGCTACTCCGGAGTCTAGGGACAGCACCGGCAGCCCTGACAGCCGCCCTCGACGTCGGAAGCCCCGCGGCACACAGCCGCGGGGCTTCTTCGTGCGCTGCGTGCCCTCCGCGGTGCCGGGTGCTCCCGGGTGCAGCGGTCGTGCCGCTCCTCGGTCGGACCCCTGCGTCATGGTGCGGCTACGCTCCTCCCACCCTCCGGCAGCCGGAAGTGGGAATGTTCGAACATGCCCACTCCGGAGCGCCGAACAGTGGGAGACTCCGACGCGGAATCGCCAGGAAGGGTTGTCGGAACGGCGGCGTGTATGGACCCGAGGGCGTGCGTCCTACGGGCGGTGGGCGCCCGCCGGACCGGATCCGGCGTCGTCGTTACCTTCGCCGTCGCGCTTGTCGTCCTTCACTGGACGGTCCTTGCCTGCGTCGCCGGCCTTGGCGTCGAGATCCTTCTGCTCCCGCTCGCGGCGGCGCCTTTCCTGCTCAAGCGCCTGCTTCCTGCGCTGGGCCTCGAGGTTCTGGAGGAAGGCAGGGTCGTCGTCCGGGGCGGTCGGCTTGCGTGGGGCAGGACGGCGCGGCCCGGAGGGGCCTTCGTGCCGTGGGCGGCCGAGGAGGAACCACATACCAGCACCGATGAGCGGCAGAATCAGGATGGTGACGAACCAGGCAGTCTTCGAGATGCTCCGCACTTCGTGTTTTCGACTCATGACGCAATCGATCAGTGCATAGATGACGACGGCGACTCCGAGGATCGCGGCGAAGAGCAGGAGGCGGGGCATGCGCCAATTGTAGGCGAGTAAACTTGGAGTGTGGCCTTCCTCAAATTCAGCGCCCTGCGCCTCCTGCTGATCGTCGTTTTCTATGTGGCCTGCATGCTGCTGGGTCTTGGAATCTTCATGTCCGCCGCGGTGGCCGCGATCCTTGCCTGGTGCGTCACGTACCTCTTCGCACGTAATCTCCGGGATGCCGCCGCAGCTACCCTCCAGCGCCGCTTCACGCCTGGAGCGCCGCCCGTCCGCACCGCCGTCGAACTCGACGACGCCGCCGCAGAGGACGCGCTGGACCCCAACACCCCGATCAACTCGGACCGCAAACCGCGCTGACGGCGCCCTGCAGGGACGGTGCCCGGACGTCGTTCCTGGTCGTAGGACGGGCAGTGTCGTAGGACGGGCAGCGAGGCTGCAGGGAACAGCGGTCGAGCACCGCGTATGAGCTAGGCGAGAACCGTCGTGATTCCGATGCCCGCCGCGAACAGGACGCTGAACGCGAGGTTGATCAGCCCGGTCTGCTTGAGCACGGGGATCAGGCTCTTCCGCTTCTTCCCCTTCAGCATGAGCCAGCTCGGCATGAGGCAGGCCGGGATGAGCAGCAGGACAAGCAGGACCCACGGGTAGTCGTAGCTGAGGAACAACGGCAGCAGGATGGCTGCGGCGAGCATCATGACGTAGGTGATACGTGCGGCCGTGTCCCCGAGCCGGACCGCGAGCGTCTTCTTGCCCACCACACTGTCCGTCGGGATGTCGCGGACGTTGTTGGCCATCAGGAGCGCCGTGGCGATCAGGCCGGTGCACACCGCACCGATCCAGGCGGCGGCGCTGAGCTGGTTCGCCTGCGTGAAGGTGGTACCGAGGGTGGCGACGAGTCCGAAGAACACGAAGACGAAGACATCGCCCAGTCCCAGGTAGCCATAGGGATTCTTGCCGCCCGTGTATCCCCAGGCTGCGGCGATGCAGCCGATGCCGACGAGCAGCAGGAACCAGGTCTGCGACAGGATGATCAGCGCCAGACCCGCGAGCATCGCGAGTCCGAGGGCAGCGAACGCCGCGGCCTTCACGTGATGTGGCTTCGCTGCGCCGGAGCCGGTGAGGCGCAGGGGGCCGACGCGCTCGTCGTCGGTCCCGCGGATTCCGTCGGAGTAGTCGTTCGCGTAGTTCACACCGACCTGCAGCAGCACCGAGACGATCGCCGCGAGCACTGCGTTGAGGGGTTTGAACGAACCCAGTCCGAAGGCGGCCGCACTGCCGATGATCACCGGAGCGAACGCCATCGGGAGGGTGCGGGGGCGGGCTCCTTCAAGCCACTGAGCGGCAGTCGCCACGGATTGATCCTTCTGGTCGGTTCGAGCGTCGGTCGGTGCTGGACGTGCTAGGCGTGTTCGAGCAATGAGTGGATGGTGCGGCGGTCGGGTTTCCCGCCTGGAAGCAGCGGGAAGGCGTCGAGAGTGACGATCACCTTCGGGACCGCGTGTGCTCCCAGTTCGACATGGACGGCCTGCCGGATGACGTCGGCATCGACATCGCCCACGATGGCGGCGGCAACGGCGGTTCCCCATTCCTCGCTGCGGACACCGAGGACCATGGCCTGTCCGACGCCGGGAAGCGCCTCGATGACGTCGGCGACCCTCGTCGCGGACACCTTGAGGGCACCCGTGATGATGACGTCGTCGAGCCTTCCATGCACCGTGACCGAACCGTCGAGCGCCACGTCACCGGCGTCGTCGGTGACGAACCACCGCTGCCCCGAGTTGAAGGCGAACCGCTCCTCGGTCAGGGCGGGGGCTCCGAGGTACCCCTCGGCGAGGACGGCGCCGCCGATGCGCAGCCGCCCGTCCACCGAGCGGAGCTCGACGCCGTCGAGCGGGGTGCCGTCGTAGACGCACCCTCCGCAGGTCTCGCTCATGCCGTAGGTCTCGACGACCTTCAAGTCGTGGCTGCGTGCCAACGCACGCAGGGCGGCGCCGGCGGGTGCCCCGCCGAGGAGGATGCGGTCGAAACGGCGCAGCAGCCGGAGCGTCTCGATTGAAGGGTCTGCCAGCAGCCTGTGCAGCTGTGTGGGGACGAGCGAGGTGAACCGGACGCGGTCGGTCAGCTCCGCCGCGGCGTCGGTGAAGGCCTTCGTCGTGAAGCCGTCCGACCTGTCCATGACCCAGGGCTGCGTGCCGGCGAAAAGGGAGCGGACGAGTACCTGGAACCCGGCGACGTAGTGGACGGGAAGTGTGAGGAGCCATTGGCCCTCCGCCCTGAGGGCGAAGGCGGTGCCGCTGGCGGATGCTGCGAGGGCGTCGACGCTGAGCATCGTCTGCTTCGGGGTGCCTGTGGAGCCCGATGTGCTGATCACGGCGGCGATCTCGTCGTTCGGCAGCGTTCCCTCGAAGACCTGGTCCGGCAGGGCATGGGGTGCGACGGCGGGACCCTCGCCCGCGAGCGCGGCGGCGAGGGGTTTCAGCAGGTCGAGGGGATCGAAGCCCTCGGGCGTGTGGATGGGAAGAAGTTCCACGTTGCTCCTAGAAGTAGTAGGGGAACGAGGACCAGTCCGGAGCGCGTTTCTCCAGGAACGCCTCCTTGCCCTCCACCGCCTCGTCGGTCATGTAGGCGAGGCGCGTGGCCTCGCCCGCGAAGACCTGCTGGCCCGCGAGACCGTCGTCGGCGAGATTGAAGGCGAACTTGAGCATGCGGATGGCCTGCGGGCTCTGCCGGGCGATGCCGGCGGCGTAACGGAGCGCCACCGTCTCGAGCTCGTCGTGGTCGACCGCTTCGTTGACGGCACCCATGTCCACCATGTCCTGTGCGGAGTACTCCCGCGCGAGGAAGAAGATCTCCCGAGCCTTCTTCTGGCCGATCTGCCGCGCGAGGAGCGCAGATCCGTAGCCGGCGTCGAAGCTGCCCACGGTGGCGTCGGTCTGCTTGAACTTCCCGTGCTGGGCGGAGGCGATGGTGAGATCGGCGACGACGTGCAGGCTGTGGCCGCCGCCGGCCGCCCAACCGTTGACGACGGCGATGACCACCTTCGGCATCGTACGGATCAGTCTCTGCACCTCGAGGATGTGGAGGCGGCCTGCTCGGGCGGGGTCGATGGTCTCCCTCGTCTCGCCCTCTGCGTAGCGGTAGCCGTCGCGCCCGCGGATCCGCTGGTCGCCGCCCGAGCAGAACGAGTGGCCGCCGTCGCGCGGGCTGGGACCGTTGCCGGTCAGCAGGACGGTGGCGACGTCGGGCGTCATGCGGGCATGATCGAGGGTCCGGTACAGCTCGTCGACGGTGCGAGGGCGGAAGGCGTTGCGCACCTCGGGGCGGTCGAAGGCGATGCGCACGGCCGGAAGGTCCCGCACGACGGCGCCGTCGTCGTCGCGCTCCACCTGGCGGTGGTATGTCATGTCCGTGAGGTCCTCGAAGCCCGTCACCACCCGCCAGCAGGTGGGGTCGAAGATGTCGGATACCTTGGCCGGGAGCTCTGAAGTCACCCGACGAGTCTAGCCGCGCGGCAGGAGGGCTTCCCTTGCACACCGGTCAGGAGATGCAGAACTCGTTGCCCTCGGGGTCGAGCATCACGTACCAGGAGTGCGGGCCCTGCGAGTGCTGTTCGATGTAGCGGGCACCGCGTGCCTCGAGCCGTGCCCGGTGCCCATCGCGATCCTCGCCGCCGAGGTTGACGTCAAGGTGCACGCGGTTCTTCGTAGTCTTCGGCTCGGGTACGGGCTGGAAGAGAATGCGCTCGCGGCCCGAGCGGCCCACGTCGCCGGACCGGCAGATGGCGGCCCCGTCTTTCCAGACGCGCTTCCCGTTGCGTTCGATCACGTCGGATTCGCGGGCGTGGCCCTCGGCGATCATCCTGTCGAGGAACGCCCCGTCCGTGGGCTCGACGGCCCAGTCGAGGGTCGCGGCCCACCAATCGGCCTGGGCGTGCGGGTCCGTGCAGTCGATCGAGATCTGGATGGAGAAGGCCATGGCCACAGGGTAGGGCCAACGCCGGAGCTTTAGGAAGGGTGGGATGCAGGCGCGGTACGCCGCCGTCGCCGTTTCTCGACTCCGGCCCCATGATGCCGGGGCCCTCCGGCAGGAGTGGCGGGGATCCACCGGTAGGAGTGGCCTGGCGTTGCCGGCGCAGGACTGCTTGTTAGGCTTCGGGCATGGACGCCGGACCTGTGCCCACCCCGCGATCTACTGCCGCACCCGTGACCAGCAGCAGGCCGCCGCTCCGACCCGAACTCGAGACCCCGCTCTGGGACGGAGCCGTCAATGCTCGGGACCTCGGCGGGACAGGAGGCCTGGTCCAGCCGGGACGCCTGTACCGGATGGGTCGCCACGAGTGGCTGACGGAGGCAGGCTGGGAGTCGGCCTGGGAGCACGGTGTTCGGAGGGTCATCGACCTGCGAAATCCCTTCGAACGGGGACGCCGCCCCTCGGACCCAGCCGTGGGACGTGAGGTTCTCGACCGGTTCACGCTGGTGAACCTGCCCACGGAGGACCAGTCGGATGCCGAGTTCATGGCACTGGCGGGTCCGTACCTGAACACGCCGGAGCACTACCGCGACAATCTGGGGCGCTGGCCGGAGCGATTCGCTGCGATCGCCAGGGCCTTCATCGCCGCGCCCCGCGGGGGAGTGGTCATCCACTGCGCTGCGGGCAGGGACCGCACCGGCATGGTGACGGCGCTGCTGCTCGACGCCGCAGGAATCGCCCCCGAGGCCATCGCCGGAGACTACGCGACGGCCGTCACCGCCATCAACACCCGGTACCGCGGACAGGAGAAGCCGCACGAGGCGCCGCGCTCGGACGAGGAGCTCACGCTGTGGCTCGAGCACGCGCAGGGACACCTCGCAGGGCTGCTCTCTTCGCTCGACTCCGCGCAGTATCTCCTCGACGCCGGGCTCAGCCGGGTGGAGCTCGATCACCTCAGGAGGAGGTTGACCGACCCCGGCTGGGACGTGCAGTCGTAGGTCGTGACGGCAGGGATCCAGCACTGCGGGAGGCCCAGTCCGACCGGCGACGGACCGGGTCCCGCAGGGAACTCATCGCTGCAGCTGGGCCAGAGTGACAGCGCTTCGGACTGCGGGGAAGTACGCGGACTTGTACCCCTTCGCCGTGGGGTGCAGATTGTCGACGGCGCCGGACCGGAAGGTGATCCAAGGGGACGGGGAACCGAGGCCGCGACCCTCGAACCTCGGCACCACATCGACGAACGTGAAGCCGTGGGCCTCGGCCTGGCTCCTGATGAGCGCATTGAGCGCATCGGTACCCGCATTGAAGGCCGTCTGCGACTCGATCGGGATGACCGGGACGCCGAACTCGGGCGAGAACAGGTGCGGATAACCCGTCACAACCACTTCTGCATCGGGCGCAGCTGACTCGATCGAGTCGTACAGGGTGTCGAGGGATTTGCCCAGGACGGGAAATGCCGTCGCGGTCTTGAACGCAATGAGATTGGCGCAGTCCGCAGGGGATCCGACTGCGCAGACTCCCGCCACCTCGCCGAAGCCGACGTCGTTCCCGCCGGCCGAGATCGTGACGAGGTCGGCGGTCTTCAACTCGGTACCGGCAGAGGCCACCTGGTCGAACAGATCGGCGTCGTCACCCTCTACGTCGACGACCTTCGCACCGGCGCAGGTCGCGTCGGCGACCAGGTCGATCCGCTTCTTCTTGTCGAGCAAGGCGGGCAGCCCCAGTGGAGTCTGTCCACAGCTATTGACGTACGAACCAGCACCGAATCCCGACGCATAGGAGTCGCCGAGGGCCACGTAGGACAGCGGTGCTTTCGGCGCAGCAGCAGCAGGACCGACCGGGCCGCCGATGAGCGCTGCGACCGCACCGGAAAGGGCGACGAGTGTGATGGTGCGAATCCGGGTGGCATGCGCCGTTGCAGTCATGCGCTAACGGTACTCCCGGGAATCCGCTCCTCCAGCAGCAGATTGGTGATGCGGAGCGTGCACAGGCGTTGGCCGGTCTCGTTGGTGATCAGCACCTCGTGAGTCGTCAGGGTGCGGCCGAGATGGATCGGAGTCGCCGTGACCGTGATGCTGCCCTCCCGCGCACTCTTGTGGTGGGTGGCTGAGACGTCCACACCCACCGCCGTCTTCCCGAGCGTCGAGGCGTGGATGACCGCGGCCCACGAGCCGACCGCCTCCCCGACCGCGAGGGACGCTCCGCCGTGCAGGAGGCCGAAGGACTGGCGGTTGCCTTCGACGGGCATGGTCGCCACGACCCGTTCGACAGACTGCTCCAGGATCACCACGCCCATCTTCAGGTCGAGCTCACCCAACTCGATCTTCCATGGGACAACAGGCTCCGGCGTCATCGGGTACAGCTCCTGGTTCGGTGATCGGCTAAATCGCCACTCTAGCGTCGCGTTGCCAGGCAACGTGACGAGCCGGTGCGTAACGATCGGGTCACAGGGTTGTGGCTGGGCACCTTCTGACGTGCGGCGATACCTGTCCCGACTGCGTCCCGAGGCCCGATGGAAGCGCTCCCACTTGACAGTGGTGTGCGTCATAGTCAGGATGAAGGGACAGCGTGAGAGCGCTCCCACCGGAACTGATCCGCCGGTGGGTGGCTCCTCCCACTGCCACCGCTACCCGCACCCGGCGGTGCTTCGCAGGTGCTCCCGCAACGCACCGCCGCAACCCCCGTCCTGGAACGAACCCGCACCAACCAGCGCTTTCCGCCGGCGTACCGCCCGCACAGAGTGCCGCCAGGAAGTCCCACCCAGAATCCGCTGCAACCGGCAGCGGGATCGAGCTGACAAAGGAGTCAACCGTGCGCGTCAAAGCACGATTCACAGCACTATCCGCCGCCGCCGCCCTTCTGGCCCTGACCATGACGGCCTGCGGGTCGGGGTCCGGTACCGAGAATGCCGGCGTCGAAGGCGAAACCGGCACCGACGACGTCACCGTCTCCGTCGGAACCTTCAACGAGTTCGGCTACGAGGAGCTCTTCACGGAGTACGAGGAGCTCAACCCGAACGTCACCATCGAGCACAAGAAGGCCGCTACCTCCAACGAGGCCCGCGACAACCTCACGACCCGCCTCGCAGCCGGATCCGGTCTGTCCGATATCGAGGCCATCGAGGTCGACTGGCTCCCGGAACTGCTGGAATTCCCCGACCAGTTCGCTGACCTGAGCGACCCCGCCGTCGAGGGCCGGTGGCTGGACTGGAAGACCGCCGCCGCCACGACCGAGGACGGCCAACTCATCGGCTACGGCACCGACGCCGGACCCCAGGGCGTCTGCTACCGCGCCGACCTCTTCGAGAAGGCCGGACTGCCCAGCGACCGCGAGTCCGTCGCCGCGATGCTCGACGGGTCCTGGCAGGACTACTTCGACGCAGGCAAGGAGTTCGTCGCGGCGAGCGACGGCGTCGCCTGGTTCGACTCCGCCGGAGCTACCTACCAGGGCATGATCAACCAGGTCCAGAATGCCTACGAGGACAATGACGGCAACGTCATCGCCACCGAGAATGCCGACGTCAAGGACATCTACGAGCAGATCCTGCAGGCATCCGTGACCGACGGTCTTTCCGCGCACCTCACGCAGTGGGAAGACGATTGGGTAGCAAGCTTCCAGTCGGACGCCTTCGCCACCAAACTGTGCCCGGGCTGGATGCTCGGTGTCATCGAGGGCAACGCCGAAGGCGTCGAGGGCTGGGACATCGCTGATGTCTTCCCCGGCGGCGGCGGTAACTGGGGCGGGTCCTACCTGACCGTTCCTACCCAGGGTGCGAACCAGGCCGAGGCCAAGAAGCTTGCCGAGTGGCTGACCGCCCCTGAGCAGCAGATCAAGGCCTTCGAGTCCAAGGGGACCTTCCCGAGCCAGGTCGAAGCGCTCGAGAGCGAAGAACTCACAAGCCAGACCAACGCCTTCTTCAACGATGCGCCGACCGGCGAGATCCTCGCCAACCGTGCTACCGCCGTCGAGGTCACGCCGTTCAAGGGCCCCAAGTACTTTGCCATCAACGATGCGATGCAGCAGGCACTGACCCGTGTCGATGTCGACAAGACCGATGACCCCGCTTCCTCCTGGGAGAAGTTCGTCACCGCTGTAGGCGCTCTGTAGCCGATGGCCGTCACGGACCGGGTCCAACCCCCACCACCCACCACGAAGCAGCAGCCTTCGCGCGACAAGAGCGTGAAGCGGCTGGCCTTCTCCCACAAGGTATCGAAGTGGGACGTCAAGCTGTCCCCGTATCTCTACATCTCGCCGTTCTTCCTCCTCTTCGCCGTCACGGGGCTGTTTCCCCTGGCCTATACGGCGTGGGTCTCGTTGCACTCCTGGAACCTCATCGGAGGCAAGGGAGCATTCACCGGGCTGGAGAACTACGAGTTCGTGCTCGCACAGCCGTTCTTCTGGAACGCCGTAGGCAATACGTTCAGCATCTTCCTCCTCTCGTCCGTCCCGCAGGTCGTCCTTGCCATCGCGATAGCGGCGGTACTCGATGCCAACCTCCGGGCCAGGACGTTCTGGCGGATGGGCGTCCTCGTTCCCTTCGTGGTGGCCCCCGTGGCCGTTGGGCTGATCTTCAACAATCTCTTCGCTGACCAGGCAGGCCTGTTCAACGAGATGTTGACGGGGATAGGGCTGGACCCGGTCCGCTGGCACTCGGACTCGCTCGCGAGTCACGCGGCCATCGCAACAATGGTCAACTTCCGCTGGACCGGCTACAACGCGCTGATCTTCCTTGCCGCGATGCAGGCGATCCCGAGGGACGTCTACGAGGCCGCGACGATCGACGGCGCAGGACGCCTCCGGCAGTTCTTCTCGGTCACCGTGCCGATGCTGCGCCCCACCATCATCTTCGTGGTCATCACCGCCACCATCGGCGGCCTGCAGATCTTCGACGAGGCCCGGGTGTTCGACCAGGCCGGCCTCGGCGGTGCGGACCGGCAATGGCAGACCCTCACGATGTACATCTGGGAACTCGGCTGGGGCCAGCGCAACTTCGGCAGGGCCTCGGCGGTAGCTTGGCTCCTGTTCCTGATCATCGTGCTCATCGCGATGGCAAACTTCCTCATTACCCGCCGCATCGCAACGCAGGGAGGCCGACGATGAGCTCCATCCCCATGATCGAGCAGACCGCCGGCAAGGGCGCTGCCCGTGCAGCCCAACGGGGTCTCGGCACCAGGCGCCGTGGCGCCCCCGGCGGCACCCAGCGTCGGCCAGGCTTCCTGACCTACGGATTCCTCGGAGCGGTTCTCCTCGGCTCGGTGTTCCCGCTCTGGTGGTCCTTCCTGGTCGGCAGCCACGACAGTTCGGTCATCAGCAAGGGTGTCCCGCTGATCCCGGGCGGCAACTTCCTCGCCAACGCGTCCACCGTGCTGGACAGCATCCCGTTCTGGAAAGCTCTCGGTAACAGCATCATCGTCTCCACCGTCACGGCGGCGTCCGTGGTGCTCTTCTCGACCCTCGCCGGATTCGCCTTCGCCAAGCTCCGCTTCCGCGGCAGCAAGGGCCTGCTCGTCTTCGTGATTGCAACGATGGCGGTTCCCACCCAACTGGGAGTGGTGCCCCTCTTCATCGTCATGGCGAAGCTCGGCTGGACCGGTTCGCTCTGGGCGGTCATCATCCCGGGCGTGGTCACCGCCTTCGGGGTGTTCTGGATGACGCAGTATCTGCGGGACGCCCTGCCGGACGAGCTCATCGAGGCGGTCCGCATCGACGGCGCCTCGATGATCCAGGCCTTCTGGTACGTGGGCCTGCCGGCTGCCCGACCGGCCGCGGCTATGCTCGCTCTGTTCACTTTCGTGGCAACATGGACCAACTTCTTCTGGCCGTTCATCGTGCTGGATCCCTCGAACCCAACCCTCCCGGTGGCGCTTCAGCTCCTTCAGGCGGCGCACTTCGTCGACTACTCGATCGTGCTCGCCGGAGCCGTGCTGTCCACCATCCCGCTGCTGATCCTCTTCGCAGTCGCGGGACGCCAACTCGTATCAGGAATCATGCAAGGAGCAGTCAAAGGATGAGCAGCACCGACATCACCTTCCCCGAGGGCTTCCTCTGGGGTGCGGCGACAGCCGCCTACCAGATCGAGGGGGCCGCCCAGGAGGGCGGCAGGGGACCATCGATCTGGGATACGTTCTCGCGGGTTCCGGGAGCGGTGGCTGACGGACACAACGGCGACGTGGCGTGCGACCATTACCACCGGTCCGGCGAGGACGTGGCGATGATGAAGAGCCTCAACCTGCAGGCGTACCGCTTCTCGACCTCGTGGTCCCGCTGCATGCCCGACGGCGTGACGCCGAACATCGAGGGCATCCGCTTCTACTCGACCCTCGTGGACCAGCTCCTCGAGGCCGGCATCAAGCCCTGGCTGACCCTGTACCACTGGGACCTTCCGCAGGCCCTCGAGGACGAGGGTGGCTGGACCAACCGCGACACCGCCTACCGCTTCGCCGAGTACGCCGCGGTGATGCACGAGGCCCTCGGTGACCGGGTCCGCATCTGGACCACGCTCAACGAGCCCTGGTGCGCCGCGTTCCTCGGCTACGCCGCTGGAGTGCATGCGCCGGGGCGGCAGGAGCCGACGGCGGCGCTCGCTGCCGCGCACCACCTCCTCCTCGGGCACGGTCTCGCAACGCAGGAGCTGCGCCGCCGCGACGCGGAGGCCACGCTCGGCATCACCCTCAACCTCACGGTGCCCGATCCGCTGGACCCGGACAGCGAGGCCGACAGGGACGCGGCTCGCCGGATCGACGGGCAGTTCAACCGCATCTTCCTCGATCCCGTGATCCGCGGCGCCTACCCGGAGGATGTCCTCCGGGACGTCGAGCACCTGGGGATGAGGGACCATATCCGTGAGGGTGACCTCGACATCATCGGCACGCCGATCGACGTGCTGGGCGTCAACTACTACCACGGTGAAGCAGTGACCCGGACGCCGTCGGACGAGGCCGCACCGCAGGAAGGCCACGCTCCGCTCGAGCGTCCGGTCTCCTCGCCCTATGTCGCCGCGCACGGTGTCCGCTCGGTTCCCCGAGGCCTGCCTGTCACGGCGATGGACTGGGAGGTGCAGCCCGAGGGACTCCGCCGTCTGCTCAACCGACTCCAGAACGAGTACACCGGGCCCGCCGGGATTCCCCTCTACGTCACGGAGAACGGTGCCGCCTACAACGACTCACCGGACGAGTCCGGTTTCGTGGACGATCAGGACCGGCTCGGCTTCTTCGACGTCCACGTCCGCGCGATGAAGGATGCGATCGACGACGGCGTGGACCTGCGTGGGTACCTCGCATGGTCGCTGATGGACAACTTCGAATGGGCGTGGGGCTACCATCAGCGCTTCGGCCTGGTGCGCGTCGACTACGAGACGCAGGAGCGCGTGCCGAAGGCAAGTGCCCTCTGGTATTCGCGCCTGGCGGCCACGAACACCGTGACGGCCGGCGTCCCGTCGCAGGACGCCGGGAAGGCGGGTGTCGTATTGTCGAGGTGATGAACACGTCCCCGCCCCGGTCGCTGCGCCATGCGGCAGGTCGCCCGAGCCCTACGCTCGAGGACCTGGCCCTGGCGGCCGGGGTGTCGCGTTCCACCGCTTCGCGCGCCATCAACGGAGGGGACCGTGTCAGTCCCGCGGCCCAGGCTGCGGTGGACCGGGCGGTCGTCGCGCTCGGGTACATCCCGAACAGGGCGGCCCGCAGCCTGGTGACGCGCCGGACGTCCTCGATCGCCCTCGTCATTCCCGAGCCTGACGTCCGCGTCATGATGGATCCCTTCTTCGCCGTCGTCATCACCGGCATCACGGAGGCTCTCCGGGAGACCGACGTGCAGTTGGTGCTGCTGATGTCGAGGACCGACGACGATTCGGCCCGCACCCTGCGCTACCTCCGCGGCGGCCACGTGGACGGGGCGATCGTGGTCTCGCACCACAAGGCCGATTCCTGGGCGAGGTCCCTCGCCGAGACCGGTCTCCCGACCATCTTCATCGGGCGCCCCTGGGACATGACCTTCGACGTGACCTATGTGGACACCGACAACGTGGGGGGCGGGAAACTTGCCGCGCAGCACCTCTCAGGCATCGGTCGGCGACGCCTCGCGACGGTCGCCGGGCCCGCGGACATGACTGCGGCCGTCGACCGCCTCCGTGGGTGGAAGGCCGGTCTCGCCGAGGCCGGCCTCCCCGCGGGTCCCGTGGTCCACGCCGACTTCACGACCGACGGCGCTGCTGCTGCGGCGCGTCTGCTGCTTGCCGAGCACCCCGACATCGACGGGATCTTCGCGGCCTCGGACCTCATGGCGCTCGGCGTCATGGAGGCCATCCAGGCAGCGGGCAAGACAGTGCCCGGAGACATAGCGCTCATGGGCTATGACAATCACGCCGTCGCAGAGACAGCGTCCACCCCGCTCACCACCATCACGCAACCCATGGTCGAGATGGCGGTGAAGGCGGGCTCGATGCTCCTGGAGGAGATCGAGGCTCCGGGCTCGCACCCGGAGCCCGTCATCTACTCGACCAGGCTGGTGGAACGCGAGAGTACCTCGGTGGCGCCGATGGCATCAGCGGCGAACGCGTAGTCCCAGGCGACGTCGCGCCAACGCGAGTAGCGTCCGCTGGCCCCGCCGTGGCCGCCGTCCATCTCGGTCTTGAGCACGATCGGCTCCGACCCCGTGGTCGTCTCGCGCAGCTGCGCCACCCACTTGGCAGGCTCGACGTAGAGCACCCGGGTGTCGTTGAAGCTGGTGACGGCCGCGATGCGCGGGTAGGCCACAGGACGGACGTTCTCGTAGGGCGTGTACTCCTTCATGTACCGGTACACCTCCTGGTCCGTGATGGGGTTGCCCCACTCCTCCCACTCGAGTGCCGAGAGCGGCAGCTCCGGGTCCAGGATGGTCGTCAGCGCGTCGACGAACGGTACCTGCGCCACGATCGCCCGGTACTTCTCCGGCGCCAGGTTCGCGATAGCGCCCATGAGCAGCCCGCCCGCCGAGCCGCCGATCGCGGCGACCCGGTTCGGGTCCGCCCAGCCCGACGTGCTGAGGTGGGTCGTCGCGTCGACGAAGTCCGTGAAGGTGTTCTTCTTGGTGAGCTTCTTGCCCTGCTCGTACCAGCTGCGACCCATCTCACCACCGCCGCGGATATGCGCAGTGACGTAGATGATGCCGCGGTCCAGGAGGGAGAGCCGGGCGATGGAGAACGAGGGATCCATGCTGGCCTCGTAGCTGCCGTAGGCGTAGATGACGGCGGGGTTGGTCCCGTCCTGCGCGAGCTCGGCGCGGCGGACCACCGAGAGCGGAATCAGCGTCCCGTCGGCTGCGGGGGCCCACTGGCGCTCGGCGACGTACTGGGCGGGATCGTAGCCGCCACGCACCTCTGTCTCCTTGCGCAACTCCAGCGTCCCGTCCTCCAGCACGTAGTCGTACACGCGCGGGGGCGTGAGGTAGGAGGCGTAGACCAACCGGATGATCGGGGAGTCGAACTCGGCATTCGCGAGGTTGCTCGTGAAGAGTTCCTCGTCGAAGTCGGGCTCGGCCGGCAGGCCCTGCTCGGGCGTCCCGAGACCGGCCAGGGGCAGGACCTGTACGCGCTCGATCGTGTCCTTGCGCACCGAAAGCACCAGGTGCGTCTGCGTGACCGTGACGCCGTTCACCCGGACGGCGTCGTCGTGCGGGACGACCGTGGTCCAGTCCTGCTCGGCCAACGGCCTGGTGAACTGGTCCGCTGCCACGAGGCTGACCATGGAATTCTTCGCGTTCCGATCATGGGTGAGCAGGTAGTACCGTGCGTCGTCGATGGTGACGGGCTCGGCGTCGTACAGGATGCGCTCGTCGCGGGAGATCAGCGTGGTGAGGCCGTCCGCCGGGCGCGCGAGGTCGAGGACGCGGTACTCGCTGTACTCGGAGCAGCCGATGCTGATGAGCAGCTGGGTGCGGTCCGCCGACACCTCGAAACCCGTCCACATGGCAACGTCGTCCTCCTGGTACACGACGACGTCGTCGGCGACGGGGGTGCCGAGCGTGTGCGCACGCACCTGGTAGGGACGCCACGAGTCGTCCACCACGGTGTAGTACACGCGCGAGCCGTCGGGGGAGAAGGACAGGCCGTAGAAGATGTTGGGGACCTCGTCCGGCAGGAGCTCATTCGTCCCGAGGTCCTTGATGCGCAGTGTGAAGCGCTCGTCACCGGCGTTGTCCTCGCAGTACGCCAGCAGCGTTCCGTCCTCGGTGACGGACATGCCGCCCAGGGAGAAGAAGGGCTTGCCCTCGGCGAGGTCGTTGCCGTCGAGCAGGATCTGTTCGCCGGCGACGGGCTGCCCGGGAACGACGTCGGGCGGCGTCCAGTCACGGCTGAGATCGCCCGTGTCATGTGCTGCCACACGGCATTGGATACCGTACTGCTTTCCCTCTTCGGTGCGGGAGTAGTACCACCAGCCCCTCTTGCGGGCGGGCACGGACAGGTCGGTTTCCTGCGTGCGGTCCTTGATCTCCGTGAAGATCGCGTCGCGCAGCGGTTCCTGGTGCTGCGTGACGCTCTCCGTGTACGCGTTCTCGCGCTGGAGGTACTCGACCAGCTCGGGGCTCTCCTTGTCGCGCATCCACTCGTAGTGATCGACGAAGGTGTCGCCGTGGTGGGTGCGCTCGAAGGGCACCTTCCTGGCCGGGGGCGGAACGGGGGTAACGAGTGCGGGAGCGTCAACAGTCATGGCTTCCATCTTGCCACTGCGGGTCCGGGCCCGACCGGCCGGCCCACCCCGACTGTGTCCTCGCGGCGGCCTCCGGTTGACCGTGCCGGACGGGCGTGCAATTGTGGAGAAGGCCTTTACAGAACGAACGTTCAGTAATTCGCCGGCAGGTCCACGACGACGCAGGTCCACGACGACAAGGGAGACGACGATGTCCGAGGCTTTCCTGGTGGGAGGCGTCCGCACCCCTGTCGGCCGCTACGGTGGAGCGCTCTCCAGCGTCCGCCCCGACGATCTGGCGGCCCTCGTGCTCTCCGCCGTCGTGCAGCGTGCAGGTGTGGACCCGGCCACCGTCGACGAGGTGATCCTGGGCAACGCGAACGGTGCCGGTGAGGAGAACCGGAACGTCGCGCGGCTCGCTGCCCTGCTCGCCGGCTTCCCCGATACCGTCCCCGGCATCACGGTCAACCGCCTCTGCGCGTCCGGACTCTCCGCCATCATCATGGCGTCCCACATGGTCAAGGCGGGAGCCGCGGACATCGTCATCGCCGGTGGTGTCGAATCCATGAGCCGTGCGCCCTGGGTCATGGAGAAGCCGGACAAGGCCTTCGCGAAGCCGGGTGCGGTGTTCGACACCTCCATCGGCTGGCGCTTCACCAACCCCCTGCTCGCCGCCCGCGACAAGACCACCTACTCGATGCCGGAGACGGCGGAGGAACTCGCAGCCCTCGACGGCATCACGCGCGACGACGCCGATGCCTTCGCGCTCCGCTCGCATCAGCGCGCGGTGGCAGCCATGGAGGCGGGACGGTTCGACGACGAGATCGTCCCCGTCCAGGTGAACAAGGGGCGGATGTCCTTCTCCGTGGACACGGACGAGGGACCGCGTGCCGACACCACCCTCGATGTGCTCGGGAAGCTCCGTTCCGTCGTCCGGACGGACGGGATCGTCACCGCGGGCAACTCGAGCTCGCTGAACGACGGTGCCTCCGCGGTGATCGTGGCGTCGGAGGCGGCGATCAGGCGTTACGGCCTGACCCCGCGGGCCCGGATCCTTGACGGTGCCTCCGCTGGAGTGCCTCCCGAGATCATGGGAATCGGCCCGGTTCCGGCCACGCAGAAGGTCCTCGGACGGACGGGCCTCTCCATCGCCGACCTCGGCGCGGTCGAGCTCAATGAGGCCTTCGCCACGCAGTCCCTCGCGTGCATCCGGCGGCTGGGACTCGACGAGGAGATCGTGAACCGCGACGGTGGTGCGATCGCCTTCGGACACCCGCTCGGCTCCTCCGGATCCCGCATCGCCGTCACCCTGCTGGGTCGGCTCGAGAGGGAGCTCTCCGGATCATCCCGTCGGATCGGACTCGCAACGATGTGCGTCGGCGTGGGCCAGGGTACGGCCATGCTGGTCGAGGCCGTCTGATGCCCGGCGCCCTGAACATCACGGGCGGTGAGGACCGAGTCGTCGTCGAACTGCACAGGCCGGAGGTGCGCAATGCAATCGACCGCCAGATGGTCGAGGAGCTGCATCTCGTGTGCGGCGATCTCGAGGAGAAACCGCAGACGCTGATCCTCATCGGATCCGGCGGCGTCTTCGCCTCGGGAGCCGACATCGCCGAGTTGCGTCAGCGCCGGCGCGACGACGCCCTCGCGGGCATCAACTCGACGCTCTTCGCGCGCATAGCGGCCCTTCCCATGCCCGTCATCGCGGCGCTCGACGGGTACGCCCTCGGCGGCGGTGCGGAGCTCGCCTTCGCGGCGGACTTCCGCATCGGCACGCCGCGCCTGACGATCGGCAACCCCGAGACGGGCCTCGGCATCATGCCGGCGGCCGGAGCCACCTGGCGGTTGAAGGAACTGGTGGGAGAGCCGCTCGCGAAGGAGATCCTCCTCGCCGGACGCATCCTGAACGCGGAGGAAGCGCTCGAGGCGAAGCTGATCACCGCGATCCACGCACCGGAGGACCTCCTCCAGGCGGCACACGCCCTCGCCGACCGCATCGGGAGGCAGGACCCGCTGGCCGTCCGCATCACCAAGAGCGTGTTCCACGCACCCCGGGAGGCGCACCCCATGATCGACCAGCTGGCCCAGGCCATCCTGTTCGAGTCCGAGGCAAAGTTCGACCGCATGCAGCGGTTCCTGGACAGGAAGAAGGAGTCATGAGCAGCGTTCCCGCCCGGGTCGGCGTGCTCGGCGGCGGCCGCATGGGAGCCGGCATCGCCCACGCCTTCTGCCTCGCCGGATCCGACGTCGTCGTCGTCGAACGCGATGAAACCGCCGCCGATGCCGGGATGGTCCGCGTGACGCAGGCCTTGGCCCGCAGCGTGGAGCGAGGCACGACGGCGGAGGACATCGCAGCCCTGACCGCGCGCGTCTCCGTGTCGACGGATTACGCAGCCTTCGCCCCCTGCGCGCTCGTCATCGAGGCGGTGCCGGAGGACCTCGCACTGAAGAGGCAGGCGCTGCGGGCGGTGGAGGACGTGCTGGCCGCCGACGCCTGGCTGGCGACGAACACCTCGTCCCTCTCCGTCGACGCGCTCGCCGACGCCCTCCAGCGGCCCGGGCGGTTCTGCGGACTCCACTTCTTCAACCCGGTCCCGGCATCCACCCTGATCGAGGTGGTCCTCGGAGCGCAGACGTCCCCCGACCTCGAAGCAGCCACGCGCACATGGGTGGAGGCGCTCGGCAAGACGCCCGTCGTCGTGCGGGACACCCCCGGCTTCGCAAGTTCCCGGCTCGGCGTGGCCATCGCGCTCGAGGCCATGCGGATGCTCGAGGAAGGAGTGGCGACGGCGGAGGACATCGACGCCGCGATGGTCCTCGGTTACAGGCACCCCGTCGGGCCGCTGCGCACCACGGACCTGGTGGGGCTCGACGTGCGGCTCGGGATCGCCGAGTACCTCGCATCGACGCTCGGTCCGCGTTTCACGCCGCCCGCCATCCTGCGCGAGAAGGTGGCGCAGGGCCATCTCGGACGCAAGAGCGGCCGCGGCTTCTTCGACTGGGAGGACGCACCGCCGTCGCCCGTCCCCTCCAGAGCTCCACACGCATCCCCGGCAGAACCAGTGAAAGGCGAGCGGACATGACAACCGCCCCGGAACGAGTACAGATCGACGTCGTCCCCAGCTTCATCGAGGACGCCTGGTGGACCCCCGACCGGACAGCAGCGGACGGTGACGGCACGGTGGTCCGCGACGCCAGCACCGGCGAGGAACTCGCCATCGTCAGCACGGCGGGCATCGACACCGCCTCCGCCATCGGCTTCGCACGGGTCACGGGGCAGGCGGAGCTGGGCCGCTTCACCTTCCACGAACGCGCCCTGAAGCTCAAGGAGCTCGCGCAGTACCTCACTGCGCACCGCGAACCGCTCTACGAACTGTCGGCGAAGACCGGCGCCACGAAGATCGACTCGATGGTGGACATCGACGGCGGCATCGGCGTGCTCTTCACCTTCGGCTCGAAGGGGCGGCGCGAGCTGCCGAACTCGCACGTGATCGTCGACGGTCCGCCCGAGGTGCTCTCCAAGGACGGCTCCTTCCTCGGCACCCACATCCATACGCGCATCCCCGGCGTCGCCGTGCAGATCAACGCCTTCAACTTCCCCGTATGGGGCATGCTCGAGAAGCTTGCCCCCGCATTCCTCGCGGGCGTCCCCACGATCGTCAAGCCGGCAACACCCACCGGTTTCCTGACGGCCGCCGTGGTGAAGCTGATCATCGGCTCCGCGATCCTGCCCGCCGGGTCGCTGCAACTCATCTCCGGTCCGGCCCGCGACATCCTCGACCATCTGGACTACCGGGACCTCCTGTCCTTCACGGGCTCGGCGTCGACAGCGAACCACCTGAAGTCGCACCCGTCCATCTCCCGGGGCGGCGTGCGCTTCACGTGCGAGACGGATTCGCTGAACGCGGCGATCCTCGGTCCCGATGCGGTGCCCGGCACCCCCGAATTCGACGCCTTCGTGAAGTCCCTGGTCACGGAGATCACGGTGAAGGCGGGCCAGAAGTGCACGAGCATCCGCCGCTCCATCGTGCCGAGCGCGCTGGTCGACGACGTCGTCCGCGCCGCCGGTGACCGTATCCGCGAGCGCGTCACGCTGGGGGACCCCCGCGCCGAGAGTGTGACGATGGGCGCTCTCGCTTCGCTCGCGCAGCTCGAAGGGGTCCACGACGCTGTGCGTGAACTCCTCGCAGGCGGTGCATCCCTCGCCTTCGGGTCGCTCGATGCGCCCGACGTCGTCCTCGCCGACAACACCTCCGGCAAGGCGCCGGACGGGGCGTTCATGGAGCCCGTGCTGCTGACCTGGCAGGACGTCGAGGCCGGCGCCCTGCACTCGGTCGAGGCCTTCGGGCCGGTGGCCTCCGTTATCGGGTACGACGACATCCAGCACGCCATCCGCCTCGCAGCCCTCGGCTCCGGTTCCCTGGTGGCCACGGTCTGCACCAATGACCCGGTAGTGGCGCAGGAACTGGTCCTCGGCATCGCCGCGCACCACGGGCGCGTGCTCATCCTCAACCGGGAGGACGCGAGGTCGTCGACCGGACACGGATCGCCCGTCCCGCACCTCGTGCACGGAGGACCCGGGCGTGCCGGCGGTGGCGAGGAACTGGGCGGCATGCGCTCGGTCCTGCACCACATGCAGCGCACAGCCGTGCAGGGTTCGCCGAACATGCTCACGAGCATCACGGGGGAGTGGCACACGGGTGCGGATCGCCGGTTCGGCGACATTCACCCCTTCCGTAAGGACCTCTCCGCGCTGCTCATCGGCGACAGCGTCCGGTCCGAGCTGCGGCAGGTGACGCTGGCGGACATCAGCGCGTTCGCCGAGACGACCGGCGACACGTTCTACGCGCACACCAACGAGGACGCTGCCGCAGCCAACCCGTTCTTCCCTGGCATCGTGGCGCACGGCTACCTGCTGCTCTCGTGGGGCGCCGGTCTTTTCGTGGATCCCGAGCCCGGGCCGGTGCTCGCCAACTACGGACTCGAAAATCTTCGCTTCATCACGCCTGTCGCGGCAGGTGACTCCATCCGCGTCACGCTGACGGCCAAGCGCATCACGCCGCGGGAGACGGACGAGTACGGCGAGGTGGCATGGGACGCCGTCCTGCATAACCAGGACGACGAGATCGTCGCGACCTACGACGTCCTGACCCTCGTGCAGAAGTAGCGGGAGCCTCTTGGAAGTTACGTCTGCCCTTTGGTGGGTTGGTGCGAAGCTACTGCCGCCCGGACGAGTGCCAGGAAGTGCTCCGGTTCCCTGGTGAGCAGAGCATGGGTTACGCGGAGGACGGGGACGCCGCGCATCGTGAGCAGGTTCCAGCGTCGGCGGTCCTCCTCGAACTCGCGCCGGTCACTGTGGTACTTCCGCCCGTCCGCTTCGATACCGAGTATGCCGTCGATGTACAGGTCAAGACGGCCTACGCCCGGTACGTGGACCTGCGACTGTGTGCTGAAGCCGGCCGTTCGTAAGTGATACCTCGCGATGGTCTCGATGATGGATTGCGAATGCGGATCGACGAGACCGACTATCGTCCGGAGGCGGGCGTCCCTTTGTCCTTTCACCGCTCTCCGCAACGGGTCGAGAGCAACATGCTTGAGGACGACTGCGGACTCTACGATGCACAGTGCGTCGAGTTCGGGGAGGCAGCGTGCGGATTGAAGGCAGATCAGCAGCGGCGTAAGGGGTTCTTCCGAGCGGTGTACACGGAACCTGGCGTCCAGGCCTCGACCGTGATTGACGCTCGCGTGGATCAGCGAAGGGTTGCGGAAGACCCACAGACCAAGACGTCGCGCCGCGCTGATGCAGGCAAGTTCAGCATGTGCGCACGTCGCCGCGTACAGGTCGCTGTCGTACTCGGTCAGGCAATAAACGCCACGCATCGGACGACTCACCTCCTGCTGATCCAGCGCTTGCTTGAGCTGATCAGGGCTGACGCCCGCGCGGA
Organism: Arthrobacter sp. PL16; assembly: GCF_035985055.1. Taxonomy (NCBI): domain Bacteria; kingdom Bacillati; phylum Actinomycetota; class Actinomycetes; order Micrococcales; family Micrococcaceae; genus Arthrobacter; species Arthrobacter sp. PL16. The sequence continues at coordinate 423,481 of NZ_JAXCIC010000002.1, forward strand.
TCAGAGCGTTGCTACGCGCCACACCGCCGAATGCCCTCAGGGCACTGATCGGGTCCATGCAGTAACACTTGCGGTTGACCTGCTCCGCAGGTCGGATGGTTGACATATGTGGACAAGTTGCCCGCTGTCGTGCCCAGTGAGTCGGCATTGTCAGTGGGCATCATCACGGATGCCCACTCGGGCAACGGACTCAGTGGGCAGAAGCGGCCAAGAAGGCGGCGGAGGCTGACGCAGGAAAAGGCTAGCGGAGGTGCAGGCCGTCGAACACCATCAGGATGACGTCGTCGGCCAGTTTGTCCGCGGTGAGCGGCCCCCCCGGCCGGTACCACTCGACGATCGAGTTGATGGTCCCGAAGATGAGCCGCGTGGTGGTCCTGGGATCGATGTCATCGCGGATGGAGCCTTCGTGGCGGGCGGCGTCGACGAGCGCCGCGATCTGGCGGTCGAAGGTCCGCCGTCGTTGCAGGGCCTCACGTTCCACCTCCGTGTTGCCCCGCAGCCGCAGCAGCAGGGTGACGAAGGGCAGCCGCTCGGTGAGGACGGCGATGGTGCCGCGGAGGACGAACTCCAGGCGGGCGTCGGCGGCGCCGCTACCGGCTCGGCTGTCCTCGAGGATGGCTTCGAGGCCCCCGAGTGCGTGGTCCAGCGCGAGTCGCAGGAGGTCGCCCTTGGAGGGGACATGGTGGTAGATGGCCGACTTGCTGATGCCCAGTTCCTCGGCCAGCATCCCCATGGACGTGGCTTCGTACCCGTACCGGTTGAACGCGGTGACTGCGACTGCGAGGACCGACTGCTGGTCGTACCCCGGCCGTCCTCGGCGGGCGGTGGGGGTCGGCAGGGCTCCGGTGGCAGTCATGAAGTCATTTTCGCACGACCGTTCGGTCGGGTTGCCGCCGGCGCCGCCGAGCACGACCCGGGAACGCGTCGAGCGTTGACTGCCACTCCACACGCTCCCTATACTGAACGAACGGTCGGTAATTGAGCCGGGTGTCCAGACGAGCGAGGTAGCACGATGACGACTACAGCGATTGACGCGGGAAGCCGTGCGAACCACGACGACGCCGGAGAGCAGCAGTTCAACGAGCTCATCGCGCAGGACTCCCGCATCGAACCCCGTGACTGGATGCCGGCGGACTACCGCAAGTCCCTCACGCGCCAGATCTCCCAGCACGCGCACTCCGAGATCATCGGCATGCAACCCGAGGCCAACTGGATCACCCGTGCACCGTCCCTGAAGCGCAAGGCCGTCCTGATGGCCAAGGTGCAGGACGAGGCGGGGCACGGTCTGTACCTCTACTCCGCCGCGGAGACCCTCGGCACGCCACGGGACAGGATGACCGAGGACCTCATCGCAGGCAAGGCCCGGTACTCGAGCATCTTCAACTATCCCGTCCTGACCTGGGCCGACATCGGTGCCATCGGCTGGCTCGTCGACGGCGCTGCCATCTGCAACCAGGTTCCCCTCTGCCGTGCCTCCTACGGCCCCTACGGGCGCGCGATGGTCCGCATCTGCAAGGAGGAGTCCTTCCACCAGCGCCAGGGCTTCGAGATCCTGCTCGAACTGGCCAACGGCACCCCCGAGCAGCGCGCCATGGCGCAGGACGCCGTCAACCGCTGGTACGCGCCGTCCCTCATGATGTTCGGCCCTCCGGACGAGGACTCACCCAACTCCCAGCAGTCGATGCTGTGGAACATCAAGCGGTTCTCCAACGACGAGCTCCGCTCACGTTTCGTGGGAATGATGGTCGAGCAGGTGAGGGCCCTCGGGCTCGAGCTCCCGGACAAGGAGGTCCGCTTCAACGAGGAGACCGGCCGCTGGGAGCACGGACCCCTCGACTGGAACGAGTTCAAGGAAGTCCTCTCCGGTCGCGGCCCCTGCAACGCGCAGCGCATGGAGCGACGCCGCGAGGCCCACGAGGAGGGCGCCTGGGTCCGCGAGGCCGCAGCGGCCTACGCCGAGAAGCAGGCCCTGAAGCACGCGCAGGCGGCATAGGGTGACCGGCGGATCGACCACGGGCGACGACGGCGCGAAGGCACCGTCGTCAGGCCCCCAGGAACCGCGGGCGGCCTGGCCGCTGTGGGAAGTCTTCGTGAGGTCGTCACGCGGACTCTCGCACGTCCACGCCGGTTCGCTGCACGCACCCGACGCCCAGATGGCGTTGCGCAATGCCCGGGACCTGTACACGCGGCGCAACGAGGGAGTGAGTCTCTGGGTGGTCCCGGCGACGTCGATCATCACGAGTGATCCCGACGCCAAGGACCAGTTCTTCGAGTCCCCCCAGGGCAAGGACTACCGCCACGCGACGTATTACACGAAGAGCGAGGGAGTGAAGCACCTGTGAGTGAGGCCAACGCCAGCGCAACCCGCATCACCCCGGGTAACGCGCTACGTCCCGAAGACATCGCCCTCCTCGACACGAAGCCTTCGGACGCCGTCGCGCAGTACGCCCTGTGGCTCGGTGACGACGCCCTGATCCTGGCGCAGCGGCTCGGTTGGTGGATCTCCCGGGCACCGGAACTCGAGGAGGACGTGGCGCTCGCCAATATCGCGCTCGACCAGATCGGGCACGCGCGGTCCTTCCTGACCTACGCGGGCCGCGCCTGGGACAAGACCGAGGACGACCTCGCCTACTTCCGGCGGGAACCGGAGTTCCGGTCCGTGCACCTCGTGGAGCAGCCCAACGGGGACTTCGCCCGCACGATAGCTCGGCAGTTCGTCGTCGCGCTGTACCAGTGGGAGCTCTACTCCCGCCTGGTGGGGTCCAGCGACCCGACCTTGGCCGCGATCGCCGCCAAGGCTGTCAAGGAGGTCGACTACCACCGGGACCACAGCATCCAGTGGATCCTCCGCCTCGCCCAGGGGACCGACGAATCCCGCCGCCGGATGATCGCCGGGCTCAAGCTCACCTGGCCGTATGTGGAGGAACTCTTCACCGACTACCCGCTCGTCGACGAACTCGGCGATGCCGGGGTGCGGCCGAGCACCCTCCGCGAGCCGTTCGACGCAGCGGTCAGGGCGATCCTCGCCGAAGCTGAACTCGAGCCGCCCGAGGTACCCGGTTCGGTCGGCGGCGGGAGGCTGGGGCGCCACAGTGAGCACCTCGGCTACATCATCGCCGAGCTGCAGGTCCTCGCGCGCGAATATCCAGGGGCGTCATGGTGACCATGACGGACCTGCGGCCAGCCGCTCCTGCCGATGCGGCCGCCTGGGACCTCGCAGCGACCGTATGCGATCCGGAGATCCCCGTCCTCACCATCGAGGACCTCGGTATCCTGCGCGACGCCCACGTCTCCGACACCGGCCAGGTCCTCGTCACCATCACGCCCACCTACTCGGGCTGCCCGGCGATGGACGCCATCCGTGACGACGTCGTCACGGCTCTCAACGGAGCAGGATACGACGACGTCGCAGTACGCCTGGTGCTCGCACCGGCCTGGACCACCGACTGGATGAGCGACGACGGGAAGGCGAAGCTCGCGGAGTACGGCATCGCGCCTCCGACGGGTAAGGCCGCCGTCGGGCCCGTTCGCCTCGGCCTCAGCGTCAAGTGCCCGCAGTGCTCCTCGCTGAACACGCGCGAAATGACCCGCTTCGGTTCGACATCCTGCAAGGCGCTGTACGTCTGCAACGACTGCAGGGAACCCTTCGACTACTTCAAGGTGCATTGATGGCCGTTGTCCTCGCCCCCTCCACCAAGCGGAGGAGCGCCTTCAACAGCCTCTCCGTCCGCGCCGTCCGCCGGCTCACGGAGGACGCCGTCGAGGTCACGCTCGACGTCCCGGCCGAGCTCCAGGACAAGTACGACTACCTGCCCGGGCAGTACGTCGCCCTGCGCGCAACGCTCGACGTCGACGGCGAGCCCAAGGAAATCCGCCGCAGCTACTCCATCTGCGCCGATCCCCGGCCCGGTGAGCTGCGCGTCGCTGTGAAGCGGGACCTCGGCGGGGTCTTCTCGAGCTGGGCGAACGAGTCGCTCAAGGCGGGGGACGTCCTCGACGTCATGAGCCCACTCGGACAGTTCACCCCACGGACGACGCCGGGGCAGCAGGCCGTCTCGCTCGTCGCGGTGGCTGCGGGATCGGGCATCACCCCGGTGATCTCCATCGCCCGGTCGATGCTCGCGAGTGGTCCGAACGTCCGCTTCGACCTCGTCTACGCGAACCGGGCCGCCATGGACGTCATGTTCCTCGAGGAGCTGGCGGATCTGAAGGACCGTTACCCCTCGCGGTTCGCGCTGCACCATGTCCTGTCCCGCGAACAGCGCATTTCACCGCTGCTCTCCGGCAGGATCGACGCCGAGAAACTGGAGAAACTGCTCGGTACCGTCCTGGACGTCGAGCGGGTGGACGAATGGTTCCTCTGCGGGCCCTTCGAACTGGTGCAGCTGTGCCGGGACTCCCTCGCCGAGCGGGGGGTGCCGGCGGAGAAAATCCGTTTCGAATTGTTCACCACCGGTGAGCCGGCCCGGCCCGAGGGAAGCATGGGACGGCCGGTGGCGCCGATCGGCACCGGTGACAACTACACGATCTCCTTCAACCTCGACGGACTGCAGGGATCAGTGCAGAGCCCTACCCATGCGCGCGAATCCATCCTCAACGCCGCTCTGAGGGTGCGCTCCGATGTTCCCTTCGCCTGCGCGGGCGGAGTGTGCGGCACCTGCCGTGCGAAGGTGGTCGAGGGGACGGTGGAGATGGTCGAGAACTATGCGCTCGAGCCCGACGAGGTCGCGAAGGGCTACGTCCTGACGTGCCAGGCCCATCCGACCAGCGACGCCGTCTCCGTCGACTACGACGCCTAGGAGCATCATGAATGCAGGAACCACGCCGGCGGGGCCGACATCCGAAACAGGTATGGTCCGCCTGACGATCGCGGACGGCATCGCCGACGTCGTGCTGGATGCTCCATACAGGCTCAACGCGGTCGACGCCCAGGCACTGGATGATCTGGCTGCGGCGTACGGCGCAGCCGCTGCCGGTGTCCGCGAAGGAACGGTGCGCGCCCTGGTCCTGCGCGGAGAGGGACGCGCCTTCTGCGCCGGCCGTAATCTCGGCGCCATCGAGCCAGGGGCCGACGACGCCTTCGCGTTCCTCGACTCCACGCTGACGCCCTTGCTCCGCACGATGGCGGATTTTCCCGCCCCGACCTTTGCCGCGGCGCAGGGCGCCTGCCTCGGCGTCGGGCTCGGCCTGCTCATTGCGACGGACGTGGTGTATGTCGCCGAGGACGCGAAGATCGGCTCACCGTTCGCCAATCTCGGTCTGGTTCTCGACTCGGGCGGGCATTGGCTCTTCACGGAGCGATTGGGGCCGCATCGCGCCCTCGACCTGATGTATACCGGCGATCTCATGACGGGCGCGGAGGCCGTGACGAGCGGACTGTTCAGCCGCGCCGTTCCCGCCGCGGACCTGCTCGCTCTCACCCGGGCGAAGGCCGCACGCGCTGCAAGAGGTCCGCTGCAGTCCCTCGTCGCCTCGAAGCAGCTTGTCGGGCGGATCCGCGACGAGCGCCTCGGTCTGTGGGACGCCATCAGCGGCGAGAACGACGTGCAGGGCGTGCTGGGGGCCTCCGACGACTACCGCGAGGGCCTGGAAGCCTTCCGCGAGAAGCGGGCGCCGCGCTTCGGGTACTGATCCGCGAGAACCTTCCTGCGGCCGCGGCCGCGACCGTGCGTGTGCCGAGCTGGGGCATCGGCAGGGAGCGGACTGCGCTACTGGCTGGCGTCCTCGCCGGCCCAGGCCTCCGCGTAGAACTCCGGGGACAGCGAGTTCAGCAGTTCCGCATAGGTTTCGGGCTCCATTGCCTGTGCTGAACTATCCGGGACCTGCTGGGCGAAGGCGGACACGCCCAGCCCCGCCTCGTGGTCCTTCAGGGTCAGGCCGGCGGCTTCAAGGATGGTGGGGTACATGTTCAGCTGGTCCACGCGGGGGCGCAGCGTGGTGTTCTTGTCCCCGCCCGGAATCCAGATCCGATTGAAGATGGTGCGGTTGTTGTTGTTGTCCAGCTGCTCGTGGAAGGCGTCGCCCGCGCTCATGTGCTTGAGATGGTCGCCCATGATCACCACGGCGGTGTCGTCGAGGTAGCCCTTCGCCTCCATGTACTCCACGAACTCGGCTACCAGGGTCATGGAACAGGAGAACACGGAGGTGACCTCGTCCTGCGTGTCCACGGTGCAGTAGTCGAAGATGTGCACCGGCTCGTGGGTGTCCAGCGTCAGCATGGAGAGGTTGAACGGCTGACCGGTCTTTTCCGCCTCGGCGTGCAGCTCGTCGATCCTGTCCTTGGCACGAGCCAGGAGGCGCTCGTCGCTCAGGCCCCAGTCGCTGCGGAAGTTCGTCTCCGGTTCGCCGGCGGCGCGCCAGTCGGAGAGCCCCTTCACCTCGGAGTACCCATGGCTGCCCAGGAAGGTATCCTTCGCTGCGAAGGAGGCGTTGGCACCGCCCATGAAGACGTTCCTGTATCCGTGCTCGTCCAGGACATCACCCAGGCAGGTGGTTCCTCCCAGGTACGTGTCGACGTCGTCGTCGGGCTTGTTGAGGGCGCTACTGCCCGTGGTGGAACCTGCGCCCTTCAGTGGGACGCCGCACTGGGTCGAGGTGAGACCGGCCATGGTCCAGCCTCCGCCCTTGTACTGCTGCAGATCGGCTACGCTCTGCCAGCCGTCGGAGGCCTTCGTGGCCTCCTCGAGAGGAGCGAACGCGTTCTTCTCGAAGAGCTGATCGTCGGCGAGGGTGGCCTCGCCGGATTCGAGGTAGATCAGCACCAGATTGCGCTTGTGCTGATCGCTGGTGACGGTCGGCTCCACGTAGTAGTCGCCGAGGTCGTACTCGGAGTTCGCCGCATCGATGTAATCCTTCATGCCCACCGTGGTGGCGAAGGCCGTGGTGCCGCCGACGACCACTGCGGCCACCAGGGCGGTGGATACGGTGCGCATGATCCAGGGCGAACGACGAGGACGCACGGCGTGGCGATCGCGGCGGCCCTTGCGGTGCCGGGAGTGCTGCCACAGGGCGATCCCGACGGTGATGAGCAGGGGAACGACGCCGACCCCCAGGATGCCGATCCAGACAATGACTCCGCCCCCGCCGTCGGTCTCCACGGAGACGAGGTTCAGGAGCATTTGACCTACTGAGATCTTGCCCCAGTAGAAGCGGATGCCGACGGCGGCGATGAGCAGCGCGAGCCCCGCCCAGATCAGGACGTAGACCGCGATCCGTCCCACGGCGACGCCGACCCGGCGGGTCACGTGGAGAATCTGGCCAGACATGGCAATACCTCGCGTTCCGGATGCCCGCGTGTTCGCCGAACACCCTTGACATCCAACCCGTTCTCGGGCCTATAGAAGCGTAATGCCGTTGCGCAATCCGTTCAACTGCGGTTCATTCGTCGGTCACGACGCGTACACCGACCGTGTGGGCGCAGGGGCGGTGACGAGCCACTACCTGCGCGAAGTCGTCGGGAGGCAGAAGGAAGAAGTGATCGAAGCCGGCTGATCTGGTCCTGTGGGTCCTCCCCGAGTAGTCTGCGGGCAACGTGTACTCCCCTGTGGGACTACCGCCGACGCTTCTATCGAGGAGGACCGGTTGGCCGGCAAGGTGGTTTATTCGATGAGCGTCTCCCTCGACGGCTACATCGTCGGGCCGGACGGCGGCTTCGGCTGGTCGGTTCCCGATGCGGAGGTGTTCCAGTTCGCCCTTGATGAGGTACGGGGAGTCGGTGTCCACCTGCTCGGACGGAAGCTCTACGAGACGATGGTGTATTGGGAGACAGCCGACCAGGACCCGACGGTCGACGACAAGGAGCTCGAATTCGCCGACATCTGGAAGAGGCTGCCGAAGCTGGTGTTCTCCCGCACGCTGTCAGCTGTGCAGGGAAACACGCGCCTGGCCTCCGGCAGCCCGGCGGAGGAGATCGGGCGGTTGAAGGCGGATCCGGGGACGGGTGACATCGCTATCGGCGGGGCCACTCTCGCCGCCGAGGTGGCCTCGTTGGGGCTGGTCGATGAGTACCGGGTCCGGGTCTACCCAGTGCTCGTCGGCGGTGGCATCCCCTTCTTCGCTCGAGGGGAGCAGCAGGTGGATCTCGAGCTCCTGGAAACCCGCACCTTCACCTCGAAGGTCGTCTTCCTCCGCTACCGCGTGGCGCGCCAGCAACCCGTCACAGCGCCCGCACGACCGTGATGACCGGCAGCAGGGACCCTCAGAGCGCGAGGGCTTCGAGATCCGCGCGCTCGATCCCGAGGCGGGCAATCGCCCGAGCTGTCGTTCCCTGTTCGAGTCGCGCTGCCGCCGCCACGATATCGATCGCGCGTAGTGGTGCGCGCCTGTCCCTGGCCCTTTTGCGCGCATCCTGGAACACCGCCCGCGCTGTCGCTGTGCTGCCGAGTGCTCCCCGCGGTGTACCGACGATCGGCCGGCCTGCCCCGCCGAGGCCGACGGAACCCAGTGCATCTGCGTGGACAGCGACAACGGCGTCACGGAAACGTGGGGCGTCGAGCCGGAGTGGCGTGAGTGCGGCACGGTCGAGGTCGTCACGATCCAATGCGGCGATGACGAGATGTTCCGCACCCATCACGGGGTCGCCGAGGTCGTGGGCGACACGTTCGGCGGCGGTGAAGAGCGAGTTCATGAATGAGACGTCGGACAGTGCCGTTCTGAAGCTCATGATGATCCTGTTCAGTCGTTGAAGAGTCGGCGACGAGCGGGCGCAAGTCGTTTATGCGCGGCCTGCGCGGAGAGGTCGAGTGCGGCGCCGATCTGGGCCCAGGTCCAACCCTGGGCGAGAGCCTCGTCGACTGCGGCGCGCTCGACCGATGCTGCGAGCCGTCGCATGGCCACGACGGCGGCGAAGGCATCTGCGGGCCTGTCCGGAGGCGGTGGCGTGGTGAGGTCCATGGCCATCAACTTATGTTGATGTCAGAGCTTCTGTCAACAGAAGTTGATGGGTGAGGAGCGCGAGGACACGGGCCGGGTGACACTCGACGGATGGCCCGCCGACGAGATACGACTCGCCGGACGGCTGTTCCTGAAGACCGCCCGTACCCGGTTCCGACGCCGGGTGCGACCGTCGGCCAGGGGCAGGGCTCAGCGGGTGTCGAGGTCCTCGAACACGAGGAAGGTCTGGGTGTCGAGTACGCCGGGCATCGACTGCAGTTGGTCGAAGATCACCCTCCGTAACCCGACGTTGTCCTCGGCGCGGACGAGGAGGATGACGTCGAAGTCACCGCCGACCAGCGCGATGTGGTGCACCTCCGGGATGCCGCGCAACGCCTCGCGCAATTCACGCCAGGAGTGCTGGCGCACCTTGAGGGTGACGTAGGCGGAGGATCGGAGGCCTGCCTTGGCGGGGTCGATGATGGCAGTGAATCGCGTGAGGACGCCGTCCTCGGTGAGCTTGGCGATGCGTGAGTACGCGTGGGCGCGGGAGATGTGCACACGCTCGGCAACGGAGGTGACCGACTGCCGGCCGTCCTGCGTCAGTTCTGCGAGGATCTTCCGATCGACGTCGTCGAGCTTCCCGTCCACCACGTGTCCACGCTCCTTCGCGTAATGCAGCTCACACTTGCAATTCGTCCAAAGAATACTCCGCGGATGAACGAAATATCCAGACTTCTCGCACTTCGTCGATACAAAAGCTGCTCCTGACCATACTGGAGCTACACAGCATCCAGTGCCCGGAGTTCCTGTCCGGCACGAAGGAGAGGCGCCGCTGCAGCGGCCGGCGATGGAGGCGGAATGAGTACGGCAACGAACGAGGGCAGGGGAAGCATGATCGGCGGAGCGGCAGGGAATGCGGCACAGCCGACGGCGGACCACGCGCTGCTCCCCTCGGCGCAGCCCGTGCAGCTGATCGACCCGGAGGGCCACCACACCCACGACGACCGCTATCCCCTCCCTGACGGGCAGAAGCTGCTCAGCGTCTACAGCCGCCTCGTCGCCGGCCGCCGCATCAACGATCAGGCGAACGCACTGGTGCGCCAGGGGCGCATGGCCGTGTACCCGTCGTCGCACGGCCAGGAGGCATGCCAGGTCGCTGCCGCCGTCGTGCTCGATGACCAGGACTGGCTCTTCCCCACCTATCGCGACACGGTCGCCGTCATCACGCGCGGCGTCGATCCGCTCGAGGTCCTGACGCTGCTGCGCGGCGACTGGCATGGCGGCTACGACCCGTATGAGCACCGTGTCGCGACGCAGGCCACGCCTCTCGCCACGCAGCTGCTGCACGCCGTCGGAGTCGCTCACGCGGCTAAGCTCCGCGGGGAGCCGACGGTCGTCCTGGCCATGTGCGGTGACGGAGCGACCAGCGAGGGCGACTTCCACGAGGCCCTGAACTTCGCCGCCGTCTTCCACGTGCCGGTGGTGTTCCTCATCCAGAACAACGAGTTCGCCATCTCCGTGCCGCTGAAGAGCCAGACCGTGGCTCCGTCCCTCGCGCACAAGGCGATCGGCTACGGGATGCCGGGGGAGCGCGTGGACGGCAACGACCTCGCAGCACTCCTCTCGGTCCTCGGATCGGCCGTCGACCGTGCACGCGACGGCGGAGGCCCCTCCCTCATCGAGGCCCATACCTACCGCATGCAGGCCCACACCAATGCCGACGACGCCACCCGCTACCGCTCGGCGGACGACGTCGAGCGCTGGGTGCCGAAGGATCCCATCCTGCGGATGCGAACCTACCTTCGGGGGCTGAACCTGCTAACCGACGACGGGGAGCGGGCGCTCGCCGTCGAGGCGGACGCGATCGCGTCCGCCATACGCAACGGACTGAACACCGAGGTCGACGTGAATCCGGGAGAGCTCTTCGAGTACGTGTTCAGCGAGAAGACATCGCAGCTGCGCGAGCAGGCCGAGCAGCTGCGGGAGGAACTGGCGCGCGGCACCGACGCCGAGCACGGTGCCCCGATCGACGGCGCAACGAACCAGACGAAGGCGGACCGGCCATGACGCAGACCACGGAGGCGCCCTCACGCGGGATCGGGGACCAGACCGACGCCGTTGCGTCACCCGCACCGAGATCGACCTCCACATTCGCGAAGGCGCTCAACGCAGCACTCGCCGACGCCATGGAGAGCGATCCGGCAGTCCTGATGTTCGGCGAGGACGTGGGCAGGCTGGGCGGTGTCTTCCGCATCACCGACGGCCTCACCGCACGCTTCGGTGAGCAGCGCTGCTTCGACACCCCGCTCGCCGAGGCCGGCATCATGGGAATGGCCGTGGGCATGGCGATGAACGGCATGAAGCCCGTGGTCGAGATGCAGTTCGACGCCTTCGCCTATCCGGCCTTCGAACAGGTGGTCAGCCACGTCGCGAAGATGCCGAACCGGACCCGCGGCAAGGTGCGCCTCCCCATCGTGATCCGCATCCCCTACGCGGGTGGTATCGGCGGCGTGGAGCACCACTGCGATTCGTCCGAGGCCTACTACGCACACACCCCCGGACTCACGGTCCTGGCCCCCTCCACGGTTCGTGACGCCTACTTCATGCTGCGCGAGGCCATCGCGTCCCCGGATCCCGTCGTCTTCCTCGAACCGAAGAAGCTGTACTGGTCCAAGGAGGAGGTCGACCTCGCGGAACTTCGGAGGACGTACGACGACGGACAGGCGCCCCGGCGCATCGGCCGGGCCGTGGTTGCCCGGGCGGGGACCGATGCGACCCTGATCAGCTACGGCCCCTCCGTTCCGACGGCGCTCGCCGCAGCGGCGGCGGCTGCCGAGGAAGGGCGGTCGATCGAGGTCATCGATCTCCGCTCCATCGTCCCGTTCGACGACGAGACGGTGTGCGAGAGCGTCCGCCGTACGGGCCGCGCCGTCGTCGTCGCAGAGGCTCCCGGCTTCGCATCGGTGGCATCCGAGATCGTGGCCCGGGTGCAGGAGCGCTGCTTCCACTCGCTCGCGGCGCCCGTTCTCCGCGTGACCGGGTTCGACATCCCGTACCCCTCGCCCAAGCTGGAGCGCTTCTACCTGCCGAGCGTGGATCGCATCCTCGACGCCGTCGACAACCTGCAGTGGGAGGACTGACCGTGGGCGCACCGACCGTCTCCGAGCACCTGCTCGTATTCCTGCTGCCCGATCTGGGGGAGGGCCTGACCGAGGCCGAGCTGGTGTCCTGGCTGGTCGCCGAGGGCGACACCATCGTCGTCGACCAGCCCGTGGCCGAGGTCGAGACCGCCAAGTCCGTGGTCGAGGTACCGTCCCCCTTCGCGGGAACCGTCGCCACCCTGCACGGGCAACCCGGTGAGGTGCTCGACGTCGGAGCGCCGTTCTTGTCCGTCCGGCCCGAGGGCACCGCCGCACCATCGTCTGCTCCGACGGCTGTCGGGCAGGCCTCGGCAATGCTCCGCGAGGACGCCGGCGTTCCGACGCAGGCCACCCGGTCGAACGACCAGCCGCCCGTGGCGAGCGAGGGTTCCGGCAATGTGCTGATCGGCTACGGCACGCCCGGCGGACTGACCGGCGGGCGGACGCGTCCGCGGAAGGGTGCTTCGGCGAGAAGTGTCGAAACTCCCGTGCTGACGGCCGACGCCGCTGCGGTGTCGCCCCCGGCTGTTCCAGCGAGTGGTCGGGCTCCTCTGTGCGTCTCGCCGCTCGTTCGGAGACTCGCCCGCGACCACGGCGTAAGGCTCGAGGACGTGCGTGGTTCAGGGGAGAAGGGGCTCATCCTGAGGCGTGACATCGAACAGGCCATCGCGGCCGGCGCCGGCCCGTCCGTATCGTCGTCGGTGACCGACGAGCCTGTGGCGGAGAATGCCACGCGAGCGGCCGACCCGGTGCCCGCGACCGACTCCCGCTCCGGCCTCACCGTCCTCGAGCGGACACCCCTGCGCGGAGTCCGCCGGACGATCGCCGACGCCATGACGCGCAGCCGACGCGAGATCCCGGAAGCGACCGTGTGGGTGGACGTCGACGTGACGGCCCTCGTCGAGCTGCGCGAGGGCATGAAGCGCAGCACGCCGGATACCGTCCCCGGGATCCTCGCGTTCGTGGCCCGCTTCGTGGTCGCAGGCCTTGCCCGCTTCCCCGAACTGAACAGCAGGATCGCCACGGGCGACGACGGCGCCCAGGAGTTCGTGCGCGTCGAAGGCGTGAACCTGGGCATCGCCGCCCAGACGGAGCGAGGGCTGGTGGTTCCCAGCGTCCGTCGCGCAGACACGATGTCGGCGCGTGAGCTCGACAGGGAGATCCGACGCCTGGCCGCCCTGGCGCGCGAGGGGAAGGCGACGCCGTCGGACCTCTCCTCCGGCACCTTCACCCTGAACAACTACGGCGTGTTCGGCGTCGACGGGAGTGCGGCGATCATCAACTACCCGGAATCGGCGATCCTCGGCCTGGGCCGCATCATCGACCGCCCCTGGGTGGTCGACGGGCAGCTCGCGGTGCGGAAGGTCACCGAGCTGACGCTCGCGTTCGACCATCGGGTCTGCGACGGCGGTACGGCGGGCGGCTTCCTCCGGTTCGTCGCGGACGCGATGGAAAACCCCGGCGGGATGCTCGCCGATCTGTAGCGCCGGCGGGTCCCGTCAGGAGTCGTCGTCGCGCAGCAGTCCGCGCTGTGCCAGGTCGGCCACGGGTGAGGACTCCTCTGGCAGGGGATCCGTGGCGGGCGGGACGTCGTCCGGCACGTAGTCCTTCAACCCGAGCGCCACCCTCTCGCGCTCCGTGGCGAGCGCGAGGGCGTCGTCGTCCACGTGGTCGTCCGACTTCCCGTGCGTCTGACGGGACGGTCGCGGCAGGGCGTCGTTGTCGGGATTGAGGTCGTCCAGGGTCGGGAACTCGTCATTGATGTCAGCCATGCCTCAACTCTAGGAAGAGCCGGCAGCGACGGCCATGGGCGTTCGTTGCCTCCCGAGGCTTCCGCTCGCACGGCAGGCGACCTGTTATCAGCGCTCGTCCGAGCTCGCCGCGGGCCGGCAGGTCGAACCGGGGCCCGTCGTCCTCGTGCGCCCGCCGTGGCGACGACGGCGCCTCCGCGATGCGTGGTGCGGGAAACCGTAGGGTGGGTGGGTGATCGAGTCGCCCGAAAGTGTCCTTGCCCCTTCGACGAGCACCCACGACGGGTTCGTCCGTGTCCGTGGTGCCAGTGAGAACAACCTGCGCGGCATCGACGTCGACTGCCCGAGGGACGCCGTCGTCGCCTTCACCGGAGTATCGGGCTCCGGCAAGTCATCCCTGGCCTTCGGCACCATTTATGCGGAGGCCCAGCGGCGGTACCTCGAATCCGTCGCGCCCTACGCACGCAGGCTCATCCAGCAGGGGCACACGCCGCACGTCGAATCGATCACGGGGCTGCCTCCCGCCGTCGCCCTCCAGCAGCGCCGCGGCACCCCGAGCGTGCGTTCCACCGTCGGCACCCTGACTACGCTCTCGAACTCCGTCCGCATGCTCTACTCACGGGCCGGAACGTATCCGGCGGACGCTGCGGGCAGGCTCGAATCGGATGCCTTTTCGCCGAACACCGCCGCAGGAGCCTGCCCCCGCTGCCACGGGCTCGGCATCGCCCGTGACGTCACGGAGCAGTCACTCGTCCCGGATCCTTCGCTGAGCATCCGCGAGGGCGCCATCGCGGCTTGGCCCGGCGCCTGGCAGGGCAAGAACCTCCGCGACGTCGTCAGCGAGCTCGGCCACGACATCGACGTGCCCTGGCGGGACCTGCCGGAGGAGTCCCGGAGGTGGCTGCTGTTCACCGAGGAGCAGCCCGTCGTCGAGGTGATCCCGCAGCGGGACCGCGTGGCCAAGCCCTACAAGGGACGCTTCTGGAGCGCGAAGAGCTACGTCCTGCACACCCTCCACGATTCCAAGAGCCAGCAGATGCGCGACCGCGTGCTGCCCTTCATGGAGTCCGGTCCCTGCGGTCTGTGCGGCGGTGCCGGGCTGCGCCCGGAAGCGCTGGCAGTGACGTTCGCGGGTCTCTCCATCGCCGAAGCGAATGCTTTGCCGCTGGCGGACCTCGCAGCCCACCTGGAGCCGGCTGCGACGTTCGAGCATCCTGCGGCGGCGCATCGGTCCGCCACCTCGGGGGAGGGGACGGAGGTGTCCGTCACGATCAGCAGGGACCTCGTCCAGCGGCTCGGTATCCTCGTCGAGCTCGGGCTGGGGTACCTCAGCCTCAGTCGTGCCACGCCCACGCTCTCGCCCGGCGAGATGCAGCGGCTGCGGATCGCCACGCAGCTTCGTTCCGGGCTCTTCGGCGTCGTCTACGTCCTCGACGAGCCCTCCGCCGGCCTGCATCCCGCCGACGTCGAGCCCCTCCTCGCGGTGCTGGAAGCGCTGAAGGACGCAGGGAACACCGTCTTCGTCGTCGAGCACAACATGGATGTGGTGCAGCGGTCAGACTGGATCGTCGACGTCGGCCCGCTCGCCGGCGAGGGTGGCGGCACCATCATCTACAGTGGGCCCGCAGCAGGCCTCGCGGGTGTCCCGGGTTCCCTGACGGCGCCCTTCCTGACCCGGAGCGGGCCCTCCAGCGCGGAGCAGGCCGAGCCGCGTACGCCGTCGGCCTGGCTGCGCCTCACAGGCATCCACCGCCACAACCTCGCAGGGCTCGACGCCGACATCCCGGTGGGCGTGCTGACGGCCGTCACCGGAGTGTCCGGCTCGGGCAAGTCGACGCTCGTCAGCGCGGTCCTCGCCGACGCTGTCGGAGCGCACGTCCGCAATGACACGCCGACGGAGGGGGAGGCGGGCGACGACGTCGCACCGGAGGACTCCGGAACCGCCGCCTCAGTGGTGGCCGACATCCAGGGGCTCGAGTTCATCGACCGCCTCGTGAGCGTGAACCAGAAGCCGATCGGCCGGACTCCGCGATCCAACCTCGCCACCTACACGGGGTTGTTCGATGCAGTCCGGAAGGCCTTCGCCGCGACGCCGGAGGCGAAGTCCAGGGGCTTCGGCGCGGGGCGATTCTCCTTCAACGTGCAGGGCGGACGCTGCGAGACCTGCCAGGGCGAGGGGTTCGTGTCCGTCGAGCTCCTCTTCCTGCCCGGAAGCTACGGGCCGTGTCCCACCTGCAACGGTGCCCGCTACAACGAGGAGACCCTGGCGGTTCCACTCGACGGCCGCAGTATCGCCGACGTGCTGGGAATGACGGTCGACGACGCCGCGGTCTTCCTCTCCGGCATCCCGGCGGCGGAACGGTCCCTCGCGACGCTCCGCGAGGTCGGCCTGGGGTACCTACGGCTCGGGCAGCCGGCCACAGAGCTGTCCGGAGGCGAGGCGCAGCGCATCAAGCTGGCCACCGAACTGCAGCGCGCCCGCCGCGGACATACGCTCTACCTGCTCGATGAACCGACCACGGGGCTGCATCCCGCGGACGTCGTGCTGCTTCTCGCGCAGCTGCGGAAGCTCGTCGATGCCGGCAACACCGTGGTGGTCGTCGAGCACACCATGGCGGTCGTCGCGGCGGCCGACTGGGTGATCGACCTCGGGCCGGGCGGTGGCTCGGCCGGCGGGACGATCGTCGCTACCGGTACCCCGCGGGACATCGCGGGGCTCGACGCGGCGACGAGCATCACCGCGCCGTATCTCGCAGCTCACCTCGAGGGGCGCCGCCTGACCGTATGACGGCGTGGACCGTTCCTATACCAGTGCGGGCGTGAAGTGATCCGGAACGGGGGCCCGCTCGTCCAGGGAGTCCCAGGCGGAGGAGAGAATGTCCACCGCGCGGTGCGTGTCCTCGCGGGGATAGCTGAAGGGAACGCGAAGGAACCGCTCGAACACCCCGTCGATCCCGAATCGCGGACCGGCGCCGAGCAGCAGGCCGCGGTCCCGGGCGGCCAACGCCAACTGCGAGCTGACGGGAGCGCCGAGGTTGACCCAGGTGCAGAGGCCTCCCGAGACGTGCGGGACGTCCCACCCCGGCAGTCTGTCCGCGAGGAGCACCTCCAGGCCGCGGCAACCCTCCGAGAGCTGATGCGCCCGGAAGCGCAGCAGCTCGTCGTAGTTCCCGAGCATCTCGAGGGCGATCAGCTGCTCGAGGATGGGTGTCCCGAGGTCCTGGGCGTACCGGGACTGCACGAGCCGCTGGATCATGTCCCCGTCCGCCCTGATCCAGCCGATGCGCAATCCGCCCCAGACCGTCTTGCCCATGGAACCGATGAGCACGGCGGGTCCGAAGGCGGCGAGCGGCAGTTCGCCGTCACCCTCGATGCGCAGCTCGGCCATGGTCTCGTCCGCGATGACGATCGTGCCCTGTCGTGCTGCCGCCGCCATCAGCCGTTCGCGCTGCCCGGGCGGCATCACGGCGCCCGTGGGGTTGTGGAAGTCCGGCATGACGTAGGCGACGGCGGGCCGGGTACGGACGAACGCCTGCTCCAGGCCGTCGTCGTCCCAGCCCCGGCGCGCGTCCACCGCCACGGGTACGAGCCGCCGTCCCGCGGACCTGAGCGCCTCGTAGGCGTGCGGGTAGCTCGGTGCCTCGACGAGCACGGTGTCGCTGCGCGTCAGGAGCGTCCGCGCGAGAAGCGAGATGGCGTGCTGCGCGCCGAGCGTCACGATGATTTGGCCAGGGTTCGTGGGCAGGCCGCGCGCGGCGTACCGGTCCGCGAGGGCCTGGCGCAACCGTGGAAGGCCGAGCAGGTCGTACCCGTCCCCGTTGAGGTAGGCGGGAAGTTCACGGGCAGCCCTCGCCGCAGCCTCACCGACCTGGGGTGCGGCCGGAAGTGCCGCTTTGCTGAGATCGAGGACGATGCCTGTCCCGCCGTCGTCGTGCGTCGGCGCGCCGCGTCCCGGCATGGCGACGACGCTGCCCGAGCCGCGCGTGCTCTGGACATAGCCGGCCGCCCTCAGGCGCGCGTAGGCAGCGGCGACCATGGTACGGCTGACGGCGAGCTGTGCGGCGAGCTCCCGCTCGGCGGGGAGCCGGGTGCCGAGCGGTATCCGGCCGTCGAGGGTGAGCAGCCGGAGTCGGTCGGCGAGAGCCACATAGGCGGGCCCGGTAGTGCGCCAGGTGCCGAGTTCAGTTGCCAGCCGACGGGCGGGGAGAACCATCATGAAGCCACCATCCCACAATTGGCATCTTGATGTCAGTCCAATCAGCGGTTCTACTGGAAGCATGACGTTCCTCGGTGTCCGGCGCGGACTGCAGCTCCTGATCGGTCTCTTCCTGTACGGCCTCTCGCTCGCGATGATGATCCGCGCCACCCTCGGGGTGTCGCCGTGGGATGTTCTCGGTCAGGGCGGGTCACTGCAGACCGGCATCCCGTTCGGTTTCATGACGAACATCATTGGCCTGGTCGTTCTACTCCTGTGGATACCGCTGCGGCAGCGACCGGGCGTCGGCACCATCCTCAACGTCCTCCTCGTGGGGCCGAGTGCGGAGATCGGTCTCGCACTCCTCGGCGAGCCGTCCCAGCTCTGGTCCCGGATCCTGCTGTTCACCGGCGGTCTCGTGCTGCTGGCCATCGCGAGCGGCCTCTACATCGGAGCGCGCCTGGGACCGGGCCCCCGGGACGGCCTCATGACCGGTATCCACGCCCGCTCCGGCCTGCCGATCTGGTTGGTGCGCACGGGCATCGAGGGCACGGTACTGGTCCTCGGCTGGGTGCTGGGAGGTTCGGTGGGTCTCGGCACTGTCGCTTTCGCGCTCCTCATCGGTCCCCTGATCAACCTCACCCTTCCGCTGTTCCGCGTTCCCGAACGTTCACGCGGAGTACCCGACGCCGTCGTCGCCTGACAGCAACCGGCCGGGACGGGGTGCGGCTATCCCGCTTCCACCTCGTGAGATCCGGTGGTGACAGCGCTGATCATCCGTTCGAGACGGGCGATCCCGGCCAGGCGTCCGGCGTTGTCGGTGACGAGCAGCGGATCGAACCGGTAGGGGCGCTCCCTGGTGATCGATCTGCTCAGGGCCTCCGCGACCGGCGTGTCGAGGTTCGCGCGGATTCCCTGGCTGACGATGCCGAGCCGGGTGTCCTCCTCGGTGAGCACGGCGACCGGCCGGTGGTCTGCACCGAGGAGGACGATCTCCCGCACCTGGTCGTCGGCCGCCAGCGCTTCCGTTGCGTCTGCGAGGTCCGTGAACGACGGCACGGGTTCCACGATGTCCCGCAAGGTCCCGTTCCTGGTGGGCGCTGGTCCACTGACGAGGCGGTGTGCGATGCCGACGTCGAGGCTGGCCCAGGGTGGAGCGGGTCTCCCGAGGAGGTACCCCTGCACCAAGGGGACCCTGAGTGAGCAGAGCACGTCGAGTTCTGCGATGTGCTCGACGCCTTCCGCAAGGATCCATGCGTCGATGCGTCCGGCGAACATGCCGAGCATTTCGATCAGGGCTCGCTTCGCCTCATCGTCATCGACGCCCTCGATGAGTTTCCGGTCGATCTTGATCATCGCGGGTCGGATGCTCAGCAGGTGCTGCAGCCCGGCGTAGCCGGAACCGGCGTCATCGACGGCAATCAGGGCACCGGCGGCCTTGAGCCTGTTGAGGTCCGGTTCCAGGGCGATGTAGGAGTCGACAGGCGCCTGCTCGGTCAGCTCGACGATGAGTCCGGCGAGATTCCCCTGCTCGGCCCAGACCGTGCGGACGCATTCAGTGGCCAGCACGTCCGGCGAGACATTGACGGTGAGGAAACAGTTCGTCGGCACCGTCGAACGGTGGGAGAGAGCGCTGCGCAGGGCTGCAGCTTCGAGCTCGGCTGCTACTCCGTGCCGTCTCGCCGCACGGAACCACACCTCCGGATTCTTCTCCTCGAATGCGGGGAACCGGATCAGCGCTTCATATCCAGCGATGGTGCGGCGGGCGGTGTCGACTATCGGCTGGTAGACCGACGTGATGCCGTGACCTTCGCAGGCCGCTTCCAAGGCTCGGATCCAGCCGGTCGATGAAGCTCCGGTATCCGGAGATGCAGCGTGGTTCGTTGCTGCAGCGTCGTCGATCACCTGACCGTGATACTGCTGCGGACTGCCTGTTCCACATCGGCGGAGAGTTCGTTCAGTCCGTGGGCGGTCGCGGCGTGCGTGCGGACCTCGGCGAGTATTTCGTCCTCCGTGGTGCTCATGAATTGCGCATCGCACCCAGGTACGACATCACCGCAGGCAAACGACTTCATCGGGAATTCTCCACTTCGTCCTTGAACCCAGCCACTGCTGGAGAACAATGCCACCAGGAATCGTCATCGCGTTAGTCGACGAGGAGACATTGCGTCTTAATGCGTAAACACTGCGTCGACCGACTGATACACCTGCCCAGCACAAGCGCGTTGCACCCCAGCCGGTCCGGTCCGGGGTACCGGCGTCGGGACGGACCACGGCATCGCGACGATCAGCCCAGGGGTCCGACCCAGAATTCGGCTTGAGCCTTGTGCGCGAGAATCCGGAGTTCCCGTTCATCGTCCTCGGTGAAGCTCCGTGGCTGGTCATCGATGAGGCACAGGGTGCCGATCCGCCATCCATCCGCGGTGGAAAGCGGGTGACCGGCGTAGAAGCGTACTTCCGGCCCACCCGTGACAAGGGGATGATTGCGCCAGTCGGGATGCGTGCTCGCATCGGTGATGACCAGGGTGCGGTCCCTCTCGATGGTCTTCGCACAGAGTGCCAGGCTTCGAGGCAGGTCCTGACCGATCGGCCCGACCACCGATTTGATGATCTGGGAACTCTCGGTGATCAGCGCCATGGAGGCCGAACTGACCCCGAAGTGGTTCCGGGCCTGAGCGATGATGCGGTCGAACCGATCCTCTGACCCCGTGTCGAGCAGACCGGACTCGTACAGCGCTTGGCAACGGCGGAACTCTGCGTCCTCCTGTGCCTCGTGCAGTGTCCGATACTCTTCCTCACGCACGGCATGGCCCACAGGACCGCCACCGGCGATCCCGGACGAAGCAGCGCTGGTGCTCCTGTCGCCTAGGGATGGGGCGCCGAAGTCATACCCGTCGGGAGTAAGGACGAGGGTGCGAAGGTAGTCGGCGTATCCGAGGTCGGAGGCGACATCGTAGGTGCTGTAGTGAGCACCGTCCACCAGGGAACCGGTCGCGTCCAGCAGTTCGTTGATCGCGTGCGCGACGACGTCCCGCTGCAATGCCGGGATCATGACAAGGCCGGCGAGGTAGCAGTGCACGTCGAGTTCGCTCGAGTCCCCGCCGGCGGTGACATACTCCAGCACGACGTCGCGGGAATTCAGCTCCGCGGCGCGCACGGTCTGTATCGCGCTCCACTGCTGCAGATAATCATTCAGCATTCTGTTCGCTTCCCGTTGTCCTTCACCCAGCACGGAAGCCGGGTAAGCGTACGCCTCCCACACTATGCGTCCTGCCGCACAGCTCCTTCAGCCTTGACAGGTGCAGCCCGGCATGGACAGGACCGCCGAGACGTGTCTCCAGCGACGACGATCGTGAATCGAGCTCTGCACGCCACGTCATCAGCCCGGCCGGGACCGAGGCGAAAGGGAAGCCAGGGACCCGCTCAGGATCTAGTCGAAGTGCGTGACCGGCGGTTCGTCGCTGACGGTGGAGAGGAGTTCCCGCGCAAGATCGCGCAGTTTCATGTTCCTGTGACTGGCAGCGGCTTTGAGGATCGTCACGGCTGCTGACTGGCTGCACATGTTCTGGCCCATGATGATGCCCGCGGCGAGGTCGATGGTGGTCCTCGACTCCAGTGCTGCGCTGAGGTGGGCTTCCTTGTCGGACAGGTAAGCGATACGGACCGCCAGGCGCAGCGATCTGGAAGCCTCACGAGCGAAGATCCTGGCGGCTTCGGTGGCGTCCGGCGTGAATCCGTCCGTCCGGTCGGAGTAGAAGTTCAGCCCACAGTCCGCTTCCCCTTCCAACGGAATGGGAATGCCGAGGATGGAGAGCATTCCATGTGCAGTGACGGCTGCGAAGTATTCAGGCCAACGCCCGTCGGTCCGCGTGTCACGGACATGGACGAGCGCCTGGGTGCGGGCGGCTGTGAGGCAGGGCCCGTCACCGAATGCGTACTGGATCTCATCGAGTTCCAGGGCTGCCCGGCTACTGCTCGCGAGAGTTTCAGCGTGGCGCGGCCGCAGCAGGGTTATGCCGCAGAACACCTCGTGGCCCGGCCCGGACAACTGCTTCGCGGCCACCCGCGCCAGGTTGTCGAGGAAGTGCTCGACATCGATGCTTTCGAGGACCAGGTCCTGCAGGTACAGGGCTGTATTACCCAGCAGTTCAGCGGAGTAGCCATCAGCCACCACGTGCATCGGGTCGAGGATCACGTGTCCGGGCTGCAACGGAGCCTGAGTATTGTCATTCATGACTCTCCTTAAGCGGAGATCGATTTCCCTGGCGTGACAACGCTCGGAAAACCCGAAACGCGGCGGTCTTGAAACCTGTTCCGCTTTCTACTCGATAACTGTGCCCAGACTACGCCCTACACCGGTGAATGTTCCCGCGAGGAGCAGCGGGGGCTGATCGGACTGCACCGTTTTTTTCATCCTTTTTCGACCTCGGCATAAATGTCGTACTTCGTCCCCTCCGGTCCATCCGCGCGAATGGTATGGACGTTGTGGCTGCGGTGTCGCGAGGTCAGTAGCCGGCAACTGCGCTCGGAATGGTCCATCGCCTGGCCCCGGCCTCCCTGGCCCCGAGCGACTCCACGACGCTGCGGGTCCGCTCGGCCGCTGCTGCGTCACGCTCCGGCGACGAGCAGCCACTACCCGGCTGATCAGGGGACAGAGCACACCACCGGTAGGGGGCGGCGACGATGAGGGAGGGCAGCCAGAGCAACTCGGACACCGACCACGTACCTTCGTCATTGCGGCTGAAACTGGCGCGGACCATCAACCCTTCATTGTTGACGTCGTAGAGGGGAGAGAGTTCCGTGACCGCGTTCCCCAATCCGTAGACGATCCATGTGCCGTTGTACTTCTCGATCGGTTGCACGGCGTGGGCGTGGTGTCCATAGATGAAGTCGAAGTCACCGCTATCGGCCAATGCGTGTGCGGACTCCACCTGCAGCGAGTTCGGTGCGATGGCGTATTCATCGCCGGCGTGAAGTGCGGCAAGGACTATGTCGGCTCCCTCGGCCCGTGCGGCCCTGGCCTTTGCAATCATCGCGGGTACGTCGATCATGTCGACCCGCCACGGCTGGTCGGGAACGAGACCGTTCAATCCATACGTCCCCTCGATCAGGGCCACACGAGCCTCGGGCTGATTGATGACCAGGACTTCGTCGGCGTCATCCTCGGTGGCGTAGGACCCGGTGTGTTCCAGTCCCGCGGCATCCAATGCGGCAAGCGTCCGCAGCAGCCCTGCCGTTCCCGCATCGATGCTGTGGTTGCTTGCTGAGGTGCAGGTGTCGTACCCGACCTCAACCGCCGCGGCCAGGATCTGCGGAGGGACGTTGAACCGGGGGTAGCCGCTGAAGGGTCCTTCGGGCTCGGCGACGGGCGTTTCGAGATGGCAGATGCCGAGGTCAGCGGTCGCGAGATATGGCCGTTGGGAGGCGAGAAGGGGTTCGAAGTCAAGGGGATCCCTGCCTGTCACGGCAGCATCGGCTGCGGCTTGGTCCCAGAGCTGCGGGTGTACCAGAAGGTCTCCGGTGACGACGACGCTCAGGCAATCGGCGCAGCGCTGCGGAGAGTGCGCACTGGTCGCGGTCGACGGAGTCGGGCCGGAACTCGGGGCAGGTTCGTCGTCCGGATCGGACGAGGTGCAGCCGCCGCTCAATAACACGACGGCGATGAGCAGTGTGGCTCGCCTCAGGGATGATGTGCGACGACGCGGGCTGCCCATCTACTCGACGCTACCAAGGGGCACCGTCAGATCCCATCGAAGGATTCGTGGATATGGAAGTGGTGCGCATTCCCATCGGCTTACTACTGTGGAAGTAGTAAGCCGACTGATGAGCGTGTGCGGCCTACTAGGATGGGAACAACGACGACGATCAACGGCTTGGGCGGAGCTGTCGGCACGGAGGTTCCGGATATGAACGCGCAAGCACAGATTCAGCAGATAAAAGAGGTCCTGTCAGCAACGGCATTGAACCTCGAGGACGTCTGGATCAATTATTACGGTATGGGCGGCGCGGTGTCGCGTTTCGAGCTCGAGGCGTACCTGGGCGGGCTCCTGGTGCTCGAGGAGGAACAGTGCGATGTGCTGGCAGACGCCATCAACGATCTCCTGTCCCAGGTCGGTGCCAGAGGCCGGATCTCGCGCTGCTCGGACGACAGGGCGGCGCAATCTCCAGCTAGTTCCCGCCGTGCGCTCGGCGTCGCGGGCGCGTTCCTGCTGAGTGCCGAGGAGCAGGAACAGGAACGCCTGGACGCAGTGACCCGCACCCAGCTGCTGGATACGGGTCAGGAGGAGCGATTCGACCGGATCACACAGGAAGCGAAGGACTACTTCGAGGTCAGCTCCGCGATCGTCACGCTGATCGATGACCGCCGTCAGTTCCTCAAATCCGTGATCGGGCCGGTTCAACAGAACATGCCGCGGGAGATCTCGTTCTGCAATGCCACGATCCGCAATGCCGGTCCGCTGATCGTGCGGGACGCGCTGGAGGATGAACGGTTCAGGAACAATCCGTTGGTGCGGGGAGAGCCCCACATCCGCTTCTACGCCGGGTACCCGCTGCGCGGACCGGGCGGGTGGACCATCGGCACCCTCTGCGTGATCGACCAGCAACCACGCGAGTATTCCATGCGGGACGGGCGGAAACTGCGGAATCTCGCCCGCAGGGTCGAGGACGAGATCAACGGACCGCGGATACTCCCGGACTCCGACCACAAGCCGACTCAGGGGGCGGCTGCGGAACCGCAGTAGCCGGGCCTCGGATCACCTGTCGAAGTGCGTCCGGACCGGTCCTGTCTGACCGAGGGATGCCAGGAGTTCGTCGGCGAGGTCCCGCAGTCTGGTGTTGCGGCCCTGGCCGGCGGTGCGCAGGATCGCAACTGCTTCAGCCTGGCTGCAGCGGTTCTGGCCCATGATGGCCCCGACCGCGAGATCGATCGCCGTCCGGGATTCCATGGCTGTTCTCAGGTGCTCGGAACTGTCACTGAGGGTCGCGATCCGCACGGCTAGCCGCAGGGATTTCGAGGCATCCCGAGCGATGCCTTCTGCAACGGAGATGCCCGTGTCCATGAACGAATTCGCTTCCGTGGAATAGAAGTTCAGGCCTGCGCTCGCCCCGGATTCCAGGCGGATGGGGATTCCAAGGGCAGCGCGGATGCCGTGGCCGGCAATAGCCTCGCGCTACCGCGGGAACCTGGACTCGGTGGCGAAGTCGAAACTGGGAGTCGTCACAACACGGGTACCCGATATTGAGACCGGAATCAGGAGAATTCGAGGGAGGGTCGACAAGCGACAGGTGGAAAAGTACTGACCGGAGCTCCTGCAGAACTCCTAGACAGCTTCTATGGGGCGAACCATTTCCTGACCATGATCGGAGGATTGCGAGGGCGCGCTCGATGGTTCCGGAGTGTCGATGAGGTCGCGCCGGTCGAGTTCCTCCGTCACCTCTTCGTTGCGGAATTCTGTTTCCGGATCGGCTGCACCGTCGTGCACATACTCGTAGGTCAGCTCGCGCTGGATCTTGCTGTTGACGGCTTCGACCTGCGGGAGGTCGAGCGACGTCAGATCCTCGGGGAACGAATCCGACGGAGTAAGCCTGGTACTCATGGGGACGCCTATCGACGGGAAAAGAACACGATGAAACCTAGGCCCTTGTGTTGAACCACAGCTGACCACGCCAGCAAACATCATCGTACTCGCCCGGTGGACGAGTGCTGCGTGAGCGAGGACGAACCGATCCGGTCCCGGTAGGACGTCACCGAACGGTCGAAACCTCCGCTGGGCAGGACGACGACGTCAACCTTCCATTCCGTCCATGGACTCCTGTCCCCAGCACGTGAATTCCTGGAATTTCTACCTTCGTCGCCGGTTGAATGTCGGGGCATGCGGGACGACCATGGCACTAGTGCCGGGGACCGGCATGAACTGGGGGAGACGTTGATGGGTTCGGGACCACATTCTGTGCAGCGCTTCACCTTGAGTGATGACGGAGATTTCCTGCGCTTGCGGTGGGCTCCCGGCGTCACCATGCAGGCTGAAGACATCCGCTCGACAATTGCTGCTGTCACTGCTGCATCTCCCCGAGGTAAGCGGCCCTTGTTGGTGCACATCGGTCTGGTGGAGCGGATCTCGCTCGAAGCCAAGCAGCTCCTCATGAATGACACCTGTTCCACCCGCACCGCCGTCGTGGGGGTGGACGACGTAGGCAGGGTACTCACTGCATTCAATTACAGGTCTGTCACTCCCAGCCGGTACTTCACGAAGGAAGCCGACGCCGTCGCCTGGCTCAAAGAGGAAAGAGATGCAGGGAGCGTTTCCGCCACAGCGGACCCTTTCACTGCGGAGATGCGGGGAGAGGTGCTGTGGCTTGAATGCGAAGCTGACACGGATGTCGACAACACTGTCGCAGCAGCCGTGGTCAGCCGGGTGAACCACCTCAGCCCGTCCGTCCGTCCGCCGATGCTCATCCGCCTCAATCACCTGATATCGCTGACGGAGGAAGCGCAGCACACGCTGGCGACCGGGCTCGATATCGCAGCTCTGGCGATAGTGGGAGCCGAACCAGGAGACCCGCTCATCACGGCCTACTACAAACAACGGCATCACCCTCCCTACCCCACCAGGCACTTCACAACTGTCGGTAGCGCACAGGAATGGCTGCGAGGAATTCCTGTCGTCGACGTGCTGCAACTACCTTCGCAACCAGCAACTCCGTCATCTCTCCTCTAGAGTGCTCAAGAGGCACGGTGGTAGGACAAGCAAGGAACGACGAAGGGGTACCGAGGTGTTCGAGTTCGTGGAGAGCCGGTTCGACCAGATCCTGTTCGCGAGCTGGCAGCACTTCTCGCTGGTGGCGCAGTGTCTGATAATTGCGACGGTGCTGGCGGTAGTCACCGCAGGGCTGGTGTACCGGAGCCCGGCGTTGCGGTCGGCAGCGAACAGCGTATCCGCCATCGGTCTGACCATTCCTGCCTTCGCCCTGGTGGGGTTATTGATCGCACCGTTCGGGTTCGGCGTCGTTCCCGCGGTCATCGTGGTCGTGTTCTTCGCCGTCCTACCGATCCTGCGCAACGCCGTGGTGGGACTGACGAGTATCGACCGTTCCGTCATCGAGTCGGCACGAGGCATTGGAATGACCCGCTTCCAGGTATTGAGACGTATCGAGCTCCCTATGGCGTGGCCGGTGATCCTCGCGGGTATCCGTGTGTCCGCGCAGATGGTGATGGGAATTGCAGCAATCACCGCTTATGTCCTGGGCCCGGGTCTTGGCGGGTTCATCTTCACCGGTCTGTCCCGACTTGGGGGAGCGAACTCCCTGGAATCCGTGGTGACCGGCATCGTTGCGGTCATCATCCTGGCCCTCATCCTTGATTTTCTCCTGGTCGGTCTGGGCCGACTCACAATCTCGCGAGGTATCCGTGTCTGACAAAGCACCTTCTACACAGCTTCCCGATGCCGGTTCCGGCAGTTCAGCCGACGGCGGCAGGTCCATCACCGGGGCGAGCATCCTGCTGGACAAGGTCACCAAGCGCTACCCGGGCCAGAGCAGAGCGGCCGTCGACGGTCTGACGATGGAAATTCCTGCAGGGAAGATCGTCATGCTGGTCGGGCCGTCCGGGTGTGGGAAAACCACCACACTGAAGATGATCAACCGCCTCATCGAACCCACCGAGGGCAGGATCGTCCTTGACGGGGACGATGTCACAGGGATCAACGGTGATTCGCTGCGTCGTCGAATCGGATACGTCATCCAGGCCGGTGGCCTCTTCCCCCACATGAGTGTCGCGGCGAACATCGCGATCGTCCCGAAGATGCTGGGCTGGAGCAGGGACCGGATAGCGGCACGTGTCGATGAGCTCCTCGAACTGGTTTCCCTCGATCCGGTGCAGTACCGGGACCGGTACCCGAGGGAACTCTCCGGGGGCCAGCAGCAGAGGGTCGGTGTGGCCCGTGCCCTCGCAGCTGATCCGCCGGTGCTCCTCATGGACGAGCCCTTCGGCGCTGTGGATCCCATCACACGGGTCCGCCTGCAGGATGAGCTGATCAGCATCCAACACGAGCTCCAGAAGACCATCGTGTGCGTGACGCACGATTTCGACGAAGCCGTGAAGCTCGGCGACTGGATCGCGATCTTCACGGAGGGCGCACAACTCGTGCAGTACGACACCCCGGAGCGCATTCTGGCCGAACCCGCCAATGAATTCGTGGAGAACTTCATCGGATCGGGTGCCGGCCTGAAGCAGCTGACCCTCACCCGCGTAAACGAGGTGGACCTCCAGTCAGCGGTAACCGCTGAACCCGGGACGCTCGCGAGTGATGTGCTGTCGCGCCTCGATGAGCGCGGTCATGATCACGCCGTCATTCTCGATAGCAGGAACCGGCCGCTCCAGTGGCTCTCACGGCGTCAGCTCAGTCGCCTGGAGCGCATCGGTGCGGATCGGGACGCTCGGCTTCCCCTCGTCGGGGAGCGCGCATCTCTCAATGACGCCCTGGACATCATGCTGGTCTCCAGCGTGGGCGCAGCCCTCGTCACTGGTGGCAGGGACAGCTTCCGCGGTGTGATCGACGTCGAAACCATCATGGACGCAATCAGCAAGGCCCACGAGCGTGCGCGGACTTCGCACGCGCACGGCAAGCCGGTAGGCATCAACACCAACTCCATGGACGCCATCACTGCTCCTCGACCCGCTGGACCGGAGCCCCTTCCTCCTGAAGACGGGAGCCGCGACGGTGAGTGAACAGACACCACCAGGGTCCCGTACCGGAACCGGGGCGCCGCCCCCGGCTGGGGCGCCCCAGGGTCCGGCGATGGGCGCGCAGACAGTGGCTCTTGCAGCTGACGCGGCCGGGCTGTCCTGGCGGCCGTTGCTCCTTCAGCTGGGTGGAATTCTCCTCGCGGGTATCCTCCTCGCTGTGTGGCTGGTCGCCGCGGATCTGACCCCGACGGAACGAACGACACTGAGTCCCGCCTCCCTTGTCGTCTATACCCGGGAACATCTCGCTCTGACATTGCTGTCAGCACTGATCGTGCTGGTGATCGCCGTCCCGCTCGGCATCATCCTCACTCGCGGACCGTTCCGAAGACTCACCGGACCGGTGCTGGCCGTGGTGAATATCGGGCAGGCCGCGCCGGCGATCGGTCTCGTGGTGCTGCTGGCGGCCTGGCTCGGTTTCGGCTTCCGGGCCGCAGTGACGGCGCTCGTGCTCTATGCGCTGCTCCCCGTACTCAGGAACACGATGGTGGGCATCAATCAGGTCGACTCCAGGCTGGTCGAGGCCGGCCGTGGGATGGGGATGAGTGCGTTGTCCGTCCTGTTCCGGGTCGAGTTGCCGCTCGCCGTCCCGATCATGCTCGCAGGAATCCGCACGGCACTCGTCCTGCTGGTCGGCACAGCAGCGCTTGCCACCTTCATCAACGGAGGTGGCCTCGGCATCCTCATCACCACCGGCGTCAACCTCAACCTGCCCCGCGTGCTCGTGGCCGGTGCAGTGATCGTCGCGCTGCTGGCCCTGCTGATCGACTGGGTGGGACGTGTCGTCGAACACCTCGCGCGCCCGAAAGGACTCTCATGAGCACGACGAAGACCAGGTACTCCCGATTGTCCTCGGCCGCCAGGCGCGGTCGGGTCCGATATGCCGCGGCGACGCTCGGAGTCGTGGTCGGTGGTGTGGTCCTCACCGGCTGCGGGCTCCAACCCGCCACGTCCTACGTGCCTGACGCAGGCGCGGGGAGCATCGAGCCGATCGAGGGTGTCGATGGTGCACCGCTGACCGTGACCTCGAAGAACTTCACGGAGCAGCTGATTCTCGGCAAGATTTCGGTGCTGGCCGCACAGGCCGCAGGCTTCGACGTGACGGACCTGACCAATGCTCCCGGTTCGCAGCCCGTACGCGACCTCGTACTCACCGGTGAGGCGGATTTCACCTGGGAGTACACTGGTACGGCCTGGTTGGCGTTCCTGGGTGAGGAAGCCGGCATCGCGGACCAGGAGGAGCAATGGACTGGCGTCCGGGATGCCGACCTCGCGAACGGACTCGTCTGGGGTGCGCCTGCACCACTGAACAACACCTATGCCATGGCTGTGCGCACCGAGGCGATCGAGGAGCTCGGTGGTATCACCACCATGTCCGGGCTCGCGGAGCTGCCTCCGGAGGAGCGCACGTTCTGCGTCGAAGCGGAGTTCAATTCGCGGGCCGACGGAGTGACACCGATGCTCGAGCACTACGGGCTTGAGCGCGGCGTGGCTACCGGTGTCCCGGACGAGAACATCGGCATCTACGACACCGGCGCCGTGTATACCGCGACCGACAACGGTGCCTGCAACTTCGGGGAGGTCTTCGCCACCGACGGACGTATCGACGCGCTCGATCTGACCCTCCTCGAGGACGACCTGAACTTCTTCCCCGCCTACAATGCCGCCCCGGTGTTCTACGAGGAGACGCTGGAGCGGTACCCGGAACTCGAGGACGTCTTCGCCCGGATCGCGCCCACACTGACCGACGAGGCCCTGAGGAGTATGAACCTGCGCGTCGACGTCGACGGCGAAGAACCAGCAGACGTCGCCTTCGAGTTCATGATCGACAACGGGTTCATCACCGAGCCCTGAACCCGCCGGTCTTGGACCCTGCCGGTCAGACCACCGTGGCGGAGCGGGCGAAGAGCCGGTCCGACGCGATCCTCGCGCCGCGGCCCAAGGTCTCGAGCTTCGCGGCAGCGATTTGCGGGTGGATTCTTCCGCCCAACCCGCAGTCCGTGCCCGCGACGACGTTCTCACGGCCCACCAGGCGTGCGAAGCGCTCGATGCGCTGGGACACCAGTTCCGGATGCTCGACGACGTTGGTCGCGTGTGAGACGACACCGGGAACCAGTACCTTCCCGGCGGGAAGGCTGATGTCCTGCCACAGTGCCCATTCGTGTTCATGGCGGGCGTTCGCGGCCTCGAAGGAATACGAACCGGCGTTGATACCCAGCACGAGGTCCACGATGTGGCGGAACTCGATGTCCGTGGTGTGGGGACCATGCCAGGACCCCCAGCAGACATGGAACCGAATCTGGTCCTCGGGCAGCCCTTCGAGGGCGTAGTTCAGGGCGTCGACCCGGATCTGCGTGAATCGCTGGTAGTCCTCGATGCTGGGTTCCGGATTGATCTGGTCCCAGTTCTCGGCGATGGACGGGTCGTCGATCTGGACGATCAGTCCTGCGTCGACGATGGCACGGTATTCCTCCCGCAACACGTCGGCCCACGCGTAGATGAATTCCTCCTCGCCGGCGTAGTAATCATTGCCGATCCTGCTTGCGGACCCGGGCGAGAGGGCCGTGATGAACCCGGTCGGTATGTCCGCAGTCTCCAGACCCGCTTTGAGGTTCGCGATGTCACTGGCCAGCGCGGCCTGCCCGGTATAGGAGATCGGACCCGTCGCAGAGGGGAACGCCGTGGCGTTCCTGCCGATCTGGATTCCGCTCTCGGGATCCTGGTAGGCGGAGGCGAAGCGGGTCCAGTCACGCCGGTCGGCGAACGAGGTCAATCTGATAGCGCCGGGTTCACTCCGGACGGGTTCGGCGAGGATCGGGTTGAAGTCCGTCAATTCCAGACCCGCCGTGCGCTGGAAACTGTAGGTCCACCACGCCCCGTAATCCACGGCGTTCGACATCGCCTTGCCGTACTCACCGTCACCCGGGATGGTGATTCCCAGGTCCTTCTGGCGCTGAACGAGGTCCACCACCGCTGCGGTGAGCAACCCTTCGAATTCGGGTCCGCGTTCCAGGGTGAAGCCGTCCTCGGAGAATGTCCTGGCGGCGTTCGCTGCAATGAGTTCCGGCGTACGGGGCAAGGAACCCGCGTGGCTGGTGTGGATGCGATCGAGTGTCATGATGCTGTTCCCTTCCATCGGTCCTGCCATTAGCACCCTTTCGGACAGGGGGTCCGGGGGAAGCTGCAGCGTCATGGAGGCAGGTCTCTCAGCTGCTCTGGATGGTGTGGCTTAGGGCTCTAAATCCACCGGTGACGTAAGGCACGCCCCCTCCACGGCCAGAGGCCGAGCACCAATCGGAGGGGCTGCCCACCATCATGGACGACGATCAGGGCGCATGAAAAATCAATTGCGTAATGTTCCCCAGCAATTCGTCCTCGGAATAGGGGATCGTGCTGTTATCGCCTCTCTCCTCGGAACAGCCGTCTGTTGCTCGCCATGACCTCCGGTATTTTCTTTGCCGAGCGATACGTGGTTATACTCGCAGCAGCTTCATGAATTGTGGCCGTCAAGCTCCGACTTGGCCACATACCAACCCTGCGCTCGTTGGGTGGTTCGGATGAGGAAGCGGCCCGCATTCACTCCCAGGAGTATCTGGTGCGGGCAAGAGCTCGCGAAAGGATGCGGCCCAGCGTCGCCCGCCCATGGCTACTCCCACTGATGACCCTTCGCCTCACCAGGCCCAACCTTCCGCAGTCAGCATCCACGACTACGAGGTACTGATCGCGCCGCGGGAGGCATTCGTGGATTTTCTTCTCGGCCCTCATCCAGCCGTTGGCCGCACGGGTGTCGCCGGTTCGGCCCCGTCGACGTCCGAGGCGTGAAGCGCACCAGCGGACTCCTCCTGGACACCGACGTCATCGTGCATCTGCGGAGCTCGGACCCCGACCCGGCCGTCATCGAATTCCTCGAAAGACGGCGACACCTGCGGATATTCGTGTCGGTCCTGACTATCGGAGAGCTGCATTCGCTGATCCGGGATGAGCACTTTCGTGGAGTGGGGAATTGGCTTCACGAGTTCACGGAGCGGTACGGTGCGCATATATTGCCCGTTGATGCCGAGGTTGCTGCTCTTTGGGGCCCGATGTCCGGCAATGCCGGTGTCCCGGCGATCGATTCGCTCATTGCCGCTACTGCCCTGCAGAAAAGCCTTGCCATCGTATCCGGGAATGCCGAGTTGTACCGGGCCTTGGCGGTGCCGGCCATCAACCCATGGATAGGCAATAGCGACAGCGATGCGGCGGCGCTTGCTCCGTAATCACCTCCTGGCTCTACGAGGGGCCCGAACCACGGGCCCCTCACGGGTCCGTGGCGAGTTTCACGCATAAGACAGCGGCATCACATGGCGTGGGGGAGACCCAGCCGTCCGCTGACGTAAACCATCTCTTCGCGAGAACCTACTTTGATCCGCTCACGTAGCACGGGGCGCCCGTCCACAGTCGATACGTTGTTCTCGCCAAGGAGTTTTTCGTGGGCATCCAGTCTCAGCCACCCCTCCCACGTGGTGTACTCCAGCGAGCGGGCCTTCAGTAGACGTTCCATATCCTCCCCGCGCGACGGTGAATCGTGGAGGAGGGACGAGGAGTCGGCGAGGAGGCATTCGATCGTTTCCGATGCGTCACTCTTCGTATGGCCTATCAGACCGACGGGTCCGCGCTTGATCCAGCCCGTCGTGTAGAGCCCTGGTACCCGTTGCCCGTCCGCGCCCAGCACGCGGCCTCCCTCGTTCGGGAGCACCCCCCGTGAATGATCGAAGGCGAGGCCCTGCAGCGGTGATCCGAAGTACCCCACTGCCCGGTAGACGGCCTGCACCGGGTAATCGGCGAACTCTTCGGTGCCCTTCGCATGACCCGAGCCGTCGAGTTCGTTGCGCTCGAAACGGATTCCGGTAACCCGGCCGTCCTGTCCCAGGACCTCGACGGGGGTGTGGAGGAAGTGGAGGTGGAGCCGACGGGTGGCACCGGTGGGTTCGTCCTCCACGAGCCAGTTCGTGAAGGTCTTGACCATCGTTCTGGTCTGGTTGTTGTCGGCGATCTGCTGCTCGGAGGCGGCGTCGAATTCGAAGTCCTCGGGGTAGAGCACGATGTCCACGTCGCGGGAGTGCGACAGTTCGCGGAGTTCGAGCGGTGTGAACTTCACCTGGGCAGGTCCGCGCCGCCCGAAGACATGGACGTCCGTGACGGGCGAAGCCCTGAGTCCCTCGTACACGTTGTCCGGGATCTCGGTGGTGAGGAGGTCGTCGGCCTGCTTGGTCAGCATCCGGGCTATGTCTAGGGCGACGTTGCCGTTACCGATGACGGCGACCTCCCTGGCCTCCAGTGGCCAGGTTCGATCGACGTCAGGGTGGCCGTCGTACCAGGAGACGAAGTCGGCTCCGCCGAATGATCCTTCGAGTTCGATGCCGGGGATGTTCAGGTCCGCGTCCAGTATTGCCCCGGTGGCGAAGATGACCGCGTCGTAGTGTGCCCGGAGGTCCTTGAGGGTGATATCGGTGCCGTAGTCCACGTTCCCGAAGAACCGGATACCGCCGCGGTCGAGCACTTTGTGGAGTGCGTCGACGATCCCCTTGATCCGCGGATGGTCCGGAGCAACGCCGTACCGGATGAGCCCGTAGGGTGCCGGGTAGCGGTCGAACAGGTCGATCCTGACCTCGAGCAGGCCGGTCTCGACGGGCTTCGACTTGGTCAGGAGATCGGCGGCGTAGACGCCTGCCGGTCCGGCCCCGATGATCGCGACCCGCAGCAGGCGGGCGGGGCTTCCGGAAGGCGTGGGAATGGGCGCGCTGGTGGACATGGGAGGGTTCCTTCGATCGTCGATGGAGTGCCGGGCAGGGCGCGGAATGGGTCAGGGCAGAAAGTGTGGGGAGAGTGCGACGACGTCGCCCACCACGATGACGGCAGGAGCACGGACGCCGATGGCTTCGGCGCGGTCCGCGATGGTGTCGAGCGTTCCGGTGGTGACGCGCTGGGTGGGCAGCCAACCGTCCTCGATGACAGCCACGGGGGTTCCAGCAGCGCGTCCGCCGTCGATCAGGGTCCGGGCGGATCGTCGGAGGAGGGAGACCCCCATGAGGAGGATCAGCGTGTGGTCGCTGCCCCGCGGGATGAGCCCGATCTGCTGGGTCAGGCCCTCGTGGCCGGTCAGGACACTGAACCCCTTCGCGACGCCGCGGTGGGTGACGGGAATTCCGGCGGCGGCAGGAACCGAGATCGCCGACGTGACACCGGGCACTACTTCCACGGATACTCCGTGCTCCCGGCAGTACTGTTCCTCTTCTCCGCCCCGGCCCAGCACATAGGGGTCACCGCCCTTCAGCCGGACCACGAGGTGGCCGAGGAGCGCCTGTTCCACCAGGATGGCGTTGATCTCCGATTGCGGTACGGGGTGGTGCCCGGGCATCTTGCCCACGTCGATGAGCTGGACCTCCGGTGCGAGGTCGGCGAGCACGGAGCGGGGCCCGAGCCGGTCGGCGACGACCACGTCCGCCTGCGCCAGCAACTGCCGGCCGCGGGACGTGATCAGGCCTGCAACCCCCGGTCCGCCGCCTACGAGTGCGACCCTCCCGGCTTCGCCGAGGTTCTTCCGACGACGCCGCAGCGGCAGGACACCGGTCTCGAGAGCCGCGGCCACGCCGTCGCGCAGGGCCATGGCCCGCTGGGGATCCCCGTCGGTGTTGACCGCTACCGTGACGCCGTCGAGCGATGCCACGGCGGGGACCCACGCAGTGGAGTTCGCGGAATCCCCACCCTTGACGCACCAGATGCGCGCGGCGTCGGCATCCGCGGCAATGGCGTCCTGGACATGGCTGCTGCCGCAATGGGCCAGCACCAGCCATGCGCCGTCGAGGTCGCCGGGTGAATAGCTCCGGGCTTCCCATTCCAGGGCCCCCGCCGCTGCGAGTTCCCGGACGTCCTCGCACGCGTCAGGCGCGATGACCGTGATGAGGGCTCCGTCCGCGACCAGCGCGGGTATGCGGCGTGCGGCCACCGGTCCGCCGCCCACCACGAGGACCTTCCTGCCCTTCAGCTGGAGACCGAGGGGATAGGTCATGAGGTACCTGCCACGAGGAGCCCGCGACGCCTGAGCAGGCGGCGTTCCAGCGGCCCGAAAAGGAGCAGTTCCACCACCACCCCGATCGACAGGATGATCAGGACAGCCGCCATCACCACCGCCATGTCGGACAGCACGCGGCCCTGCTCCAGCAGGCCACCGAGACCGAAGCCGAGGGCTCCGCCGGTGGCGATGATCTCCGCGGCCATCAGCGAGCGCCAGGAGAAGGCCCAACCCTGCTTCAGCCCGGCAACATACCCGGGAAGCGCCGCCGGCAGGACGATCTTCAGCACGAGGACCCACCGTCCGGCTCCCAGGACGTGGCCTACCCGGCGGTACTGGTCGGGCACCTGGTCGACGCCGGAAATCAGTCCGTTGACGATGGAGGGCACGGCACCCATCAGGACCACGAAGTACACGGTGGCATCACTCAGGCCGAACCAGATGATGGCGGCCGGCACCCAGGCCACCGAGGGCAAGACCTGCAGGCCGGAAATGATGGGGCCGAAGGCGCCCCGTAGGAACCTGCTCTGGACGAGCAGCAGGCCGATCGGAGTGGCGATCAGGACAGCGATGGCGAAGCCCGCGAACCCGCGCTCCAGGCTGGTCAGGATGACCGCTTGCGCCTGCCCGTCAGCGAGAAGGTCGCGGAGCGTTCCGAGGACTTCGGCGGGACCGGGGAGCACGTCGGGTCGCGGCCTCACCAGCCAGACGTACATCTGCCAGACGTAGATCACCGCTCCGACCGCGGCGAGGGGCAACAGGGTCCTGGCCACCCGGGAGGACCACCCGATGGGAGGAACAGTCTGCTGCTGGAGGGCATCGAGGCCGGCGTCGAGTTCCCGGCCCGCATGTGCTTCCGGATCAGGATCCGGAATCGGGGTGGGGGGTTGCGCCCGCAGGTCCGCGACGGGGGCTCCGGAGGCGGAGGACACGGTAGTGCGCGTCTCAGCTTGCATGGCGGCGGATCTCCTTCCGAAGTTCGGCGGTGATGTGCGTCGTCAGGGCTGCCGCGTCCTGGCCGGTGGTGGACCATTCGCCGACCACCCTGCCCGGCCGTGACGACATCAGCAGCACCCGCTGACCAAGGAGAACGGCCTCGCGGACGTTGTGGGTGATGAAGATGATGGTGCGGCCCGTCTCCCGCCACACGCGCAGCAACTCCTCGTGCAGCAGGTCGCGCGTAATCGCGTCGAGCGCCGCGAAGGGTTCGTCCATGAGCAGGGCTTCCCGGTCCTGTGCGAGTGACCGGGCCAGCGCGACCCGCTGGCGCATGCCGCCGGACAGCTCGTGGGGTTTCTTGTGGGCGGCGTCGGTGAGGTGCACCACGTCGAGGAGGCGTGCCGCCTCGATGCTTCGTCGGAGCCGTGGAACCCCCCGCAGTTCGAGCGCCAATTCCACGTTGCCCTGGGCGGAGAGCCAGGGGAACAGGGACGCGTCCTGGAACATGAACGCGACCTTGGGTGCGGAGATGGAGCCCGAAGTCGGCCGCTCGAGACCGGCGATGAGGTTGAGCATCGTCGACTTCCCACAGCCCGATGCGCCGAGGAGTGTGACGAATTCACCCGGTGCCACGTCGAGATCCACGGAGTCGAGGACCAAGGGACCCAGCGGCGAGAAGCGTTTGGACAGTTCTTTGATGGCGATGCAGGGCGCTTCACTCATGAGGATCCGTCACCCTCCCGCTGCGCGGTCGCCGGAATCGGATCGAGTGCCGATTCCGCGCGTACCTCGTTGAGGAGTGTCAGGTCCACGAGGCCATCGATGTCGTACTCCGTGGCGGTACCTGCAGCAATGCCGTCAGCGAGAAGCTGTTCCAGTGAGTTGCTCAGGGGGTCCTGCGTGAATTCGAGGTGGCTGAGAGCCCTGCCCATCACGGCGTCGGGTAGTGGTTTGGCCTGCGCCAACTCGAGGCCCCGGTTCAGCACCTGCGCGGCCTCTGCGGCGTTCCCGGCTTCCCCGGTCTTCGCGGCCAGCCATTCCACGGCGCGCAACTCACCCCGGAGGAGGGCTTTGACCTGCTCGGGGTGCCTGGTCAGATAGTCCGCGGCCACGACCAGCAGGGTGGTGGGAAACCGTCCACCCGGCCAGAGGTCCTTTTCGTCCACGAGGACCGTGCCACCCGCCTCCAGGACGAGACGGGCTGCCCATGGTTCAGGAACCCATGCTCCGTCGAGGTCGCCGCTCGAGAAGAGCTGCAGGGACAGGGCATTCTCGGTGGGGGTGATGAGAACGTCACCGGGGTCGCCGGTACCGGTTGTCAGACCGTTGTCCGACAGCCAGGTACGCAGCGCCACGTCCTGCGTATTACCGAGCTGGGGTGTCGCGAGGGTTGCACCGCGCAGGTCCTCCGGCTCGTCGATACCGGCGCGCACCACGAGTTGCGCACCCCCGGACGTGGCTCCTGCCACGACCCGTAGGGATTCGCCCTCGCTCTGGATGAAGGAGTTGATGGCCGGGTTCGGGCCGATGAAGGTCGCGTCGATGGCCCCCGCGTTCAGTGCCTCGATAGCCGCCGGGCCCGCGTTGAAGGCATGGGTGCTCAGGCTCGTGCTGCCCAGCTCATCGTCGAAGATGCCCGCCTCGAGCCCCACGAGGGCCGGGGCATGGGTGAGGTTGCCGAAGTAACCGAGCCGGAGCTCCTCCGCCTCCGAGACCGGCTGGGCTGCGGGAACGCTGGAGGCCGCCCGCTGGGAGGAGGCGTAGGCGGCGACGGCTGCACCGGCGGCCACCGTGATGACGAGGCATGCCGAAAGCACCGTCTCCACGACCCGGTTCCGCAGGACGCGGCCCCGCCCTGACGGTCGTGGGGGCAGGTTCTCATTGACCGGTACGGGAATCTCAGGAGGCATCGGGTTCCTTCGAGGAACCGGTATCGCCCGTGGTCGCGGACCCTGGCCCGGTGACCAGTCCTGCGGCCAGGGTGTTTCCGTTCGCCGGGTCGATCACGAGGAATGAGCCGGTATGACGCGATTCGGCG
Organism: Arthrobacter sp. PL16; assembly: GCF_035985055.1. Classification (NCBI taxonomy): domain Bacteria; kingdom Bacillati; phylum Actinomycetota; class Actinomycetes; order Micrococcales; family Micrococcaceae; genus Arthrobacter; species Arthrobacter sp. PL16. The sequence goes on from NZ_JAXCIC010000002.1 coordinate 462,213, forward strand.
TAGGAGTCGACCGGCAGCGGTGAGGCGACCCGAAGGCGCACGGTACCGATGTCGTTGAGGTCGAGTCGGGAGGCCGGTTGCTCGGTGAATGTGGTGAGATCCAGCCGCCCGAGGATGTCCTGCACGATTCCCCGCACCGTCGAGCTGCCGTGTTTGATGAGCACCCCGGCGCCGGGGTGGAGGGTTCCGGGCGAGAGCCAGCACAGCGAACCCTGGATGTCCTGGCTGCTCTTCCCGCTCGTACCGGGAGCGGCCAGCAGATCCCCGCGCGAGATGTCGAGATCCTCCCTGAGCCGGAGGACCACGGACTGGGGTGCGAAGGCTTCGTCGAGGTGCTCACCGGCCATGTCGATCCCTGACACCACGGTGCTCCGCTGTCCCGGAAGCACTGTAAGGGTGTCGCCCACGCGGACGGTGCCTGCGACGATCTGTCCGGCATAGCCGCGGTAATCGCGGTACGTCGCGGGGTCGAGTCCCGGTGCGAGGGCGCCCTGGGGGCGGAGGACGGTCTGCACGGGGAAGCGGAAGGACTCGCTGCCCGTCTCGAGGTCGGCCAGTGCGGGCAGCTCCTCCAGGATCTCGAGGAGGGACGGGCCGCCGTACCAGGGTGTGCGCTCCGAGCGACCGACGATGTTGTCCCCCACCAGGGCAGAGACGGGCACCACCGTCAGATTCGTCTCTCCCAGGTCGGCGGCCGCGAGCTGCAACTCCGCCTCCACGCTGCGGAACCGGGCCTCGCTGTAGTCCACGAGGTCGATCTTGTTGACGGCGGCGATGAGGTTGGGCACGCGCAGGAGCCGCGCCACGGCGAGATGCCGGCGGGTTTGTTCGAGGACGCCCTTGCGTACATCGATGAGCACGACGACGGCGTCCGCGGTGGAGGCACCGGTCACCGTGTTCCTGGTGTACTGCACGTGCCCGGGGCAGTCCGCGAGGATGAAGGAGCGGTTCGCCGTCGCGAAGTACCTGTAGGCGACATCGATAGTGATGCCCTGCTCGCGCTCGGCGCGCAGTCCGTCCGTGAGCAGGGCGAGGTCGAGCTGCTGCACCCCGCCGACCGGGGCGCCACCGAAACCACGTTCGGCGGAAGTACGCTCGATGGCGTCGAGCTGGTCGGCCAGGACCGATTTGCTGTCATGCAGCAGCCGTCCGACCAGCGTCGACTTCCCGTCGTCGACCGAGCCTGCCGTAGCGAAGCGGAAAAGGGATGCGGTGGAAAGTGCCGTGCCGTTGTCGGTCAGGGTGGTCATCAGAAGTACCCGTCTTTCTTTCGGTCCTCCATGGCGGCTTCGGAGATGCGGTCGTCGGCACGGGTGGCGCCGCGTTCGGTGATGGTGCTGAGCGCCACTTCACGGACCACTGCGGCAGCGGAGGCCGCCTCGGATTCGACGGCACCGGTGCAGGACATGTCGCCGACGGTGCGGTAACGGACGGTCCGGACCTGCACCTGCTCGCCAGGCGCAGGCTGGGATACTTCTCCCACGGCGCGCCACATCCCGTCGCGCTGGAAGACTTCGCGGGGATGCGCGTAGTACAGGGGAGGCAGGATGATGTCCTCGCGTTCGATATACCGCCAGATGTCGAGCTCGGTCCAGTTGGAGATGGGAAAGGCCCTCACATGCTGGCCGACGGTGTGCCGCCCGTTGTAGAGCTTCCAGAGTTCCGGGCGCTGGTTCCGGGGATCCCATTGGCCGAACTCGTCACGCAGCGAGAGGATGCGCTCCTTGGCCCTTGCCTTGTCCTCGTCGCGGCGGCCTCCACCGAAGACCGCGTCAAAGCGGTTGGTCCTGATGGCATCGAGCAGCGGCTGGGTCTGCAGCGGATTCCGCGTGCCGTCCGCCCGCTCGGCGAGCCGCCCGTCGTCGATATAGTCCTGCACCGATCCCACGACGAGGCGGAGCCCCAACCGCTCCACGGTGTCGTCGCGGAAGTCGAGGACCTCGGGGAAGTTGTGCCCGGTGTCGATGTGGAGCACGGGGAAGGGGACCCGCCCGGGCCAGAATGCCTTCGCCGCGAGGTGCAGCATCACCACCGAATCCTTCCCCCCGCTGAACAGCAGCGCGGGTCGCTCGAATTCGGCGAATACCTCGCGCAGGATGTGGATCGCTTCGGATTCGAGGGTATCGAGGCTGGAAAGGACGCGGTTCCCGGTATAGGTGCTCACTGGTGTATCCCGCATTCTGTCTTGGCGAGGCCGGCCCAGCGGCCGGCTCGCGGGTCTTCTCCCGGGGCGACGGGTCGCGTGCAGGGATGGCAGCCGATCGAGGGGTAGCCGTTGGACAGCAGCAGGTTGACGGGGACCCGATGCAGCTGGGCGTAGTCGAGGAGCGCATCGAAGGTCCAGGCAGCCAACGGGTTCACCTTCACGAGGTCATGGAGCGGATCCCACGTCACCAGGGGAGTATTGGTGCGCGTGGGAGCCTCATCGCGGCGTACCCCGGTGAACCAGACCTCGTAGCCCGCCAGCGCGCTCTTCAGGGGACCCATTTTCCGCAGTGCACAGCACTGCGCCGGATCGGTCGCGAACAGATCTTTGCCTGACGTACGGTCCTGCTCCTCCACGGTCAGTGCCGGCAGGACATCCACGAGGTTGATGTCGAAGGTTGCCGCCACTTCGTTGCGCGTGGCAATGGTTTCGGGGAAGTGGTAGCCCGTCTCGAGAAACAGGACGTCGACGCCGGGAAGCTGCTGGGAGACGAGATGGGGCAGTACGGCGTCGGCCATGGAACTGGCCACTGCCACGGTCCGCACGGGAAATTCCCGCGCCACCCAGGCCACGACGTCGGCGGACGATGAGTCCCAGCCGAGCTCCTCATTGCCCCGTCCGGCGAGCGCCTGCAGCGCCTCGCTGGTGCGCAGTCTCCCTGTCATAGCAGTGCTCCTTCGTCGGCGCGGTGCGTCCACTCCGCAAATGTCTCGGACAGGTGCCGGTCGGCGACGAAACGGCGTACCAGCCGTTCCACGTACTCGGGAAGATCATCGGCGGTGACTTTGAGGCCGCGGACAGTGCGTCCCAGACCGGCTTCCTCACGATCCAGGGAGGCCAGACCGCCGCCGAGGTGGACCTGGAAACCAGGAGACTGGCCGCCGTCGCCGTCGGGTAGTAGTTGACCCTTCAGCCCGATGTCCGCCGTCTGGATGCGGGCACAGGAATTGGGGCACCCGTTCACGTGGAGGGAGAGCCGCTCCGGCAGCACCCCGGATTCGGCGAGATCCGCGAGCCGCGTCTCGAGCTCGGCCACCGCTGTCGCTGCTGTGATCTTGGTTTCCACGATGGCCAGCTTGCAGAACTCGATCCCCGTGCAGGCGATGGAGGAACGCCGGAACACCGACGGCTTCGGGGTGAGGCCCAGGGCTTCCAGGCCATCAACCAGGGAGTCGAGTTGATGCTCGGGGACATCGAGGAGGACCAGCTTCTGGTGGGGGGTGGTGCGGAGCCGCCCCGACCCATGGTCCTCGAGCAACGCCGCGAGTGAGGTGAGGGTGGCGCCGGAGACCCGTCCGACGACCGGCGATACCCCGATGAAGTACCGTCCGTCCTTCTGCCGATGAATTCCGACGTGGTCACCGGGCGTCGAGGGCTTCGCGGCCGGTGGTCCGTCGGTCAGCCGATACCCGAGGTACTCCTCCTCGAGGACGTCGCGGAACCTGTCCGTACCCCAGTCAGCTAGCAGGAACTTGAGTCTCGCCTTGGTCCTCAGCCTGCGGTAGCCGTAGTCACGGAAGATCTTGGTGATGCCTACCCAGACGTCGGCAACCTGATGGGGCTGGACGAACGCGCCGAGGCGCTCCGCCAGCCGGGGCGTGACGGAGAGGGCGCCTCCGACCCAGAGGTCGTAGCCCGGTCCGAGTTCTGGATGGACCATCCCCACGAAGGCGACGTCGTTGATCTCGTGCACCACGTCCTGGCTGGGATGGCCCGTGATCGCCGTCTTGAACTTCCGGGGGAGGTTGGCCAGTTCCGGGTCCCCGATGAAGCGCTTCGCCAGTTCTTCGATAGCGGGGGTGGGATCGATGATCTCATCGGCGGCGATACCGGCGACGGGCGAACCGAGGATGACCCGGGGTACGTCACCGCAGGCCTCGGTGGTCGAGAGACCGGCGTCCTCCAGGCGGCGCCAGATCTCCGGCACATCCTCGACGCGGATCCAGTGCAGCTGGATGTTCTGGCGATCGGTCAGGTCAGCTGTTCCCCGTCCGAAGTCCGTGGAGATCTCGCCGATGACGCGTAACTGATGAGTCGTGAGGGAGCCGCCGTCGATACGCACCCGCAACATGAAGTACTTGTCCTCGAGCTCGTGAGGTTCAAGGGTTGCGGTCTTTCCGCCGTCGATGCCCGGTCTCCGCTGGGTGTAGAGCCCCCACCAGCGGAAGCGCCCGTGGAGGTCGGTCTTCTCGATCGAGTCGAAGCCCCGTTTCGAGTACACCTGCTCGATGCGTTCCCGCACATTCAGGCCGCCGTCCTCCTGTTTCCACGCCTCATTCGCGTTCAGGGGGGCGGTTCCGTCGACCCTCCACTGACCGTGGGGTCTGCCCGGTCTGGTTGCACCGGACCGGCCCTGTGTGTTCGTAGCGGCTGCTGTTGAACTCGTCATACAGGGACAGTACGGGGACGCTGACCCTGGTCAGGAGTTGGGTGTCCCGGCCCTTCACCGGGGGCCGCACGACGTAACACGCCGACGCACCACGTCATGGGACGCCACGGGAAGCCTCCCTCGATGAACCCTCACCGGTCATGCGTACGCTGGTGTTCAGTACCGGCTGGCGAACGTCGATGCCCGGCCCGCAACGCTCGAGGAAGGGCATCGGAAGTGACCTACGTGATTGCGCAGCCGTGCGTGGATGTCAAGGACAAGGCCTGTATCGAGGAGTGCCCTGTCGACTGCATCTACGAGGGCGAACGGTCGCTCTACATCCACCCCGATGAGTGCGTGGACTGCGGGGCGTGCGAGCCCGTGTGCCCCGTCGAGGCGATCTACTACGAGGACGACACCCCCGAGCAGTGGGCCGAGTACTACAAGGCCAACGTGGAGTTCTTCGACGTGCCCGCCCCCACCGGCCCGGCCCTCGGATCACCCGGCGGAGCGGCGAAGGTCGGCAACACGGGCTTCGACCACCCGATCATCGCGGTCCTCCCGCCCCAGAACCAGCCCGCCTAGGTGGCGTCCGGGGGCTAGGCAGCACATCCTGCCCGACCGCGTGCCCACCTACACTGGGAGTCCTGCCGTTACCGAAAGGACCCCATGACCGACGACGCCCCCAGCGCCGCGACCCGCAACCCCTGGCGTGAGCTCGCGCCGGGCATCTACCTGCTGCGCACAGCCGGCTTCCGGATGAACGTCGGGCTCGTCGTCGGGACGGAGCGAGCGCTGGTCGTCGATACCGGAGCCGGGCCCATCGGAGCGGCGGAGATCTATTCGCACGTCCGGGACGTCACCGGTCTGCCCCTGCTCGTCGTGAACACGCACGCCCATGCCCATCACTTCTTCGGGAACGGGTACTTCGCAGCCCAGGGCGTCGAGGAGTTCTGGGCCACGTCGCGCTGCGGCACGGTGCAGGGTGAGACGGGTGAGGAGCAGCGCACGCTGGTCGCCGCCGTCGAACCCGCCATGGGCGCGGGCGGCGGCAGGCATACCGACGTCGTCCCGGCGAACCGCCTCGTGGAGGGCACACCCGTGGACATCGACCTCGGCGACATGTCCGTGACGCTGTTCCACCTCGGCCGCGGCCATACCGACCACGACCTGCTGGTAGGAGCGGGCAGCGTCCTCTTCACGGGTGACCTCGTGGAGGAGGGTGCCGACCCGGCGTTCGATGACTCGTTCCCCGCGGACTGGATCCGCACGCTCGGCAAGATGGTGGCGCTCGAGGACCTCTACGACGTCTTCGTGCCCGGTCACGGCGAGCCCGTGTCCGTGGCCGAGGTCATCACCCAGATGAACAAGATGCGCAGCGCCGTCCGGGTGACGCGTCTCGCCATGGACGAGGCCTCGCTCGACGTGACGAAGGCGATCCCGATCCTGCCGTACGGCCCTGAGCAATCGCGTGCCCTGCTGATCAGGCTCCGCACCCTCGCTCACTGGAACTGGCTGACGCGCAAGCACTAGCCTGCGTCGTCGGGCTTATCCCGTCCTGAGCCGAGCTGCTGGAGCTCCTCGGAGCCGGGCGGCCAGGAGCGGTGGGCCGACGGACTAGGCCGGCTCCCCGAACATCGTGCGGTCGAGGAAGGCGTTGCGGAACTTACCCTCGGGGTCCGTCCTGCGCGCAAGGGCCTGGAAGTCTCCGAAGCGGGGGTAGAGCGGCGCCAGCTGGGCAGCATCCATCGTGAAGAGCTTGCCCCAGTGCGGTCGCATGGCGAACGGTGCGAGGGCTGCCTCGATCTCCGGCAGCAACTCCTCGACCTGCGGCTGCGCAGGCTTCCAGGTGAAGTGGAGGCCGATTCCGGCGCGCTGGTAGTTGTTGCTGAGCCACAGTTCGTCGGCGGCCATCGAGCGCACCTCGGAGACCTGCAGGAGCGGCGTGATCCGTGGCGCCAGGGCTCGCATCGCAGCGATGGCCCCGACGGCGTGCTCGCGTCCCACGAGGTACTCGGTCTGCAGTTCCTCCCCGTTACTGGGGGTGAAGGCGAGACGGAAGTGCGCCAGACGGTCCGACCACGGTCCGGGGACGCCGAACTGTTGCGTGCAGTGGTCCGCTGCCACTCCGGGCACGGGGTGGTACGCGCGGTCCGCCGCCGATCCGCCGTAGAACTGATCCGGGGCGGCCGAGCCGCTGTCCATCCTGCTCTTGAGCCAGGCCTGGCCGATGGTGTCCCCGGACCAGTCCGTGAAGAGGCTGACGCTGTAGGCGGAGGAGGTGGCGGCGTCGTAGTCCGCCAGCACCGCATCCCACGGGACGTCGGTGAAGACGTCCTGGCGGACGTCGAAGGACGGCTCGATGCGGAGGGTCGCGCGGTGGACGATGCCGAGCGCGCCGAGACCGACCACCATGCCGTCGAAATCCTCGTCGCCCTTCGAGACGGTCAGGACATCACCGGACGCCGTGACGAGCTCGAGCGCGACGACGGCGGTAGCGAGGTTGCCGTTCCCGTCACCCGAGCCGTGCGTCGCCGTGGCGACGGCTCCGCCGATCGAGATGTGGGGGAGGGATGCGAGGTTGTGCAGGGCGAAACCGCGGCGCTGCAGGTGTTCGGCGAGGACACCGTAACGGACGCCGGCACTCACCGTCACGGTGAGTGCGGCCTCGTCGATCTCCACTGCGGGGTCGAGTACATCCAGGGACACGAGGGTCCCCGGCGTGTCCGCGATGTCGTTGAACGAATGGCGGGAGCCGAGCGCACTGACGCGGGTGGCCCCGGCGACCGCGCGCTGGAGTTCGGCGAGCGTGGTGGGGTGCTCGATCGTCCGGGCGGAGTACTCGTAGTTGCCTGCCCAGTTGAGCCTGTCCCGTACCTGTTCCTCGATCATGGCAGTCCTTGTCTGGCTGGTATCGCGACGGCGAGAATGAAAGCTGCGGTACCCGTGCGATGAAGTCCCGCTCATCCTACAACGTTGTAGACTCGCTTCACGCGTGACGTACAGGGCATCACCGTTTGGATCGAGGGAGCGGTATGGCGGCCACACTGAAGGACGTTGCGCTGGCAGCCGGCGTCTCGATCAAGACAGTTTCCAACGTCATCAACGACTACCAGCACATCCGCGCGGAAACCAAGCAGCGGGTCATGGAAGCCATCTCGGAACTCGGGTACAGCCCCAACCTCTCTGCACGCAGCCTGCGCTCGGGCAAGACCGGCGTGATCGGTCTCGCTGTCCCGGAACTCTCCCTGAGCTACTTCGCCGAACTGGCGGACTCGATCATCAAGGCAGCCGAGCGGCGCGGGCTCAAGGTGCTCATCGAGCAGACCGGGGGCGACCGCGCCCATGAGCTGGAGATCCTGTCCAGTCCGCGGCTCCAGATGACCGACGGACTGCTGTTCAGTCCGCTCGGGATGTCCAACGAGGACGCGCACCACCTGAACGTCAACTTCCCGCTGGTCCTGCTCGGGGAGAGGATCTTCGGCGGCCCCACGGACCACGTGACCATGAGCAACGTGGAGTCCGCCAGGGCTGCTACGGCGCACCTGATCTCAAAGGGGCGGCGCCGCATCGCCGTCGTCGGAGGGCACGAGGGCGAAGTGATCGGTTCCGCCGGGCTCCGTCTGCGCGGCTACCAGCAGGCGCTCGAGGAGGCCGGCATTCCGTTCGACCCCTCGCTCGTGGGGTATACGACCTTCTGGCACCGGGCCAACGGGGCCACGACCATGAAGGCGCTGCTCGAGTCCGGTGTGGAGTTCGACGCCATGTTCGGGATGAACGACACGTTGGCCCTCGGCGCCATGCGCGTGCTGCAGGAAGCCGGGCGCCGCATCCCGGACGACGTCGCCGTCATCGGCTTCGACGACCTCGACGAAGGGCGGTACTCCCTACCCACACTGTCCACGATCGCCCCGGGCAGGGACGAGATCGCCGACACCGCTGTCCGCGTCCTTCAGGAGCGGATCTCCGGACCGGACAGCGATGTGCCGCCGCGGGAGTTCGAGGCACATTTCCAGGTCATCGAACGGGAGTCCTCCGCCTGACCGGGTAACGGACCGTCTTGCGCGCCGGATTCTGCCGGGGCTGCTTGACAGTGACCCGCCTCACTCTGCATGCTTCTTCTACATCGTTTACCTACAACGATGTAAACGACGGAACCGGCACTTGTGGAGAGCCTTGCCTGGCAAGGCGGACCTGCAGGAGGACGGCCCCGGATCAAGGAAGATTCGAGCGGACACAATACCTTGTGCCCTGGCGATCCTCCTCCCTGCAGCACCTGGACAGACCGCCCCGGCGGACCACGGTGGAAGCCCACCGCGAGAGGAAGCAAGAGATATGAAAGCCAAGTTCCTGGCAACAGCCGGCATCGTCGCCGCCACTGCCGTAGCACTGACCGGCTGCTCTGGAGGCAGCGGAAGCGGCGGGGGAGGCGGCTCGGAAGAGGCGTCCTGCACCAACACCATCGTGAACGCCGAAGCACCCCAGGTCACGGTCTGGGCCTGGTATCCCGCGTTCAACGAGGTCGTCGACCAGTTCAACAACGCCAACGACGACGTCCAGATCTGCTGGACCAACGCGGGCCAGGGCAACGACGAGTACACGAAGTTCTCCACCTCCATCGAGTCCGGCTCCGGCGCCCCCGACGTCATCCAGCTCGAATCCGAGGTCCTCTCCAGCTTCACCATCCGTGATGCCCTCGTGGACCTCACGGAGTTCGGTGCCAATGACGTCAAGGCGGACTACGCCGAGGGCGCTTGGGAGGATGCGAGCAGCGGCGACGCCGTCTACGCGATCCCGGTCGACGGCGGGCCTATGGGCATGCTCTACCGCCAGGACCTCTTCGACGCGGCCGGCATCCAGGTGCCGACCACCTGGGAAGAGTTCGAGGCCGCGGCCCGGAAGCTGAAGGAGTCCGGCGGTGGCGCTGTCATCGGCGACTTCCCGACCAACGGACGCGCCTTCAACCAGGCTCTTTTCGCCCAGGCAGGTTCCGTTCCGTTCGAGTACGACTCCGCGAACCCGCAGGAGATCGGCATCAAGGTGAACGACGAGGGCGCCAAGCAGGTCCTCGAGTACTGGGACGGCCTCGTGAAGGACGGCCTCGTCGCTACCGATGACGCCTTCACGGCCGACTACAACACCAAGCTCGTCGACGGCTCCTACGCCGTCTACCTTGCGGCGGCCTGGGGCCCCGGATACCTGCAGGGCCTGTCCGACGCCGATCCGACCGCCGTCTGGCGTGCGGCACCGCTGCCGCAGTGGGATGCAGCCAACCCCGTCCAGGTGAACTGGGGCGGCTCCACCTTCGCCGTCACGGAGCAGGCGAAGGACAAGGAACTCGCCGCGAAGGTCGCCATGGGCATCTTCGGTAACGAGGAGGGCATGAACCTCGGTGTGGACAAGGGAGCACTCTTCCCGTCCTACGCCCCGGTCCTCGACTCCCCGGAGTTCGCTGACAAGGAGTACGAGTTCTTCGGCGGACAGCAGATCAACAAGGATGTGTTCCTCGACGCTGCTGCGGGCTACGAGGGCGCGACGTTCAGCCCGTTCCAGAACTACGCCTACGACCAGCTCACCGAGCAGCTCTACGCGATGGTGCAGGGCGAGAAGGACGCCGGCAAGGCGCTCGACGACCTCCAGGTATCGCTGGAGCAGTACGCGACCGAGCAGGGCTTCACTCTGAAGTAGACCGCCGTCGGAAGGTGCCCGCTTGCGTGGCGGGCACCTTCCCTCCGCTCCCGATGGAGTCCGTCCACCGCACATCCTTCCCATAGCTCGAGGAAAGACCACCATGGCCACGACCACCGCGCCGACGTCGTCACACCCCGCCGAGGCACCCAACGAGGTCAAGCACCGTCCGGACAGGAACTACCGGCGCAAGCAGCGCTGGGGGTGGCTGTTCGTGGCGCCCTTCGCCCTCATCTTCCTGACCTTCCTCATTCTTCCGCTGGTCTTCGCCTTCCGGATGAGTCTGTTCACCAGCACTCTCGCGACCGGCAACAAATTCGTCGGCGGAGACAACTACATCAAGGCGTTCTCGGATCCGATCTTCCTTCAGGGCCTCGGCACGGTGGCGAAGTTCGCCCTGATCATGATCCCGGCCCAGATGCTCGTGGCTCTCGTGGCGGCCCTCGTCCTCGACAACCTGGCCACCTGGGCGTCCAAGTTCTCGCGTCTCATGATCTTCATCCCCTACGCGATCCCCGTCGTCATCGGCGCCCTGATGTGGGGCTTCCTCTACAGCCCACGGTTCGGTCCGGCCAGTTCCATCTTCGGCATCTTCGGACTGGCTGCACCGGAATTCTTGGCACAGGACAACATCTTCGGCAGCCTGGTGAACATCGTCACCTGGCAGTGGGCCGGCTACTACATGATCATCATCTACGCCGCCCTGAGGGGCATCGACCCCGGGATCTACGAGGCGGCCGTGCTCGACGGCGCCTCCGACCGGCAGATCGCCCTGCGCATCAAGGTCCCGATGATCTCGTCCTCCCTGGTCATGGTGGTGATCTTCGCCCTGATCGGCACTCTCCAGTTCTTCACCGAACCGCAGGTCCTGAGGGGAGTGGCGCAGGGAGCCATCTCTACGTCGTACACACCGAACATGTACGCCTTCTCGCTGGCTTTCTCCTACAGCCAGTTCAACTACGCCTCCGCCATCTCCTTCGCGCTCGGCATCGTCGTGTTCGTCTTCTCCTTCATCTTCCTCTTCCTGACCCGCAAGCAGAGCGGACTGAAATAAGCCATGGCACTCGTCACAGACACCCCACAGCGGCAGGACGGCCGGAAGGCCCGCGGCTCCGCAGCACGGAACCGGGCTCGCAACGGCGGCCCCCGCATCGGCTCGCACATCTTCCTGCTGATCCTCGTCATCTACTTCATCACCCCTCTCTGGTGGCTGACGGTCGCGAGCACCAAGGACACCGCGGGACTCTTCGGCGGCTCCGGCGGGCCCCTGTGGTTCGACAACGAATTCCACTTCTTCAGCAACCTCCAGGGCCTGTTCGAGCGCCAGGACGGCATCTACTGGCGCTGGCTCGGCAACTCGTTCCTCTACGCCATTTCCGGGGGCGTCGGCGCCACCATCCTGGCTGTCCTCGCCGGCTACGGCTTCGCGAAGTACAACTTCCGCGGACGGGCCGCCTTCTTCGGCATCCTGCTCGGGGCGGTCATGGTGCCCCTGACGGCGCTCGTCATCCCGACCTTCGTCCTCCTGAGCTCGGTCGGGCTCGTCAACACCATCTGGGCCGTCATCCTGCCCTCACTGCTGAGCCCGTTCGGCGTCTACCTCATGAGGGTCTTCGCCCAGGAGGCAGTGCCCGACGAACTCCTCGACGCCGCACGGATCGACGGCGCGGGAGAGATCCGCACGTTCTTCCAGATCGCCCTGCCGCTCCTGCGCCCGGCCATCGTGACAGTGCTCCTGCTGTCCGTCGTCGGGACCTGGAACAACTTCTTCCTCCCGCTCGCCGTCCTCAGTGACCCGCTGCTGCTCCCCGTCACGGTGGGCCTCAACGGCTGGCAGGCACTCTCCAACGCCGGCAGCGGCGGTGAAGCCCTGTGGAACCTGATCACCACGGGTGCCTTCATCTCGATCATCCCGCTGATCATCGCGTTCCTCTCCCTCCAGAAGTACTGGCAGGGCGGACTGTCGCTGGGCTCGCTCAAATAGCCCGCCTTCCGTTCCTCCATCACGCCACCACGCAGAGAAAGTAGTTTGATGCAGCACGCACGCCTCACCCTCGACCCCTCCTTCACGGTCGGGCGCATCAACCGCAACATCTTCGGCGGCTTCGTCGAACACCTCGGCCGCCACGTCTACGACGGCATCTACGAGCCCGGCCATGCGACCGCCGACGACGAGGGCTTCCGCCAGGACGTCATCGACCTCGTGAAGGAGATGGGCGTCTCGACGATCCGCTACCCCGGTGGCAACTTCGTCTCCGGGTTCCGCTGGGAGGACAGCGTCGGACCGCGCGAGGAGCGCCCCACCCGGCTGGACCTCGCCTGGCACTCCACCGAGACGAACCAGGTGGGCATGCACGAGTTCGCCTCGTGGCTACAGAAGGTCGATAGCGACCTCATGCTGGCCGTGAACCTCGGAACGCGTGGCACCTCGGAGGCACTCGATCTCCTCGAGTACTCGAACCTGCCCAAGGGCACGGCCCTCGCCGACCAGCGCATGGCCAACGGGCGCCCCGACCCGTTCGACGTCAAGATCTGGTGCCTCGGCAACGAGATGGACGGGCCCTGGCAGCTCGGCCACCGCTCTGCCGAGGACTACGGCAAGCTGGCCGCCATCACGGCTCGGGCGATGCGCCAGCTCGACCCGTCCATCGAACTCGTGGCCTGCGGCTCCTCGAGCGCCCACATGCCGACCTTCGGGGAATGGGAGCGCGTCGTCCTGTCGCACACCTACGACGTCGTCGACTACATCTCCTGCCATGCCTACTACGAGGAGAAGAACGGCGACCTCGGGTCCTTCCTCGCCTCAGCCGTCGACATGGACCATTTCATCGAGTCCGTCGTCGCCACCGCCGACCATGTGAAGGCGGTCCGCGGCAGCTCGAAGACCATCAACATCTCCTTCGACGAGTGGAACGTCTGGTACATCAGCCGCTTCGAGAACGTCGACAAGATCGAGGGCCTCGACAACTGGCCCGTGGCTCCCCGCCTGCTCGAGGACTGCTACTCCGTGGCCGACGCCGTCGTGTTCGGCAACCTGATGATCTCCCTGCTCAAGCACGCGGACCGCGTCACCTCGGCGTCGCTGGCGCAGCTCGTCAACGTGATCGCCCCGATCATGACCGAGCCCGGCGGACCGGCCTGGCGCCAGACCACGTTCTTCCCGTTCGCCATCACCTCGAAGCTCGCGCAGGGTTCCGTCCTCGAGCTCAAGCTCGACGCCGGGACCTACGAGACCGGGACCTACGGCGTCGTGCCGCTCGTGGACGCCGTGGCAACCCACGACGACGCCACCGGTTCCACCGCCGTCTTCCTCGTCAACCGGTCCCAGACCGAGGAGGTCACGGTGACCATCGACATCGCGGCGCTCAACGGGTTCAGCAGTGTGGATGCCCAGTCGCTGTACGATACGGACGTGTATGCGAAGAACACCCTTGAGGAGCCCGAGCGCGTGACCATGAAGCCCAACACCACGGCGTCGATCGACGGCGGCGCCGTCACCGTCACGCTGCCCCCGGTGTCCTGGACGGCCGTATCCCTCGCATGAACCACCCGGAATACAGGATCGAGGGCGGCGGCTACACGGCCGTCGTCCTCGGTCTCGGTGCCGCCGTCCGTGAACTCACCTTCGAGGGACGTCCGCTCGTGGTCGGCTTCGGTGCCGACGAGGAGATGCCCAACTTCCGCGGTGCCTTCGTAGCCCCGTGGCCCAACCGGATAGCGGACGGCCGCTACTCGTTCGACGGCGAGGAGTACGAGCTGGCCGTCAACGAACCCGAACGCGGTGCGGCCCTGCACGGACTCGTCTTCGACATTCCCTGGACCCTCGTGGAGCACACCGGCTCCGCCGTGACGCTGGGGTGCACCATCGAGCCGACGGAGGCGTACCCCTTCACGGTTGCTCTGCACGCACGCTTCAGTGTCGGCACGGAGGGCTTCCGGACCGACGTGACCGCCCTGAACACGGGGTCGCGTCGAGCGCCCTACGGGGTCTGCCCGCATCCGTACCTCGTCGCCGGTACCTCACCACTCGACGAGTGGGTGCTCGAACTCCCCGCCGCCACCGTCCTGACCGTCACTCCCGATCGCCTGTTGCCCGTGGCCAAGGAGTCCGTCGACGGGACGCCGTTCGACTTCCGGACGGCCCACGCGCTCGGCGACGTGCAGATCGACCACGCCTTCACCGGCCTCACGCGCGACGAATCCGGCCGGGCGACGGTCCGCGTCACCGATCCCGACCATGGGACGGGAACCGCGATGACCTGGGACGAGACCTGCGCGTGGGTGCAGATCCACACCGCGGATCTCCCCAAGAAGCCCGAGAACACGCGGCTAGGACTCGCCGTCGAGCCCATGACCTGCCCGCCGGAGGCCTTCAACAGCGGGGAGGACCTCGTGGTGCTCGAGCCCGGACAGACGCACCGCACCGGCTGGACCATCAGCGCACTGTAGGGACCTCGGCTGCGAGACGTTCGGGCGGGTCGATGCCGAGCAGCGCTCAGTACTGCGCGCGGGTGCCGTCGGTGGGGCGTCCGCCGGCTGGTCGCTGGACCAGGCTCGTCCCCGCCAGTGCCAGCAGGTCCGCCACAATGACCTCCGTGGGCCGGTCGGCATCGATGAGGGTGAAGTCCGCGAACTCCGGCAACCTCCGGTAGCCCGCGTCCAGGGCCGCGAGCCCCGAGGCCGTCTCCGAATCAGTGGCGCGTGCCGCCACCCGCGCGAGGGCGACGTCGATGGGCACATCGAAGTGCGCGACGACGTCGGGAGCGGGAAGGACGCGCTGGAGCCACGGCAGGAACACGCCCCGCCGAATCCCGCGGGCTTCCCTCAGCGCCAGCTGGCAGGGGATACCGCGGTCGAGCACCACGACGCCGTCGAACCCGCGCAGGCGCACCTCGTTCAGGAGGGCATTGGCCACCCGCACGATGGTCTCGGCGAAGTCCTGCAGCCGAGGGCCGGGAGTCCAGCCGAGAGCGTCCCACCAACCGTTCATGGTCCTGCGGCCGGCCGGGGTCTTCAGCATGACGGCGCTGCCTCCCCTCGCGAGGACGGCACTCGTCAGGTCGCGGGCTGCCGTGCTTTTGCCGGAGCCGTCGATGCCGGTCAGCAGGATACGCAGGGGTGCGCCTTTCGGGAAGAGGGTGTACCCCTTCCAACGGGAGCCCAGCCGCGACTGTTCCCGTTTCCGGGCAGCTCACAGGTGCGGACGCCCTTCCGGCGGTGAGCCGAGCTCCCCTGCTCCCGCACCACGTCGCCCGATCACCTGCCGATCACCTGCCGAGCATCTGCCGAGCACCACAGGCCGTTCCTGCAGGAGTGCGAGGAGCCCGCGCTCCTCCTGCCTCGTCAACCCGGCGCGTCGCTCACGCTCGAGCCCCCGCTCCCGTTCGTCGTCGAGCGTGTCCAGCAGCGTGGCCCGCTGGCTCCGTAGGGCGCCGCCCGTCTCGCGGAACGTGGTGTTGCTGCGCTGCGAGAAGCCGCTGGAGTCCTCGGGGAGCCACAGTGGCAGAGATCGCGGGCCGGCCCAGTAGGCCACACCCTGGTCGACCAGCCACTCCGGCGCGGCCTCCACGAGGTCGCCCGTATGACCGGCCACGGAGCGTGCCTGCGAAAGGACGTCACCGAAGGTGTGGATGTCGCCGACCGCGTTGAAGGTTCCCACAGTGCCCGCGCGGCCCGCCGAGATGGTCCACGCCGCGAGGTCCCTCACGTCGATGACCTGCACGAACCTGTCCGCGAGGGTCGGCACCAGGACATCCTCTTTTCCCGCGAGTGCGCACCGCGAGACCCAGTACCCGAACCGGTCACTGCCGTCTCCCGGACCTGCGATCAGGCCGGCCCGAACGATCAGCAGGCGGCTGCCGAGTACCGCAGCAGAATCCCGCTCGCACCGCGCCTTTGCCTTCGCGTAGTCCTCCTCGCCCTCATCACCGGGTTCGACCAGCGCAGCCGATTCGTCCGCTCCTGGGTCGGTATCGGATGCATAGACGGAACATGAGGACACCAGGGTCCAGTGCGCCGCGCGATCGGCGAGGGCTTCGAGGGCGCCCCTGACGTGGGAGACGTTCCACGAGATCTCGATGACGTCGTCCCAGTCCGCGCCCACGACGTCGTCGTACGCCCCTGCCAGGTCGCGATCGGCGACGACCAGCCGAGCGCCTGGCGGAGGTTCGCCGGCCGTCCCGCGGGCGAGGCACGTGACGTCATCGCCCGCGGCCACGAGTTGTGCCGCGAGTTCCCGGCCGAGCCACGCCGTGCCACCGAGGATCAGGATGCGTCTCATGGGATCACTGAACAGGAGCGCGGCGCGCAGGGGAAGCGCCCTCCGGGACCTCCGGTGGAGGCGAAGTGGCGCAAGCGGGGCCGACCGCGGAACATCCCTCAGTGCTCGCGGTGGTGGGCGTCCTCCCGGGCGCGGGAATCCTCGACGACGCGCGCAGCGAGGACGCGAGCCTCCCGCAGGCGCTCGGGCGGGCACGTCCCCACCGAGGGCATGGAGAAAGCGGTGTGGTCATCGGAGGTGTGCACGCCGGCCGAGCAGGCGCCGGGGCGGATGCACAACAGCGCGAGGAGGATGCCGCCCGCCGCGATCAGGAGGAAGGGGTAGCCGCGGGCGCCCGCGAGGAGCGCGAGCATCCCGAGTGTGGCACTGAGGAAACCTAGTGGAGAGAGGAACCTGGTGGTCATCGCACGTCCGTCGTCGTTGACTGATGTTGATGGCACCGATCGTACTCCCCGTGGCAAGCCTCTCGTCCGACTCGGACAGCACAGGGCGCGTCGCGGCCGGCCCATCAGGACAGGAGGTGCCGGTACACGTGGGCTCCTCCGTGCTGTCGTTTCCTGACGATCGTGCCGGTGTTGGCGCCGCATCACGAAGCATGCAAGCCTAGGCGAATGAGCACCGTCCAGGGCATCGAGACCCCTTCCGGCACCGTCTCCGCCTACGTGGCACGCCCCGACGGGGCCGTCAGGGGCGGCCTCGTGCTGATCCACGAGGTGTGGGGGCTCGTCGGGCACACGCGCGACGTCGCGGACCGGTTCGCGCGCGAGGGCTATGTCGTCGTCGCACCGGACCTTCTCGCGGACCAGGGAATTACCGAGGAGAAGACGCTGGGGCTGGGCGAAGCCATCGCCGGGCCCGATGACGAGGCGCGGAACCTCGCCCAGCCGAAGCTCCGGGAGCTCCTGGCGCCCCTGCAGAGTCCTGAATTCGGTGCCATCACCGCAGGGCGGGTGCAGGGCTGCTTCTCCTTCCTGCACGACGACGAGGACGTGGCGGGCCGTGTGGGCGTCACGGGATTCTGCTTCGGTGGCACCTACAGCTTCTCGCTGGCCGTCCACGAGCCGCGCCTTCTGGCCTGCGTTCCTTTCTACGGGCACGCAGCCTTCTCCGACGAGGAACTCGGGCGCATCCAGGCTCCTGTTCTCGCCTTCTACGGCCAGGACGACGAACGACTCATGGCGGCGCTGCCTGCGCTCGAGGCTGCAATGGGGGACGCCGGCGTCGAGTTCACCGCCGTCGTCTATCCCGACGCGGGCCATGCCTTCTTCAACGATTCGAACCGGTTCGCCTACCGGCAGGCATCCGCCGAGGACGCCTGGACCCGCACGCTGGACTTCCTCGCGCTGCATGTTGCCTGATCGCCAGCCCGGTCGACGCTCCGCCGGGGACCGGCCGGTGCACCTCCAAGCCGCCGGAGACCGGCCGGCGTACCTCCGGGCCGCCGACCTCGGCTTGGTGTTCATCGGCGGCACCGGTGGCACGCTCGCCCGCTTCGGGCTCGCGGAGGTACTTCCGACGCCCGAGGGTCTTCCGCTCGGCATCTTCCTGGTCAACATCATCGGCGCGTTCGCCCTCGGTCTGCTCCTCGAAGCGCTGGCGCGGCGGGGTCCCGACGAGGGGCGGTATCGCACCCTCCGCCTTCTCCTCGGAACGGGGTTCCTGGGCGGCTTCACCACCTACAGTGCGCTCGCCGTCGACTCCGCTCTCCTGATCGACGCCGGACGCGCACCCGAGGCCCTCGCTTACCTCGTGTCGTCCGTCCTTGCGGGGCTCGCGGCGACGGCGGCAGGCATTGCGGCCGGCAGCCGGGTCCGTCGTGGGCCCGCAGCGGAACCGGCTCCGTGAGCTTCGTCGTCGTGCTGGCGGTGGGTGTCGCGGGCGGGCTCGGTGCCGCCGCGCGTTTCCTGCTTGACGGTGTGATCCGTTCCCGCACCCGTGGTCCCGTCCCGGTCGGCACCATGACCGTCAATATCAGCGGTTCCTTGCTGCTCGGGCTGTTGACAGGGTTCGTGCTCGCTGCCGCGGTGCCGTCCGCGTGGACGATCATCGGCGGCACGGGATTCCTCGGCGGGTACACGACCTTCAGTACGGCGAGCAACGAGACCGTGCGCCTGATCCGGGCGGGTCACACCGGGGCTGCGCTGCTCTCGGGTTTCGGGACGGCGGTGGTGACGCTCGCCGCCGCCGCACTGGGCCTGTCGATCGGACTCCACGTGGCCTAGTCATCCGGGCGGGGAAGCGGGACGATCAAGGCCTCGGGCCGAACCGGCGGTCCGCACGAAGGAGGATCCCATGGCACCGAGCGAGTATCCCGAGATAGCCCTGCAGGTCTCGATCGCGGGGAAGGACGAATTCGGCATGTCTGCGGCACACATCCCCGGACCGCACGTGCCGGGAGTGCCGCTCGATCCCGGGCAGGTCTCCACCGTGATCCAGGACGACGACGCTCCGGACTACGCGGACGCCGGAATTCTTCGCGCCGGTGATTCCGCCCAGTCCTACGTCGGCACGGGCGACGCCGGTCAGCAGGCGGACGTGCCCGATTCCTTCGGACCCGGCGACTCCGGTGGGTACGACGGCGGCGAGTAGGCCTCTGGTGCATCGACACGACGGGCAGGATCGTCGGCGCTGACGACACCCTGGCGGGCGTCATCCCGGTCGCGGACTAGGGTGGAACGGTGCCCAAGGAAACCTTCGATCTGCGAGCGATCGCCGTGGGAGCGTACGGCCCGTCGCTGCTGTACGGGGTCGCGACAGGTGCCATCCTGCCCGTCGTCGCCCTGACCGCACGCAACCTCGGCGCGGATGTCGCCACGGCCGCCCTCGTCATCACGCTGTCCGGGATCGGATCCCTCGTCACAAATGTGCCGGCCACCCTGATCGCCACGCGCTTCGGCGAGCGGAAGGCGCTCGTGGGTGCGGCGCTCTGGTGCTCGGCCGCGATGTTCCTCGCGCTCGCGGCACCGACCCTGCCTGTCTTCGCCGCCGCAGTATTCATGGTCGGCATGGCGGGTGCGGTGTTCGGCCTCGCGCGGCAGAGCTACCTCACCGAGGCCGTCCCTCCGCATTTCCGGGCGCGGGCACTGTCCACGCTCGGCGGCGTCACCCGCATCGGTGTGTTCATAGGGCCGTTCGCGGCCGCCCTCGCCATGAGCGCGCTGGGGCTCGACGGCGCCTACTGGGTGGGAGGTGGTGCGAGCCTCGCAGCCGCCGCGCTGAGCTGGCGCGTGCCCGAGCTCGAGGCGCCGGGGCGGGGTGCGCTCGCGGCCCGGACCCCGATCGGGGCCGCGCTGGCGCCCCCGCCGGCGCCCACGGTCCGCTCGGTCATGCGCAGCCACTCCCGCGTCTTCGTCACGATCGGGATCGGCGTGCTGCTGATCGCTGCCGTGCGGGCCACACGGCAGGCAGTGCTGCCGCTGTGGGCGGAGAGCATCGGGCTGGACGCCTCGTCGACAGCGCTGATCTACGGGCTGTCCGGTGCCATCGACATGCTGATCTTCTACCCCTCCGGCAAGATCATGGACGTCAAGGGCCGCCGCTGGATCGCCGTGCCGTGCATGCTCATCATGGGTACGGCGCTGACCCTGCTGCCCCTGACAGTCGACGCGGTGGGACTGCTCCTGGTCGCACTGCTCATCGGCTTCGGCAACGGGATCGGCTCGGGCATCGTCATGACGCTCGGCGCGGATCTGTCGCCGTCGCCCGGCCGCCCGCAGTTCCTCGGGATCTGGCGCCTGCTCACGGACTTCGGCACCATGGGTGGTCCGGCACTGCTCGCCCTCGTGACAGCTCTGGCCACACTCTCTGCGGGTATCTGGGCGACGGCGGTCCTCGGCTTCCTCGGAGCCGCTGTCCTCTGGTACTGGATCCCGCGCGCCGCTCCCGGTTCTGCGGAACCCGCCGTCGCGCGCGGCTGATCGCCGTGGTCACTCACAACTGATCAGCCGTGGTCACCCATGGCCGATCACCGCAGTCCACGCGACCCCGCCAGGTGCGGGTGTCCTCCTGGCTCAGCCGCGCCCGCGACGCCGGATCGCCCGGGCCACCAGGACAGCGCCGGCCGTCGCCGCGACCCACGGTCCGCCGACGACGATCGGATCCAGCCATTGGTGGTTCACGTCCACGCGCCGCTGCCCGAACCGCGAAGCGATACCGTGCCTGCGCCCCTCGGACAACACGCCCGTCTCGGTGATCGGGTTGTCCGGCCGAAGCTTCGCGATCGAGACGAGGTGGGAACTCCAGGCGTCCACCCGATCTCCGGCCAGCAGCAGGAGCCAGTGGGCTGCGCGGGCCTCGCTGTACCGGTAGGCGTAACGGCGGATGCTGCCCGAGACTCCCTTGAGGGGCACGCTCGTGCCGAACACCGGCGTCAGCTGCCCATGCTCGATTGAGCGCTCCCGGTTCTCCCCGCCCTGCTGCTCCTCGGGGTAGTCCCAGTGCGCGCCGGTTCCTGCGGGGTCGAACACCTCCTGGGGGTAGGAGGGCCGGTCCTTGGGATCGAGGTCCACGCCCCATCCGGGGATCCGGGCGCGGAGTGCCTCGGCCGTGGGGATGTCCTTGGGCTTGTTGGCGACGTAGGGCGTCGACGGCATGGTGTCTCCTAGCTCGGGTTCGCGATGATGAGCGGCTTGATGCAGTTGTCGAGCTTCGCCGAGAACATGTGGTAACCCTCGGCGATGTCCTCGAGTGGGATCCGGTGCGTGACGATGTCGTTCGGCTTGAGGTATCCGTTCCTGATGTGGTCGAACAGGCGGGGCCACTGCCGCTTCACCGGGGTCTGGTTCATGCGCAGCGTCAGGCCCTTGTTGAGTGCGTCCCCGAACTTCACGGCGCTGAAGATGGGCCCATAGGCGCCGACGACGGACACCGTCCCGCCCTTGCGCACCGCATCGATGGCCCAGTTGAGCGCGATGGGTGAGCCGCCCTGGAGCTTCAGCTTGGTGCCGGTCACGTGCTGCAGGAAGTTGCCGTCCGCTTCCGCGCCGACGGCGTCTATGACGACGTCGGCCCCGAGGAAGTCGGTCGTCCTCTTCATCTCGACGACGATGTCGTCGTACTCCCCGAAGTTGAAGGTCTCCGCATGGGCGAAGGTGCGGGCCTTCTCGAGCCGGTACTCGAGGTGGTCGATGACGAGCACGCGTCCGGCTCCCATGAGCCAGGCCGATTTCGCCGCGTAGAGCCCCACTGGGCCGGCGCCGAAGACCACCACGGTGTCACCCTCGACGATGCCACCGAGTTGCGCGCCGAAGTAGCCCGTGGCGAGCGCATCGGTGAGCAGGACCGCGTCCTCGCTGTCCATCCAGTCGGGGATGATGGTCGGTCCTACATCGGCGAAGGGCACGCGCACGAACTCCGCCTGGCCGCCGTCGTACCCGCCGGTGGTGTGGGAGTAGCCGTAGATGCCGCCCACCGCCGTCGCGTTGGGATTGACGTTGTGGCAGTTCGAGTACAGGCCGCGGGCGCAGAAGTAGCAGGACCCGCAGTAGACGTTGAAGGGCACCATGACGCGGTCGCCCCGCTTGAGGTTCTGGACGGACGGGCCCACCTCCTCGACGACCCCGATGAACTCGTGGCCGAAAGTGGTGCCCACACGGGTGTCCGGCATGAGGCCGTGATACAGGTGCAGGTCCGAGCCGCAGATGGCGGCCGTGGTCACCCGGATGATGGCGTCGTTGGGGTGCTCGATCCTCGGCATCGGTTTTTCCTCGACCCGGATCTTGTAGGGCCCGCGGTAGACCATGGCTTTCATCAATCGCCTCTTTCGTCGCTGGTAGGGCCAGCGTGGCACTGCCCGGGCGGCCCTACAACGACGGGATGGAGCACGGAAAGGGCGTGCGGACCGGTTCCGCGGGTGTTACGGCACGACCGCCCGGGCAGAGGTCCGGCGGGCCTGGTCCGCGAAGAGCCAGCCCGCTGCGGCGGAGAGCGTGAAACCGACGCCGACGATCCACGCCAGTCCCCACCAGAAAAAGAGCGGAAGGGTGGCCGTGCCCGGTACCGGCGCCGGGCCGATGGCCTGGACGGAGAAATAGAGCACAGCGGACAGCACCAGGCTCCCGGGGCCCAGCACCCAGCAGAGTCCCAGCCAGCCGCGGGAGGACGCCCAGCCCCTGCCGAACCCCTGCCAGTCGTTCCAGCGGTTGCCGGTCCGCATGATGATCAGCCCACCGATGAGCGTCCAGATGCCGACGACGAGGAGGGCGGCAACCACGTCCGCCGGACGGTGCCACAGGTTGATGTAGGTCGCCACGCCCGCCAGGACGGAGTAGGCGCCGCCCACTGCGGCGGCGAAAGGTCGCCAGCGCGGCGTCATGATGATGAAGACCGCGGCGGCCGCGGAAGCAGCGAGCGTCGTATGCCCTGACGGTAATGAATTGAAATCGAGCGTCGCCACGCCGCGATCGGGACGGTCGAAGACCACGTTCTTCAGCAGTTGCGTGGTCAGGTTGGACGCCACGATGACGGCGACCGCGATGGCGGCGGCTCCGTACCGGTGCCGCCGGACGATGACGAACAGTATGGCTGCCGCCGCGATGACCACCGAGATGGTGGGCAGGGTATCGAGGAAGCGAAGGAAGGGCAGTTGCGTGTCCGGTGCTGCGACCCCGGCCTCCTGCCAGGCGGACTCGTCGGCGAACTGGCCCGTGGTGGTTCGAACGAAGGCCCAGTAGGTCCAGCCGAGTGCGGCAGCGCATACCGCCGCGGCCAGCACGAACACCAGCGGCGCCCGTGCCGCCCGTGCCGTGGTCGTGGAGCTGTGCTGCGATTCCATCGGATCAATCGTTCCACACCAACCTTGGAGTTCCGTCACCGCCGAGGGACCTCGGAGCGGCGCGGTCGCTGACGTAGCCTGAGGGCGTGACGCCACCCCACCCCGCACCGCCCATACCTTCACTCGAGGAGCTGGCAATCTCGGCGCGGGTCGTGTCGATCCCCATGCGCGTGAAATTCCGCGGTGTCCTCGAGCGCGAATCCCTCCTGGTCCGCGGTCCAGCGGGATGGGGCGAGTTCTGCCCCTTCCTCGAGTACGACGACGCCGAGTCCGCACCCTGGCTCGCGTCCGCGATCGAGGCGGCCTGGTTCGGATTTCCGTCGGCTGTCCGGACGAGGGTGCCCGTCAACGCGACGGTCCCGGCCGTCGGACCGGATGCGGTGGAGGGCGTGCTGTCCCGTTTCGGCGCGGTCGGCGCGGTCAAGGTCAAGGTGGCGGAGAAAGGCCAGTCGCTCGCGGACGACGTCGCCCGGGTCGGCGAGGTGCGCCGCCTCCTGCCCGACGCCGACATCAAGGTGGATGCGAACGGCGGCTGGGAGGTGGGGGAGGCGCTCGTGGCACTCGATGCACTCAGCCGCTTCGACCTGCAGTACGTGGAGCAGCCGGTGGCGGACATCCCGGGTCTGCGCGCCGTGCGGCTGGAGCTTCGACGTCGGGGGGAGAGCGTCCTGGTGGCTGCCGACGAGAGTGTCCGGAGGCAGGAGGATCCGCTGCTCGTCGCCCGGGAGGATGCGGCAGATCTCCTCGTCATCAAGGCGCCACCACTCGGAGGCGTGCGGAGGTCGCTCGACATTATCGATCGCGCAGGGCTTCCCGCCGTGGTCAGTTCGGCCCTCGATACCTCCGTCGGTATCCGGGCGGGCGTGGCGCTCGCGGCCGCCCTCCCGGACCTGCCCTACGCGTGCGGGCTCGCCACGGTCTCCCTGATGGCCGGTGACGTCGCGGACGCCCCACTCGTGGCGCAGGACGGGCACCTTCCCGTGCGCGACGTCGCGGTGTCGGAGGAGAAGCTGCAGCGCTTCGCCGCCGCTCCTGCAAGGAGGCAGCGGTGGCTGGACCGCCTGGGCCGGGCCCATGCCGTCCTGGCCGGGGTGGAGCGGGATTCGTTCGGCCGGGAAAACGACACGGGAAAATCACACAGCGGAAATACGGGGTCAACAGGGGAGCGCTAGGTTAGATCGTCAATGGTCTTGTGAAAGGAACAGAACCTTGACAATCTCGGACTCGCTGCCGCGTCCCGTGGTCGGCCTGACAACCTACCTCGATCCCGCCGTGACAGAGGGCTGCGGAACGATCGAGGCGGCATTCCTGCCCCAGAACTACCTCGCGCCCGTGCTTGCCGCGGGAGCCATCCCGGTTCTGCTGCCGCCGCAAGGGACCGACGGCGGAGTACTCGAGCAGTTGCTGCCCAGGCTCGACGGCGTGATCGTCGTCGGTGGCTGGGACGTCGATCCCGCCCGCTACGGGGCCGAGCCGCATGCCGAGACCGACAGGCCGCACCGGCTGCGTGACGCCTGGGACTCCGCAGTGGTGCAGGAAGCCGTCCGGACCGACCTGCCGCTCCTCGGCATCTGCCGCGGCGAGCAGATACTCAACGTGGTTCTCGGCGGATCGCTGCACCAGCACCTGCCCGACCTCGTGGGCGAGGGCACCTACCAGCCCGGTGACCACCGCTTCAATCCCATCCCCGTCGACCTCCGCCCCGGCTCCCACGTCGCACAGGTGCTGGGGTGCACGCACGTCGAGGCCGTGCCCGTCTCCCACCACCAGGCCGTCGACCGGCTGGGGTCCGGCCTGCAGGCGTCGGCGTGGAGTGCCCACGGCGTCGTCGAGGCGATCGAACTCGGGCAGAACCGTTTCTGCATCGGCGTCCAGTGGCACCCCGAGCAGAGCCCCACCGAGACGGCCCTGTTCGACGCCTTCGTCCAGGCGGCCAGGGAACGGCAACTGGGCCGTTCCCTTCCGATCCAGGTCGACGCTGCTCTCCGGGATGTGAGCCTCCCGGCGAGCTGAAGGATCGGCCTCCGGCGTCGGAGGAGCGTGTTCGACCGCCGTTCACCCTGCGTTCACCGGCAGGGACCGGGGCGGTCAGGGAACCTCGGCAGGGTGGGGTCGAACGCCGTTCATCTTTTTGAGAGGTTCCATCCCCCATGACTGAAACCACGCGTCGCCTGTTGCCCATGCTCGGCCACACCAAGGGCAAGCGCAGTGCCGTCACCTGCGCGCTGAAGTGCGACAGTGCGTGCTCCGACGCTGTCTGCAATACATCCAGGAACACCTACTTCCGCGACATCGTCTCGAACGAATTCTCCCGGCGCAGCGCCCTCGGCGCGGGCGCCGCCGGAGCACTGACGCTCCTGGTCAGCAGCCAGCTGGGTGCGGGTTCTGCCCAGGCAGCGCCGCCTCCCGGCAAGGGCTACCTCAAGAGCAACCTCCCCTTCGAGCCCATCGCGCCCGTCGATGCGATGGTCGACGCGATGACCGTCCCCGAGGGCTACGACTGGAACCCGGTGATCCGCTGGGGCGATCCGCTGTTCCGCACCTCGCCTGCCTTCGATGCGAACAACCAGACGGCCGCCGCGCAGGCGCTGCAGTTCGGCTACAACTGCGACTACACCGACGTCATCGAGATCGAGGGCAGCAAGGGCCGCCGCGCGGTGCTCTTCGCCAATCACGAGTACACGAACGAGACCATCATGGTGCCGCCGACCCTCGCCGCCGCCGAGGTGCGCGGGATCGGCAAGGCCGCCCACGGGCTGTCCGTCGTCGAGCTCGAGCGGAAGAACAAGAACAAGCCGTGGACCTACGTCCAGGGAGCGCCCCTGAACCGCCGTTACCTGACCACCACCCCGTACGAGGTGACGGGCCCGGCCGCGGGGTCCGACCTGCTGAAGACCAAGGACGATCCCGCGGGTCGCACCATCCTGGGGACGCTCGGCAACTGCGCCGGCGGCACGACACCGTGGGGCACCATCCTCTCCGGCGAGGAGAACTTCAACGGCTACTTCGTGGCGACCGGCACCAGTGCCGGTGATCGCCGCTACGGCATCACCAATCGCCCGACGGCGCGTGGCTGGGAGATCGACGAGCCACGCTGGGACACCCGGAACGCCGGCTACGAGAACGAGAAGAACCGCTTCGGCTACATCGTCGAGGTCGATCCGCTCGACCCGACCTCCACCCCGAAGAAGCATTCCGCCCTCGGCCGTTTCAAGCACGAGGGCGCGAACGTGACCGTCGCCGCTGACGGCCGCGTGGTGGCCTACATGGGCGACGACGAACGCTTCGACTACCTCTACAAGTTCGTGTCGACGAACAAGGTGCGACCGGGCACCGATCCTGCCGCGCGCAAGGCCAACATGACGCTGCTGAGCGAGGGCTCGCTGTACGTCGCCCGCTTCCAGGGCAACTCCGTGGCCGAGATCGACGGTACCGGCACGCTGCCTTCGGACGGTGCCTTCGACGGCGTCGGTGAGTGGCTTCCCCTGCTGATCGACAACAGGTCGGTCGTCGCGGGCATGTCCGCCGCCGAGGTCACCGTCTTCACGCGCCTCGCTGCCGACACGGTGGCGCCGACCAAGATGGACCGCTGCGAGGACGTCGAGCCGAACCCTGCCACGGGCAAGGTCTACGTCGCCTGCACCAACAACACCAACCGTGGCGTCGGTTCGAACGCCGCCGCCGACGAGGCCAACCCCCGCTCCCTGAACCGGGACGGTCACGTCGTGGAGCTGACCGAGGCGGGCGGCGACGCGACCGGCACACGATTCACGTGGAATCTGCTCCTCGTCTGCGGCGATCCCGCCCGCAACCAGGCCACCTACTTCGCCGGCTACCCCAAGGACAAGGTCTCGCCGATCTCCTGCCCGGACAACGTGGCCTTCGATTCGCAGGGCAACCTCTGGATCTCGACGGACGGCCAGCCGAGCACGGTGGGATTCAACGACGGGCTGTTCAAGGTGGGCCTCGAAGGCGCTGAGCGCGGACGGGTGCAGCAGTTCCTCGCGGTGCCCCGCGACGCAGAGACCTGCGGTCCCGTGATCCACGACCAGGACGGAACCGTCTTCGTCGCGGTGCAGCACCCGGGCGAGGACGGTAGCTGGGCGGCCCAGCTCTCCTACTTCCCGGACTATGTGCTCACGGGCGCCGTACCCGCGCCGGGTGAAGCCGCACTCCCGCGGCCCTCGGTGGTCCAGGTGTACCGGGCATAGGACGCGCTGCA
Source organism: Arthrobacter sp. PL16 (assembly GCF_035985055.1). Classification (NCBI taxonomy): domain Bacteria; kingdom Bacillati; phylum Actinomycetota; class Actinomycetes; order Micrococcales; family Micrococcaceae; genus Arthrobacter; species Arthrobacter sp. PL16. Next base: position 489,749 of record NZ_JAXCIC010000002.1, read on the forward strand.
ACCGACGCACCCCCTCCTTCGGGAGGGGGTGCGTCCGTGTCGGGGGTGTGAGGATGGAGGCGTGACCGAAACTGCTGCGTTCCCTCCGGCCCCCCTCGACTCCGCCGTGTCGGCAGCACGTGCCGTTCGGGCCCTCGTGGCGGGAGGCGTCACCGACGTCGTCATCGCTCCGGGGTCCCGCAGCGCACCGCTCGCCTACGCCCTCGCGGAGGCGGAGGCGGCGGGTCTGGTCCGCCTGCACGTCCGCATCGACGAACGGTCCGGTGCCTTCACGGCGCTCGGTCTGGCCCTCGGCGGGCAGCGGGCAGCGGCGATCGTGACGACGTCGGGCACGGCCGCGGGCGAACTGCTGCCGGCCGTGATGGAGGCCAACCACGCGGCTGTGCCCCTTATCGTGGTGACGGCAGACCGGCCCGGCGAGCTGCGGGGGACCGGCGCGAACCAGACCACCGTGCAGCCGAACCTCTTCGGCGTCCATGTGCGCGCGGGCCTCGACCTCGAAGCGGGGGAGGAACCGGGCAGCCTGATCGGCGAGGCCCTCCGTACTGCACTCGGACGTCCCGTGGACGGCCTGGCCACACAGCCACCCGGGCCCGTGCACCTCAACCTCGGTTTCCGTGACCCGCTGGTGCCCGACGGCGCATCCGCGGACGGGTCGGTGCCCTCGATCCCCGCCGGCTCGGTGCCCTCGATCCCCGCCGGGTCGGTGGCCTCCTCTATCATCGACGCCCGCCCGACGGTGGATCGGCGCTCGACCGCGGACGCGCCCCGGTCCGTCGGCAACGCCACCGTCGTGGTCGCCGGCCACGGTGCCGGTGAGCTCGCCGCGGTGTTCGCAGCCCATCTCGGCCTCCCATTGCTGGCCGAACCGTCGTCGAACGCGCGCTTCGGAAGCAGCGCCATCGCCCCGTACCGACTGCTCCTCGAGCACATCGGCCCGGCCATCACCCGGGTGGTGACGTTCGGCAGGCCGACGCTCTCCCGGCCGGTCACCGCACTTCTGGCGAGATCCGACGTCGAGCACGCGCTGTACCTTCCCGAGCCCGTGTCCTGGTTCGACGAGGGCCGACGCCCCGAGCGCATCATCGACAACCTGCCTGAGCTGATCGATTTCGCCGGACCCGGGGAGCACGGCTGGTTGCGATCCTGGCGGGAAGCCGGGGCTACGGCGGAGGCGGCCATCCAGGTGCTCCTCGCCGACGAGGACCGCATCACGGGGCTGCACGTCGCCGACGCCGTATGGGAGCACACCGACGGGAACCTGGTGCTTGGATCCTCCAATCCCATCCGCGACGTGGACCTCGTCGCCGCAACCGACTGGCATCCGCTGGAGGTCTTCGCCAATCGCGGGCTCGCCGGGATCGACGGCACCATCTCGACAGCCACTGGCGTGGCGCTCGCCGCAGGCATACCGACACGCGTGCTCCTGGGGGACCTGACGTTCCTGCACGACGTCGGCGGCCTTCTCCTGGGAAGCGGGGAACCGCAGCCCGACCTGCACATCGTGGTCCTCAATGACGGTGGCGGCGGGATCTTCGGTCTGCTCGAGCACGGCGCGGAGTCGACGACCGCCCGCTACGGGGCCGCTGTCGAGCGTCTGTTCGGGACTCCGCACACCGTGGACATCGCGGCGCTCGCCGCGGCCTACGGACTCCGATACGAGCGTGCCATCACCCTCACCGAGCTGGATACGGCGATGGAGCGGCCCATCGTGGGCCGCTCCATCCTCGAGGTCCGGGCGGACCGCAGTACGCTCCGGGACCTGCACGCACGCATCCGCCGGGCTGTGGCGGACGTCATCGTCCTCTAGGGCTTCTCCGTCAGAGCACCTTCGACAGGAACAGCTTCGTCCGCTCGTGCTGCGGGTTCCCGAGGACGTCCTCGGGCTTTCCCTGCTCGACGACGACGCCGCCGTCCATGAAGACCACGCGGTCGCCGACCTCACGTGCGAAGCCCATCTCGTGGGTGACCACCATCATGGTCATGCCCTCCCTGGCCAGCTGTTTCATGACCTCGAGTACGTCACCGACCAGTTCGGGGTCCAAGGCACTCGTGGGCTCATCGAACAGCATCATGTCCGGATCCATCGACAGCGCGCGGGCGATGGCCACGCGCTGCTGCTGGCCACCGGAGAGCTGCGCGGGGAAGGCCTCGGCCTTCTCCGACAGGCCCACCTTCTCGAGGTTCCTCAGGGCGATCTGTGTGGCCTCGGCCTTGCCCCGTTTCTTCGCACGCTGCTGCGCGAGCGTCAGGTTCTTCAGGACGCTGAGGTGCGGGAAGAGGTTGAACTGCTGGAAGACCATCCCGATCCGGGTGCGGATGCCGTCGAGGTCGGTCTCCTCGTCGGTGATGTCGACACCCTCGACCATGACGGTCCCGCTCGTGGGCTCCTCGAGCCGGTTGACGCAACGGAGCAGTGTCGACTTGCCTGAACCCGACGGGCCGATCACGCACACCACCTCGCCCTGGTCGACGTGGAAGTCGATGCCCTTGAGTACCTCGTTGCTGCCGAAGGTCTTGCACAGGGCGCGTACCTCGATGGCGGGCACGGCCGCGGTACCCGATGCTGGCTGGGCCACCGGAATCACCGGCCTCTCTTGTTGTGTCGTTCGAGCTTCGCGACCAGCTGGGTCAGCGGCAGCGTGATGACCAGGTACAGCAGTGCCGCCACGACGAGCGGCGTCGCATTGGCCTGGCTGGTGAGGGCATCACGGGCGAAGGTGGTCAGTTCTCGGTCGCCGATGGCCATACCCGCGATGAACAGGAGGGACGTGTCCTTGATGAGGATCACGAGCTCGTTGGTCAGGGGAGGGGTGATGATGCGGAACGCCTGGGGGAGGACGACGGTGATCATGGTCCAGGCAGGGTTCATGCCCAGGGACCGTGCCGCCTCGACCTGGCCCTTCGGCACCGCCTCGATGCCGGCGCGGATGGTCTCTGCGATATAGGCCGAGGAGACGATGATGAGGGCGATCAGGCCCGCACCGGCGTTGCCGCCCGGCGGACGCCACTGGAACGCGATGGGAACCGCGTAGGCGAAGCCGAAGATCACGAGCAGGGCGGGCAGCCCGCGGAACAGTTCGATGTAGGCGGTCGCCAGCCAGCGGTACGGCAGGACCGGCGAGAGCTTCATGAGCGCCATGAGGAGCCCGATCAGCAGGCCGCCGACGAAGGCGATCGCCGTGTACACCACGGTGTTCTTCGCCGCGATCGAGACGATCTCCGGGAACGTGGCCACGGCGACGTCGAGGTCGAAGAAGTTGGACTGGATCTTGCCCCAGTCCGCGGCGAGGATGACGAACAGGACGACGGCGGCGAAGGCCGCGTAGAGGACGCCCTGGGTGAGGCGTCTGCGTGTCGATCGTTTCACGCGGGGGAACTACCTTCCTTCGGAAGTGGCACCCGCGCGGCACCGGGAGTCTCGGACTGCCGGTGCCGCGCGGGTCGGGTCGGGCTACTCCGCGAAGTAGGAGTCGTAGATGTCCTGGTAGGTGCCGTTGTCCCGCAGCGCGGCCAGCTGCTCGTTCACTGCGGTGACCAGTGCCTCGCTGCCCTCCTTGGCCATGATGAAGCCGTACTGCTCATCCGTCTGGTATTCCTCTGCGATGGTGAAGGCGCCGTCCTCGGTGTGGCCGATGTTCACGGGCAGGTCCTGCAGGAGGGCGTCGACGTTGCCGGCCTGGACGGCGGCGTACATCTCGGCATCCGAGGGGAACTGGATCAACTCGGCCTCAGGAGCATTCTCCGATGCGTAGGTCTCACCGGTGGTGCCCTGCTGGACGCCGACCTTCTTGCCGGCGAGGTCGTCGATCGAGGCGATGTCCGAATCCGTGGGGACCAGGAGGGACTGCAGCGAGTCGTAGTACGGGTCCGAGAACGCGAGGTTCGCCTGGCGCTCCTCCGTGATGGTGACGGCGCTGGCCCCGATATCGCACTGGCGGGCCGCGAGGACCGCGCCACTCTGGAGGCCGTTGAACTCGACGTCCTGAACGGCGAGCTCGAGGTCCATCCCGGTGGCGATCTCCCTCATGAGGTCCATGTCGAAGCCGGTGTATTCACCGTTCTCCTCGAACTCGAAGGGCGGGTAGGGGATGTCCGAGCAGACGGTCAGCGAGCCCTCGGCCACGAGGTTCAAACCACTGTCCTCGCCGGAGCCGGCGTCGTCGGAGCCTCCGCCACACGCGCTGAGGGCGAGGGCGCCGGCGGCCATGGCGGCCAGCATTGCGGATTTCTTGGAAAGCATGGGTACCTCACGTGTGCGGGAAGGGGGAGCGGAAAAAGGTCCTGCTGATTCTAGCTACGAAAGCGAGATGTGCGTCACAGGCTACAGGCATTGCTTATTGGTAACCAAGATTCAGGAGGGGGCGGACAGTCCCAGGGCCTCGATCATGGGCCGGAACTTGCTCCAGGTCTCCGCGAGCTCGGCGTCGGGCAGGGAACCCTCGACGATCCCGCAGCCCGCATAGAGCCGCACGCGCGTCGGCGTCTCGACGACGGCGCCGCGCAGGGCGATGCCCCACTCGCCGTTGCCTCCGGCGTCGATCCAGCCCACGGGACCGGCGTAGGGGCCGCGCTGGAGATGCTCGAGTTCGCGGATCAGGGCGCCGGCGACGGTGGTGGGCGTGCCGCACACAGCGGCGGTGGGATGGAGCGCCTGGACCAGAGCCAACGACGTCGGCACCTGTCCGTCGTCGTCCACGGCCAGCTGGGCGGTGACGTCCGATGCGAGGTGCCAGACATTCGGGAGCTGCAGGACGAAGGGCTCGCTGTGGGAGGTCATGGAGCTGGTGAACGGCTGCAGCGTCTCGGTGAGCGAGTCGATGGCGATCTGGTGCTCATGCAGCTGTTTCTCCGAACCGGCGAGCACGCGGTTCGGATAGTCCGGATCGTCGGCCGGGGCATTGGCGCGGTCCAGGGTGCCGGCGAGGACACGTGCCTGCGCGGTGTTGTTCTCCACCTTGATGAGCATCTCCGGCGTCGAGCCGATCAGTCCGTCGACGGCGTAGGTCCAGCAGTCCTCGTAGCGCACGGCGAGTTCGCGCAGCACCTGCGCCGTGGCGACCGGCGTCTCGAGGTGCGCGACGACGTCCCGTGCCAGCACGAGCTTGCTCAGCTCTCCGGCCTGCACGTGCTTGACGCCACGTGCCACGGCGAGCTTGTACTGGTCCTCGCTGAGGACGCCCGGGCCGAGCCTGTCGTCGGGCCTGGGGGAGCGGTCGGGATCGGGTTCCACGAGGTAGGCCGCCAGCGCGGCTTCCGCTGCTTCGGCGCTCAGTTCCGCCTCGGCGTCATCCGTGATGTAGGTCAGCCAGGCCCTGCCCTCGCTGCAGCCGAGAACCACCTCGGGGACGATCAGGCGGGACTCGTGCAGGGACGTCTTCGAGAAGGCGAAGGAACCGAAGGCGATCAGTCCGGATCCGGGAACACCGAGATCGTCCTGCACCGCGGCTCCGGCGAGCTCGCGTCGCCACCATTCCTGGGCCTGGGTGAAGCGGTCCGGCCCGGTGACCGTGAAACGCGCCGTCTCACCGTAGGCGACAAGCCCTTCGCCGCGGCGTATCCAGGTGCGGGCGTCGTTGCGCACCACGTATCCGAGAAGGCCCGACTGCGGATCCATGTCGCCGCGTGCCACCGTGATGCTGCGGAGCCCGCGGGACTGTCCGGGCGCAGGCGTCAGCGCGGTGAGGGACGGAGTGCTCATGATGCCTCAAGCGTACTCCGCGGCCTGCAGCCGGATCCGTGCTCGACGGGGGCCTTACCGTGAGGTTCGGCACGTCGTGGCATCGCCCTCCGCGCACGGCCGCGGTCCGGGTTCACGGCCGTGCGGCAACGCTCCTGCAGCGGTTAGGCGGAGCGGCATTGTTTGAGACACTAAGGAGGTGAATCGTGCATCGCTGGAGAAGCGCCCTGACGAAGTAGCAGCAATGTTCGACGAGGTGGCGCCCAAGTACGACGTCGTCAACGACGTCCTGTCCCTGGGACAGACGCGCCGTTGGCGGCGCATCGTCGTGGACGCCGTCGGAGCGGAGCCGGGCCAGCGGGTACTGGACCTCGCAGCCGGCACCGGCACCTCGAGTGAGCCCTACGCGGACGCGGGGGTCGACGTCGTCGCCTGCGACTTCTCGCTCGGCATGCTGAAGGTCGGCAAGCGCCGGCGGCCGGACATCGACTTCGTCGCCGGTGACGCCACCAATCTCCCCTTCGCGGACAACTCCTTCGATGCGTCGACCATCTCCTTCGGGCTCCGCAACGTGAACGAGCCGAGGAAGGCGCTCGCCGAGATGCTGCGGGTCACCCGACCTGGCGGCCGGCTGGTCATCGCGGAGTTCTCGCAGCCCACCGTCGCCCTCTGGCGCACCACCTACACCGAGTATCTGATGCGCGCGCTGCCGACGATCGCGCGCAAGGTCAGCTCCAATCCCGACGCCTACGTCTACCTCGCCGAGTCCATCCGCGCCTGGCCCAACCAGGATGAGCTGGCGGCCTGGATCAGCGACAGCGGGTGGAACGATGTCGAGTACCGGAACCTCAACGGCGGGATCGTCGCCGTGCACCGCGCCTCGAAGGCGCCCGCGGCACCCGGCGAGGAGCCGCTCCTGCCCGGGCAGGTCCGTCTACGGCGTCGCACATCGGCGGCGGACTAGGTGTCGGTCCTGATCGTCGGAGCCGGCCCCGCCGGTTCCACTGCGGCGTATTACCTGGCGAGCGCCGGCATCGAGGTCACGGTGCTCGAGAAGACCTGGTTCCCGCGCGAGAAGGTGTGCGGGGACGGCCTGACGCCCCGTGCCACCCGTGAGCTGCAACTCCTCGGCCTCCCGCACGACGAGAGCGAGGGATGGCGTCGCAACAAAGGTCTCCGCCTGATCGCGGGCAAGCGCACCGTCGAGGTGCCCTGGCCGGAGCTCAGCGACTTCCCCGACTACGGGCTGGTCCGGACGCGCCTCGGTTTCGACGAGGCCCTCGCCGAGCACGCCCGTTCCGCCGGTGCCACCATCCTCGAGGGTCATTCGGTGTCGACCGCCCTGCGCGACGACAGCGGCCGTGTCACGGGAGTGACGGTCAACCTGCTCGACGCCGACGGCCGCAAGACGGGTGAGAGACGTGATTTCACGGCCGACGTCGTCCTTGCCGCTGACGGCAACTCGACCCGCACCGCCGTCAGCCTCGGCATGCAGAAGCGTGACGACCGGCCCCTCGGCGTCGCCGTCCGCACCTATTTCACGAGCCCACGCACCAACGACGACTGGATGGAGGGCTGGCTCGAACTGCCGGATGCCAGCGGGAAGCCGCTGCCCGGGTACGGCTGGGTGTTCGGCGTCGGTGACGGCACCTCGAACGTGGGCCTCGGCATCCTCAACTCGTCCGCCGAGTTCGGCAAGCTGGACTACAAGCAGGTGCTGCGCGACTGGACCGCCGGGATGCCGTCCGAGTGGGGTTTCTCCCCGGAGAACCAGGTGGGCGAGATCCGCGGCGCGGCCCTGCCCATGGGTTTCAACCGCACGCCGCACTACAGCCCCGGCCTGCTGCTGCTCGGCGATGCCGGCGGCATGGTCTCTCCGTTCAACGGTGAGGGAATCTCCTACGCGATGGAGTCCGCCCGGCACGCAGCCGAGTTCATCGAGCGGGCACAGTCGGTGTCCTCGCTGCTCGGACGCGACCAGGTGATGTCGGGGTACGCGCCGTACGTGCGTGCACAGTGGGGTAGCCACTTCACGCTGGGCCGCATCTTCGCCCAGCTGATCGGCAAGCCCGCGATCCTGTCGCTGGCGCTACGCACCGGCATGCCGATCCCGCTCCTCATGCGTTTCGTGGTGCGGATGCTCGCCAACCTGACCGACGCCGGAGGGCGCGGCTTCGAGGACCGCGTGATCCACCTGCTCGAGTCGCTCGTTCCGCCCACGACCAACCAGCCGACCGTCATGGGTCACCGGCGTGCGCACAGCGCCGTCCCACGTGGTTAGTCTTAGACCGTGACACAATCCTTCAACTCCGGATGGGCCAGCGTGGGTCTCAACAGCGCGCTGGACACGGCAGACATCCCGGACGATGCTGACTCCCTCCGCCTGCCTCCAGGTTTCGCCCTCATCGCCGAGGACCCGGAACTGGGGCCGTCCGTCTCGTCGTGCCTGGCGGAGGTCGAGAGGCAGCTTCGCGGTGCCATCGCCAATTCCGATCCCCTCGCCGACGCCACGAGCCGCCACCTCGTCGAGGCCGGCGGCAAGCGCATCCGTCCCCTCCTGACGATCCTCGCCTCGCACCTCGGCAATCCGGCGCGTACGAAGGTCGTCCAGGCGGCCGTCGTCGTCGAGCTGACGCACCTCGCCACCCTTTACCACGACGACGTCATGGACTCCGCGCCCTACCGCCGCGGTGCTCCCACCGCGCACGAGGTGTGGGGCAATTCCGTGGCCATCCTCACCGGCGACCTCATCTTCGCCCGGGCATCCATCCTCGTCTCGGAACTCGGCGGTGAAGCCCTCGGCATCCAGGCCCGCACCTTCGAGCGCCTCTGCCTCGGACAGCTGCACGAGACAGTGGGACCGCGGGACGGCCAGGACGACCTCGAGCACTACCTCTCCGTCATCGCCGACAAGACCGGTTCGCTGGTCGCGGCCTCCGGGCAGCTCGGTGCGATCTTTGCGGACACTCCGCGTGAGGTCGTCGACATCATGGTCTCCTACGGCGAGAAGGTCGGTGTCGCATTCCAGCTGGCCGACGACGTCATCGACGTGACCGGACTCAAGGTGAAGTCCGGCAAGGCACCGGGGACGGATCTGCGCGAGGGTGTTCCCACGCTTCCGGTCATCCTCCTGCGCCGAGCCGCGGCCGCCGGGGACCAATCCGCCGCCGACGTCGTCGCACTCGTCGACAGTGACCTCTCCTCCGACGAGGCCCTCGCCCGAGCGGTGGCAGCCGTCCGCTCCCACCCGCAGACACAGGAGGCCTGGGCCGTGGCGCAGCAGTGGGCGGACGACGCCGTGGCCGCCCTCGATCCGCTGCCCGAGAGCGTCGTCAAGCATGCCCTGGCGAGCTTCGCGCAGGCAGTGGTCAGCAGGGACGTCTAGCTCCGGCCGGCCCCTTCCGTACCTTGCGTCGGGCACGCTGGCCGCCGTCGTCCCTGCCTTCTGTGATTGGTTACCTCGACGACCGGCGTGTTCCGTCGGGACACGCGCTTCGGAGCCGAAAGCCGGGAACGACAGCAGGTTTAGTCGCCGGGCAGGCTAGCCGCCGTCGTTCCTGCCTTCTGTGAGTGGCTGCCTCGACGACCGGCGTGTTCCGTCGGGACACGCATTTCGGGGCCGAAAGCCGGGAACGACAGCAGGTTCGGTCGCCGGCAGGCTAGCCGTCGTCGTTCCTGCCTTGTGTGGCGGGGTTGCCTCGATGACCGGCGTGTTCCGTCGGGACACGCGCTTCGGAGCCGAAAACCGGGAACGACAGCAGGTTTAGTCGTCGGGCAGCAATCGTTCGGCCAGGACACGACAATGCAGGAGGTTGTGCACATACCGTCTACACGGCCACGAGGGTCGCGCAAGCGGCGTCTACTGGTGTTCGTGAGTCTTGAGGAAGTGCTGGGGTCCCTCGGTGGCGTGGCCCCTACCCATGTTCTCCGATCAAGGGGCGTCAGTCGTTGGGAGATCGACCAGGGAGTCGATGGTGAGCGCATCACGCGTGTACGGCGAGGAGTACTCGCGTTGCATGACGCCGCGCCGGAGCTTGTGACGGCAGTATGTGAGCATGCGCGATTGAGTTGTGTGTCCGCCGCCTCCTACTACGATCTGTGGCGGATCCGTGAGCCGCAGGAGGTCCACCTCAGCCGGACGGATGGCGTTGATAGCGCGTGCGTGAATCACCGCACACGGTCGGTTCCGGTGCATCCCCGACTGCCGTTGGTCGGTCTCGCCGATGTGCTGGTGCACGTATTGCAGTGCCAACCTGAAGAGGAGTCCGCTCCCATCGTGGAGTGCGCACTCCGGCGTGGCCACACCGTGCCCTCCTTTCTCGAGACGCGGCTACCCGGGCGGCGCAATGGGAAAGCTCGTTTCGTCCTGGCCAAGGTCGGTTGCACCGCGGACTCCGCCATCGAAGTGGTGGCTCGCCTGATCCTCACCGGTGCTGGTCTGGATGTTCGGTCCCAGGTCCCGATACCCGGTGTGGGACGGGTGGATTTCCTCGTCGAGAACTTCTTGGTGGTCGAGGTGGACGGCGCGGCATATCATTCCGACCGTCAGGCACTCCAACGGGATCTTCGAAGGAACAACACGACGATCATCGGGGGCTACGCCCTCCTCCGCTTCACGTACGAGGACGTCATATTCCACCCGGAGGAACTTCTGGCGCAGGTGCTGCAGGTTCTCGGACGCCGGCCGGTCAGGTGAGGAGCCGCCATCGTTCCTGCGTCCTGCTCGCGTCGTTGCCGGTACGCGGCGTGTCGTGGCCGACACGCAGTTGCGGGTCCGAAAACCACGAACGACGGCGGCGTGACGGGTCGGGCTGCTCGCAACAGGGGAACGACGGCGGCGTGACGGGTAGGGCTACTTGCTGCAGGGAACGACGGCGGCGTGACGGGTAGGGCTACTTGCTGCAGGGAACGACGGCGGCGTGACGGGTAGGGCTGCTCGCAACAGGGGAACGACGGCGGCGTGACGGGTAGGGCTACTTGCTGCAGGGAACGACGGCGGCGTGACGGGTAGGGCTGCTCGCAACAGGGGTTGAGGGGGAGCGCATCACGCGTGTACGGCGAGGAGTGCTCGCGTTGCGTGACGCCCCCGGAAGGGGCACACCTCGGAGCGTGTGCTACCTCGACGGCAGGAGTGCCCTCAGCTCGTCCGCCTTCCGCGCCCTGATCACGGGGTCGACGATGGGGCGCTTCGGGGTGAAGTAGAAGCCGTCGTCGTGCCAGCGGGGCAGGACGTGCTGGTGGTAGTGCCAGACGTGCTGGCTGCCCGCCGGTTCGTTGTGCTGCCGCGTCGAGACGCCGTCGGGCGCCCAGGCGAGTTTGATGGCGATCGCGATGTCGCGGGTCAGCGTCATGATGCGCGCGGCTGCGTCATCAGGCAGTTCGTACAGCAACTCGACGTGGGCGCGCGGGGTGACCAGCACATGGCCGGGGTTCGGCTCGAAGCCGTGCGAGGCGATGAACGCAAGCACCAGGTCATCCGAGTGGATGATGTCACCCGGGCGGCAGAGGTTCCTCGGGTTGCTGAAATCCGCTCGAGCCAGGTCGCAGAACGGGCACTGGTAGCCCTCGGGTGCGTGGTGGGCGAACTCCATCAGTCCTCCGCGTTCTCCTCGAAGACCCACTCGAAGAGGTCGAGCACGTACTCGCTGAAGGTGCCCTCCTCGCTCTGCCACTCGCCGCGGACGTTGTTGCGCCGCCAGACGATCGGGTCGGGGACGTCAAGCTGGTCAGCCTTCATGCCCCACGTGTACTCCTCGTCCTCGTCCTCGAGGAACAAGAGGAAGCCGTCCTCGACCTCCAGCTCGTCGGGATCCCAGAAGAAGTGGAACGCCTCCATGATGTCCTCGGTGGCTCCCACCGCACGGTAGAACTCCCGCAGGGCCAGGGGCAGTTCGAAGTCCTTGTCCGCGAGCATCTCGGACAGCTCGTCCTCGGTCAGTCCATCTTCCTCGGCCCACTCGTCCTCGAAGTACTGCGGCACCAGGGCTCGGAATTTCTCGGAAAACAGCTCAGTCACAGGTACTCCAGGAGTGGTGGTGGGGGATGCTCCCATCCTAGCCGCCGCGTCCTGTGCGCGGGTCACCTCCGCGCGCTCCACGTCCGTGCTGCGAGGGGGGCGTGCCAGCCGTAGCGCCATGCCAGAACGCGGAAGGAGAAGACCAGCGAGGCAGCCAGGGTGCCCGTGACGAGGGTGAAGGTACCGGTCAGGTAGAGCACGGTGACGATGACGGCGCCCAGCATCGCGGGCAAGGCGTAGATGTCCCGCGGATCGAACAGCTGTGGGATCTCATTCGCGACGACGTCACGCAGCAGACCTCCGCCCACGGCGGTGGTCACGCCCAGCAGGACGGCGGACACGGGATTGAGGCCGACGTCCAGTGCCTTGACGGTCCCCGTGATGCAGAACAGGGCAAGCCCGGCCGCGTCGAAGATCACCAGTACGCGCTTGACGCGTTCGACGCCCGAGAAGACGAAGTAGACCACGATCGTGGCCAGCAACGGAGGAAGCAGGTACGCAGGGTTGGTGAAGGCCGCGGGCGGGACGTCGATGATGAGGTCCCGGGCGACGCCGCCGCCGAGGGAAGCGAGAGACGCGAGGAGGAGCGAGCCGACGAGGTCGAAGCCCTTGCGCGCCGCGAGCAGGGAGCCGGACACGGCGAAGAAGAAGACCCCGAGGAGATCGGCGGCGAGGGCAACGTGCGAGGCGGTATCCATCTTTTCCTTCGGCGGGCAGAAGCGGCTCCGGGCTAGAGTGCGGCCGTTCGTCAACCGGCGGCACGAGGGCCCTGACCAGCATGACAGAGGCGGCACGGGCAAGGGGGGCCGCACTAGGCTGGGCCCATGACGAGCGGATACGCAGCAGGCGCCGGAACAGTCGGACCGAGCACGAAGGACGGCTCGAGGGCCATGCGTATCGCGTCCCGCCTGATCGGCTACCTGCCGACCAAGCGGAACCTCAACGGCACCGACTGGGTCAACGCCAAGTACCCCGGCCGCACCTACCCGTCCATCGCCGCCATCCCCTGGACCTTCAAGCAGACGCACACCATCCAGGAGAAGAAGGTCGACGGCGTGCGCACCATCACCGTCCGGCCCCTGCTCGGTGCCACGAAATCCCACATCATCTATACGCACGGTGGAATCTACATCAACGAACTGGGGCGCCCGCATTGGTGGATCATTGCCGAACTGACGAAGCGAACCGGTGCCGCCGTCACCGTGCCGCTATACCGGTTGGCGCCTGAGAGCACCTATCACGAGGCGTATCCCTACCTCGTCTCGGTGTACCGGGACGTCCTCCGCACGGCCGCGCCCGACGACGTGACGCTCATGGGGGACTCGGCCGGCGGCGGGCTCGCCATCGCGCAACCCTGGGCATTCTCCGACGCCGGCCTGCCGCGACCGGGCCGCATCGTCGCCTTCTCACCCTGGCTCGATGTCACGGCAACCAATCCCGAGATCCCGAAGTACGACGCCGTCGACCCCATGCTCTCCGTGGCCGGCGGCGTGCAGGCCGGTCTCTGGTGGGCCGGTGGCGACGATCCGAGGACACCGCTGATCAGTCCTGCCTGCGCTCCGGACGACATGCTGGCCACGGTCCCGCCCACGCGCATCTACCAGGGTTCCCGCGACGTCTGCATGGCTGATGCGACAGTGTTCCGCGACCGGGCCGTCGCTGCAGGGGCGGACGTCACCATGAAGGTCTATCCTGGCGGGTTCCACGTCTTCCCGGCGTTCCCACGTCTCCCCGAGTCCAGGGAGGTCTATGCGGACGTCGCCGCGTTCCTCGGGCGGCCGCCGCTTCCCTGAGGGCGGCCCGTTCCGGCTGACGGCGAAGAATGGAGTACGGGACGGCGACGTGTCACGCCGGGACGCGGTCTGGGAGAAGCCTCAGTTCTGGCCCGAGTCGCGGGACAGGACCCACACGTTGGTGTCACCCTGCCGTTCGACGGTGACCGTCGTGACGAGGGCCCGGATCATCGACAGACCACGCCCGGATTCGTCATAGTCCTCCAGCAGCGAGTCCTCGTCGAGCGGCGCTGATGCAGCGGCTCCGTCGATATCCGGCACCGGGTCATGCGCTGCTGCCCCGATCTCACTGATGACGGCGCGGAGACGCCCGGTTGCGACGGTCAGCTCGACGCCGAGGAGCAGTTCCGCGCCTTCAGCCGGAACACCGTGCTGAACCACGTTGCTGGCCGATTCGATCACGGCCGTGGTGAAGGCCATCTGGTCGAGCTGCGGTACGAAGGCGGCATCGATCCACAGCTGGTCCAGCACTCCGTGCAGATCCTCGATCGCCTGCTCGGTCGCGGGTTGTTCGAGGGCACGCCGGGCGAGGATGTCAGTCATTGAGGAAGGCTTCCTCGGGCGTCGCGTGCGGGGTGAGGACGCGATGCATGCTGGTGAGTTCCAGCACCATGTTGACCTGCGGCTGCACGGCAGCGATCCGCAGGTCGCCGCCGGACTGCCGTGCCAGCTTGAGGCAGCCGATGAGCGCGCCGAGTCCGGAGGAATCCATGAAGCTGGTGCCGGCGAGATTCACGACGATCCGCTTTCCGCCCGCGCTCACGACCCCGTTGATGACCTCGCGCAGCTTCGGCGCCGCGACCATGTTGAGGCGCCCGGTTGCCGACACCTCGGTGTAGCGGCCCTTGTCCTGCGTGGTGAATTCCATGAGTACTTCCTTCTGGCGATGCCTGTCCGTGATTCTAGGTCGTGCCGTCGACGCGCTTCGTACCCGAGCTGCCTCAGGCAGGCGAGCGCCGGAGGATGACGACGGTGACGTCGTCGGCCACCTCGGGGACGTCAGCCATATCGAGCAGCCTGCTGCACGCGTCCTCGGCTCCCGCTGCCGCCGTGACGACACCGGCGACGGCCTCGGTGAACTGCTCCACCGTCTCGTAGATATCCAGCAGGCCATCGCTCACGACGGCGAGCGAATCACCCGGCTCGAGGTGGACGGTGCCCGCGGACCAGGCCTGATCGGGCCAGGCACCGACGGGAGGACCGGCCGAGGGAAGCCGCACGACACTTCCGTCCGCTGCGACGTGCAGGGCAAGGCCGTGTCCGGCATCCACATAACCGACGACGCCGGTGGCGGCATCGAGGCGGCCGTGGAACAGGGTGACGAAGGAGCTGGTCTGTTCGAGGTCCGCCTCGGTGGCACGCGCCGCCGTGGCGAAGGCGGTCTCGATGCTCGGCTGTGTGGCGACGGAGCGCATGATCGCCCGCACGGTCGCCGCAATGAGGGCTGCGCCCATGCCTTTCCCCATGGCATCGGCGACGGTCAGATGCAGCCCGTCGGCCGTTCCGTACCAGTCGTAGAAGTCGCCTCCAACGCTCCGCGAGGGCCTGAAGCGGCCGCACAGCTCGTAGTCCTGCAGGGCGAGCTGGTCCCGGGGGAGGAGGTTCTGCTGTACCTCGGCCGCGCGCTGGCGCTCGTCTGCATTCGCGACATCGGCAGCAGCCTGGCGGTTCTGGCGCCGGAAGAGGGAGTTGATGCGCGCAACCAGTTCACGCGGGCTGAAGGGTTTGCTGATGTAATCGTCGGCGCCGGTCTCGAGGCCGGTCAGGCGTTCGATCTCATCGGTGCGGGCCGTGATCATCAGGATGTAGGCGTCGGAGAAGGTGCGGACCTCGCGGCACACCTCCACGCCGTCGCCGTCGGGCAGGTTGAGGTCGAGGGTAATGAGATCGGCCCCGGCCCGGGCCTTCTGCAACCCCTCGCGGGCCGTTGCGGCCTCGGTCACCTCGAAGCCCTCACGCTTCAGGATCTGCACGAGCAGACCCCGGATGTCGACGTCGTCCTCAACGACCAGTGCACGGCGGGTCTCGGGGGCGGCAGTCATGATCCCCATTAAACGCTACGGCGCGTGATCGCCGGGACGTGCCACGGACCTTCGCCCCGATCACCGCTTTGATGCGCGGAACTTGATGTGATCTTGAGGTCCGCGGAGCCGTCCGACGGCCGCAATCAAGGGACAGCCGCGCTAGTCTTTTGGGGTCGGCGTGCCCGGGCCGCCGGTGCCGCTGTAGCGACGGAGATAGCCGGACGAGGGACGAGGGGAACGGCCAGTGGACAAGGTGCTCTCACACCTGACGCTCAACACCCGGCAGTTCCACGAGCTGACCATGCGTGCCCGCGTGGTCCTCAGTCAGCTGCCCCTCTCGCTGACCGTCGTCCTCGTCCTCGTGGGCGGGTGGTTCCATCCTGACCTCTTCGAGAGCCAGCCGTTCATGATCGGCGTCGGCCTGCACGCCGTCCTGCTGGCGCTGTGCTTCATCGTGCCGTGGGACCGCTTGCCGTATGCCAGCTTCCTCATCATTCCGCTGCTCGACTTCATCCCCATCGGGCTCATGCGCCACGGCGCGGGAACCGTCATCACGGGCGTCGGCCTCCTCACGGTCTTCCCCGTGATCTGGTTGGCGGCATCGGGCCTGTATCCCCGAGCCGCCCTTGCCACGGGGTTCCTCGCATCGCTCGGGATCGTCTGGGTGCCGCTCTTCGTTGCGGACGCCGCGGTGAACTCGCAGTCCCTGACGCAGTCCTTCCTCCTGCCCTTCATCATGCTCGCCATCGGGATCACGATCCGCGTGATGACGGCCAGCATGATGGCCCAGCAGGCGGTCGTCGAGGAGAAGGACCGCACCCTGCAGAAGCTCCTCGAGGAGAGTGCCCGCCGGGAACGGCTCCTGGAGACGGTGGTCAACAGCGTCGATATCGGCCTGATCGCCCTGGACGAAGCCGGTCGCCCCGTCCTGACGAACCGGAAGCTCGAGCAGTTCCGGGCGCTCGCCGGTGGGTCCGCCGACACCTCCGAAGCCGACCTGCGCATCTTCCAGCAGGACGGCTCGTCCGTCACGCCGGCGGCGAGGCGACCGACCCGGCGCGCGGCCGACGGGCAGGTGTTCTCCGACTACCTGCTGTGGTGGGGCGACCTGCCGAACCAGCGCGTGCTCTCGACATCGTCCCGTCTGATGACGAACCAGGCCGGGACCCGTGAGGGCTCGGTGGTGACCTTCAACGATGTGACAGAACTCGTCCGGGCCCTGAACGCGAAGGACGAGTTCGTGGCGACGGTGTCCCATGAGCTACGGACACCCCTGACCGCCATCCGGGGCTACCTGGAACTGCTCACCAGCATGCCCGACCTCGAGCCCGAGGTCGCCTCCGGCCTGGAAGTGGTGTCGCGCAACTCCGAGCGCCTGCACAAGCTCGTGGTGGACCTGCTGGCCACGGCGGAGGGACCACCGGAGATCACCCCGGCCCCCACCAACTTCTCCGATCTCGTCGGGCGGCGCTTCGCGACGGCCGAGGAACGGAACAACAATCCGCTGGTGCACTTCGAGAATCACACAGCGCCCGACCTCGTGGCGCTGTGTGATGCCCCCAGGATCGGCCAGGTCCTGGACAACCTGCTCTCGAACGCCATCAAGTACTCTCCCGGCGGAGGCCGCGTGACGGTCAGCGCCGCAGAGGTCGACGGCGAGGTGGAGTGCAGCGTGACCGACCAGGGCAGCGGCATGTCGGCGGAGGAACTCCGGGGGGTCTTCTCGAAGTTCTTCCGGACGTCCGCGGCGCGGAACGCGGCGATTCCCGGCGTCGGCCTAGGCCTGGCGATCTCCAAGGCCATCGTCGAACGCCATGGTGGAACGATCACCTGCCGGAGCGTGGAAGGTCAGGGCTCCACGTTCACCTTCCGGCTCCCGCTCGCGCACGCCGACCAGGATCTCCAGACCCAGGAGAGTTAGCGCCCCGGCGGTACCACGGTGACCGCGGACGCATGATCGGGCGAACGTGTCAGCTTGCCGGACCCAGGTCCACGGTCACCGTGGTGCCGCCGCCGGGAGTGCCCGTGATGCTGATCAGACCGTCATGTGCCGTCGCAATCCTGGCGCACGTGGCCAGCCCGATGCCGCTGCCTGCCGGGTCGCCGTCGCGCTGGAGCCGCACGAGGGGTTCGAGGACCCGCTGGCGGTCTTCGGGATCGATCCCCTTTCCGTGGTCGATGATCCGCAGGACCTGCGTCTCCCCGACGTGTCCGATGACCTCGATGCGCGGGGGAGTGTCGGGCGTCGAGTACTTGATGGCGTTGGACACGAGGTTCTGGAGGAGTGCGGTCACCTGCGCCTGGTCCACGTCCAGCTGCGCATCCTGGACGGTGACGACGGCGTCGTAGGAAGTGGTCAGCGGGAGGACGTCCTGCAGGACCGAGTTCATCATCGTGCTCAGGCGCACGGGGCGGCGAGTGATCGCGCCGCCGATACGCGAGAACGCGAGGACTTCCTCCACCGTCGTCAGCATGCGGCTGGCGCTGCCACGGATGATGCTGAAGTATCGTGCTGCCGGCCCGGAAGGCTCGACCTCGTCGTCCTGTTCGCTCAATTCGGCATAGCCGAGGATCGCAGTCAACGGATTCTTGAGGTCATGGCTGACCCGGGCGGCGAAACCGGCGAGGTCCTCGTTGCTGCGACGCACCACCTCGAGCGCCTCCACGAGCTGGCGGGTCTTGAATTGCAGTTCGAGCACCTCCACGACCTGCCGGGCGAGGATCTCGAGGCCCTCACGCTGGTCCGGAGTGAACGGGTGCACCCGAAGGGAGAATACGCAGAGGGCGCCCAGGGCGTAGCCGGCCGTCGTCACAAGGGGGACCGAGGCATAGGACCGGACCTCGGCGATGCCACCGTTGACGAAGGGATTCTCGGCGAAGCGCGGATCTTGGGAGGCGTCCGCGAGGGCCGTGATGGCTCCCGAGGTGAAGACCTTGGAGCACATCGAGTCCTCCCGCGAACACACTCCCGCATCCACCCCGACCGCAGCGATCTGGTGCTGCTGGTCGGCCGTGATGATGTTGATGACACCCATGTCCATGCCACTGACGCGTACGGCGAGCTTCACGAGGTTGAGGAGCTCGGGGGGCGTCTCGTAGTCGCGCTTTTCCACGGGGAGGCCGTCCGCCTCGCCGTAGGGAAGCCGGTACTCCTGCAGGACTGCTTGGCGGGCGAGCTCCTGTAATGCCACCTCGTGGACCTGAAGCACGGACATTTATACCCCTGAAGAATTGGAAGACCGGTGCGTGTGGGTCCGATTGTGCCACGAGCGCGGTCGTTCGGCCGGATGTGAACCTGATCGCTGCTGACGCGCCGGAACAGGTGCCTTGCCCGGCTGCCTCACCCCAGGGCCCGGACGCGGAGGGCGAGGTAGAGATGCACGCGGTCAGCCGTGACCGAGGGGTCGTATCCCGTGAGGGCAACGACCTGCTGCAGCCGGTAGCGAATGGTGTTGCGGTGGAGGTCGAGGTCGGCGGCGACGGCGGCCACCGAGCCGTCGAGGTCCAGGTACCGCTTGAGCGTGGACACCAGGTCCGCCCGGTGTGCCTCGTCGAAAGCTTCGAGAGGTTTCAGGGTCTCGGCGGCCAGATCGGCGAGCGGCACATCGGCGCTGGACATCAGCAACGAGGTCAGGCTGAGTCGATCCGCGAGGTTGAGCGCCTGGCCGCGCTGCAGTGCTTCGTGGGCCTCGAAGTAGCTCCAGCGCAGGCCGTTCGGCTGCGCGTAGGTGCCGCCTACTCCGATGCGGGAGGTGAGCCCCGCGCCATGCAGGTAGCGGCTGAGGTCGGCCGGATCGGGCGCCGCGGGGGTGGGCAGGACGAGCACGAGCCGCTCGTCGACGAGCCCGGCGGAGGTCCCCTCCCAGCCGAAGGGGAGGGGCAGGGTCCGCAGCGCACGGCGTTGTCCCGAGGCGACGTCGACGATCAGCACGCTGTGCCGCACCGTCGTATCGATGCCCGAACTGGCGAGTCGCGCCGTCGCCTCGGCCCCCGCAAGCGCCCCCCGCACCACGTCCTCCAGCAATTGCCCCGTAGCGGTCCGGGTCCCGGTCCGGTTCCTGGCCTGGTTGGTGAGTTCGACCGAGATCAGGCTCTGCGCGTAGTCGACGACGGCGGCATGTGCGTAGGGTTCGGCGAGGGCGAGGGTGCAGCGGTCCTTGAGCCCGGTGGCGATCGGTAGCCGGTGCCACTCCGTCGTCGTTCCAGGGGTGCCGGACGTGCCGCCGGAGCCGGCGCCGGCGATGCGCGTTCCGTACTGGAACAGCACGACGTCGGTGCCGAGCATGCGAGCCAACTCGCCGAGAAGCGCGCCGAGGCCTCCGGCGCCCAGGAGCGCTGATGCGAGGACTGCGTGTCCTTCGAGGAGTTCCTCGAGTCCTGCGTACTGATCGGCGGACAGGGCGTCGGCGACCCTCTTGCCGATGGCGATGAACGGGACTTCATAGGGGACGCTGAACGCGGGAAGTCCGGCGGCGTCCGCCTCCGCCAGCACCGCTGCGGGAATCCTGCGGTGCGTGAGGCCGACTCCGAAGCCGATGGCCAGAGCACCGGCCTCGTGCACCCGCTGAACGAACGCTCGCTGGGCGGCGCCGGTCTTCAGGCGCACCCCTGTCGTCAGGACGACCTCGGCGCCGTTGAGGAAGGGCCGGGGGTCCTCGAGTTCCGTCACGGCCACCCACTGGATGGGCTGCACGGGAGCGTGGGCACCGCCTTCTGCGGTCAGCCCGAGGGATGGATCGGCGAGGAGATCCGACAGTGTGATGGCCATGCAACCAGAGTAGGCCCTGACTGTACCAGTGCACGGCCATGGGTGGCGATCGCTGTGCACGTATACGTGGCGGGCGCTACCTCACGCCGGTAGCGTCTTGTCGAAACCGGTGCACCGCCCCACCTCCGGGTGTGCGCGGATACACCCCTCGTGAAAGGCACTGCATCGTGGCTGAGACCCTTCAGAACTACATCGACGGCGTGTTCGTGACGCCCGCCGGCACAGAGCTCCTCGACATCGTCAACCCGACCAACGGCGAGGTGGTGGCGCAGTCGCCCGTCTCCTCGCCCGCCGATGTCGACGACGCCATGCAGGCCGCCGCGCGCGCCTTCACCACGTGGAAGCGCACCACCCCGAGCCAGCGCCAGCTGATGCTGCTGAAGCTCGCCGACGCCGTCGAGGCAGCCAGTGACGAGCTCGTCGAGGCGCAGCACCGCAACACGGGCCAGGTCCGCGCGATGATCGCCGCCGAAGAAGTGGCTGTCGGCGCCGACCAGCTGCGCTTCTTCGCCGGGGCAGCCCGGATCATGGAGGGCAAGTCCGCGGGCGAGTACCTCGAGGGCCACACCTCCTACGTGCGCCGGGAGCCGATCGGCGTCGTCGCGCAGGTCGCGCCCTGGAACTACCCGTTCCTCATGGCCATCTGGAAGATCGGACCGGCGCTCGCCGCCGGCAACACCGTGGTCCTGAAGCCGAGTGACACGACACCCGAGTCCACGCTCGTGCTCGCGCGCCTGACCCAGGGCATCCTGCCGGACGGCGTCCTGAACGTCGTACTCGGTACCGGTGAGACCGGTGCCGCGATGATCGAGCACCCCGTGCCGGGCCTCGTGTCCATCACCGGATCCGTGCGTGCGGGAATCGCCGTCGCCACCAGCGCGGCGAAGGGTCTCAAGCGGGCACACCTCGAGCTCGGTGGGAAGGCACCCGCCGTCGTCTTCGCGGACGCGGACCTGAAGAAGACCGCCGAGGCCATCACCGAGTTCGCCTTTTTCAACGCCGGACAGGACTGCACGGCCATCACCCGCGTGCTGGTGCAGGAGGAGGCGCACGACGAACTCGTGGCCGCGATGGTCGAGCACACGGCGACCCTGACGACGGGAAGCGAGGACGACTCGGAGAACTACTTCGGGCCCCTGAACAACATCAACCACTTCAACGCGGTGAATGCGGTCATCGAGGCCATTCCCGCGCACTGCAGCATCGCGACCGGCGGCAAGCGTGCCGGCGACAAGGGTTACTTCTTCGAGCCGACGATCATCACCGGCGCGCGGCAGGACGACCCCGTGGTGCAGCAGGAGACGTTCGGCCCGATCGTCACCGTGCAGACCTTCAGCACGGAGGAGGAGGCCGTCGCGCTCGCCAACGGGGTGGACTACGCCCTGGCCTCCAGCGTCTGGACCACCGATCACGGTACCGCGATGCGGGTCTCGCGGGACCTCGACTTCGGCGCGGTCTGGATCAACACGCACATCATGCTCACAGCCGAGATGCCGCACGGCGGCTTCAAGAACTCCGGCTACGGCAAGGACCTCTCCATGTACGGCGTGGAGGACTACACCCGCATCAAGCACGTCATGAGCGTGCTGGACGCCTAGGCGTCCCAGAGACAAGGAATCCCCATGACAACTTTCGCAACCTCATCCGGAACCGTGGCTCCGACCTTCCGTCTCGAGCAGAAGCGAAGCATCAACGGTGAGTTCCCGGGCCCGAGGTCCACTGAGCTGGCCGCGCGCCGCGCCGCCGTCGTGGCCAAGGGCGTCGCCTCGGGCGTGCCCGTCTACGCGGCGGACGCCGACGGCGGCATCCTCCGGGACGTCGACGGCAACTCCTTCATCGACCTCGGCTCCGGTATCGCCGTCAACAGCGTCGGCGCGTCCGATCCTGCCGTCGTCAGGGCTGTCCAGGAGCAGGTGGAGCACTTCACGCACACGTGCTTCATGGTCACGCCCTACGAGGGCTACATCGCCGTCGCCGAGCAGCTCGCCGAGCTGACCCCGGGCGACTTCGAGAAGCGCACGGTCCTGTTCAACTCGGGGGCCGAGGCCGTGGAGAACGCCGTGAAGGTGGCACGCCTGGCCACCGGCCGGGACGCCGTCGTCGCCTTCGATCACGCGTACCACGGACGCACCAACCTGACCATGGCGCTGACGGCGAAGGCCATGCCGTACAAGACCAACTTCGGTCCGTTCGCACCCGAGATCTACCGCGTGCCGATGAGCTACCCCTTCCGTGAGGAGAGTCCGGCCATCACGGGCCCCGAGGCGGCGCAGCGCGCGATCACGATGATCGAGAAGCAGATCGGCGCGACGTCGGTCGCCGCGATCATCATCGAGCCGGTGCAGGGCGAGGGCGGCTTCATCGTTCCCGCGGATGGCTTCCTGCCCGCCCTGGCGGAATGGGCCACAGCCAACGGCGTCGTCTTCATCGCGGACGAGGTGCAGTCGGGCTTCTGCAGGACGGGCGAGTGGTTCGCCGTGAACCACGAGGGTGTCGTGCCCGACATCATCACGATGGCGAAGGGAATCGCCGGCGGCATGCCGCTCTCTGCGATCACGGGCCGGGCGGACCTGCTCGACGCCGTCCACGCCGGCGGTCTCGGAGGCACCTACGGTGGGAACCCCGTCGCCTGTGCGGCGGCGCTCGGCGCCATCTCCACGATGAAGGAGCTGGACCTCATCGGCCGCGCCCGCTCCATCGAGGCCCAGGTCACCGAACGCTTCGCTGCCCTGCAGTCGGAGCTGGGCGAGTCCAGCATCGTCGGTGAGCTCCGCGGCCGGGGCGCCATGCTGGCCATCGAGTTCGTGGAGCAGGGCGGCAAGACACCGAACGCGGAGGCCACCAAGGCCATCGCGGCCCAGTGCCTGCGTGAGGGAGTCATCATCCTCACCTGTGGTACCTACGGCAACGTGATCCGCCTTCTGCCGCCGCTCGTCATCACCGATGATCTGCTCGCGGACGGACTCGACGTCCTCGAGCGGGCGATCCGGACGGTCAACGGCGGCTGACGGGTCCCCGAAGTACGACGACCTGAGTAGGACGACGAAGGCCCCGCAGCTTGGCTGCGGGGCCTTCGTCTATCCAGCGGTGGATCAGCTTGACGGAATCAGCGCTCGGAACTGAGGGTTATCCAGGAGAAAGGCCTGGGCATGCCTGCAGTAGGGTACCGGCGCCAGGCGACGACGGTGCGCATTCAGGAGTGCGCCACGAATGAGCACGGGCTCGAGGCCCGACATGCGGTACTCGGTTCCGACGACGGTCTCGAGGAACCGGATGCGTCCCGCCCGCATGTCGTACTTCAGGTAGCCGACCATGGTGCCGTCGTGGAAGAGCTCGAAGCGGGAACCCACGGGGTTGTCGCGGAACTTCTCGCGCAGCTTCACGCTCTCGGATCGCTCTGCAGCACGCGCTTCGCGATCCGCGAGGGCCTGCACCACCGCTTCGTAATCGTCCTGCACGCCGAAGGGCGGGTAATCGGTGTCGAGCACCCGATAGAGCTGGTTGCAGAGGATGCGCAATTCGCGGGTGGTAACGCCCGAGAGGTCGAGAGGGACGTCCGGGACGTCCGGGCCGAGGGCGGCGGGCGAATCCGGAGCCGCAAAGGCGGCCTCGTCCTGGTCGGACCAGGTGCTCGGGGACCCGGGCCCGGCGGGCAGCTCGGTGACCAGGGAGGAAGGGGCAACAGTCATGACAAACCTCGAGGATGTTCAGAGTACGGTGGGCCGTTGCTTGACCGTCCTCGAACCGTAACAGCTATCTCGGGAACCGTAAAGCTAGGTACCTTAGCAATCAGTGGGATGCCTACCGACGCGCGCACGCGGGTGCTGCTTCTGCGCCGGCCCACGTCCGGCGGCAGGGATGGTCGTGCGCCCTGACGGAGTCACCGGCTCAGGACGAGTAGGCGGCGAGTTGCAGCCGAAGGCCCGCGATGATGCCGTCGAGACCGGTACGGAAGGCCGCGTCCGCCGCACTCCCGGAGCCCGCGGCGGCGGAGGCGCAACGCACCGCCGCCGTGAAGACGGGGAACTGGTCCGCCAGCGTGCCCGAGTCGAAGATGTCCCGGGGCGCTGCGACGTCGAGCGCCGACCCGTAGATGAAGGACTCGAGGGCGACGATCGCGGGCACGATGCGATCCTCGGGCCACCCTGCATCGAGGAACCCGCGGGCCACCTCCTCGTACATGCGCAGCGTGTCGGCGGCGCCGGTCACCGGCATGACGGCGATCACGGGAACCAGGGGCGCGTGCCGGGCGAAGACCTCACGATAGGACCAGGCCCACTGGCGGACGGCCTCGTCCCAGGGTTCGCGGGCGAAGCCGCTGAAGTCCACCATGGTCATGACGTGGTCCTGGACCCAGCCGAGCACCTCCTGCTTCGACTCCGCGTGGTTGTAGAGCGCCGACGGCGCCACCCGGAGGCGGCGGGCGAGCCCCGACATCGTCAGCCCCTCGTACCCCTCCGAGGCGATGAGGTCGAGTGCGGCTCCCGTGATGAGGTCCTTGGACAGGACGCGGCGCGGGGGGCGCCCGGCACGTCGTGGCGCAGGTATGGCTGAAGTCGCTGAAGTCATGGCTCCCGATCCTGTTGCAGCATCGTCAAACTCTACGGGTGCTCCCTTCCCTCGTGGGGCACCTCTGGCTATAGTAGGGCGAAATAATGAATGTCATTCATTTTGTGGTCTGCGTCATGGAGGCCCGGAAGGACAACGTGAAGACCATCGAGCGCGACGTCGTCATCATCGGAGCGGGGCCCTCGGGCCTCACCGCGGCACGGGAGCTGAAGAAGGCCGGCCACTCGGTCGCGGTCATCGAGGCGAGGGACCGTGTGGGGGGCCGCACCCACACCGACATCATCGACGGCGCGGTGTTCGAGGTCGGCGGCCAGTGGGTCTCGCCGGACCAGACCGCACTCATCGGACTCCTCGACGAGCTCGGGCTCAGCACCTTCCCGCGCTACCGCGAGGGCGACTCGGTCTACATCGGGCCGGACGGTGAGCCCATCCGCTACTCGGGCGACATGTTTCCTGTCGGCGACTACACCCGCGAGGAGATGGAGCGCCTCATCGACCTCCTGGACCAGCTCGTGGCCGAGGCCGGTCCGGAGGCGCCCTGGAACCACCCGGACGCCCGCGCCCTCGACACCATCTCCTTCCACCACTGGCTCCGCCGCCAATCCGACGACGAGGAAGCCTGCGACAACATCGGCCTCTTCATCGCCGGCGGCATGCTGACGAAGCCCGCCCACTCCTTCTCGACCCTGCAGGCCATCCTCATGGCCGCCACCGCGGGCTCCTTCTCCAACCTCGTGGACGAGGATTTCATCCTCGACAAGCGGGTGGTGGGCGGCATGCAGTCGGTCTCGGTACGCATGGCCGCGGAGCTCGGCGAGGACGTCATCCTCTCCAGCCCCGTGCGCACCCTGCGCTGGAGCGGCATGGAGGGGGCCGACGGCGCCGAGGGGGTCACCGTGGTCTCGGACACCACGACCGTGCAGGCCCGCTATGCCGTCGTCGCCGTCCCGCCCAACCTGTACTCGCGCATCAGCTACGAACCTCCACTGCCCCGCCGCCAGCACCAGATGCACCAGCACCAGTCGCTCGGACTCGTCATCAAGGTCCATGCCGTCTACGCAACACCCTTCTGGCGCGAGGAAGGGCTGTCCGGAACGGGCTTCAGCGCAGGATCGATCGTTCAGGAGGTCTACGACAACAGCAACTTCGAGGACCCGCGCGGCACCCTCGTGGGCTTCGTCTCCGACGAGAAGGCGGACGCGATGTTCGAACTCCCGCCGCATGAGCGACGCGAGCGCATCCTGGCCTCGATCGCCGGGTTCCTGGGTCCGCAGGCGGTCGAGCCCGAGGTGTACTACGAGTCGGACTGGGCCTCGGAGGAGTGGACGCGCGGCGCCTACGCCTCCAGCTACGATCTCGGTGGCCTGCACCGCTACGGTCGCGACCAGCGCACGCCCGTGGGGTCCATCCACTGGTCCTGCTCCGATATCGCGGCGGAGGGCTATCAGCACGTGGACGGCGCCATCCGGATGGGGCAGCGCACGGCCGCCGCGATCCATGACGCGCTCACGTCCGGCCTCCAGGCCGCCGGTACAGTGCAGGGATCGTGACCATGCGCTACATCGTCGGCTACACCGCGGATGAGCGCGGGCACGACGCCGTCTGCCTCGCCGTCGCCCTCGCGCGCCGCCAGGACGCGACCCTCGACCTCGTGCTGGTGACGCCGGAGCACTCGCTCTACGCCGGCACCTATCCGCCCGACAAGGGCTTCGACAGCGTCCTGTCCGACCAGATGCGCGAGTGGATGGACGAGGGGCTCGCGCTGGTGCCGGAGGACATCACCGCACGCGGCGTCGTCGTCCGCTCGGAGTCCAACGCGCAGGGGCTCATCGAGGCTGCGGAGGACACGGAGGCCTCCCTGATCGTCATCGGGGCAAGCTCACGCGGCCTCGCCACACGCTTCAGCGTCGGGAACGTCGCCCGCAGCCTCCTCCATGCGTCTCCGGTCCCTGTCGCGCTCGCCCCCAAGGGGTACCGCAGGACGGACCCGGTCACGCGCCTGACCTGCGCCGTCGGACGCAGGGCCGGGGCCGACGCCGTCATGTCCGTCGCCGTGTCCTCGGCGGAGCGCCGAGGCCTGCCCCTCCGGCTCGTGTCCCTCGTCTCCCTCGACGCCGGCCAGCCGGATCCGGACGGGGCCGAGGACGAGGCGAACCGCCGGCTCGCGGAGACGGCGTCGTCGCTCGCAGCCGGTGGACGCGTCAGCGTCGAGACCGCACGCGGCTCCTCCATCGAGGAAGCCATCGAGGCCATGGCCTGGGACGAGGGGGAGGTGCTGCTGGTCGGTTCCAGCCGCCTCGCGCAGCACATGCGCATCTTCCTCGGGTCCACTGCCAACAAGATCCTGCGTACGCTGACCATCCCCATGGTCGTCGTCCCGCGTACGTACGCAACGCCCGGCTCCACTTCCGGCCCGGGCGCCTTACCCACAGAGGCGGATGCATGAGCGTCGACGAAACAACACAAAGGGGAACAGGGCTGAGCAAGAAAGGCCTCGACTCCGGCACCGTAGGGCTGCTGGGCGCTGTCGTCATCGGGGTGTCCTGCGTGGCACCCGCCTACACCCTGACCGCGGCCCTCGGCCCAACGGTCGCAGAGGTCGGGGTGAACCTGCCGGCCATCTTCCTCGTAGGCTTCATCCCCATGCTCCTCGTGGCCCTCGGCTACCGCGAGCTCAACAATTCCATGCCGGACTCCGGTACGTCCTTCACCTGGGCCACCCGCGCCTTCGGGCCCTGGGTGGGCTGGATGGGAGGTTGGGGCCTCATCGCGGCCACCGTGATCGTCCTGTCCAACCTGGCGGCCGTCGCGGTCGACTTCTTCTACCTGATGCTCTCCCAACTCCTGAACAACCCCGCCCTTGCGGAACTCACCCTCAACCTGCCGGTGAACATCGCAACGACGCTCGTGTTCATCGCCCTCGCCTGCTACGTCTCCTACCGCGGTATGGAAGCCACCAAGACCGTCCAGTACGTCCTTGTCACCTTCCAGCTCGTGGTGCTCGCCTGGTTCGCGATCGCGGCCTTCGTGCATGTGGCCAACGGCACCGCCTTCGATGCGACCAGCATCAGCGCGGACTGGTTCAACCCCTTCGCTGTCGGATCCTTCTCCGCCTTCGCCGCGGGTGTCTCCCTGTCGATCTTCATCTACTGGGGCTGGGACGTGACCCTCACGATGAACGAGGAGACCACCAATCCGAGGAAGACGCCGGGACGCGCGGGTGCCCTCACCGTCGTCGTCATCGTGGTCATCTACCTCACGGTCGCGCTTGCCACCCTTGCCTTCGCCGGCGTGGGCGACGGCGAACTCGGCGCGGGCAACCCGGACAACCAGGAGAGCATCTTCGCGACGCTCGCCGGACCCGTCATGGGTCCGTTCGCCATCCTGATGTCCATGGCCGTCCTGAGTTCCTCGGCCGCCTCACTGCAGTCCACCTTCGTCTCCCCGGCGCGTACCCTGCTCGCCATGGGCCACTACAAGGCCCTGCCCGAGGGCTACGGCCGCATCAGCCCGCAGCACAAGTCCCCGAGTTATGCCACCGTGGCGGCGGCCGTAGCCGCGGCGGGGTTCTACGTGTTCACGCGCCTGGTGTCGGAGAACGCGCTGTGGGACACCATCACCGCCCTCGGCCTGATGATCTGCTTCTACTACGGCATCACCGCGCTCGCCTGCGTCTGGTACTTCCGTGCCCAGGCCTTCTCGAGCATCAGGAACACCCTGTTCCGGTTCCTGGCCCCGCTGCTCGGCGGCGTGATCCTGATGGTCATGTTCTTCAAGACCGCCGTCGACTCCATGGACCCCGCATACGGGTCCGGCTCCGAGCTGTTCGGGATCGGCATGGTGTTCATCCTGGGAATCGGTGTGATCCTGCTCGGCGCCGTGCTGATGCTGGTGTGGTCCCGCATCAACCCGGCTTTCTTCCGGCAGGAAGTGCTGACCCAGGGTTCCGCTCCGCAGGAGTAGGTGGAGGAGTGACCTCCCGGCCGACAGGCCCTGCGCTAGAGTGAACCGACTCCGCGGGCGCCTGTCGGCCGCGCCACACCTGTCCGACCGAGGAGAAGGAAGCCGCCGTGCGCTACGTCGTTGGCTACACCGAGAACGACCGGGGGCAGGACGCCCTGGAACTGGCCACCTCGCTGGCCCTCACGCAGTCCGCGGGCATCGATCTCGTCACCGTGCTGGACTGGCCCCAGGACGGCAGCATGGCGCCCGGCAGCCGGCGCGCACAGGAAGCCCTCGACCGGGCGAAGGAGGGCGTGCCCGACGGCGTCGAGGTCGCCACGCACGTGCGCCTCGCCGACTCCTTCGCGCAGGGCCTGCTCGAGGTGGCGGACGACGTCGACGCCGGCCTGATCGTCATCGGCGCCTCCAGCAACGGACTCCTGCGCCGCTTCACCGTGGGCAGCGTCGCGAACGCCGTGCTGCACAGTTCGAAGGTCCCGGTGGCCCTCGCGCCGCGCGGCTACCGGCACCGCGCCACCTTCACCCGCATGACCTGCGCGGTCGGAGCACGGGCAGGAGCCGAAGGTGCCCTCGACGTCGCCGTCGAATCGGCCGGTCGCCGCGGACTCCCGCTGCGCCTCGTCTCCCTCGTCGCACTCGACGTGACCGAGTCCGCGGACTCGGGCGAGGCCATCAACAAAGCCCACCAGCACGCCCACTCGGTGCTCGCCGGCGCCGTCGAGCAGTTGCCGAAGGGGCACGAGGCCTCGATCATCGTGGCGCACGGTCGGACCATCGAACAGGCCATCGACGATATCGAGTGGGATCCGGGTGAGCTCGTGATCGTCGGCTCCAGCCGTCTCGCCCAGCACCGCCAGATCTTCCTCGGCGCCACGGCGAACAAGATGCTGCGCGCGTTGCCGGTGCCGATGGTCGTGGTACCCCGCGACTGGGTGCGCCCCCCGCTCTGAGAAGTGGCGGTCAGGCCGCCGTCGCCGGTTGCGGGACCTTCGCCAGCCGTGGCTGGCGTCGGACGGTCCGCAGCATGTCGATGGTCAGGAGGATGAGGCCGACCCACACGAGACTGAATCCGATCCACCGCTCGAACGGCATCTCCTCATGCAGGACCAGAAGGGCCAGCAGGAACTGCAGCACGGGGGCGAGGTATTGGAGGAGGCCGATCGTGGTGAGGGGGAGCCGACGCGCTGCGGCTCCGAAGAAGATGAGCGGCACGGCGGTGATGACACCCGAGGCGGCCATGATCCAGAAGTGGCCCGCGCTCTCGGTGACAAGCGTCGCCTCACCCCTGGAACTCAGCCAGAGCATGACGGCCACGGCGATCGGGGTCAGGACCAGCGTCTCGATGCTGAGGCTGGAGACCGCGTCCACGCGTGAACCGACCCGCTTCTTCATGAATCCGTAGAGGCCGAAGGAGAAGGCGAGCGTCAGGGCGATCCAGGGCACGGCGCCGTAACCGACGGCCAGCACCACCACAGCGAGGAGGCCCATGCCGATGGCCGCCCACTGCAGCCGCCGCAGCTTTTCCCTCAGAACGAACACGCCCAGAAGGACCGACACGATGGGATTGATGAAGTACCCGAGCGAAGCCTCGATGGCCTGGCCGGAGGTGACGCCGTAGGTATAGACGAACCAGTTGACGGCGATCAGCAGCGCGGCGACCGCCAGCGTTCCGGAGACCTGCGGGGTGCGCAGCGCGGTCATGACCGGTCGCCATGAGCGCCGGAGCGTCAGCAGGAGTGCACAGAAAATGAGCGACCACAGGACGCGGTTCGCCACGATCTCGATGGGTCCGGCGGGCGCGAGGATCAGGAAGTAGAGCGGCAGGAGTCCCCAGAGTCCGTAGGCGCTGATACCGAAGAGAATACCGACGGAGTTCTCGCTCCGCGCCGGACGACTGGTCTTCCCATCGATTCCACTCACGAGGGCGGAAACCCGCCCATCAGGACCATTTATTCCCGGTTCCTCCCCGAGGGCCGGGAATGGGCGGAGCCAGTCCGGCGAGATCCCCGCCACTGTTTGACGCGCTGTTGGCCGGCGCCATTTAGAATAGGGAACTGTGCGCTTATTCTGCGCAACGGCATCCATCAGGAGCATCTCCACCGGAAGAAGGCTATTCAGTGTCTACCTCAGCTGCGGCACGACCGCTGCGGGTCGCGATCATCGGCGCCGGTCCGGCCGGCGTCTACGCCGCCGACATCCTGACGAAGTCGAACGAGGTCCAGGGCGGGGACTTCGCCGTCAGCATCGACCTCTTCGACCAGTACCCGGCACCGTACGGCCTGATCCGCTACGGGGTTGCTCCTGACCACCCCCGCATCAAGGGGATCGTCAATGCCCTGCACAAGGTGCTGGACCGCGGCGACATCCGGTTCCTCGGCAACATCAACTACGGCCGGGACCTCACCCTGTCCGATTTCCGTCGCTTCTACGACGCCGTCATCTTCGCGACCGGGGCGATCCGCGATGCCGACCTGGACATACCGGGCGTGCAGCTCGATGGCTCCTTCGGCGGCGCCGACTTCGTCTCCTGGTACGACGGACACCCCGACGTCAGCCGGAACTGGCCCCTCGAGGCGAAGGAGGTCGCGGTGATCGGTAACGGCAACGTGGCCCTCGACGTCGCCCGTATCCTCTCGAAGCACGCAGACGACCTCCTGTCCACGGAGATCCCCGAGAACGTCTATCAGGGGCTCAGGGCGTCACCCGTCACGGACGTCCATGTCTTCGGTCGCCGTGGACCGGCGCAGGTTAAGTTCACGCCGCTGGAACTGCGCGAGCTGTCCCACTCGCGCGACGTCGACATCGTCCTGTACCCCGAGGACTTCGACTTCGATGCGGGCTCCGAGGAGCAGATCGCCACCAACAACCAGACAAAGACGATGGTGAAGACGCTCACCAACTGGCTGGTCGAGGACGAGCCGACGGGTGCGTCCCGCCGCCTGCACCTCCATTTCCTGCACTCGCCCGTCGAGATCCACGACTCCGCCGAGACGCCCGGGAAGGTCGCCGGCATGAAGTTCGAGCGCACCGAGCTCACCGGTGACGGTAACGTCCGCGGAACCGGGGAGATCGTCGACTACCCCGTCCAGGCCGTCTACCGGGCCATCGGGTACTTCGGATCGGAGTTGCCCGAGGTCGGCTTCGACGAGAAGCGCGGCGTGATCCCGAACGAGGGTGGCCGTGTGATCGACGAGGACGGCAAGCCGGTCCCGGGCATCTACGCCACGGGTTGGATCAAGCGTGGTCCCGTGGGCCTCATCGGCCACACCAAGGGGGATGCACTGGAGACCATCGGTTTCCTGCTCGAGGACCGGCTCAACCTGCCGCCCGCCGAGGACCCTTCGGAGGACGCCATCATCACGCTCCTCGAGGAGCGCGGGGTTCGCTACACGACGTGGGACGGATGGCTGAAGCTGGACGCGCACGAGATGAAGCTCGGCGCCAACTTCGTGAACACGTCGGGCAATGCCGAGGTCGTCCGGGAGCGCGTGAAGCTGGTTCCCCGAGAAGACATGGTGACCATTTCCCGCGGTGATTAGTCCGGCTACACTGTGACCTGTCCCGCGCTCCTACGCGGGACAGGTCACGAAGCGGAGTGCCGATGTCGCCGTCCCGTTCAATCGCCCCACCGGACTTGTCCTCCGACGTCCTGCAGCGAAGAGCCTTCGCCGCGCACGAGGCGCTCGGCCAGGGTGAGAGTGTCGACGGGAACCTCCGGGGCATTGTGCAGGACTCCTGGCTGAGATCACTCACCTTCTTCCCCAACCCCTCCTCGGCGCACGCCAGCCTGTACTGCTCCGAAGAGGAACTCGAGGCGTATCGGCAGGGACATCCCCTCGCAGCGATCATGCCCGTCATCGACCGCCTGCTCGTGCAGCCAAGCCTCGACTCCGGCATGCTCGTGGCTGTCGGCGATGAAAACGGCCGGCTCCTCTGGGTCGACGGCGATCGGGAACTCCGGCGTCGGGCCGAGGGCATGCTCTTCATGGCCGGAGCCGACTGGTCCGAGGCGACCGTCGGAACAAGTGCCCCGGGTACCGCTCTCGCCCTCCAGCGCAGCGTGCAGATCGCGGGCGCCGAGCACTTCAACCCGCAGGTACACCCATGGAGCTGCACGGCAGTACCGCTCCACGACCCTGATTCGGGCACGGTGCTCGGCGTCATCGACATCACCGGCGCGGCCGAAGCTGTTGCCACCCACACTCTGGCCCTGGTCGAGGCCGCCGTCGCTGCAGCCGAAGCCCAGCTCAGCATCCACCGGCTCCAGAGCCGCCTGTCGGGCACGAAGAGGTACAGGGCTCCGACGGCCGGAGCCCTGTACCGGGACAGCCTGCAGATCCTGGGTACGGATCATGGCGTGGTCCACGCCGGCGGTGCGTCCCTCGAACTGAGCCTCAGACACGCCGAGCTGCTCACCCTGCTCGCTCTCCACCCCGAAGGCCTCACAGCGGACCAGTTGGCAGTCATGGCCTACCCGGAGAACGCCTCCAGCACGACGGTCCGCGCCGAGATGCTTCGCCTTCGCAAGGCCCTCACGCAGCACGGTGGTGGCATCGTGCCGCAGTCACGGCCCTACCGGCTCCCGGGCGAGCTGGTCGTGGACGCGGTGCAGGTACTGAACTACCTACGGCGCGGCGCTCACCGCATGGCGCTCGCCATCTATCGCGGGCCCGTTCTTCCACGCTCGCAGGCACCGGCCATCGTGCGCCTGCGCGCCGAAGTCTCCACCCTCCTGCGGGACGCCGTCCTCACCGATGGCGCTCCGGAGACCGTGCTGCAGTACCTCGCCCTGCCGGAGGCCGAGGATGACGTCGAATCATGGAGCCTCGCACTCCGTGTCCTGCCGCGGCGCTCACCCAGGCGAGCAGTCGTCGTCGCCCATGTGGAGCGGTTGGAGGCCGAATTGATGGTGCCATCCGCTTCAAAGCTCAAGTTCTCGTGAATTCTGGCCGCCGATTCCCACAAACCATCGCCTCGAAGGCTGTCCGCGGTCTATCGTTGCGCATGGTGGTTGATGATCACGGTGGGCAGTGTTGCCTTCCGGTCCAGCACACCTGGCGCAGCACAGCTACAAGGGGACTTTCGTGACGCAAGCTGAACAGCACCCGAGGGTGCAGGCGCGGGGTACGGGTCCCTCCCGCACGAAGATGAATGCGACCCTGGCGATGGTGGTGTGCTTCGTCGGGTTCCAGGGAATCGTCCCACAGTCGTGGGATTCGGCTACCGCCCTGGGCTCCGATGCCACCCGCACCAGCCTGTCCGGCTTCTTCACCTATGATGCGCTGTCGCCGACGGGCACAGTGGGAACCTCCCTTCTCTCGCCGCTCCACAGCCTCGACGCGCTCGATCCGACCACGTTCCACGCCAAAGTAGCGCCAGAAGCCGAGGTAGCGCCGGAAAAAGCTGCCGAGGCCCCGACGAGCGGCGAACCACTCTCGGCCCAGGGCATCGAGCGTCTTCCGGCCGGCAATCTGTTCGCCGTCCTGGGCGAGCTGACGCCGACGTCGTCGTTCGGCTTCCGCACCAGCCCGATCACGAGCGAGGCCGGCGAGTTCCATACCGGTCAGGACTACTCGGCTCCGTGCGGCACGCCGGTGTATGCGGCCGATTCCGGGACGGTGCGCGCGGTGGGGTGGCACCCGTGGGGAGGCGGCAACCGTGTCGAGGTCGATCACGGCAATGGCCTGATCACGACGTACAACCACCTGCAGGGCATCTCGGTCGTGGAGGGCGATGCCGTCAAGGGCGGCGATCCCATCGCCGAAGTCGGCACGACGGGTTCCTCGACCGGATGCCACCTCCACTTCGAGACCATCCTCGATGGTGAGCACGTCGATCCGCTGCGCTGGAAGCTCTTCCAGGGCAAGCATGGTGTGCGGAAGGGCGAGCTGAAGGACTACACCCCCGGTTCTGGCAGTGCCACGGTCGTTCCGGCCTGGGCGCAGTCCTCCACGCGGTCGGACCAAGTGGCGCCATTCCTCGAGTCCGGCGTGGTTCCTGTCGCTTCGGGTCCCTCCGCTCCTTCGGGAGCCGCTGGTCATGACGCGCGCGAAGGGGACACGATCGTTGTGCCGCGTGCTCCGGAGAAAACGAAGGTTCCTGACGTGCCCAAGGCGCCCATGCCCGAGGCTCCTGCGCCCAGGCCCGAGCCTCCCGCTCCTGCGCCCAAGCCCGAGGCTCCGGCTCCTGCGCCCAGGCCCGAGGCTCCTGCGCCCAAGCCCGAGGCTCCGGCTCCTGCGCCCAGGCCCGAGGCTCCTGCGCCCAAGCCCGAGGCTCCGGCTCCTGCGCCCAAGCCCGAGGCTCCTGCGCCAGAGACTCCCGCTCCTGCTCCTGCGCCAGAGACTCCTGCGCCAGAGACTCCCGCTCCTGCTCCTGCGCCAGAGACTCCTGCGCCAGAGACTCCTCCCGCGTCGACTCCTCCCGCGTCGACTCCTCCGGCCCCCGCGCCCCCCGTGCCTGAGAACACGACGCCGGCTCCGACGGACCCTCAGGTCCCTCCGACGGTTCCCGCCGATGCAGACCCGGATACCTCGTGCGACACCGATTCGAGGGTCGCCGAGTCCGAGGCAGAGAATCCAGCGACGCCTGATCCGGCTGCTCCGGGTACAGACCCATCGGGCGGCCCAGCCGATCCGACGACGGGTGCCGAGCCTGAGCCTGGTACCGACCCCACCACGCGCGCGGAGCTCGAGCTTGGTACCGACCCCGAGAACGACGACGAGCCCTCATGCGGGACTCCCGGCGACGCGACTGACGCCGGTGACCCCGTTGGAGCGCCGGCCCCCGCGTCGGACGCGGCCACGACGACAGCGGCCGAGCCATCGGGTACAGCCACAATCCCGGCCGCCTCTGACGCAGTGCCAGCACCAGCCGGGCAGGGATAGTCGGCGCGTCTCGCGCTATTTCGACGCTCGCCTGGGCCGGGGGCGGCCATGCAACGTTGATGCAACCCTCGGGCTCCTACGCTGTGAAAAGGGAAGACGACGTCCTGCTCACACGGAGTTCAAGGAGTGGACAATGACTGTTTATGCCCAGCCTGGCCAGGATGGATCGAAGGTCAGCTTCAAGCCGCGGTACGAGAACTGGATCGGCGGTGAGTGGGTAGCCCCCATCAAGGGGCAGTACTTCGAGAACATCTCGCCTGTGACGGGCAAGGCTTTCTGCGAGGTGGCGCGGGGCACCTCCGAGGACATCGACCTTGCCCTCGACGCTGCGCACAAGGCGGCTCCCGCCTGGGGCAAGACGTCCGTGGCGGAACGCGCAGCAGTGCTGAACCGTGTCGCAGACCGCATCGACGCGAACCTCGAGTTGCTCGCGGTCGCTGAGACCTGGGACAACGGGAAGCCGGTGCGTGAGACCCTGGCGGCCGACATGCCGCTGGCCGCAGACCATTTCCGCTACTTCGCCAGCGCCATCCGCGCCCAGGAGGGCGGAATTTCCCAGCTCGACGACGACACGACGGCCTACCATTACCACGAGCCGCTCGGCGTCGTGGGGCAGATCATCCCGTGGAATTTCCCCATCCTCATGGCTGTGTGGAAACTGGCGCCGGCCCTGGCCGCGGGCAACGCCGTCGTGCTGAAACCGGCAGAGCAGACACCGACATCGATCCTGGTGCTGATGGAGCTTCTGAGCGACATCCTCCCCGCCGGCGTCATCAACGTGGTGAACGGCTTCGGCGTCGAGGCGGGCAAGCCGCTGGCCTCGTCGAAGCGCATCCGGAAGATCGCGTTCACCGGGGAGACAACGACGGGCCGGCTCATCAGCCAGTACGCCAGCCAGAACCTCATCCCGGTGACGCTCGAACTCGGCGGCAAGAGCCCGAACATCTTCTTCTCGGACGTCGCCGACAGCAATGACGCGTTCTACGACAAGGCACTCGAGGGCTTCGCGCTGTTCGCGTTCAACCAGGGCGAGGTGTGCACGTGTCCTTCGCGAGCCTTGGTGCAGGGGTCAATGTACGACTCCTTCATGAGCGATGCGATTGCTCGTGTGGACAAGATGGTGCAGGGCAACCCGCTCGACACGGACACGCAGGTCGGCGCGCAGGCTTCCAATGACCAGCTCGAGAAGATCCTGTCCTACATGGACATCGGCGCGCAGGAGGGTGCGAAGGTGCTCATCGGCGGCGAGCGGAACATACTCGGCGGCGATCTCGCCGAGGGCTACTACGTCAAGCCCACGGTGTTCGAGGGAACGAACAACATGCGGGTCTTCCAGGAGGAGATCTTCGGTCCGGTGGTATCGGTGACTCGGTTCAACGACTACGCCGAGGCCATGGAGATCGCGAACGACACCCTCTATGGACTGGGTGCCGGGGTCTGGTCGAGGAACGGCAACGTGGCCTACCGCGCGGGTCGTGAGATCCAGGCGGGCCGCGTCTGGGTGAACAACTTCCACGCCTACCCGGCGGGGGCAGCGTTCGGCGGCTACAAGTCCTCGGGAATCGGCCGCGAGAACCACGCCATGATGCTCGATCACTACCAGCAGACCAAGAACCTGCTGGTCAGCTACTCGGAATCCAAGCTGGGTTTCTTCTAGGAGATGCGATGACCGTCGAAGCCTCGGTGACCATTCCGGGCGAGTCCTTCTCCCGGGTGGCACTGTCGGACAGCGCAGTCGACCTCCTGGACAAGCTCTGGCTCATCCACGGTCCGCTGATGTTCCACCAGTCCGGCGGGTGCTGCGACGGCTCGTCGCCCATGTGCTATCCGGCCGGAGAGTTCATCACGGCGGAAGCTGATGTCCTGCTCGGAGTCCTCGATATCACGGCGGGCGCTGACGGCAGGGCGGACGCAGGAGCGGCCGACGACGCCGACGGACCCCGCCTGATCGACTTCTGGATGTCGCGCGAGCAGTTCGAATACTGGCGCCACACTCACCTGACGGTCGACGTCGTACAGGGACGGGGCAGTGGATTCTCGGTCGAGTCGCCGGAGGGGAAGAGGTTCCTCATCCGGTCCCGGCTCATGGATCAGGCGACGCCGGACATCGCCAGCGCGATCTGAAAGGTCATGGAGGGACCCGGTGGACGATGCCGCCGGGTCCCTCCATGCGTGAGCTGTGCGGTTCCAGCCCGGGCCGATCAGCGTCCCGCAACCCAGCCGGGGTGGCCGTGATGCTCCGGTTCCACGGCGAGGACGATCCCCAGCAGGTCCGTGAGCGCGTGGCCGAGCTTCGGATCCACGAGCTCGTAGCGGGAACGGCGGCCTTCGGGAACGGCGACGACGAGCCCGCATCCGCGCAGGCACGACAGGTGGTTCGACAGGCTCTGGCGGCTCACGCCAAGCGATTCGGCGAGTTCGCTCGGATATGCGGGGGCGTCCCGAAGGGCCACCAGGATCCGCACGCGCGTCGGGTCGGACAGGGCGGTACCCACCCGCTCGAGCACGGAGGTGGAGGTCAGGGTCTGCAGCATCAGTGAGTCAGCTCCGTCTCGTGGGGAACGTGGCCCATCGGTTCGATCTGGAAGGTGCAGTGGTCGATGCTCACGTCGAAGTGCCGGCTCACGCATTCCTGCAGTTGGTCCAGGACGGCGTGGGCCGAGCCGTCCCGATAGCAGCCGTCGTCCACGACGATGTGCGCGGTCAGGACGGGCAGCCCTGTGGCGATCTGCGTGATGTGGAGGTCGTGCACGTCGCGGACCTGGGGCAGGCGGGCGATGTGCGCTCGCACCTCCTCGAGATCGATCCCCGCGGGAGTGGACTCGAGCAGCACGTCGATGGTCTCGCGCAGCAGCTTCAGGGTCCGCGGGATGATCAGCACACCTATGAACAGGGCCACAATGGCGTCGGCCCGCATCCACCCCGTGAGGGTGATGACGACGGCGGCGACGATGACGGCCACAGATCCGAGAGCGTCGTTGAGCACCTCCAGGAATGCCGCCCTCAGGTTGAAACTCGCAGCGCGGTGTCGCGACAGGAGCCCGAGGGCGGCGAGGTTGCCGGCAAGGCCGACAACACCGAAGACGATCATCTGCGGTGCCGCGACATTCTCCGGGGTTATCAGGCGACGCACGCCCTCGACCAGCACGTAGGCACCGACCGCGAGGAGGAATGCCGCCTGCAGCAGGGCGGCGATGACCTCGGCCCGCCGGAAGCCCCACGAGCGCTGCGGCGTCGCCGGACGGGTGGAGAGTGTTGCGGCACCGAGTGCCATCGCGAGACCCGCGGCATCGGTCAGCACGTGGACAGAATCGAAGAGAAGTGCCAGACTACCTGTCCACAGCGCGCCGACCACCTGGAGGACGAAGACGCCGAGCGTGATCCCGAAGGCGCCCGCCAGCGGACCCCGGAGGGCCGTCGTCGGACTGTGGTGGTGGTGCGAACCCATAGGAAGATAGTACAGCGGTCGCTGAACCGGCTGCGCGACGTGTGGCGCTGGTACGGTGAGTGTCCGCGGCCGCCGACGAAGCGGGCCGTCCGCTCCGAGGACGACGCTGATCAAGGCAGGGGAACTCTCATGGCATCGGACGATCGGCCTGATCCACCTGACCATGCCTGGAGCGCGCCGGCGGATGACGTCGCCGGCAGGTTGAGCGATCTCGCCCGCTCCCTGCAGCGCGAGGACAACGAGGACGCCGTGCTGGATCGGTTGGTGCGTGCCGCCATCGAACTCGTTCCCGGTGCCGACGAAGCGTCCATCACCCTCGTGACGGGGCGCCGCCGGGTCGAGTCCCGGGCGCCGTCGGGCGACCTCGCGCGGATCATCGACGACCTGCAGGAGCGGACCGGAGAAGGACCCTGCCTGAGCGCGGTGTACGAGGAGCAGACCGTGAATGTCCCTGACATGCGCAACGAGGCCCGCTGGCCGGAGTTCTCGGCCAAGGCCGCATCAGCGGGGGCCGGCAGCATGCTCTCCTTCCAACTCTTCGTCAAGGGGGACAACCTCGGCGCGCTCAACCTCGTCGGGCGTGCACCGCACGCCTTCACGGAGGAGTCCGAGTACGTGGGCCTGCTGGTTGCCTCGCACGCCGCCGTGGCTTTCGCCGACGCGCAGAAACTGCACCAGTTCAAGGATGCCATCGCCACCCGGGACCTGATCGGACAGGCGAAGGGCATCCTGATGGAGAGGTACGGCATCACGTCCGGCCAGGCATTCATCATGCTCGCCGAGGTCTCCGCGGACACCAACGTCAAACTGCTCGCGGTGGCCGATGCACTGGCCGGCACGGGGAACCTGCCCGTCCGGCGTCGGGCGCGCAGCTGAGCCGAGCCGTGCCGTCCACGGGTCAGCGGTCGACGCCGGTCATGTCCTCGTAGCGCTCGCCGACGGGTGCGGCGACGGCGTCGAGCTGCGCCAGCTGTTCCTGCGACAGGATCAGGCCGTCCGCGGCGACGTTCTCCTCGAGGTAGCGGACCTGCTTGGTGCCGGGTATCGGCGCGATGTCGTCGCCCTGCGCGAGCAGCCAGGCGAGGGCCACCTGACCGGGAGTCGCGCCTACCTGCCGTGCGACCTCGTCCACGTGCTCCACGATCCGGATGTTGGCCTGCAGGTTCTCGCCGGCGAAGCGCGGGTTGTTGCGGCGGAAATCCGATTCGTCGAGCTGGTCCACGGAGCGGATGGTCCCGGTCAGGAAGCCGCGGCCGAGCGGCGAATACGGGACGAAGCCGATGCCGAGTTCACGCACGAGGGGGAGGATCTCGCGCTCCGGATCCCTGCTCCACAGCGAGTACTCGGTCTGCAGGGCGGTTACCTGATGGACGGCGTTTGCCCGGCGGATCGTGTCCGGGGCGGCTTCGGACAGTCCGATGTGCCGGATCTTGCCCTCTTCGACGAGCTCGGCGAGAGCGCCCATGGTGTCTTCTACGGGTACCGAGGGGTCCATGCGGTGCTGGTAGTAGAGGTCGATGTAGTCGGTGTCGAGGCGCCGCAGCGATCCCTCGACCGAGAGGCGCACGTTCTCCGCACTTCCGTCGAGGCCCATTGCGTCTCCGGCCGTGTGGCGGATGGTGCCGAACTTCGTGGCGATAACGACGTCGTCGCGCCTGGACTTGAGGGCGCGGCCCACCAGCTCCTCGTTGGCGTAGGGTCCATACATCTCGGCGGTGTCGAAGAAGGTGACGCCCAGTTCGAGGGCGCGGTGCAGCGTCGTCGTCGCGCCCGCGTCGTCCTTGCCGCTGCCGGTGTAGAACGCCGACATGCCCATGCAGCCGAGCCCGAGCCGCGAGACGTCGAGGCCGGAGCCGAGGGTGATGGTCTTCATGGAGGCCGCCTTGGGTCGAAAGGAATGGTGCCTCGGTCAGGGTACGCCGGAATGTATGGTGCGCGGTGGAGAGTTTCCCGCGGAGGCTTGTTGCACGGTGTGCAAATTCTCCCCTACGCTTGAACAGTGCTGAGTACAACCGACAACGCAGAGCCATTGGGCCGCCGCGAACAGAACAAGATCGACACGCGCCGCGCGATCGCCGATGCGGCCCTCGACCTCGCCCGGTCCGTCGGCCCGGGTGCCTTCACCGTGGATCAGATTGCCGCCCGGGCGGGTGTTTCCCGACGAACGTTCTTCAATTACTTCCACAGTGCCGAGGACTCGCTGACCGTCCGCACCGACACGTTCCTCGAGCTGGCCCTCGAGGTCTTCGGGCAGCGGCCCCAGGACGAGCCGCTGTTCGAGGCCATCATCCGGTCCTTCAGCGAGACCACGCGGATGGAGGGCCTGTCTCTGCACGGCGAGCTCTTCCGGATGGGGGATGCGAATCCCGATCTTCTGCGCGCCCAGCTGCACTCATGGGAGCGTGCCGAAGCCCGCATCGTCGGGGCACTGCGTCGTCGGCTGGGGGCTCCCGCATCGAACCTCTACCTCACGGCCCTGGTGGGGTGCGTCCTGTCCTGCACGAAGGCAGCCATGCGGGACTGGGCGGTCAGCACTCCCGAGTCCGGCGACGACTCGGGGGAGCAGCTCGAGGCGCGCATCCTCGCCTCCCTGACCATGCTGCGCGACGGCTTCGTCGATCCCACAGCCACCTCCGCCGGCCCTGCTGCCGGTTCCTGACCCCTACACTCCCCGACTTCCGCAAGGACCACGCCATGGCTTTTCTCCTCTACCGGCTCGGCTCATTCGCGTTCCGCAGGCGATGGTGGGTCATCTCCGCCTGGCTTGCGATCATGCTTGCCGTGGGTGGCGCCGCAGCCGCCTTCTCCGGCACCCTGACCAACGACTTCACGATCCCCGGGACCGAGTCGCAGCGCATCTCCGACCGGTTGCGGGAGGAACTCCCCGAGGCTGTGGGAGGCACGGGGACGGTGGTCTTCACGACCGACGACGGCGCAGCCTTCTCGGCCGAGCAACGCGAGGGAGTGCAGTCGGCGCTCGCCGGGGTCGGAGCCCTCGACGGCCTCCGGGGCGTCGTCGATCCCTTCGACGTCGCCGATCAGGTAGCGGCCGGGGCCCAGGAGATCGAGTCCGGCCGGGCCGAGCTGGAAGCCAGCGAGCAACAGCTGTCCGCGGGGGAGGAGCAGCTTGCGCAGGGGCAGGCGCGGCTCGACGCGCAGCGAGCCCAGTTCGAGCAGGCCCGTCCTCTGCTGCGGCCTGCACGGGTGGCAGCTATCGAGCAGACGCTCCAGCAGGGACAGGCCCGGCTCGACGCCAGCCGTACGGAACTCGAGAACGGGCGCGAGCAGCTCGAGTCCGGCAGGACCGAACTGGAGCTCGCCCAGAGGCAGCTGGACGCCTCCTCGGGGGTGAGCCTCCTGTCCGAGGACGGCTCCACCGCCGTCGCCAGCGTCCAGTTCGAGCAGCAGATAAACGGCGTCTCGCCGGAGCTGCGCGAAGCGGTGCAGAAGGAGGCCGCCGAGGCCGAGTCCGCGGGTGTGACGGTCGAGTACAGCAAGGAGATCGTCGAGGACGTCTCCGGCATCGTCGGTGCCACGGAGGCCCTCGGCCTGGCCGTCGCCGCCGCCGTACTCATCGTCATGCTCGGCACGCTGATCGCTGCCGGTCTGCCGCTCCTCATGGCCGTGGTGGGCGTGGGCGTGGGCGTGGGGATTACCTTCGCCCTCTCGGGCGTCGTCGAGCTGAACAGCATCTCGCCGGTCCTCGCCCTGATGCTCGGCCTCGCCGTCGGCATCGACTACTCACTGTTCATCGTGAACCGGCACCGGACACAGCTGCTGCACGGCATGGAGATGCAGGAGTCGATCGCCCGCGCGACCGGAACGGCGGGCAACGCCGTCCTCTTCGCGGGCATCACGGTGATCGTTGCGCTTGCGGCGCTGGCGGTTCCCGGGCTGCCGTTCCTGACCGTGATGGGCCTGTCGGCCGCCGGTACGGTCGCCGTCTCGGTGCTCGTGGCGCTGACCCTCACACCGGCCCTGCTCGCCCTGATGGGGCCGCGGGTCATCTCGAAGAGCCGCTGGGCCAAGGCGCGCGGCCACAAGCACTCGGCTGCGGCTCCGCTCGACAGCGACAGCGGAACGTCCCTCGCCGACCAGCGCGCCGCGAACGGCGCCGGCTGGGGCGGGCTCGCTACCCGGAAGCCCGTCCTGACGGTCCTCGCCGGCGTGGTCCTGCTGGGCGTGGTCGCCATTCCGGCTGCGCAACTGCGCGTAGGGCTGCCCGACGGCGGGACGGAGCCCGCCGACTCGACGGCGTTCCAGGCCTACAGCACCATCGGCGACAGATTCGGAGCAGGAACCAACGGTCCGCTGATCGTCGTCGCCTCCCTGCCCGAGACGGCCGACGAGGCGGAGCTCACGGCCCTTCAGCTGGACGTGAACGACCTCCTGCGTGAAGTTCCCGACGTCGCGGCCTCCGTTCCCGCGACGGTGAGCGAGAACGGCCGCACGGCGATCTTCCAGGTCATCCCCGAAGAGGGGCCGGCCAGTGAGACCACCGAGAACCTCGTCCGCGACCTGCGCTCGTCGACCGACGCATTCGAGGAGCGGACCGGCGTCGCTATCGCCGTCACGGGTCAGACCGCGGCGAACATCGACGTCTCCGCCAAGCTCATGGAGGCGCTGCCGGTCTACCTCGGCATCGTCGTCGGGCTCTCGCTGATCCTGCTGCTGCTCGTCTTCCGGTCCATCCTCGTTCCGATCATCGCGACGGCCGGGTTCCTGCTCTCCCTGCTGGCCAGCTTCGGGGCAACAGTCGCGATCTATCAGTGGGGCTGGCTCGGAGAGTTCTT
Source organism: Arthrobacter sp. PL16 (assembly GCF_035985055.1). Taxonomy (NCBI): domain Bacteria; kingdom Bacillati; phylum Actinomycetota; class Actinomycetes; order Micrococcales; family Micrococcaceae; genus Arthrobacter; species Arthrobacter sp. PL16. The sequence continues at coordinate 533,687 of NZ_JAXCIC010000002.1, forward strand.
CGGCGTAACGAATCCCGGCCCGATCCTGAGTTTCCTGCCCATCATCCTGATCGGTGTGCTCTTCGGTCTCGCAATGGACTACCAGATGTTCCTCGTGTCCGGAATGCGGGAGGCATTCGTCCATGGCGACGATCCCAAGGCGGCGGTCCGCATCGGATTCAGCCATGGCGCCCGGGTGGTCACGGCCGCTGCCATCATCATGGTGTCCGTGTTCGCCGGCTTCGTCTTCTCCCATCTGGCCATGGTGCGTCCGATCGGATTCGGGCTCGCATTCGGCGTGCTGCTGGACGCCTTCGTCGTCCGCATGACGCTCGTTCCGGCCGCGATGTACCTGCTGGGCAGGCATGCATGGTGGCTGCCGGCCTGGCTGGGGCGGATCCTCCCGGATGTCGACGTCGAGGGCGCGAAGCTCCTGCGCGAGAACGCGGAGGAGGAGAAGGAGCCGGTGCCGGTGTGAGCGCGTCGCATCAGCCCTGGCGGATGCGTGGATGCTCGTCGGGTCGGCCACCTGCACCTTCCCCGGCCCGATCACCAAGCGGCGGGAGCTGCTCCCTACTGGAGGTTCGGACGGTGCTGCGACACTCGCCACGACTCTACCTCCGCGAGAAGGACCGCACGCCGTTCATCGTCCAGGAAGGCTGACCGGAAGGAGTTGGCGGCGAGCGTCGCGAGCTCGTCAGGGCTGAGTCCGAAGGCCTTGGTCACGGCCGCGAAGTTGTCCTCGACGTAACCACCGAAGTAGGCAGGGTCATCCGAATTGATGCTGACGTTGAGCCCCAGCTCCAGCATCCGGGGCAGAGGATGGTCGCCGATGGTACCGACGGCCCGGAGCCGGACATTGGAGAGCGGGCAGACCGTCAGGGGAACGCGATCGGCGAGGAGCCGCGCCACGAGCGTGCCATCCTCGAGGCTCCGGATGCCGTGATCGATCCTGTCGGCGCGAAGGACGTCGAGCGCTTCCCAGACGTAGGCCGGCGGTCCCTCCTCGCCCGCGTGCGCAACGCACTTCAGGCCGGCTGCGCGAGCGACGTCGTACACCTCGCCGAAGAGCGACGGCGGAAAGCCGACCTCCGCCGAATCGAGACCGATGCCGACGATGGGAGCGTCCATGGCGAGGAGGTCCCGTAGTACGCCGAGCGCGTCTTCTGCGGGCCTGTCGCGCAGGAAGGCCGCGATCAGGGAACTACTGATACCGAGATCGGCCTCGCTGGTCGCCAGCACCGAAGCCACGCCGTTCACGCAGGTCTCCAGGCTGATGCCGCGAGCGAGGTGAGCCTGCGGATCCATCATGATCTCTGCGTGGCGGACCCCCGCCGCCGCGGCCCTGCGCAGGTAGGCGCGGGTCATGTCGGCGAAGTCCGCTTCGGTTCGCAACACGTCCATGGTGGCGTAGTACAGGTCGAGGAAGGACTGCAGGTCCGTGAAGGCGTAGCGGGCTGCGAGATCGGTGGTGTCCGCATAGGGCAGGGTGATCCCGTTGCGGGCTGCGAGCGCGAAGACGAGGTCGGGCTCTAGGGTCCCCTCGATATGGAGGTGGAGTTCGGCGCAGGGCAGGAGAGGCATCACTCAAGCCTAGGAGGCCCAGACGTCCACCGGCGAACCACATTCCACCGCTCGCCGGCTCGCGTAGGGTTCGACTAGCGAGGAACGGCAGCGTGCGGGACTTGTTCGTGGCTAGCACGGGGCCTAGGACAGGGGCTCGGCACCGGGGCCATCAGCGTCCGCGTGGACACCTACTACCCAGGGCGGGCGGGACGCATATCCGGTCCGACGCCAGGAGGATCTCATGAACGCCATCACCTCTCCGTTCACCGCGGCGACCACTGCGCTCGAGGTCATCGAGGGTATCGACCTTTCGAACCGGACCGCGATCGTGACAGGGGGCGCCTCGGGCATCGGCGTGGAGACTGCGAGAGCCCTGGCGCATGCAGGCTCCGACGTGACGATAGCCGTCCGGGACGTCGGGGCGGGGCAGCGCGTCGCCGAGGATATCGGCCGCACCAGCAAGGGCGCTGTGGTCCAGGTCCGGGCGCTGGACCTGGCGGACCTTGCCTCAGTGGACCGGTTCGCCGACGACTGGTCGGGTCCCCTGCACATCCTGGTCAACAACGCGGGGATCATGATGACCCCGGAGTTGCGGACCACGCTCGGGTGGGAGCTGCAATTCGCGACCAACCACCTCGGCCATGCGGCGCTCGCCATCGGCCTGCACAATGCCCTGGCAGCAGCGGGCGGGGCGCGGATCGTGTCCGTGAGCTCCAGCGGACACGGCATGTCGGACATCGTCTACGACGACCTGTTCTTCCAGCGCAGGCCGTACGACGCCGGTCACGCCTACGGGCAGTCGAAGACGGCCAACGTGCTGCTCGCCGTCGAAGCAACGCGGCGGTGGGCGGAGGACGGCATCACAGCGAACGCCGTCATGCCCGGCGGTATCTGGACGAACCTCCAGAGGTACTGGGATCCTGAGGTCCTGGCGGCGACGAAGGCGCAGGTGGCCTCGGCCGGCCTTACAGCGAAAACCCCTGAACAGGGCGCCGCCACCTCGGTGTTCGCCGCGACCTCACCCCTGCTGAGGAGTATCGGCGGGCGGTACCTGGAGGATTGCGGTGATGCGGAGATCGTCCCGGAGATCATCGACGGCGTCTACGGTGTGCGCCCCTATGCCCTGGATGCGGCGAACGCCGAGCGACTGTGGGACGTGTCCCTGGAACTCCTGCGGGATGCGCGGCGCTGATTCCGACGAGGGCAGGGTCTGGACCGGCCGCTCGACCCCGGCCCACAGTTGCGGTCGGGAGAACGAACCGGCCCGCGGTTATCGCTGCATGCACACGAAGGAGAGGGGCGGGCCCATTTGGGCCCGCCCCTCTCCTTGATCAACGTGGTACTCGACCCCTAGTAGAGGGCGGCTTCCGACTCGGTGGCCGGAGTGACGCCACGGCCTAGATTGGCCGCCAGCTTCGCACCCAGTTCGGCGTCGACGTTGGCCCAGTACTGGACCGCCCGAGCGCGGATCTCGTCGCTCTGGACTCCACCCACCGCACCGGTGATGGTCTCGAGGAAGCGGGCGCGCTGCGCGTCGTCGAACACGTCGCGGTACAGCGTCCCGGCCTGGCCGAAGTCGTCATCCTCGGCGTGCAGCGAGTGAGCCGCGTGAACGAGATCGCCGTCGTTCTCCCAGCCACCCTGCGCGCCGTACTGGGCCGGGTCGGCCGCGGGGCCACCGACCGAGTTCGGCGCGTAGACGGGCGTCGAGGGGGAATTGAAGTGGTAACGCCCTGCGCCGTCCTTCGAGTAGTTGCGCACCTCGTTCTTCGGCGCATTCACGGGCAGCTGCGCGTGGTTGGTGCCCACGCGGTAGCGGTGGGCGTCGGCGTAGGAGAAGATCCGCGCCTGCAGCATGCGGTCCGGGCTCGCGGCGATGCCAGGCACGAAGTTGGACGGCGCGAACGTGGCCTGTTCGATCTGCGAGAAGTAGTTCTCCGGATTCCGGTTCAGCGAAAGCTTGCCGACGGGGATCAGCGGGTAGTCGGCCTGCGGCCAGACCTTCGTCAGGTCGAAGGGATTGAAGCGGTAGTTCTTCGCATCGTCGTAGGGCATGATCTGGACCTTGAGGTCCCAGCTCGGGTGGTTCCCCTTGGCGATGTTCTCCGACAGGTCCCGCAGGTGGTGGTCGGCGTCCGAGCCGGCGAGCGTCTCGGCTTCGTCGACGGTCAGAACCTCGTGGCCCTGGTTGGACTTGAAGTGGTACTTGACCCAGAACTTCTCGTTCGATTCGTTGATCCACATGTAGGTGTGCGATCCGTAGCCGTTCATGGTGCGCCACGAGTTCGGCAGGCCGCGGTCTCCCATCAGCCAGGTCACCTGGTGCGCGGACTCCGGGCTGAGCGTCCAGAAATCCCACTGCATGTCGGCGTCACGCAGGTTGGTGCCGGGCAGGCGCTTCTGGGAATGGATGAAGTCCGGGAACTTGATGCCGTCGCGGATGAAGAACACCGGGGTGTTGTTGCCCACGAGGTCGTAGTTGCCCTCGGACGTGTAGAACTTGAGCGCGAAGCCCCGGGGATCCCGCCAGGTGTCAGGGGAGCCCTGCTCGCCGGCCACGGAGGAGAAGCGGAGGAGGGTCTCCGTCGTCGTGCCCTTCTGGAACAACGCAGCCCGGGTGTACATGCTGACATCCTCGGTGGTCTCGAAGACGCCGAAGGCTCCGCCGCCCTTGGCGTGGACCACGCGCTCGGGAACGCGCTCGCGGTTGAACTGGGCCAGCTTCTCGATGAGGTAGTGGTCGGTCAGGGGAATCGCCCCATCGCGGCCGAGGGCTGACGAGTTGCTGTCATCGATGACGGGTGCGCCGGACTGGGTGGTGCTGAAGTTCGCGGACATAGTGCTCCTATTCCTGGATATCGGATGATTGATGGCTGGGGGCTGCCGAACGGCAGTCGTCGCAGAGGCCCTGGTAGACGACCTCGGCGATCTGGATGGTCATACGATGCGCGCCGGGTGACCAGTCGGGTGAGAGGCAGGGCGCGTGTCCCACCGCGCAGTCGACGTCCTCGATCCGGCCGCATCCCGTACAGATCGCGTGGTGGTGGTTGTCGCCCACGCGTGTTTCGTAGCGCGCGGGGGAATGCGGGGTCTGAATACGGCGCAGCAGGCTGATGTCGGTGAGATCGGCCAGGATCACGTAGACGGACTGCACGGTGATGTGGGGCAGTTCCGCACGGACGGCGGTCGCGGCGTCATCGGCTGTGGCGTGGGGTGACTGCTCGACGGCGGCGAGGACGGCGAGACGCTGACGCGTCACGCGACGGCCGGCGGAACGCAGGGCCGAAGACCATCGGGCCACTCGGGCCTCAGGGACCCCGGCTGTTTGCATCATGATCGCAGTCAACCAGTAATAGTTACAAATTCATAATAAGGCTGCGCCAACTTGCGCTCCACGCGGTCCGTCCGATCGGTACCGTGGAAAGCGTGAACCTCATCAAGCACGGCTGGGCCTGGCTGCTGGACTACGCGTACGTCGGCTTCTGGCAGGTACACGGCTTCATCTTCAGGGCTGACCCTGGCCAATACCTGTCGCCCGAGGCGGGAGCTCCCGTGGGCAAGGCGCCTGTGCTGCTGATCCCGGGAATATATGAGACCTGGCAATTCATGCGGCCCATCGCCAAGCATCTGCACGGCGCGGGCCACTCCGTCCACGTAGTACAGAAACTCGGGTACAACCGGGGCACGGTGGAGGCGATGGCGCAGCTTGCGGCCGGTTACCTCGAGGAGCACGACCTGTCCGACGTCGTCGTCGTGGCGCACAGCAAGGGCGGCCTGATCGGCAAGTTCCTCATGACCATGTCAAGCGCGGGCCCGCGGGTCAACCGCCTGGTCGCCGTCAACACTCCTTTCTCCGGGTCCGTCTACGCCAACTTCTTCATCCTGCCGAGCATCCGGGCCTTCTCGCCGCACAACCTCACCCTGCGGAACCTTCGGGCCGACCTCGAATCCAACGGGCGCATCACCTCCATCTACGGTCGGTTCGATCCACACATCCCCGGTGGCAGCTTCGTCGAGGGCGCCCGGAACGTCCAGCTCGAGACCATGGGCCATTTCCGGCCGATCGCCGACGCGCGGGTGCTGCAGGAAATCGATCGTGCCATCAGCGCGGGGGAGCGCGACGCCGCCTGACGTGCCCCCAACCGACGTGGTGACGCCTCGCCGATCCGTGACCGACTGCGGCAGCGCGAGCCTGCTGTCCCGCTGCCTCGCGGAGCGGTGATTCCAGGGGGCGCCGTAGCGCTCGGATCGTTGCTGGAGCGAATCAATGCCCGGCTAGACTTTCCCCGTGCCCAGACTCCTCGCCGATATCACCCCGCTGAGGGAGTCCCCGGCGTTCCGCAGGCTCTACGTCGGGACCGCGCTCTCGGCCATCGGCACGCAGCTGACCATCGTGGCCGTCAGCCTCCAGATCTACGCACTCACGCAATCGACCCTGAGCGTCGGCCTGCTCAGCCTCTTCGCCCTCGTGCCCCTGGTGGTCGCAGGACTCTACGGAGGCGCGATCGCCGACGCACAGGACCGCCGCAAGGTAGCGCTGTACTCCGGCTTCGCCCTGTGGGCCACGACCATGGCTGTCGCGGCGCAGGCCTGGATCGGCGTCGACAGCGTCTGGCTGCTCTATGCCCTCATCGCCATCCAGTCCGGTGCGGCGGGCATCAACCAGCCGACACGCAGCTCGATCATCCCGCGCCTCGTCCGGACCGAACTGCTGCCCGCGGCCAACGCCCTGAGCATGATCACCTTCGGTCTCGCATTCACCGTCGGTCCGCTGCTCGCGGGCCTCCTCGTGGCTCAGGTGGGCTATGCGTGGACCTACACGGTCGACGTCGTGACCTTCACTTTCGCGCTGTGGGCCGTCTACCGGTTGCCGCCCCTGCCCCCCGAGGGACCCACCCGGCGGGCCGGCCTCGCGACCGTGCTCGAAGGCTTCCGGTTCCTCGGCACGCGGCCGAACATCCGCATGACCTTCATCCTGGACCTCATCGCCATGATCACCGCCCAACCCCGCGCGCTGCTCCCGGCGGTCGGAGCCGTCCTGATAGGTGGGGGCGAGCTGACCGTCGGCATCCTGCTGGCCTCGGGCGCTTTCGGGGCAGTACTGGCGGGCCTGTTCTCCGGTCCGCTGGGCCGCATCCACCGGCAGGGCCAGGCGGTCGTCTGGTCCATCGTCGGCTGGGGATCATCGGTGGCGGGCTTCGGGCTCGTGGTCGTCATGGCCAGTTCCTCCTCCCTTCCCGTGCCGGGCGAGGGCGAGCTCTCGGTGTGGGTGCTCCCGGCGTCGGCCTGCCTCGTGATGGCTGGTATCGCCGACTCCATCAGCAGCGTCTTCCGCAACACCATCCTGCAGTCCGCGACGCCGGACGCGATGCGCGGACGGCTCCAGGGGGTCTTCATCGTGGTCGTCGCCGGCGGTCCACGCCTCGGGGACATGGTGGCAGGCAGCCAGGCGGCGTGGCTCGGCGAGGGCTGGACCGCCGTCGTCGGAGGGCTCGGCTGTGCCCTGCTGGTGCTCGCCGTCGCGCGTTGGCAGCCGCGCTTCGCGCAGTACGATTCCCGCCGCCCCGAACCCTGACCCGCAACATCCCTCCCAGCGGGCGTGCAGCGCAACGTCCTACGATGGGTGGAACGGCCCTTCCCGGCGCGCCGTTGTCCTGATGGGCCGAGTGGCCTCCACATCGCGAGGAGTGAGACGTGCACAACCATTTCAACGGTGCGAAGACGGCGTTGTTGTTCGGTGCCCTCATGGGGATCTTCCTGGTCTTCGGTGCGGTCATCGCCGGAGCCACGGGCAGCTCGTCCTTCATCTGGATCTTCGCCCTGTTCGGCGTCGGTTCGATCGCGTACAGCTACTGGAACAGCGACAAGATCGCGATCCGCAGCATGGGCGCGGTCGAGGTGACGGAGCATCAGGCACCTGCGATGTACCGGATCGTTCGGGAGCTGAGTGGGCGCGCAGGAAAGCCCATGCCACGGCTCTACGTCTCGCCGACCATGGCCCCGAATGCCTTCGCGACAGGCCGCAACCCGGAGAACGCCGCGGTCTGCTGCACCCAGGGAATTCTGCAGCTCCTGAATGAGCGCGAGCTGCGCGGCGTCCTCGGACACGAGCTCATGCACGTCTACAACCGTGACATCCTCACCGGATCCATCGCTGCGGCCGTCGCCGGCGTCATCACGTCCGTGGCCCAGATGTTCGCTTTCACGGGCATGATGGGCGGCAACCGGAACCAGGGCGGCAACCCGATCGCGGGCCTCCTGCTCGCCATCCTCGCACCCCTTGCTGCGGGCCTGATCCAGACGGCCATCGGCCGCACACGTGAGTTCGACGCCGATGAGGACGGTGCCATTCTGACCGACGATCCGCTGGCCCTCGCGTCAGCGCTCCGCAAGCTCGAGCGCGGCACCCAGCGCGCCCCGCTCCCGCAGGACCAGCGGCTCGTGAACACCTCGCACCTCATGATCGCCAATCCGTTCAAGGGCGGCGGCATGAGGAAGCTTTTTGCGACCCATCCACCCATGGAGCAGCGCATCGCGCGCCTCGAGGGGATGGCGGGCCGGCCGCAGGGCTGACACGGCCGGCCCGGCAACTCCTCGCTCCATTGCTCGCACGAGCCCGGATCTGCCGGAATCGTCAGCTCTTGAGAATCGGGGCCTGCGCCTCGCCTCAGGTGGTAACGGTTCTCCACGCCTCCTCAGGGGCTGTCGTCGTCCGTGCAGCTCGTGACCTGGTGGTGTGGGCTATCTGGCGTCCCCGGAGGTAACCTCCGGTCGTGCATGCCAGAACTGCGACGATGGCTCCTGCCTGGCCGAGTCCGGCGCTGTCCCTCCCTGTTCCCCAATCCCGGATCCCGGACAGCACCGCGCGAGGGAGGATGGTCCGGACGTACCGGCGCTCCGATCTCAGAGCCCGCTTATGCCCCACGAGATGGCTCACCTGCGCCTTCGACAGCCCCTCCGACCAGGCGCGCGTCAGCATGTAGCTCAGCGTTCCCCTGGACGTGGGCACGTGATGGTTGACCACTGCCGCAGGATCGTAGACGATCCGGGCACCGGGAGAGGCGAGGGTCGAGCGGATGCAGATCTCTGTCTCTTCACAGCCGAGCGGCTTGACGGCCTGTCGGCCGAGGTCGTGATTGAAGCCGCCGACATGCTCCAGCACGTCGCTGCGGAAGGACATGTTCGCACCGATCAGGTTCCGGACCTCGGCTGCCATGCGTGGCATGCCCCGGTAACTGCACCCAACGATCCAGTCGAGTTCCTCGCTGAAGTAGGCGGGACGGCCGGTCTCCCAGACGGGTTCGACCCGCCCGCCGACGGCGAGCACGTCGGGGTCGTCGTAGAACACGGACAGGCGTTCCAACCAGTCCGGAGCTGCTTCGGCGTCGTCATCCAGGAAGGCGATGATCTCCGAGGTGGCGACGCTGACCCCGGTGTTGCGTGCGCCGGCGAGGCCAGGCTGTGCCTGGCTCTCGACGAGCACCACGTCCCGGAAGTCCATGAGGAGGCGTTTGTACAGGTCCTCGTTGTGGTCGACGACGACGATGATCTGGTCCGGGGTGAGAGTCTGGAGCCGGACTGACTCGACGACCTGAGTCAGGAGGCTCAAACGCTTCTCCGTGTATGTGCAGATGACTACGGAAATGGTTGGAATGCTACTGGGCATGGACATGTCCCACCTCTCTCGGTACGACGAGAACGCTTTGCGGTTTGGTTGGCGTACGCGGGAGACGAACGCTTGAATCGGTGTGGTTCACTCGCCGAAGAACTTCCGGTCGTGGCCCTGCTGCGGAAGCCTCCGACGTGCGGCATTCGCCGGCGACTGTGCGAAGGGCACGCCATCCGGTGCGAAAGGTCCGGGGGTTCGAAGCCTTGGCGACCTCGACGTTGTGATCGATCGGAGAGCCGTCGACGATGACGACCTGACCGGCGCAGGAGGGGGTCCGGCGAAGCGCCCACGGTTGCTTCACGGCTTCATGGAGTGTCGGGACGACGACGCCCGCAGAGGCTTGCGGAGCCGGCGGGCCATGGCTGGAGACCATTCGTGGACCAGGGTAGGTAACGGTCAAGGGATTCACCACTTTACGAATGGAAGGGCGTCGCAGCCCGCGGCATCAGCTGGCAGGAGCCAGGCAGGGTCCCCTGACGCCCCTGGCGGGGCGGGGTCCCACGAACACCCTGGTGGACGGCCGTCTCCTACCCTCGGGACGGCTGGATGCCGTTCCGAGAGTCCGTCCTCCAAGCGGAACCGCCGTGATCTCCAGATGAACGGAAGGAGAAGCGCAAGGGCTGCCTGGTGAACGTCAGCCTAAATGCTTATTTTCGGGGTGTCCCCGTCCCCGCCTACCTGAATTGCCGGTCCCCGCATACCTGAATCGACCAACCGGTACTTGATGCTGTCCGAATCAACAGGTGGAAGGGCTCGCCCTACTCATGCGGGACCCTTCCACCCCTCGTTCGACAGAGAGTTCCTGGTGTCCGGGAGTGGGCACGACGAAGACCAGAGTGAAGCATGGAAGCGGCAGCTGCTGCCGGGGGCTAGCGCATATTGACGAACTGCAGGTCGGCTTCCTCGAAGTTCTTCAGGAGAGCCATGACGGACTGCAGGTCATCGCGGGACTTGGAGCTGACGCGCAGCTCGTCGCCCTGGATCTGCGACTTCACGCCCTTCGGTCCCTCGTCCCGGATGAGCTTGTTGATCTTCTTCGCGATGTCCTGCGCGATGCCCTCCTTGATGGAGGTCTCCAGGCGGAACTCCTTGCCGGAGGGGTAGGGCTCGCCGGTGTCGAGCGACCTCAGAGAGATCCCTCGCTTGATCATCTTCGACTGCAGGACGTCGAGGACGGCCAGGACGCGCTCCTCCGAATTCGCCTTCATGAGGATCTTCTCGCCACTGAAGTCCACCTCAGCGCCGACTCCCTTGAAGTCGTAACGCTGCGCGATCTCCTTCTGCGCCTGATTCAGCGCATTGGCAACTTCCTGCTTGTCCACTTTGCTTACGACGTCGAACGTGGATTCGCTCGCCACGGTGCCTCCTCGGGTGGTTGGGATCCTTGCCCTAAAGACTATCTGCAACCTTGCGGCCCGGCGCGGTGGTCCTCACAGTCGGCAATCAGTCCGTACCGGGCCGGCACCCACACTCCGGTGGCACGGTGGGCACTACCTACAACATCACGAGGAGCATGAACCATGTCCCAGACGCCACGCCGCCGCTACCGGGTCCGCCTTCGCAAGGCCATGGCGGGCTCGTTCCTGGCGGCAGCTGTCACGGCGTCGCTGTCGGGTCTGGTGGCGGGACCCGCGTCGGCCGTCCCGCCGAGGACGGTAGCGGCGAGCTCGGGTCACTCCGATGTCGAGGCGAGCGACACGATCCTCGACCTCGACCCGGTGGCTTCCATGGCCGTCGTGTCACCCGTCGCCACCAGCGTGGGTCGATCGGCGGAGGAGCGGCTCGCCGGCGTACGCGGCGACCTCGACCGGGCGGTCCTCCTGAGCATGGTGACGCCCGATCAGGCAAACGGTTTCTTCGCCCAGATCGAGCGCCGCGTAGCTGCCGGCCTGTAGACCTCCGCCCGATTCGTCACTGGAGCGGTTTGTCTGTAAAGTTGTCTTGCCCGCGCTTGCTGCGGGCGGTCTTCCTATGAAGACGTTCGGCAGATTACCCGAGCGGCCAAAGGGGGCTGACTGTAAATCAGCTGGCAACGCCTACGGGGGTTCGAATCCCTCATCTGCCACAGCAAGGAGAGGCCGGTACAGCCCGCTAGAAATAGCGGGCTGTACCGGCCTCTTGTGTTTAAGCTTCCGGGCTCATGCCGCACCTCCGAGCGCGTGGCAACCGTGGCTGAGCTACCGGGCGGCGACCAGCGTCTCGAGTGATGCCTCGAGTCGGTCGGCGAGCGACTCCACGTATGTAGCGGTCAGATGATCGGCATCCCGGTACACGAGGACGTCGCCGATCACGGGCGGGCATTGTTCGGCCGGACAGATGAAGGGATTGAGATCGATCGAGGTGACTCCGGGAAGGGACCCTGCTGCTCGCAGTTGCGCGACTCCCTTGTCGTCAGCCGCTTCCCTGCGCGGCACGGAACACTCGGTCAGGGAAGTGGAATTCACCGCGACGCAGTCAGGGACGTTGATATCAGGGGCCGGCGTATCCCTGATGACGGCGACCGGGACGCCGCGCTGGGTGAAGGGGCGCCAGGACCTCTGGAACGCTTCCGCCATGGCAGCGACGTCATCCGTCGCTCCGGCGATTCTGGCGCTCATCGTATAGCTGCTGGTGATGACCAGGCTGAGCTCGGCGTCATTCCTCAGCAGGTCCTGCATCTGCGCATTCCAGTCCATGCAGGTGACGTAGACCCTGCCCTTCCGCTCGAGTTCGCCGGTCGCAAAGGGGCAAGCGTCGTGGATGTACGCCGTCAGTTTCCAGCCATTGTCGCGAGCGATGCGATCGAGCGCCGGGATCCACTGTTTCGCGTGAGAGTCACCGACGAGTGCGACGTGGCGATCGGACGCTTGGTCGCCATATTCGCAGGTCGTGACCTCGGTTTCGCTGATCTTGGCCGAGTCGCACGTAGGGAAGTCCTCGGCCGCGACGACAGGCGCGGGCACGATCTCTTCTGCTGCGGTCTGTGGTTCGGGCTCGGACGAGAGGGGCTCTTGCGGGAGCGTCATGGCTCCGGTCAGCAGCGGTTCCGGCTGAAGACTCTGAATCTCCGCCCTGTCGACTTCGGTGCGGACCGCGTGAACGAGCATCCCGCCCGTGAGGCCACCGATGATCATGAGGGCGGCTGCGGCGCAGAGACTCCGGCCGGGGGCGTCGCTGAGGGCGCTCCACCCGCTGACGGGCTTCTCGACGTATCGATAGGTAAGGTACGCGAGGCCGATCGAGAGCCCGAGAATAAGGATGCTCCCGGTGAAGTGGGGTTGCGGGAACATCGCCGTGGCGAACACGATGACAGGCCAGTGCCAGAGGTACAGGGAGTAGGAGATGTTCCCTACGAAGACCATCGGCCTGGTGCCGAGGACCAGTTCAGGTCCGAGTGGGGTCCGCTTGACGCCCGCTGCGATCACGAGGGCCGTGGAGACGGTGGGAAGCAGGGCGGCAGCTCCCGGGTAGGGGACGGACCCGTCGATCAGCACCAGGGAGCCGATGATGCCGGCCGTCCCGAGCCAGCCCGTGATCATCGCGAGAGGACCGGGTATCTTCTCCAGGTGGGAGTGAGCCACGGCGAGGAGCGCGCCGAGTGCAAGCTGCCAGAAACGCGTGGTCGAGGCGAAGTAGGCGGGTTCTGGCGCTGCGGCCGTGTAGTACATCGACCATGCGAGCGACGGCAGGAGCACAAGTGCGAGTGCGATGAGCAGCCAGGGGCGCAGATTCTCGATGGCGATCTGCCCGCGCTGATGCCTCGTCCTCGTTCCGAGCCAGCCGGCCACGATGATCAGTAGGGGCCAGACCAGGTAGAACTGCTCCTCCACGCCCAGCGACCAGTAGTGCTGCAGGGGCCCGGGAGCTACGTCGCTCGTGAGGTAGCCGACCGAGTCCGTGGCCAGCCGCCAGTTCTGTACGTACGACGCCGAAGCGATGATGTCCCACCCGATAGAGGCCCAACGGGTGATCGGCAGGACCGCAACCGTGATCGCGCCTGTAGCAACGAGGACAAGGGTTGCCGCAGGCAGCAAGCGTCTGGCTCTCCGCGCATAGAACCCGAGAAGTGATACCCGTCCTTCCACGACGAGTTGTTTGAGCAGCAGCCCGGTGATCAGGAACCCGGAGATGACGAAGAAGACATCGACGCCGACGAACCCTCCCGGCAGGAATGGCACGTCGAGGTGGTAGAGCAGTACCGCCAGGACGGCCAGGGCGCGCAGGCCCTGGATATCGGCGCGGAGGACCGACTTCTGCACTGCATCCGTTGTGCGTGTCGCGGTGGCGAGCACATCACTGGCCAACAGAGGACCTCCCAAAAGACGGTGCAACTTCCAGTCCTGCTTCCCTCAAAAATAACTCCCATTCTGTGCAGTCACTGCCTGCGGAGCCCGGCCGCCTGCCCTCGACGATCGTCGAGGATTCGTCTACGCACCTCCGTCAGCCGCCGGCGGCGAGCACCGGTGCAGTCCTTCGGATCCGTTCGGGAGGTGGATCTGTCTGCTCCGGAGACTCGGAAAGCATTCGTCCGGAGATATCAAGGGGCGACGTCGATCCATCCGTGGCTGGGTCCTGCAACGAAGTGTCCGCAAGCATGTGTGAAGTGAACGTCGACAGCAGGGGGCCACGATCAGCAGTACCACCATTGCACGCATAGGGTGGCTCGACAGTCTGCGCGGCGTCGCCATCCTGCTCGTCGTGCTGCTGCATGCAGGCGAGGCGCTGCGCGTCGCCGTCGGTCCGACCGTGGGCGTCGACCAGGTCAACCTCTTCCTCGAGCCCTTCCGCATGCCCGTCCTGATGTTCCTCTCCGGGATGCTGCTGCCGCAGTCGGTCGCGAAGTCGGGGCGCGAGTACTTCGCCGGCAAGATCTCCATGGTGGCGTGGCCCTACCTCCTGTGGTCGGTCATCATCCTGGCGGCGAGCGGGGATCTCCGGCCCGCCACCCTGGCACAGGTCTTCTTTCTCTCGCCGACCTACCTCTGGTACCTGTGGTTCATCCTGATCTTCTACATAGTCGCCTATCCGCTGCGGCGGGTGCCGCCGCTGATGATGTCCTTCGTGCTGCTCGCGGTGTCGCTGGTCCTGCCGGACGCGAGTCGCTCGGAGACCATGGTCTTCCTCGCCGGGTTCTTCTTCTTCGGCGCCTGGTGCACGCAGCACGTGCGACTGGTGGAGCGCACGATCAGCAAGCCCTGGGTGCTGGTGCTGGCGGCCGCTGCGGCCGTCACCGTGGGGGTCCTCAATGCCGCAGGTCGCGATGTGCTCTACCGGGGTGAGTACGCATGGGGAGTGGTGGGCGCCCTCGGCGTCGTGTGCTGGGTGTTCCCGCTGCTTCGAGCCGGTCACGCGACTGCCGCGTTGGAGTTCATCGGACGCTACTCGATCGTCTTCTATGTGGCGCACCTCGGTCCGATCATGATCACGCTCGCCCTCGCCGACGCCGTCGGGCTCGCAGGGGAGTGGTTCATGCTGCCGCTGCTGCTCCTGGTCGGCATCGGAATTCCACTCGGCCTGGCCTGGCTGTACTCGACACGGGATCACCTCTCGGTGAATCTGCTGTTCGAGCTGCCCGTGCTCAAGCGCCGCGCACGGGACCGAGCCCCACACCCCCCGAGGTCTCGGGCGCTGTAGCTGCCTCAGACCCGGCGCTCGAGCGTGGTCGTCAGCAGGAGGTCCTTCGCGGGCCCGGTCACGTCCCAGGTGTAGTCGATCAGGTCACGCGACCTCACGGCGAAGTCCACGAGGTAGGTATCCGGGGAACAAGCGTGTTCGTCCCGAGCCGCACCGGTACCGAGGTCGAGGCGACACAGCAGTCGGGCGTCCATGAAACGTATGTCGATCACGGCACCTCCCACGCCCAGGACGCGGTAGGAGCGGAAGGCCGGTCCTTCGAAGGAGGGCCAGGACACGGTGCCCTGCTCGTCCCAGCGCAGGCCGCCGTCGTCGGGGGTGAAGGTGGTGAGCCCGGTGAACGTCCCCGTCATGCCGGTGGTGCGATCGAGTAGCAGACGGTGCGTCGTCCATTGTCCGGCCAGGAACGGGAGGGGATCCTCGACGCCCAGAAGTACGGGTGGGATTGCGGTCACCTGCTGTTTCGCCGCCCCGGCGTCGGTGGGGACGATGAAGGTATCCGGTGTGGCTGCGTCCTGCATGTCCTGCCCCCTGGCGTCGGTGCCTCCCACGCTATCGCTGCATCCGAAGCCATGCACCTTGGCGTCACTGCACTCCGAATGTTAGGGTGCCTAATTATGAGTCTTCCACCAACTGACCCGCGGCTGCTGGCCCTCGCGCAGTCCTTCCGCACCACCCTGCGGCACGCGGTCTACCTGAGCCGGTCCATGGATGGGGACGGCGAGATCACCTCCATGCAGATGAGCACCTTGAGCATGGCCGCTGAGGAACCGCTGCGTGTGAGCCGCGTCGCCGCGAACCTGGGCATCCGCGTCCCGTCGGCCACCGAACAGATCATCAAGCTGGAGCAGGCAGGACTCGTCAGCCGACAGCCCGACCCCACCGACTCCCGCGCCGTCCTGGTGAAGCTCACGGACAAGGGGCGCGCCGAATGGGAGGATGCCGGCCGGCGCCGCAATGAGCGCGTCGCTGCACTCCTGGCGCACCTCGATGACAACGACCGCGCCCTACTCGCCGCCGCACTGCCGGTCATCGGGAAGCTGAGCCGGACCGCCTGACCGGGTGTTCCGGCCGGGAGCCCGAGCGTCACAGCCGTCGTCATTCAACGAGGAGCGACGTCGTCGCCCTGTCCTCCGCGCCCGCGTAGTAGCGGTCCAACACGGCCCGGAAGCGCGACTCCTGCGGGTCGGCATGGGTGAAGAGGGTCATGGACGACTGGAGCTTCCGGGCATCGATCCCCCCGAGCACCGCGACGGGATCACTGTCAGGCAGCTGGATGAGGGCGTCGACGCACTCGATCAGTCGGGCTCCGAGTACCGGGTGGGCCAGGTAGGCGCGCGCCTCGTCGAGCGACGAGATCGCGAACCGGACCGACGTCGGACTACTGCCCAGCCCGCGGACCTGCGGGAAGACGAACCACATCCAGTGCCCTGTCTTGTGCCCGCGTCGCAGTTCTGCGAGTGCCTGCAGGTAGGTGCCGTATGCGTCCTGCGCCTCGACGAACCGCGTCAGGTCGTGGGGATCGGTCACGTATTCCTCCGTCATCCGTGCGGGTGAGGACACTTCTTCGGTAGCGAACAGGCCTGACACGGTCTGCCGCTTTCGCTAGCCTTAAGGAATGTCGACAATCAATATCACCGAGGCAAGTTTTCCGGAAACCATCGAGGGCAACGACATCGTGTTCGTTGACTTCTGGGCCGAATGGTGCGGACCGTGCAAGCAGTTCGCACCCGTGTACGACGCCGTCTCGCAGCAGCATGACGATGTCACCTTCGCGAAGGTGGATACCGAGGCGGAGCAGTCGCTCGCCGCGGCCGCGGGCATCACCTCGATCCCCACGCTCATGGCCTTCCGTGACAAGGTGCTCGTCTTCTCGCAGCCCGGCGCCCTGAATGCCACGCAGTTCGGCGAACTCGTCGACGCCGTGAAGGGCCTCGACATGAAGGCCGTCCACGAGCAGCTCGCGCAGCAGGCCGAGGGCACCGCGCCCGCCGCCGACTAGCCGGAGCATCACACGGCTGAAGCGTCACCCGGCTGAAGCACTACTGGAGAAGCCCGCACTCGATGAGTGCGGGCTTCCCTCGTGCGGCAGGGAGGCGGGTCAGACCTCGTGGTCGGAGCGGATGACGTCGGCCGGCTTGGCCAGGAGTGCGCTCAGGGATTCGCCGAGGTCCTGGACTGCCGCACCACGGAGGTGGGCGTCGAGGAGTTCCGTCGATTCCCACTGCTCGGAGAGGATGATCCGGTCCTCCTGCGCATCCGTGATCGCGTACCTGATGCAGCCGGGCTCCTGCACCACCTGTTCGATGGCGATGTCGAGGGCGAGCTTCACGCGGAAGAACTCGCCGTCGAGCGGGGTGAATGTTGCGGTGACGTCTACGGGCTGGCTCATCCTCCAACCCTAGTTGGGGGCCGGGCCGTGGGCAGCATCGTCGGGTAGGTGCGGGATCAGCGCGCTCGGTGATCCTCGGGGGAGAGGCGAGGCCCGAAGGTCGGCTTACGGAAGCCGCTCGCGTAGAGGGAACGGACGACGCGCTGTCGCTGGCCCTTCCACGGCTCGAGCAGTTCGATCATGCCGGCGTCGTCGGTGCGCCGTCCCGTGAGGGCTGCCCCCACGTAGGCGGCGAGGTGGTAGTCGCCGACGGAGATGGAGTCGGGGCAGCCGTGGGTGCGCTGCACCACCTCTGCGATCGTCCAGACGCCGATTCCCGGAATCGATCCCAGGCCCGCCCGGACGGCGTCGCCGCCGGGCTGGGTGGAGAGGCGTTCCAGGCCGCTGGCCACGTGGGCGGCCTTGAGGATGGTCGCCGACCGCTTCGAGTCGACGCCGGCTTTGTGCCACTCCCAGGACGGGACGCGGCGCCACTGCTCGGCGGTCGGCGGGAGGCGGAGCGCTGCGGGTGCGATGTCTCCGGCGCCCGGGGCCGGGTCGCCGTAGCGGGCCAGTAGGTAGCGCCAGGCACGCTTGGCCTCGAGACCGGTGACCTTCTGCTCCAGGATCACCCGGGCCACGGTGTCGAGCATGCGGCCGGAGGCTGGCAGGCGCAGCCCCGGATTCAGGTACCTCCCCTTGCGCGCGAGTTCGGGCAGGGATTCGCGGACCTCGGGGCTGTCGAACGCGCTCCAGTCATCGTCGGCCCCGAGCAGGCGAGGCAATGATTCCAGGGCCGAGGCGGCGCCGGCACCCCAGGCAGTCGCGTGGATCCTGCTTCCGTTCAGGGGACCGCGCTGGCGCAGGAGGAGGGTGACGGGCCCGTCGACGGTCCGGAACGCCAGCCAGTGATCGGGTCCCTGGACGATGAAGGACGGGTCGTGCGCACCGCACTGCAACGTGCCGACGGTCCCTGCCAGATTGTAGGGACCGTCGGGAATCCACTCCGTCACTTGCGCGCCCGAAGGCACGACGGCGGGTGCGATGGTCATTCATCCATGGTGCCACGGGTACGGCCCCGGTTCCTGGCCGGTGCGGCGTGGCGCCCAGGGCGTGGCGGCCCGGTCTATCCCGCGATGGACCGGGCGATGGTCGAGCCGAGCGACGCCGTCGTGCCGGTTCCGCCCAGGTCGCGGGTCAGCGCGTCGCCGCCCGATGCCAGGGTCGACTCGATCGCGGCAAGGATCCCAGCGGCAGCTTCCACCTCGCCGAGGTGGTCCAGCATCATGGAGGCGCTCCAGATCTGCCCCACGGGATTCGCGATGCCCTGTCCGGCGATGTCCGGCGCCGAGCCGTGCACCGGTTCGAAAAGGCTCGGGAAGGTGCGGTCCGGGTTGATATTGCCGCTCGGGGCAACACCGATCGTCCCCGTGCAGGCCGGACCGAGATCGGAGAGGATGTCGCCGAAGAGGTTGCTGGCGACGACGACATCGAACCAGTCCGGGTGCAGCACGAAGTTCGCGCACAGGATGTCGATGTGGAACTTGTCCACGCGGACGTCGTCGTAGTGTGCCGCCATCGCCTCCACGCGCTCGTCCCAGTAGGGCATGGTGATGGAGATGCCGTTGCTCTTCGTCGCCGAGGTGAGGTGCCTGGCGCCGCGCTTCCGAGCCAGCTCGAAGGCGTAGCGGAGGATCCGGTCCACCCCGGTGCGCGTCATCACCGTGTCCTGGATGACCGTCTCGCGGTCCGTGCCCTCGAACATCCGGCCGCCGACGCTCGAGTACTCACCCTCGGTGTTCTCGCGGACCACGTAGAAGTCGACGTCGCCCGGCTTCCGGCCCGCCAGCGGACTCGTGATGCCGGGGAGCAGCCTCACCGGGCGCAGGTTCACGTACTGGTCGAAGTGGCGGCGGAACTGGAGCAGGCTGCCCCAGAGGGACACATGATCGGGGACGACATCGGGCCAGCCGACGGCACCGAAGAAGATGGCGTCGAAGGTGCGCAGCTCCTCGAACCAGCCGTCAGGGAGCATCTGGCCGTGCTCGAGGTAGTACTCGGCGCTGGCGTAGTCGAACTCGACGGCGTCCACCGCGAAACCGTAACGGTCTGCGGCGGCCTGGAGCGCGCGCAGACCCTCCGGCATGACCTCCTTGCCGATGCCGTCCCCGGCGATGACGGCGATGCGATAGGTGTTCGTCATGGCTGATGCTCCTTGTCGGCGGACGGCGTACGGATCCAAGCCTAGGCTCAGCTGCCGTGCGACTGGCACCGTGTGTTCCGCTCCCGGAAGCATGCTCCGGGTACTGCGGAGCCCCGATGCGGCCCGGTTCGCGTCCCGCGGCGTAACGGCGGCACGGAGGTGGGGCCTGCAGCCGGTAACTTTGTATCCATGAAGTACGCCAATTCCATCGTTGACCTGATCGGCAACACCCCGCTGGTCAAGCTCAACTCCGTCACCGACGGCATCGCAGCCACCATCCTCGCGAAGGTCGAATACCTCAACCCGGGCGGATCGGTGAAGGACCGCATCGCGGCCAAGATCCTCGACGCCGCCGAGGCCGAGGGAAAGATCAAGCCCGGCGGCACCATCGTCGAACCGACCTCCGGCAACACCGGCGTCGGCCTCGCCCTTGTCGCGCAGCAGCGCGGCTACAAGTGCGTCTTCGTGGTGCCGGACAAGGTCGGCGAGGACAAGCGGAACGTCCTCAAGGCCTACGGTGCCGAGGTCGTCGTCACCCCGACCGCAGTAGCCCCCGACAGCCCGCAGTCCTACTACGGCGTCTCCGACCGGCTGGTCCGCGAGATTCCCGGCGCCTACAAGCCGGACCAGTTCTCCAACCAGAACGGTCCGCTCAGCCATTACGAGACCACGGGTCCCGAGATCTGGAACGACACCGACGGGAAGGTGACGCACTTCGTCACGGGTGTCGGAACCGGCGGTACCATCACCGGCACCGGTCGCTACCTCAAGGAGGTCTCCGCGGACCGCGAGGGCGGCCCCGTGCGCATCATCGGTGCGGATCCCGAGGGCTCCATCTATTCCGGCGGAACCGGGCGTCCCTATTTCGTGGAGGGCGTCGGCGAGGACATGTGGCCCGACAGCTACGACCCCGCCGTCCCCGACGAGATCCACGCCGTTACCGACGCGGAGAGCTTCGAGATGACCCGGCGCCTCGCACGCGAGGAAGGACTGCTGGTCGGCGGCTCCTGCGGGATGGCGGTCGTCGCTGCGCTGCGCGTGGCGAAGGACCTGACAGCGGACGACGTCGTCGTGGTCCTCCTGCCCGACGGCGGGCGCGGTTACCTGGGCAAGATCTTCAACGACGACTGGATGAAGTCCTACGGCTTCATGGACAGCGGGGACGACGCGAGTGTCGGCGAGGTGCTCCGGTCCAAGAGCGGCTCCATGCCGGACCTGGTGCACACACACCCCACCGAGACGGTCCGCGACGTCATCTCGATCATGGACGAGTACGGCGTCTCCAGCATCCCGGTGCTGTCGCAGGAACCTCCGGTGAAGATGGGCGAGGTGCTGGGATCGGTCGACGAGCGTTCCCTGACGGCAAAGATCTTCCACGGCGAAGCGAAGCTGACGGACAAGATCTCCCAGCACATGGACGGGAGGCTGCCCCTCATCGGATCGCTCGAATCCATCGGCACGGCGCGCGAGCGGCTCCAGGACAGCGACACGCTGATGGTGACGTTCGTCGGGTCGCCCGTGGGAATTCTTACGCGTCACGACTTGCTGACATATATGAGCAAGTAACCTCATTCATCCGCATTCCAGGAGCATCGTGACGCATTCTGACGCCCAGGGCTTCAACACCCGAGCCGTCCACGCAGGCCAGACCCCCGACCGCACGACCGGAGCGGTGATCCCGCCCCTGTACCAGACCACCACGTTCGCGCAGGACGGTATCGGCAAGCTGCGCAACGGCTACGAGTACGGGCGCGGCACCAACCCGACGCGGGATTCGCTGCAGACCCAGATCGCGGCCCTCGAGGGCGGCGAGCACGCCTTCAGTTTCTCCTCCGGCCTCGCCGCCGAGGACGCACTCATCCGTGCCGCGCTGCGTCCCGGGGATCACATCGTCCTCGGCAACGACGCGTACGGCGGGACCTACCGCCTGATCGACCGTGTCCTGTCGCAGTGGGGTATCACCAACTCGGCCGTCGACATGGCCGATGTCGCCGCGGTTCAGGCTGCCATCACGGCCAACAACACCAAGATGGTGTGGGTCGAGACACCGTCGAACCCGATGATGAAGATCACCGACATCGCCGCCACCGCCCAGCTCGCGCACGACGCCGGTGCCCTGCTCGTCGTCGACAACACCTTCGCGTCGCCCTATCTGCAGCAGCCGCTCGCGTTCGGTGCCGACGTCGTCGTGCACTCGACGACCAAGTACATCGGCGGGCATTCGGACGCCAGCGGCGGGGCCGTCGTAGTGAACGACGACGAGCTCGCCGAGAAGATCGGCTTTATCCAGTTCGCCGTCGGGGCCGTGTCCGCGCCGATGGAGGCCTGGCTGACGACGCGCGGGCTCAAGACCCTCGGGGTCCGCATGGACCGCCACTCGTCGAACGCGATGGCGATCGCCCGCTGGCTGCAGGAACAGGACGAGGTGGAGCGCGTGTACTACCCCGGTCTGCCCGAGCACCCCGGCCACGACCTGGCTGCTGCGCAGATGAAGGACTTCGGCGGCATGATCTCCGCGACGTTCAAGGGAGGCGCGGAAGCGGCGAAGAAGGTCGCGGAGTCGACGCAGGTCTTCATCCTCGCGGAGTCCCTGGGCGGCATCGAGTCGCTGATGAACTACCCGTCGGACATGACGCATGCGTCCGTCAAGGGTACGGAGCTCGCCGTTCCCGAGAACCTGATCCGGCTGTCGGTCGGCATCGAGGACATCGAGGACCTGATCGGCGACCTCGAGAAGGCTATCGGTTCCCTGCGCTAGGGCTTCGACGAAGAAAGGCCCCTCCCTCCGGAGGGGCCTTTCGTGCGTCCGGGCCCGTGCGACCGCCGTCGTTCCCGCGTTCCGACCAGGACACAGGATCCCGCCGGCGTGTTGGGCCCCGACACGCGGTTCGGTGCCAACAACCGGGAACGACGGCGACCGCGGCGGCGCGACTGGAACCGGGAACGACGGCGACCGCGGCGGCGCCGGCCGGGCTGCTGCGGCGTCATGCATGCCCAGAAGCCGGGTACTAACGGGACCCCGGGAGCCGGAACTTCTTCCTGGCCTTGGGATGCGTCAGCTGGAAGTAGTCGCTGCTCTGCGGCAACCACATGAGCAGCACCGCGACGAGCATGGCCCCCGCGATGAGGGACAGCCCCGGCGTCCCGCGCACGATGATCGGCACCCCCACGATGATGCCGATGGTGCTCAGCAGTTCCCGGGCACCCCGCCTGCCCCGACGCAGCGGAAGCAGGAGGAGCAACTGGAGGGCCGCGAGCCCCCCGAAGAGCGCCCCGAGTCCGATGAGGCCGGCCCGCTCGAGGTTCTGCGCAGCGGCCGACGCGACGAAAGTGCCCGCCGCGACCGCCAGCAGCACCGAGACCACGAGCCACAGGATGATCGCGGCGCGCAGCGTGAACGGCCGCCGCGGCAGGGGACCCGCCAAGGGGATGACCTAGCCCCGTGGAGCGACGGTGGCGGTGTGCGTCCCGGTGTCGTACGAGTAGACCTCGGCACCGCCGATCCAGACCTGCAGGGCGCGCTGCATGACGTCGAGGGGATCGCCGCTCCACAGGACCAGATCCGCGTCCTTGCCGACGGCGAGCGAGCCGAGGCGGTCGGCGAGACCGAGGACCTTCGCGGGATTGATGGTGATCGAGCGCAGTGCGGTCTCCCGGTCCAGGCCCTCCTTGATCGCGAGGGTGGCCTGGTGCACCAGGAAGTTGATCGGGATGACGGGGTGGTCCGTGATGATCGAGATCTCGACGCCGGCCTTCGCGAGCTTGCCGGGGTTCGCGATCGAGCGGCCTCGCAGCTCCACCTTGGACTTCGTGGTGAAGAGGGGCCCGATCAACACGGGGATCCCGCGCTCCGCCAGGACGTCACCGAGCAGGTGAGCCTCGGTTCCGTGGTCCAGCACGAGGTCGTACCCGAACTCGTCGGCGATGCGGATGGCTGTCGCGATGTCGTCGGCGCGGTGTGCATGCTGGCGCCAGGGGATCTCCCGGCGCAGCACCATGGCGAGTGCTTCGAGGTGAGGATCGCGCGCGTTCTCGTCGGCCTTGCCCATGTAGTTCTGGGCCTTCATGAACGCCTCACGGATCACGAGTGCCGTGCCCAGGCGGGTCGACGGCATCTTGTCCTTGCCTCCGTAGACGCGCTTCGGGTTCTCGCCGAGCGCCGACTTCAGGCCGCTGGGGGAGCGCAGCACCATCTCCTCGAGGTAGCGCCCATGGGTGTGGATGGCGACAGCGAGTCCACCGATGGGGTTGCCCGACCCGGGATTGACGTTCACCGTGGTCACCCCACCCGCGAGGGCGTCGTCGAACCCGGGGTCGTAGGGGTTGATGGCGTCGATGGCCCGGACACCGGCTGTGTTCGGTTGCGTCATCTCGTTGGTGTCGTCTCCCGCGGTGCCCTCACCCTCTTCGTGCGTACCGAGGTGGACATGCGCGTCGACGAAGCCGGGGAGCAGCCATTTGCCGCCCGCATCGACGACGGTGGCGGCGTCGGGCACGGCGACGGAAGCGCCCAGCGCGGTGATCCGGCCGTCCTCGACGATGACGGTGCCGTCGAACGGTTCGCCGTCGATCGGGACGACGTGCGCGTTCGTGATGGCTGTGACGGGAGCGGTGGTGCCGCTGGAGGATGACATCGGTGGATCGGCCTTTCGCAGGGGGAGGGGTGATTTCCACCATATCCGCCTGCGAACGGCTTCGAGGGGGCCGTGCCTACACTGGATGAGCCGTTCCCCGGGTTCGAGGGGGCCCGGCTCCACCTCAGGACCTCCGGAAGGCAAGCATGAGTCAGCGCAGTACACCGGCAGCTTTGCGGGTGCTCGGCCTCGTCGCCGCAGTGGTCGTCGCCGCAGCGCTGGCGGTGTGGGCGTATGCCTGGGCCGATGTGATCGGCCTCGATTTCCGCGTGTACCGGATGGGCGGACAGTCCGTGGTCGACGGCGATGGCTCTCTCTACACGCGGTCCTTCGGCGAGGGCGAGGGCTCGCTCCTCTTCACCTACCCGCCGTTCGCCGCGCTCGCCTTCACCGTTCTGACCCTCGTCAGCGCCGAGACGGGAGCCGTCCTCTTCGTCGGACTGTCCGTTCTCGTCGCCGCTGTGACGTCGTTGCTGATCACGCGCTACCTCGGCGGTTTCCGCAGCGTGCGCGACGTCGTCGCCCACCCGTCCGCGCTACCCCTGGCGATCGCCGGCACCGGCCTCGTCTGCCTGCTCGGTCCGTGGCGCGAGACCATGGCCTTCTCCCAGGTCAACATCCTGCTCTTCGCGATGATCGCCGCCGACCTGCTCTCGGGCCCTCACCGCAGAATGCCCACAGGACTGCTCACCGGCATTGCGGCCGGCGTCAAGCTGACGCCCCTGGTCTTCGGGCTGTACTTCCTGGTGCGCGGGGAGTGGAAGCAGCTCTTCACGATGGCGGGCGGTTTCTTCGGCACGATCGCCCTCGGTTTCCTCCTCCTGCCCGCCGAGTCGACGACGTACTGGCTTCAGATGCTTCGGGATACGGGCCGCATCGGCGGCGAGGGTTATGTGGACAACCTGTCGATCCGCGGCGCGATCCTCCACTTCATGGGCCCCGGGTTCCCCTCCACCGTCCCGTGGCTGCTCGTCTCCCTGCTGCTGGTCGCGGCAACGGCGTACATCATCCGCACGTCGAAGCAACGTGGCGACCGGTTCCTGCCGATGGCCATGACCGCTGTGCTCATGCTCCTCATCTCCCCGATCTCGTGGTCCCACCACTGGGTCTGGATCGTCGTGGTCCTGGCAGTCCTTGCGGGGCAGGCGGCAGGGCTGCCGACGGAACTGCGCGGACTACGGGCGACGGCGGCAGTTCTCTTCGTCGTCACACTCCTGGTCTTCATCTACTCGCCGAAGACCATCGGCTTGCTGCTCGGTGCCGAGGACCTCAACTCGCAGCTGACCACCGGATGGCTGATGGCCTCCAGCGCGGGCGTGGTCTGCGCGCTCGCCGTCACCGTGTTCTGGGTCCTCCTGTCCCGGACCCTGGCACCGCTGTCCGCGGCCGCCGGACAGGTCGCCCCGCGAACAGGCGCGGAGGATGCGTGGCAGGACAGCCCTGTCGACGACGTCGTCCACGGCACCGGCAGCCGCAACCCCTGATGGTGACCGCATCCCGGCGGACCCTCGTGGCTCCCGTTGGCCGCTTGAGGGTCGCCGCCGGGTGCGTTGTCGCCCTCGTCCTCCCGCCGCTGCTCGAGGTGGCCGTCTTCTCGGTGGGCAGCTCGCTGCTCGCGGTGGACGTCCTCTTCCAGATCGCGGGGGTCATCGCCGTCGCGCTGATCGGCGGGCTCTGGCCGGCGCTACTGGCGGCCCTGTGGAGCAGCATCATCCTGAACTACACCTCGACCGAACCCTTCGGCTCCCTCGAGATCTCCGAGGCCGAGAACGTCGCGACGGTGCTGATCTTCATCGCCGTCGCCGTGACGGTCTCCCTCGTGGTCGGGCTGTCGGCGCGCCGGTCCCGGGAGGCGGCCATGGCCCAGCAGGAAGCGGCGTTGCTCGGCGAGCTGGCCCGTGGCGCCCTGGCGGAGGAGGACACCCTGCAGGGATTCCTGCGGCACGTCCAGATCCAGTTCGACGTCGATGCGGTGGTCCTGTTCGGACGGACGGGACCGGACGACGACGTGATGCCGGCGGCCCCCGATGGGAGCGCCGTGGGACGCAAGGCCCTCGCGGTCAGGGCGCAGCTACCCGGGGGAGCGTCCTCCTCCACACCGGCCGAGCGCGGCAGTTCGGGAGCCTCCTCGATGATGGACTCCGACCGGTGGGCCCTGGCCGAGGCCACTGCGGCGGAGCCCATCGACGGAGATTTCTCCCTGGCCCTCTACGGACACCCGCTCTCTGCCCGCGAGCGCGGCCTGCTGCGGGCCTTCGCCGGCCAACTCCGATCCCTGCTCCAGCGCCAGGAGCTACTCGCCAGCACGCGCACCAACAGGAGGCTCGTCGAGGGCAACGTCATGCGCACGGCTATCCTGCGTTCCGTCTCCCACGACCTGCGCACGCCGCTGGCCGGTATCAAGCTCGCAGTGAGCAGCCTGCGGCAGTCCGATGTGACCTTCTCGCAGGAGGACGAGGACGAGCTGCTCGAGACCATCGAGGACTACTCCGACCGGCTCGATGCGCTCGTCAACAATCTGCTCGACATGTCACGCATCACGGGCGATGCCGTGAACCCGCACGTGCGACCGCTGAAATGGACCGACGTCGTCGGGCCCGCACTCGCCAATGTGCCGCAGGACCGGGTGCAGGTGACCATCCCGCCGAACCTGCCCGCGATCGAGGCGGATTCCGGCCTGCTGGAGCGTGTGATCGCAAACATCGTAGAGAACGCGGTGAGGTACGCGCCTGACGCTGCCATCGAGGTCACCGCCTCTGTCGGTGGAACAGGCAGGGCGCTGATCAAGGGTTTCCCTGCGAGCGAGTTGCGCGTCATCGACCACGGGCACGGCGTCTCGCGGGACGATGTCGAGGCCATGTTCCGTCCGTTCCAGCGCCTCGATGATGCACCATCGGGTGCGGGCGTCGGACTCGGCCTGGCGGTGGCCAAGGGGTTCACGGAGGTGATGGGCGGAGTGCTCGACGCCGAACAGACACCCGGCGGGGGCCTTACGCTCGTGATTCGTCTTCCCATCTCGACCGGGGTCGTGGAGCTGTGACCCGCGTGCTGGTGGTCGACGACGAGCCGCAGCTCCTGCGCGCCCTGGAGATCAACCTCCGCGCCCATGGCTACCAGTGCGTGACGGCGGTCGACGGCGAGACCGCACTCGACGCCGCCTCGGAGCATCACCCGGACATCATCGTGCTGGACCTGGGCCTGCCGGACATCGACGGCGTGGAGGTCATCCGTAGGATTCGCGGCTGGTCTCAGGTGCACATCATCGTGCTGTCAGCCAGGCACGGCTCGCAGGACAAGGTGGATGCGCTCGACGCCGGCGCGGACGACTACGTGACGAAGCCCTTCGGCCTCGACGAACTCCTGGCCCGATTGCGGGCGGCGGCACGGCGGGCAGCAATCGACGTCGATGCACCGGTCATCGTGACGCCCGACTTCACGCTCGACGCCGGCGCGCGGCGTGTCGTCAGGGACGGACGGGACATCAGGCTCACGCCGACCGAGTGGAAGATCGTGGACAGGCTGATCGCCCACCCCGGACAGCTCGTCTCGCAGCAACAGCTCCTGCTCGACGTCTGGGGTCCCGCGTACGCGAAGGACGTGCAGTACCTCCGCGTGTACATGGCGCAGCTGCGCAAGAAACTCGAGACCGATCCCGGCGTGCCCCGCTATTTCCTCACCGAGAGCGGGATGGGCTACCGCTTCGAGCCCTGACCCGGCCGCACACCGCGTCGGCAAAGGGCGCCGCATAGGATGATCGCCATGACCACTGGAAGCCTCCTCGCTGTCTGCCGCGTGCACGAACTCCTGCCCACGAAGGACTCCACCGGTGTCACGGCGATCGACAAGCGTGCTGTCGAGGGACCGGTGAACGTGCATCCGCTGGGCCTCACCGGCGACATCCAGGCGAGCAGGAAACACCACGGCGGACCCACGAAGGCCCTTTATGCCTACTCCCAGGAGGACGCGGATTTCTGGACACGGCAGCTGGGACGGGAGGTGACGCCGGGCCTGTTCGGCGAGAACCTTCGCGTCGCCGGGATAGACGCGTCGAACGCCGTCATCGGCGAACGCTGGGCGGTCGGAGAGCAGGTGGTGCTCGAGGTCACCATGCCGCGCACGCCGTGCGTCAATTTCGCGCGCTACCTGGGGGAGAGGTCCTGGGTCAGGAGGTTCGCCGAGGCCAACCGGGTCGGCACGTACCTCAGCGTCGTGACCAAGGGCAGCATCCGCGCCGGCGATGGGATTCGCGTGACCGGAGTCCCGGGGCACGGCGTCTCCGCGGCGCAGGTCTACGCGGGCCTCGACGACCGGCAGGCGCAGCGCCTGCTCGATTCCGCCGAGGCAGGGGAGATCACCCTCACGCCGCAGGTGCGCAAGTCCGCACTACAGGGACTGAAGGTCGCCGCCCTGGCCTGACGTGCCGAAGGTCACCTCCCGAACTGCCCTTCCTGGATCGCACCGGCATGGGAGTGCCGTAGACTTGAAACATCCCCACACCGGTATTCCCATTACTTCCGCCCTTCAGGGTCGGATAGGTTGTGTTGGGGCTCGGAGCACAGACTCGCGAGCAGATTCATCAGGGAGCGCCGGCTAGAAGAAAAGTCACACATCACTGCTGAGAGAGCAGAGAACCACGTGTGACGAGGAGTTCGGCCTCGGGATTGAAACAGTGCCGGAACTCTATGTTCATTCGGCTCCCCGGACTCCAGTCCGTAGGGCCGACCGGCACCTACCTGGAGGATCATTCCCCGTGCCTGAAAACCTGTCCGAGCACATCATCGACACCACCCCCGTCATCGAGGCCACCGCAGCGGTTCCCGCGGCAGAGTCCGACGACGACGGCGTGGACATCCGCTTCACCGACCTGAACCTCGACGGCCGCATCCTCGCTGCGCTGACCGATCTCGGCTACGAGAAGCCCTCACCCATCCAGGCTGCGACGATCCCCGCGCTGCTCGAAGGCCGCGACGTCGTCGGACTGGCGCAGACCGGCACCGGCAAGACCGCCGCGTTCGCCGTCCCCGCGCTGTCGAAAATGGCGGAACTGGCGGATGTCAACGGCGGCCCCAGCAAGAACACGCAGGTTCTGGTGCTCGCACCGACCCGCGAGCTCGCGCTGCAGGTAGCCGATGCGTTCACCTCCTACGCAAAGCACATGGAGGGCTTCACCGTCCTTCCCGTCTACGGCGGAGCGCCCTACGGACCGCAGCTCAACGGGCTGCGCCGCGGTGCGCAGGTCGTCGTCGGTACCCCGGGTCGCGTCATCGACCACATCTCGAAGGGTTCGCTGGATCTCTCCAACCTCGAGTACGTCGTGCTCGACGAGGCCGACGAGATGCTGCGCATGGGCTTCGCCGAGGACGTCGAGCAGATCCTGTCGTCGACCCCCGCGGAGAAGCAGGTTGCACTGTTCTCCGCGACCATGCCCCCTGCCATCCGTCGCATCGCGAAGAAGTACCTGAACGATCCGGCCGAGATCTCGGTCAAGGGCAAGACGACGACCGGCACCAACACGCGCCAGCGCTACCTGCAGGTCATGGGTCCGCACAAGCTGGATGCGATGACCCGCATCCTCGAGGTGGAGGACTACGACGGCATCATCGCCTTCGTCCGCACCAAGGCTGCTACCGAAGACCTGGCGGACAAGTTGCGTTCACGGGGCTTCTCGGCTGCAGCCATCAACGGAGACATCCCCCAGCAGCAGCGCGAGCGCACCGTCGAGGCGCTGCGTGACGGCAAGATCGACATCCTGGTCGCCACGGACGTTGCTGCCCGTGGCCTGGACGTGGACCGCATCTCGCTCGTCGTAAACTACGACATCCCGAACGACACGGAGTCCTACGTCCACCGCATCGGCCGCACCGGCCGCGCGGGCCGTTCGGGCGATGCGATCCTCTTCATCACTCCTCGTGAGAAGTACCTGCTCCGTTCTATCGAGAAGGCCACGCGCCAGCCGGTCGAGCAGATGCAGCTGCCCTCCACGGAGAAGATCAACGAGCTGCGCCTCAGCAAGTTCGCGGACAAGATCACGCAGACCCTTGCAGGCAAGGAGGTCGGGCTGTTCCGCGACCTGATCGCCACCTACGAGCGTGACCACGACGTCCCCGCCAACGAGATCGCTGCTGCCCTTGCCGTCATGGCGCAGGGCGGCCAGCCGATCCTCGTTCAGGACATCCCTGTCGCTCCCGCCGGACAGCGCGAGCGGGCCGACGGTCGCAAGGACGCATTCGGATCGCGTGGCCCGACGCGCACGCTCACCGAGGGCAACGCCACCTACCGCATTGCGGTCGGTCGTCGCCAGCGGGTGATGCCAGGTTCGATCGTCGGTGCCATCGCGAACGAGGGTGGCCTGTCCTCCGCCCAGATCGGTGGCATCGATATCCGCGCGGACCACAGCCTGGTGGAGCTTCCTGCCGACCTCTCGACGGACCAGCTGCGAGCACTCTCCAAGACGCGCATCGGCGGTGAGCTCATCCACCTCGAGCTCGACAAGGGGCGCAAGCCCGCGGGAAGCCGTAGCGCCGGCGAGTTTAAGAAGCCTTTCAAGAAGGACTTCCCCAAGCGCGACGGTGACACCCGCTTCGCGGGCGATGCCAACCGCAAGGCACGTCACGTGAAGGGTGCCGGAGCCGGAGCCGGGCGCTCCAGCGCAACGTCCGATCAGTGGTAGGAAGCAGCGTCTGAACCCCAGCGGGCCCATGCTCTGCATGGGTCCGCTGGGGAATCCCGGTCTGCTCCTGAGAGCAGCTGACGATTTCGCACCAGCGGCTCGGAACTGGTAAAGTTTCTTGCTGTTGCCCCCCTAGCTCAGTGGTAGAGCGCGTTCTTGGTAAGAACGAGGTCACCGGATCGATTCCGGTGGGGGGCTCGTGAATGAGGGGCCCGTGACGATCATCGGATCGGTGCGGGCAGCCTCATTTAGGGCGGTGTAGCTCAGCTGGTTAGAGCGCACGACTCATAATCGTGAGGTCGTGGGATCGAGTCCCACCACCGCTACCAAGAAAGGCCCCGGAGCTTCGGCTCCGGGGCCTTTTTCGTTGTCTGCGCCCATCGTCCGGATGCTGGGCCGCCCTCCCGCAGACAGGCGCCCTCGACGCTGTGAACACGAGCACCCCGGGGACCTGTGCGCCGTCGACCGCCGCCCCGCTGAGCAGTCCCGCTGAGCCGTCCCTCGAGTCGGAGCGGAGCACTCCGGTCCAGCAGCTGGAAGTACCCCCCTACCTAACGCGCTTAGGGGAAATTCCCCCAATGTACCTAACGGGTTCCACATTGTTACCCCTCCACCCCTAGTTCGAGTGGGGGCGTGAAATTCCCTAGGTATGGCGCGATTTCAAAGCGAGTATTCACTACTGGTGTTTACCCCACGGGGTCGGCATATTCTCCAACAACGGGCAGAGCCACTTTGTGGGATTCCAATTCCATTCAGGGGCGCTGGCTGGATTAGTCGCCGGGACCACGGAACGGACCGAGGCCCGGTGAGCGCTGGTGCGGTGCGTCCTGCAGCAACGCATCCCATCGGCCGAAGTTCCCTACACACGCCAAGAAGTGGTGAGGCATTTGTCTATCTCGATCCAGCTCCCAATTTCCTTCTCCAAGCCGACGGCAACGCCGGGGAGAGCGTCCATAAGCGTCGTAATCCCGACCCTGAACGAGGCCAGGAACATTCCTTGGGTTCTCCGGCGCATGCCCACGTACGTGGACGAAGTCGTCATCGTCGACGGTCGTTCCACGGACAATACCGTCGGGGTGGCGCAGGCACTCCGCGAGGACATCGTGGTGGTGAACGAGAAGCGTAAGGGCAAAGGTGTGGCACTGCGGTCAGGATTCGCTGCAGCAACGGGTGACATCATCGTCATGCTCGATGCCGATGGAAGCATGGATCCCCAAGAGATCGGCTGGTTCGTATCTCCGCTCCAGCACGACTACGACTTCGTCAAGGGTTCCCGATACGTCACCGGAGGAGGCTCGGAGGACCTGACGTGGCTACGGCGTACAGGAAACCGTGCGCTGACCGGGCTGGCCAACGCAGTTCTGCACAGCAACTACTCGGACCTCTGCTACGGCTACATCGCGTTCCGGCGGGAATGCCTGGAGGTTCTGCAGCTGGAATCCGACGGATTCGAGATCGAGACGGAGCTGATTGTCAGGGCCGCCAGGGCAGGCCTCCGGATTGCCGAGGTCCCCAGCTTCGAACTGGACCGCATCTCCGGTGCATCGAATCTCCAGACCTTCCGGGACGGATGGCGGGTGCTGGGCACGATGGCGCACGAGTGCCTCCTGTGGGAGGCCCCCACAGCTGGTGCTCGCCCCGAAGCACTGCGTCGCGTGAAGTATGCCTACGCCAACGTGAGCTTCCCGCGAACGCCCACCGATCCGACAAGCGTCCTTCCCGCGTTGAGCGCGCCCGTCATCAGCGTGGCCTGACAGGACGAGCAATCCAGAGTGTCAACACCAGCAACACGATCCGACCGACTTCATCCAAAGGGGACAACCATGCACACCGAGCAGACCAGATCACTGAACTTCGACATCCACGGCCGCGTCACGATCCGCGTCGACGCGAGCGCGCCGGCAGCAAGGCAGCTTCAGACCATGCTGGCGTGCTTTGCCACGGACAAGGACAGCGAAGGGCCGGCCGACATCGTTGTCGACGACCGGCCGGAGCTGATGCCGGATGCGGGTCTGCTGGAGCACGAACTCGCCTACACGGAGAACAGCGTGCGTTTCCAGGCCGACCGGGTCCAGGTCGTGCGGGATGGCCGGCAGTGGCGCGTCCACGGGCCGGGTGAGCTGTTGACCTCCGTGGTCCCTATTCTCGATGCCGCCATGGTCGGTCAGGGAGCCGGCATGATCCACGCGGCGACGATGGCGTACCGCGGCCACGCGATCGCGCTTCCCGCCGCCGGAGGCACCGGGAAGACAAGCACCGCCGCCAAGCTGATGCGGCGCGAGGGTTGGTCGTTCATGGGCGACGACTGGGCCTTCCTGGCCGACGACGCCACGATGCTCGGCTATGCGAAGCCGATGTTCATCAAGCCGCACCACCGGGACATCTACCCCCACCTGTTCGAAGGTGTCCGCAAGCCCCTCGTCCCGTCACAGCTGTCGCAGACCGTCGGCCGCCTCACCACGGTGGTCCACCCGTTCGTCATCCGCTACCCACGCGTTGCGGACTTCTCGCGGCGGTGGTCGCCGGAGCACCGCATGGTCGAGCCAGCGGCCGCCTTCCCCGGACGTAAAGTGACGACCTCGGCTCCGCTCGCGGCCGCCATCTACATCGAGCGCTTCGAGGGCTCCCGGTCCCGTCTGGTCGAGCGGTCACGGGACTGGATGGTGGACCGCATGCTCGGCAACTTCCACATCGAAATGGCCGGCTTCTCGCAGCAGGTCGTGACCGGCCTCGCGGCCACGTCGGTCGTGCCGTGGCGCGAGCACTTCGCGGCGAAGGGGGACGTGCTGACCAAGTCGCTCGACGGACGGCCCTGCCACCTGCTTCAGGTCCCCTCCGCTTACTCGGCGGACGAGGCATCGGACGACATCGTGAAGCACCTCGAGCAGCTGCTGCCGTCGATCCTCGACGAGCAGGCGTCGGGGGTGGGACACAGTGGGGCACAGTCTTGACCAGGTCACCGCGGTCGTGCCGGCCCGCAACGCGGAGCACCTGCTCCCGCGCTGCCTGGAGGCACTGCGTAAGTCCGGTGTCGCCGAGATCATCGTGGTGGACGGATGCTCCACCGACGGCACGGTCGGCCTCGCCGAAGCGGTCGGCGCCCGGGTCCTGAGTGACGAGGGCCGCGGCCTGCCCTGGGCTCGGACACTCGGCGTGCAGAGCAGCAGCACCCGGTGGGTCCTGCTTGTCGACGCCGACGTCGTCTTCGGGCCGACGGGGGTCGCCGACCTGCTCACGGAGATGGTGGAGGGCGGCTACGACGCCCTCCAGGCCGGTCTCGAAAGTGTCGCCGGACCGGGCTACTGGGGGCAGGCGCTGGCACATCACCATCGCACCGGCCGCAGCCGCAACTGGTTCGGGCTCGTGGCGACGCTCGTCGACCGCGACCTGATGCTCGGCATGGGTTTTGACGACTCGTTCAAGTCGGGGGAGGACATCGAGCTGCGCTGGCGCATGCGCGATTCAGGGCTGCGAACGGCCGTGTCGAAGCGGGTCATGGTCGAACACCGCTTCGCTGCGGACGACTTCGACTTCGCGCTCGATCAGTTCCTCATGGACGGAACGGGTCTGGGACGGATGATCCGCAAGCACGGCTGGCGCGGAGCGAGGCTCGCCCTCCTACCTGCCGCTGCGGCCGTCCGTGGCAGCGCGCTGAGCCTCACCGCGGGCCAGCCCCGGTGGCTGCGCTACTACGCGGCCTTCTGCTGGTACAACTATGCGGGCCTAGCGAGGGGCCTCACGTCGTGAGGGCTGGGCGGGGGACTACAGTCACGGACGCCTCGACCGTCAGGCACTCCTCCCTGCGCAGCTGGTTCGGCCTCGTCCTGGCCAAGGGCGCCCAGACAGGTGCGGGCTTTGCGTTCTGGATCGTCGCTGCACGTGCGACATCCGACCGTGAGATCGGGCTCACCGTAGCCGCGGTCTCCGCGGTGATGATCTGCACGCAGCTCGCGGTGCTGGGCGCCGGCTCGGCCGTGATCGTCGCGGTGGGCCGGGGGGAGCCACCCGCGCGGGTGCTCGATGCGGCGTTCGCCATCGTGGGGATAGCCGGTACCGTGCTGGCCGTCGGCTACCTCGTCCTGCAGTCGGCCGTGGCGCCGGACACGGCCTCGGTATCGATCCTCTTCTGGCTCACCTTCCTCGTAGCTGCCGTCACCGGCACCCTGGTCATCGTGCTGGACCAGGCTCTCGTGGCGTTGGGACGCGGTGCAACCGCGACCCTGAGGTACACGGTGGGCGGCGGAGTCTCACTCGGGGCTGCAGCGCTCGTGGCCTGGCAGGCGCACGGCGCCTCCGCCGACGTGCTGATGGCCTGCTGGACCCTCGGGACGACCGTCGCATGCGTCGTCGGTGCGGTCCAGCTGCGGCGACTGGTCGGCTACCGGCCGCGACCGACCTTCCGCTCGGCGCGCCGCGGCCGTCCACTGCTGGCTGTGGGTCTCCCGAACCAGCTCCTCACCCTCACCGAGCGCACCCCCGGGCTCGTGCTGCCCCTCCTGCTCGCGCACATGGTGGCGCCTGAGGCCGCTGCCTACTGGTACCCCGCGTGGATGATGGCCTGGGCCGCCTATACCGCTCCGATGCTGATGGGCATCGTCCAGTTCTCCGAGGGTGTCCGCGACCCCGGCCGCCTGGTGGCGAACACCTGGGCGAGTCTGCGCTGGTCGCTCGCTGTGGGAGGTCTGGCTGCCGCCGTCCTCGCCATTCTCGCTCGCCCGCTGCTCAGCCTGCTGGGGGAGCAGTACGCCGACAATTCCACCGACGCTCTACGATGGCTGGCGGCCGGACTGGTGGCGTTCACGGTGCTGCAGGCCTACAACGCCGTGTGCCGGGCCCGCGGTCGGTACGCCGAGGCGATCGTGGTCGGCCTGGCGCTCGGCGTCGCCCTCTGCGCCTCGGCGCTGTCGGTCGCCGACAGGGGCGCCGGCGCCATGGCCCTTTCTTGGGTGGTCGTGCTCACCATCGGCGCCGTGGCGGTCGGCCTCCGGCTGGTCGCCGTCCTCCGGCGACTGACACAGGAGGCATGATGACCAGCACACTGGATGCGCCCACCCGTACGGTAAGGCGCTGGAAAGGCCGTGACGCGTGGTGCGCGCTGGCGGGCGTCGTGTCCCTGGCGCTTGCCGTGGGGGCCGCCTCCACGGTGTCCGTGCCCGTGAACAGCGACCTGGGGCTCGTTGCCCTGCTGCCCTACCCGTTCTGGGCGGGGCTCCTGCTTCTGAACATCGCCTTCGTCGTGGCGCTGCGGGGCGATGCCGCGGGCCCGGCCCGCCGCCCGGTCATGATATGGCTCATCGTGGTCCTCGTGCTCGTACTTTTCGGGACCGCAGCCTTCGTGACGGACGTCCCGCGAGGGGAGGTCGCGTTCCGGCATCTCGGCATCGCCGACGCCCTTTCGCGCACGAAGGGGATTGACCCGGACATCGACGCGTACTTCAACTGGCCGGGTTTCTTCGCCCTCCTGGCAACGCTGCTCGGGGCGACCGGTCTCGACCCGGTGACCGTTGCCCTGTGGGCGCCGGTGTTCAACGTGGGTCTCTGGCTCATGGCCGTGGCCGTGCTGACCGGGTACCTGACGCGCGATCGGCGACGGCGCTGGCTCGCGCTCTGGATCTTCTGCCTCGGCAACTGGCAGGACCAGGACTACCTGTCCCCCCAGGCCTTCGGCTTCTTCCTGCATCTCGTCGTGATCGCGCTGGTCGTCGGCCCGTTGGCCGCGCGGCTCCCCGAGTTCCGAGGCTTCAAGCGCGCCGCACTGGTGTCGTGGTGGCGACGGCGGTCGGCCGCCGAGCGCCGGCCGGGGCATCGGGTGGGCGCCCTCGCGGTGATCCTCCTGCTCGTCACGGTCATCTGCGCGAGCCATCAGCTGACGCCGTTCATGCTGCTCATCGCCATCACCGCTCTCACACTGGGTGGACGTGTATGGCCCAGCCGGCTGCCCCTGATCATCGCAGTCGTGCTGATGTTCTGGCTCGTCTACCCGGCGAGTGCCTATCTCGTAGGGCACCCGCCCCTGGCGGATGCAGGATTGCAGCTCGCAACCGACGCGAATGTCGTCGATCGGGTGAGCGGAAGCGCTGGACACGTGCTCGTGGTGCAGATCCGTGTGGTTCTCACCATCGTGCTGTGGGCGCTCGCCGCGGTGGGGGCTGTGCGCGACTGGCGTCGAGGGCGCCTGGATATCCGGGTTGTTCTTCTCGCCGTCACTCCAATATTGCTCTTCCCCGCGCAGTCCTACGGCGGGGAGATGCTCATACGCGTCTCGCTGTTCGCGCTGCCGTTCATCGCCCTGCAGGCGTGTTCGGTCCTGCTTCCTGCAGAGGGCAGTACACGCCCCTCCTCCCGTAGGACGGTGTATCTTGCGCTCACCTGCTTCCTGCTGGCCCTGCTGGCCGTGACCGGCAGGTTCGGGAACGCCAAGTACGACGTCTTCACCGACGGCGAGATCGACGCCGTCGCCGCCGTTCAAGAAGTGGCGCCGCCCGGCTCGTCAATCATCTCCGCTGCGAACCCGACGCCGTGGCGCAGCGAGGCCTACCTCGAGCACCGGTACCGGACCATCAGTAACCTGTGCCTGTCCGACCTGACGACGGCGACGTGCGGCCCGATCGTCTACGACTACGCCCGGCACAACGCAGCTGGTGCCGTCGTCATTCTCACGCGCTCGTCGGAGGCGAGCCTCGTGCTCCAGGGCACCAGCAGTGCGCGGGAACTCGCCGAGCTGGAGCAGTGGCTGAGCGTGCAGGACGGCGTGGAGCTCGTCTACAGCAATGCCGACGCTCGCGCGTATCGGGTGACCCAGTGAACGGCGTCAGCCGGGCCACCCTGGCGCTCGGGCTCGCGGCCGTCGCTCTGTCGCTTGCGACGCTCGCCGGGCTGCCGACACCGCTGCAGGCTGTCGCCGCGATAGCCGTCCTCGTCGTGCTCCCGGGGCAGGCACTGGTGCGACTCATACAGGTGACCGACGTAGCACTCGGCGCGCTGCTCGTCCTGGCGCTCGGCCTCGCCACGCTCACGGCGGTGTCCACGGCGATGTTCTACCTCGCTGTGTGGTCGTGGCAGGCGTGCGTCGTCACGATGGGCGTCATCACCGTCCTCGCATGCACCGCACGCGCACGACGGGAGGCTAC
The DNA here is from genome assembly GCF_035985055.1 of Arthrobacter sp. PL16. Classification (NCBI taxonomy): domain Bacteria; kingdom Bacillati; phylum Actinomycetota; class Actinomycetes; order Micrococcales; family Micrococcaceae; genus Arthrobacter; species Arthrobacter sp. PL16. Next base: position 571,522 of record NZ_JAXCIC010000002.1, read on the forward strand.
GTCATGATCATCGATCTTGCGGGACTGCTCGCAACCGCCATCCTGCTCGTCACCCTTGTCGCGCTCGAGGTCCGACGCGTCGGGCCGGACACCGTACCGACATCCGCGGGTGACCGACCTCGCGCTCGGCACGCTGCTCCTTCCGGTGCTCTGCCTCGCTTCGCGGCAGTGACAAGTGTGCGTCGTCACGACGGGCGCCATCAACGTCCTCGCGTGGAGGGCACGCGAACAACAGGCGGCGCCCTGATCGACCTGGCGGGGACTGTGAGCCGGAGGACCGTCGTCATCATGTGGATGATGTACCTGCTCCTCGTCCTTCCCCGCGTCCTGGGACTCCTCGCATGAGCGGCGCGGCGCGGTGGTGGCTCCTCAGCGACCTCCACCTCGGCGTGTCCGACGACGACCCCCGACATCAGGGCAGGGTACTGCCCGAGTTCCTGCGCCGCGAGGTACTCGCGCCCACGCATCCGCAGCTGAGCGTCGCCTTCGTCGGTGATACGTTCGAGCTGGTCGGGCTCTCCGAGGACGAGAGCCTGGCCCGGCTCGAGTCCATCCTGGCCCACCACGCCGACACGTTCCGGGCGCTGAGGGCATGTGCGGCGCGCGGCGTGCAGTTGCATTTCGTCTGCGGCAATCATGACGTGGAGTTGGCCCGACCCTCGGTTGCCGCCCGCCTGTCGGCCTTGCTGTCACCCGAAGAGCCCGCCCGGGTCCAGGTCCATCCGTGGTTCCTGCACGTACCCCACGTGCTGGTGGCCGAGCACGGGCACCAGCACCACTCGCTGCACCGGATACCCGAGGTACTCCGCGCGGCGATCAACGGCACCGACGAGCTTGCCCCCCCACCTCTCGCGGCCTGGAACGCCCAGCCGTCGAGGTCACGCCTGAGCCGTGCCGGGGCTGTCGCCCGTGCCTGCCTGGCGTCCGAGCGGGGAGAACGCCGCGTCCGGGAGTTCGCGTACGACGAGCTCCTGCAGGCCGAATCACTGCGACTCGAACTCGACGGGGTGGCCGTTCGGGACCTGGCGCACCTGTCCCGGTTCCGGACCGTGTCGGCGCTCCCTGTCGCGGCGACACGCATGGTGCTCGGGGCCACCGGGCGCCGGGTCACCGGCGAGCAGGCTCCTGCTGCAGCGGGACGGTTCGCACGCACCCTCGAGGCGCACGGTTCCGGGGTGGCCTGGTATGTCTCCGGCCATACCCACCATGCCCTGGAGTCCGCGCTCGAGGGGTGCGCCACCCGGTACGTCAACACCGGCACGTGGTGTTCGGACGTCCGGGGTCGCGGACCCGACCAGTCGGATCGTCGGGCCTTCCCGTACGTCGTGGTCGACGTCGACCCCGACGGCGCCACCAGCGGTGGCTTACGGTATTGGCGTCCACACGAGGGTTGAGCCGTCCCGGTGGGCGTGAACTACACCTGGGGCTAGCCCTCTGCGACGTCCTTGACGGATTGCGGGGTCTTGCGGCCCAACTGCTGGTCGAGCGCAACGCGGAGACGCGCCTTCGGGGCGGTCACCCTCGGGGTGTCAGCAGGACGGGGGTAGGGCGCTGCGTCGATAGCCCACTGCGTGCGGCGCCACCATTCGGCGCGGTCGTCCGCTCTGCGCTTCTACTCGAGGGAGGCCCTGTCCGCCGTAGCGCGTTGCCGCAGGGTCGCGAATGCGGTCACGGTGGCCAGGGCCGCGGCGAGGAGGACGGCGAAGGGTGCAAGGGCTCCGACGACCTCCCACCACTGGGGGCCGTCGGACGCGATCTCCACCACGATCGGCTCCGGGGGCTGAGTGCCGGTCAGGACGAACATGGCGCCGGCCTAACCGCCGCCCCTCTCGTTCCCGGCTGACCATCGAACCGGCACGAACAGCTCAATCACCCTTCACATTGATGATCTGCCGGAGTGTGTGGCGGATGTCGACGAGCTCGCGGGCGTCCTGCATGACGATGTCGATGTCCTTGTAGGCTGCCGGGATCTCATCGAGGAACGCTGGGGTGTCCCGGAATTCGATGCCCCGCATTGCCTTCCGGAGCTGGTCCTGGGTGAAGGTCTTCCTGGCAGCGTTGCGCGAGTACTCGCGCCCGGCCCCGTGGGGGGCAGAGTCCATCGCCTCCCGGTTGCCCCTTCCTGACACCACGTAGGAGCGCGTGCCCATCGAACCGGGGATGAGGCCGGGACGCCCGGGGTCGGCTGCGATGGCGCCCTTGCGGGAAAGCCACACGTCCTTGCCGAAATGGGTTTCCCGGTGCGTGTAGTTGTGATGGCAATTGATGCGCTCGAGCTGCTGCACCGGCTTGCCGACCCAGTGCGTGAACTGGCCGACCACGCGGTCCATCATCTCCTCGCGGTTGAGCAGGGCGAACTTCTGCGCCCACATCAGTTCGCTGATGTAGCGGTCGAACTCAGGAGCGCCCTCCTCGAGGTAGGCGAGATCCCGGTGCGGCAGGCTGATCGACCGGCGTGCACAGTACTCCTGCGCTATCTGGATATGTCGCTGTGCGATGCGATTCCCGACGCCCCGCGATCCCGAGTGCAGGAAGAGCCACACGTCGTCCCCCTCATCCAGGGACACTTCGATGAAGTGGTTGCCCGAGCCGAGCGTGCCGAGCTGCAGGCGCCAGGCCTTCACGTAGCTCGACGGGTCGAAACCGGCTGAGCGCGCATCCTGCTCGAGGGAGTCGATCCGGGGCTGGGCCGAGGCACTCACGCGCTTGTTGTTGTTGCCCGCTGACAGTGGGACGGCCCGTTCGATGGACACCCGCAGCGATCGCCGGTCGAGGCGGGCTATGTCCCGCGCCGTGTAGTCGGTGCGGACGGCCACCATCCCGCAGCCGATATCCACTCCGACCGCCGCCGGGATGATCGCCCCCAGGGTCGGCAGGACCGACCCGACGGCGCAGCCCAGCCCCAGGTGCGCGTCCGGCATCGAGGCGAAGTGCGGATATACGAACGGCATCGAGCTCGTCATCCGGTTCTGAGCCAGCGTCGCGTCGTCGATGATGCTCGCGAAGTTGACGTACTTCTCGGTGATCCACTGCATCCGTCGAGGCTACCGAGCGGGCCGGCGGGAGCGCACGGGGTGTCGGTGCCCCATCGGGTGCTTGCGATCGGGTCAGTGGAGGCGCACCGCCCGCAGCACCGCGTCACTGATGTCCACGTTCCGCCCGTCGGCCGTCCGTTCGACGCGCGGGCGCGAATCGCAGACACGGATATCCCAGGAGTCGTCGAGCAGCTTCGCGATCTCCTGGGGCGTGAAGAAGAGGTCGGGCTGCTGTGGCCGTCCGATTCCGGAGTGGAGGTCCGACGGGTCGTGGGCGACGATGAGCAGGGTCCCGCCGACTCCGACGAGGGTCGCGAGCGAGCCGAAGATGCGGGACCGCTCCGGCTCGGGCAGGTGCACGAACTGGATCGAAACGAGGTCCAGATCCCCAGGAAGCTCGGGTGAGGCCAGCAGGTCTACCTGCCGCCACTCCAGGCGCCCGACGATGGACGTTCCGAGCTCCTCCGTGTGGGAGCGGGCGCGGGAGAGCGCCACTTCGGACACATCGACTCCGAGGACGTCCCAGCCGCGGGATGCGAGCCACACGGCATCAGCGCCCTCACCGCAGCCGACGTCGAGTGCCCTCCCGGGGCTGAGGTGCTCGACTTCGGCGACGAGATGCCTGTTCGGCTTCCCGCTCCAGATCCGGGTCCGCTGCCTGTAGCGGTCGTCCCAGAACTCCTGCGTGTATTCAATGTGCATGGTGCGTTCCTCCATCGGGTGCTGCTGCGACCAGGGACACGGCGTCTTCCGTGTCCCCGCCTTGCCCATCACCGAGCCCTCCATCCATTCCGTCGCTCTGTCCAATACCGAGCCCGTCGTCGAGCCCGTGTCGGCGTGTACCAAGGATGCGCTCCGAAACCTCGGCCTCCATCGACGCCGAGAAAGGACCCGCGTAACCGTCCACCGCCCACGCCGTTTCTTCCTCCACGAGGTGCGCATTGATCATCGCACCCGCCATGGTGCCCTCGGCAGCGGCCACGATGACCTGCGCTGAGATGTTGGAGACGTTGCCGGCCACATAGACCCCCGGTACCGCCGTCGTACCCATGGGGCCGGGCTCGATGAACAGGCCCATCCCGGAGGGGTGCTCCTGCATGCCGAGGCCGAGGGCACCCAGCAGGTCACCCCTCGCCCTCATGCGCGTGCCGACCGCGAGGGCCTCGATGTCGAAGCGGCTGCCGCCCTCGACCGTCACTCCGGTAAGGACACCGTTCGTCTCGTCAGCGGAGACCACAGCGCCGTCGACCACCCGGATGGACCTCGCAGCCAGCTTCTCCCACTCCTCCTCGCTGGGGACGACCGTGTCGTTGAGGAAGAGCGTGATGTCACCCGACCACTGCCGGAACAGGAGGGTCTGGTGCACCGACATGGCACCTGTGCCGAGGACGCCGATCCGCTTGCCGCGGATCTCGTAACCGTGGCAGTAGGGACAGTGGACGACGCCGGTACCCCACTGCCTGTCGAGACCGGGTATGGCAGGCAGTTCGTCGATCAGGCCAGTGGTCAGCAGCAGCCGCCGCCCGACGACGACGCGTCCGTCCTCGAGCACGACTTCGAATCCCTCGGAGGCGTGACGGACGTCGGTGGCTTCGGCGGCGACGATGGCGGCACCGTACGACTCCGCTTCCGCCCGGCCGGCAGCAAGAAGGGCGAGGGGATCCATGCCCTCACGGGTCAGGAATCCGTGGACGCCATGTGCGGGGGCGTTGCGCGGGGCGCCGGCGTCGATCACGAGTACGGAGCGAAGTGCCCGGCTCAGGGTGACGGCGGCGCTGAGCCCTGCTGCTCCGCCGCCGATGACGACGACGTCGTAGCGGGAGCGGGAAGCGTTGTGTAGGGATGACATGGTGTTCTCCTTCTGGTGTGCCGATAGATCAAGCATCGGCAGACGGCTCCAATTGCGCAAACTTGCTTGCTGGTATGGCAAACTTGGAGGTATGACTACTGACTTCGATTCGGTGCTCGGTGCCGTCGGCCCCAGACTCAAGGCACTCCGGGCGCAACGCAGCCTCACTCTCAGTGAGGTGTCCGCGGCGTCGGGCGTCTCCGTCAGCACGCTCTCGCGGCTAGAGTCCGGTCAGCGCAGGCCCAACCTCGAACTGCTCCTGCCCATCGCCCAGCTGTACGGGGTGCCGCTCGACGACCTCGTGGGAGCTCCGCCCACCGGGGATCCCCGCATCCACCTGCGGCCCATCGAGCACAACGGCATCACCGCCATTCCCCTGACGAGGCGGCCGGGCGGTGTACAGGCTTTCAAGATGGTGCTCGCCGGGGACGCGCGCGGATCGGAGCCGGACCTGCAGGTTCACGAAGGCTACGAGTGGCTCTACATCCTCAACGGCTCCCTGCGCCTGGTGCTGGGGGACAACGACTTCGTCCTCGGGCCCGGGGAGGCCGCGGAGTTCGATACCCACACGCCGCACTGGTTCGCCAGCGCGAACGGGAAGCCGGTCGAATTGATCAGCCTCTTCGGACAGCAGGGCGAGCGGATGCACGTCAGGGCACGTCCGCAGCGGGGCGGAAGGACCGGAACCCCGCCGTCGGCCTCCTTATAGGATGGCGCTCAGTCGGATCTACTGACGGGGCCCGTCGACGGGCCAATGGGGGAACGGAAGACCAATGACGCAAGAGCAGCCTGCCTGGATACCGGAAAGTCCTGTGGACGAATCGAGCCGGGCACGACGGCGGCGAGCAGCGGCGGACTCCGGCCCGCCCAGGTTCGTCGATCGTTTCGCCCCTGAAGTCACCAGCCAGGACGAGGCCGCGGCGTTCGGGGGGCAGCACCCCGACGACGACGTCGATCTCACTCTTCAGCGCGTGCCCACCGTCGCGGCCCCAGCCGCCGCTCGGCCGACCGAGGGTGCCCCGACCCCGGCAGCAGACCGCGCTCCGGCGGGCGTGCCGATCTTCGAGCCCGCGACCGGACCGGTGCGGATCTCGGTGACCCCACCCGGGCCGGCGGTGAGCACCGGCAACGCCCCGTTCCATGGCACCGTCCAGCCCACCGACGCAGACCGAATCGGGGCACAGCCAGTACTGGCACAGCCCGTACTGGCACAGTCGCCTGCGCCGGTGCCTGCGCCGGCCTCGTTCGGTGTTTCTGTCCACCCCGAGCAGCAGGCATCCCGTGCCCTTCCCCAGGGCGAGGTCGGGGCAGCCGAACCCGGCGAGATCCGGATGCCCGAACCTGCCGAGGTCCGGACAGCCGAGCCCGCCGAGGTGTCTGCACCTGTGGTGTCCGTTGCAGGGCCGAGCGCGCCTACGGGCCTCCGACCGCGGGACGGCCGCAAGTCCTTCCTGTCAGCCGGCACCGCCGTCGTTCCCGCGGAGACCGGACTCCGCGGTGTCCTGACGCGCCTCGGGCTGCGGCTGGCGCCATCACCCGCGGAGGTCGCGGTGCGTGCTGATGTCGCCGCCGTCAGCAGGCATTGGCCGGGGCCGCGCACCATCGCGGTGGTGAACGGCAAGGGCGGGGCCAACAAGACGCCCACCACCGTGATGCTCGCGGCCGTCTTCGCCCGCAACGGGGGAGCGCCCGTACTCGCCTGGGACAACAACGAGACTCGCGGCACCCTCGGGTGGCGCACCGAGCAGGGCCCGCACGAGGCGACCGTGCTCGATCTCCTCCCACAAACGGGCGCCCTCCTCGCGCCGTCCGCACAATCGGCCCTGCTGGCCCGGTACGTCCACCACCAGACCGCCGACAAGTTCGATGTGCTCCGCTCCAAGCCCGACGTCCTCGCCACGCAGCAGAAGGTGACGTCGGAGGACTTCGATGCCCTGCACGAGGTCGCGTCGAAGTATTTCAGGCTGAACCTGATCGACTCCGGGAACGATGAGACGGCCGAGCGGTGGCTGCGGATGATCCACCACACGGACCAGCTCGTCATCGCGACGACCACCCTCGAGGAGCATGCCGAAGCGGGTGCCCTGCTGCTGGAGGCCTTGCGTGCGCGCGGTGGCCGGTACGGCGAGCTGTCGGAGCGCGCCGTCGTCATCGTGAGCCAGTCGGACAAGAACGGGACCCAGTCCCAGGCGCAGTCGATCGCCGACGGCTTCGGCGATCTTGCCCGCCGCGCCGTCACCATCCCTTTCGATGTGGCACTGCTCAAGGGCCGCATCCGATTCTCAGCCCTCCGGCCGACGACGCAGCGGGCCTGGCTCGCAGCCGCCGCAGCCGTATCGGAAGGCCTCTGAGGCCGGACGGTTCGCACGGAGCCGGGCGGCCCGACCTGTCCCGCAGGTAGCCGGAACGCCGTCGATGCGACAGGATCAGGGAATGACCGACCTGCCGTTCCCCCTCCAGCCGATGCTCGCGAAGGCGGTCGACGCCGTACCCGGACCCGACAGCGTGCCCGGCGGACTCGTCTACGAGCCGAAATGGGACGGCTTCCGGGCCATCGTGCGGATCGAGGACGGTACCTGTGACATCGGCAGCCGCGGTTCGAAGATGTTGACACGGTACTTCCCCGAACTCGTCGACGCCCTGCTCGAACACCTTCCCGACCGCTGCGTCGTCGACGGGGAGATCGTGGTGCGCCGGGGCGAGGCGGGTGCGGAGCGGCTCGACTGGGAAGCCCTGTCCCAGCGGATCCATCCCGCGGAGAGCAGGGTCCGGCTCCTCGCAGGCGAGACGCCGTCCTCGTTCGTCGCCTTCGATCTCCTCGCGATCGGGGACGCCGACCTCACCGGCGTCCCCTTCCGGGAGCGCAGGAAGGCGCTCGAGGGCATCGGCCGGTCCTTCGGCTCTTCGATCCACCTGTCGCAGGTCACCGACGACGTCGACCTCGCCCGGCGCTGGCTCGTCGAGTTCGAGGGCGCAGGCCTCGACGGCGTCGTCGCCAAGCCGCTGGACGCGGCCTACGAGCCGAACAAGCGGCGCATGCTGAAGATCAAGCACCACCGCAGCGCCGACACCGTGGTGCTCGGCTACCGGGTGCACAAGTCGGGGCAGGGAGTCGGCTCCCTGTTGCTCGGGCTGTACGACGACGACGGCGAGCTCCGCAACGTCGGTGGCATCTCGGCGTTCTCGGACAAGCGTCGGCTGGAACTCGTGGAGGAGCTCGACCCGGACGTGATGCGCGATGAGGACGGCGGAGTCGAGCTCGGAGCGACGGACCGCAGTCGCTTCGCCTCCGCCAAGGACGTGTCCTATATACGGCTGCACCCGCGGCGCGTCGTCGAGGTGCGATACGACCAGATGGAGGGCGACCGCTTCCGGCACACCGTCCAGTTCGAGCGCTGGCGGCCCGACCGCGAGGCCCATTCCTGCACGTTCGACCAGCTGGACATCCCGGCGGCCTACGATCTCAGCAGGGTGCTGGCCTGAGGAACATTCGACCGGCCGGTCTGTGGGTGCCCGCGCCTACGCTGGGGGAGTGACTTCCACCTATCTTTGCAGCGGCGTGAGCTGGCACGCTCCAGGGCCCGTCCTGTCCTTGCACGAGGTGCCGGCCGGCGGCGCCGCTCCCGGGATCGCGCGCGACGCATCGACGAGTGACCTTCCCCTGACTGCCGGCACGAGGCTGGCCTTCGAGGTTGCCGCCGAGGGCCGGTACTGCCTGGGCTTCCATCGCGTCCACGGCCGGGATGACCGCACGTGGGTGCAGTGCGCCGACCAGGCGCCGGCCGACCGGGGGCACCAGTGCAGCCGGTGCTTCGTTCAGGACGACGCCCGCTTCATGCACGACTTCCATCGCTCGGGCATCGCCCCACCGGGATTGAAGCGCTATCTCGACCAGCCCCACTGGCTGTACGTCGCGACCTTTGCCGACGGTTCGACCAAGGTGGGCACCGCCTCGCACCCCAGGAAACGGGCGCGCCTCGTGGAGCAGGGGGCCCTGGTGGCGCAGTTCGTCGCGCACGCGGTTGACGGGCGGGTGGTTCGGATCCTCGAGGACGAGGTCACCCGGACGCTGGGCCTGCAGCAGGCCGTGAGGTCGGGGACCAAAGCCGCCGCGCTGTGCGCACCCCTGCCGGCCGCGCAACTCGAACGCGTGAATGACGGATTCGCCCTGGCGACGCGCGGACTGCTCGAGAGTGGTCCCGCGATCGAAGGGATCGAAGGGATCGACGGGACGGAAGGGTTCGAAGTGGTGCACGAGGAGTTCGATCCGCCGCCGTCGTGGTCGGCCGTCCTCGGCCACGGCGCACCCCAGCCCTACCCGGGAGCACTGGTGCACGGACGGCACGGATTCACCGTGCGCGGGATCCTCGGTCCATCTGCGCTGGTCTCGATCGACGGTACGGATCTCCTGTTCGTCGTCGACCTTGCACAGCTCAAAGGGAGGCGCCTACGGTTCGGCGCCTTCGCCACTCCGGTCCCGGCGGTCCAGGAGGTGCTCTTCTGAACACCTGCCGGACCGTCGGCAGTAGAATCGGGATCATGCTCAATACGCCCTGGGAGACCGGCTCGGACCTCTACCGCAAGCTGGTGGTTTCCGCCCTCGTGACGACGGCCATCGGTATCCTCGTAGCGGTCATCGGAACCGCATCGGGCCAACAGGTTCTCGTCTTCACGGCCATCCCGATCATTGTCGCGGGCATGGTGTGCCATCTCGCCGGCATGGTGATCCGTTCGCGGGACGTTCGCCGTCGCCTGAAGGACAGGCGCTGACGCCGCCCTGATCCTGTGCGGTGGCACTCCCTGCAGGATCCGCCCGCTCGCACGTCCCATTTCCACTGCACGTCCCGACGCGCATCCCGACCGCCCGACGCCGCTTCCACCGGAGGATCCATGACCATCGACCCGAACCTGCAGGGGCGCAGCTACCCCGCAGGAGAGACCTACTCCGTGGGGCGTGAGGCGATCCGCGACTTCGCGCGGGCCGTTCAGGCGACCCACCGCGCGCACTACGATGTAGCCGCCGCCGCCGCCCTCGGTCACGCCGACCTGGTCGCCCCGCCGACCTTCGCGATCATCGTCGCCCAGCGGGCCGATGCGCAGCTGATCAGCGACCCGAGCGCCGGCATCGACTTCACCCGCGTCGTCCACGCAGACCAGCGCTTCATCCACCATCGCGCCATCGTCGCGGGGGACCAGCTGGTCGCCGAGCTGCACGTGGACCAGGTGCGGGCCATGGGTGGGGGCGCGATGATCACCACCCGCGCGGAGATATCGACGGTCGACGGCGTGCCCACCGCGACGACGACGTCATCGCTCCTCGTACGCGGGGAGGACCAGTAGCCATGACAGTGCTCCTCTCGACCCTCGAGGTAGGCCAGCAGATCGGCACCCGCACGCTCGACATCACGCGCCAGGACCTCGTCCGGTACGCCGGCGCATCGGGTGACCTCAATCCCATCCACTGGAACCAGTCGTTCGCGGAGGGCGTCGGCCTCCCCGGAGTCATTGCCCACGGCATGTTCACCATGGGTGCAGCCGTCCAGCTGGTGACCGACTGGAGCGGTGATCCAGCCGCCGTCATCGACTACCAGACGCGCTTCACGAAGCCCGTGGTCGTCAGGGACACCACCGCTCGACCCGGCGAGGCCGGGGCTGTCGTCGAGGTGACCGGTGTCGTCGGCGCGATCGACACCGAGCGCTCCACGGCCCGCATCGACCTCACGGTGACCTGCGCAGGGCAGAAGGTCCTCGTCAAGGCGCAGGCCGTGGTGAAACTCCCATGACGGCACCCGGTACCCGCACCGGAACACGGCTCGCCGACCTGACGACCACGCGCGTCGGCGGACCCGCGCGCCGGCTCGTCGAAGCCTCGAGCGAGCAGGAGATCGTGGAGGCGGTCCGCTCCGCGGATGCTGCCGGCGAGCCGCTGCTCATCGTCAGCGGAGGCTCCAACCTGCTCATCGGCGACGAGGGCTTCGACGGGACGGTCATCCGCATCACGTCGACGGGCTTCACGGTGAACGACGATGACGCCACGTGCGGCGGCGTCATGGTCAGGGCGCAGGCGGGCCAGGACTGGGACGAGCTGGTCCACTACACCGTGATGCATGCGTTCTCCGGGCTCGAGGCCCTCTCGGGTATCCCGGGCTCCACCGGGGCGACACCCGTGCAGAACGTCGGGGCGTACGGCTCGGACGTGTCGCAGACCATCGCGACGGTCAGGACCTACGACCGCGAGACCGACCGGATCAAGAGCTTCACGAACTTCGAGCTGTCGTTCGGCTATCGGGATTCCTTGCTGAAGCGCAGCACCGTCAAGGGGTCGCCCCGCTACGTCGTGCTCTCGGTCGAGTTCCAGCTCGGCCTGGGACGCATGGGCAAGCCCGTCCGGTACGCGGAACTCGCCCGCGCGCTCGGCATCGAGGTGGGTGCCCGGGCCTACGCCAACGACGTGCGCCGGGAGGTCCTGAAGCTCCGCACAGGAAAAGGCATGGTCCTCGACGCCCCCGACCCCGACACCTGGAGCACCGGGTCCTTCTTCACCAATCCGATCATGGGTGAGGATATCGCCGCGGGCCTTCCCGACGACGCTCCGCGGTATCCGTTCGGGACCAAGGGGCAGGTGAAGCTCAGTGCGGCGTGGCTGATCGAGCACGCCGGGTTCTCCAAGGGCTTCGGATTGGCGGACGACGAGGGGCACGTTGCGGCGGGAGGGCGTGCCTCGCTCTCGACCAAGCACACACTGGCCCTGACGAACAGGGGAGGCGCCTCGACCTCGGACCTCCTGTCCGTGGCCCGGCTGGTGCGGGACGGCGTCGAGCGCACGTTCGGCATCCGGCTGGAACCCGAGCCGCTGCTCATCAACTGCGAGCTGTAGCGCCCACCGGCACGACCGGTCACCACCATTACCGGCACGATGCCGCATCTCACAGCGCGGGGGACCGGCGGGCCTGCTCAGCAGCGGCGCGGGTGAGGACGACGTCGTTCCAGCTGTCCTCGCGCTGCACGAGCCGCCGCGAGCACAGCCACTGGGCCAGCCTCGAGGCCACGCTGATCTGGGCGAGCCTGTCGTGGAAGTCCGGGAGGAGCTGGGGCACCGCGAGGAACTCCGGAAGCGCGTGCAGCAACTCCCGTGCCCCCATGACCTGCACATAGGGCGTCTCGGTGCCGAATTGACGTTCCAGGGCGAGCAGTTCGCGGTCGACTCCCGCCAGCCGGGTGGCGGCGACCTCCTCGAGATAGCTCCGGAGGTGGAACTGGACCCGCTCGTACCGAAGCAGGCTCTCCGGATGCCGGGTATGGCCGCTCGCAGCGAAGAAGCGCCGGAGGATGGTGTCTGCGTTCAGGGGATCCATGGGGCACATACTGCCCGCGCCCTCCGACCATTTGACGAGGGCGGATCGGTGGATGCGCGACTGTCATCGGGGATGCCTATGATGTGGTGTTCGCACTGATACGTCCGGCCGCCCGAAGCCGACGTGGGGCTGCCCTCGGGCACGGAGGACTGGATGGAACAACAGCACGACGCCGCGCAGGCCCGACCGGTCGGCGCACGTGGTTCGCTGAGGTCGGCCACCTTCGAGGCGACGACGTCGTGTTTTTCCCTGATGGACCTCGAGTTCGTCATCCTGGATGTCAACACCGCATTCTCGGAGGCGACAGGCCTGGCTCGGGAGGAACTGATCGGGCGGCAGGCGTTCGAGGTGTTCCCCGAGAATCCGCAGCAGTCGGACGACGCGCCCGCGCGGACCATGCGCCAGTCGCTCGAACGGGTCATCGCCACGGGGGAGCGCGACGACCTGCACATCCACCGGTACGACATTCCTCACCCGACGCAACCGGGCACTTTCGTGGAACGCTACTGGAGCCCGGTCAACATCCCGGTGCTCGACGACGACGGCATGCTGGTAGCCATCCTTCAGCAGGTCGAGGACGTCACGGACTACCGCGAGGACCTCGTGAGGGTCCTCGGGTACCTGCAGGAGGTACCCACGGGAACGTCGGCGGAGGGTGCGCGCCGTTTCACCACCTATGCGGCGACTGCCATGGCACACTCCAGCCTCTACCACTCCGCGCAGCGTGAGGTGGCGCAGTTGCAGGAGGCGCTCACACGCCGCGCCGTCATCGACCAGGCCAAGGGAATCCTCATGGGCCGGCACCACTGCACCAGCGAGGAGGCGTTCAACCAGCTCAGGAAGCTGTCGAACGACACGAACGTCCCGCTCCGGGATGTCGCCTCGGCGCTGATCTACCAGGCGTCGGTCCCGCCGAGCCCTGATGGGGCCGCCCAGGAGCAGGGTCCGGCCTAGAGGTTGCCGGTCGCGATCATGAGCATCCGGCGAAGGGGCTCCGCGGCGCCCCACAGGAGCTGGTCCCCCACGGTGAAGGCGCTGATGTAGTCGGGACCCATCTCGAGCTTGCGGATCCGTCCCACCGGGATGTCCAGTGAGCCCGTGGCCGCGATGGGCGTCAGTCCGGCCAGCGTATCGACCTTCGTATTCGGGATGACGCGGACCCATTCGTTGTCGGCCGCGATGATCGACTCGATCTCGCTGACCGGCAGGTCCTGCGTCAGCTTGAGGGTCAACGCCTGTGAGTGGGAGCGCATGGAACCGACGCGCACGCACAGCCCGTCGAAGGGGATGCGCGTGTCCATGCCGAGGATCTTGTTCGTCTCCGCGCCGGCCTTCCACTCCTCCTTGGACTGGCCGTTGCCGAGGTCGCCGTCGATCCAGGGGATCACCGAGCCCGCCAGCGGCACGCCGAACTGCGTCGCTTCCAGGCTCGGGTGGCGCTGCTTGGCGAGGATCGCGCGGTCGATGTCCAGGATCGCCGACGCGGGGTCGTCGAGGTTCAGGGCAACGGTGCTGTGGAGGGCGCCGAACTGGTTGAGGAGCTCGCGCATGTGGCGGGCACCCCCGCCCGACGCCGCCTGGTACGTCATGGATGTGCCCCATTCGACCAGTCCGTTGCGGAACAGCCCGCCGAGGCCCATGAGCATGCAGGAGACCGTGCAGTTCCCGCCGATGAAGTCCCGCACGCCGTTCGCGAGCCCGGCATCGATGACGGACCTGTTGACCGGATCCAGCACGATCACGCTGTCCTGCTCCATGCGCAGTGTGGACGCGGCGTCGAGCCAGAGACCCGACCAGCCGGCGTCCCGCAGCTTCGGGTAGACCTCGGCGGTGTAGTCGCCGCCCTGGGCCGTCACGATGATGGGCAGCTTCGCGAGGGTCTCGACGTCGTACGCGTCCTGCAGCATGCCCGCACCGTCGGCGAACGACGGCGCTGCACCGCCGGCCGCCGACGTGGAGAAGAAGACGGGGTTGATGCGGGAGAAGTCGCCCTCGTCCTGGAGGCGCTGCATGAGGACCGAGCCCACCATGCCGCGCCAGCCGACGAATCCGACGGAGGGCAGGGCCGAACTTTCAGGTGCTGACGTCATGCCCTCCAGTTTAGGCGGGAGGCTGCCGTGGATCCGCTTTTGTGACCGGGGCGTGCCCCGGCAGGCGCGGTGCTACTGGTCCTGCTTCGTCCAGAGGCTGATGCGGTAGCGCGTCCCGCCCGAGGATTCCAGCCAGCCGGTCTCGGGGGTCAGCGCCGCGAGCGCCCACTCGGGCCCGAAGGCGGGAGCGACGGTGTCGCCCTCGACCGCGTCTTCGATGACGGTGACGAGGGCGGCGTTGGCCAGTGGCATCGCATCGGTGTAGACGCGGCTTCCACCGATGATCCAGATCTCCTCGGCGCCGGGACTTGCCTGCGCCGCCCGGAGGGCGGCATCGAGGGAATCGACGACGACGGCGCCCCGCAGGTCCGCGGCTCCCGAACCCGAGATGACGATGTTCGTGCGGTCCGGCAGGGGCCGGAACGTGGAGGGGAAGGACTCCCACGTGCGGCGGCCCATGATCACGGGATGTCCCGTGGTCGTGGCTTTGAAGTGTGCCATGTCCTCCGGTACGTGCCAGGGGATCTTCCCGTCGCGGCCGATCACGCCGTTCTCGGTCTGCGCCCAGATCATGCCGATCACGGGCCGGGATCCGACGGCGTCGAGGACGCTCAGGGTGCGGTGCGGTGCTGCCCCGCTCATACCGCCACCGGTGCCTTGATGGTGGGGTGGTGCTGGTAGTCGACCACGTCGAAATCCTCCAGGGTGTAGTCGAAGATGCTGGCGGGCTTCCGCTTCAGCTCGATACGCGGAGACGGGTACGGCGCACGGGACAACTGCTCGGTCACCTGCTCCACATGGTTGTCGTACACATGGACGTCGCCGCCGGTCCAGATGAACTCGCCGGGTTCCAGGCCGGTCTGCTGCGCCACCATCAGCGTCAGCAGGGCGTAGGACGCGATGTTGAAGGGAACACCGAGGAACGTGTCCGCCGACCGCTGGTACAGCTGGCAGGAGAGCCTGCCCGGTCCACCGTCCACTCCGGGGCTGACATAGAACTGGAAGAACACGTGGCAGGGAGGCAGCGCCATGTTGTGGATCTCCGACACGTTCCAGGCCGAGACGAGGTGCCTGCGGGAATCGGGGTCGGTCTTCAGGGCTTCGACGACCTGCGCGATCTGGTCGATGTGGCCGCCGTCGGGCGTGGGCCACGACCGCCACTGGACACCGTAGACCGGGCCGAGCTCGCCGTCGTCGTCCGCCCACTCGTTCCAGATGGAGACGCCGCGCTCCTGCAGCCACCGGACGTTCGAGTCGCCGCGGAGGAACCAGAGCAGCTCGAGTGCGACGGATTTGAAGTGCACGCGCTTGGTGGTGATGAGGGGGAAGGACTCGGTGAGGTCGAAGCGGAGTTGGCGGCCGAAGACGCTCCGGGTGCCGGTGCCCGTCCTGTCGCTCTTGGCCGCGCCGTTCGCCATGACATCGCGCAGCAGGTCCTCGTAAGGGGTGGGGATGGGGGTGCTCACCGAGCCATTCTAGGGCGAGCGCAGCCCCTGACCCCAGCCGGTGCCCGGTAGACTGCGCGGACCCGTGGACAGCCGACGAATCCGGTCACCTGCCGTTCACCCTGCACCGGAAGACTACAGCCGTGACCATTCCTCCACCCGAGACCGCCCCCGCACCCTTTTCTGCGCATCATCGCGCGCAGTTCGCGGCGTCCGGGCTCGCGCCGGCACCACGGACCCTCCTCGACATCCTGCACTCCACCGCCCGTGAGCACCCCAGCGCCTCGGCGCTCGACGACGGAATCTCCGCGCTCAGCTACGCGGAGCTGGTCGCCGAGGCGCAGGGGTTCGCGGCGACCCTGCGCGACGCCGGGGTGGGTCGCGGTGACACGGTCGGCGTCCGGCTCCCGTCGGGTACCAACGCGCTCTACATCGCGATCCTCGGGGTGCTCGCTGCGGGCGCCGCCTATGTCCCGGTCGACGCGGACGACCCGGATGAGCGTGCACGCATCGTCTTCGCGGAGTCCCGCGCCGCCGTCGTCGTCGGCCCGGGCCTGTCGCTGACTCCGGCAGGTGCCGCGCGCGGTGCTGCCGGAGACCCCACGCCCGACGACGACGCCTGGATCATCTTCACGTCCGGCTCCACGGGGACACCCAAGGGGGTGGCCGTCACGCACCGCTCGGCGGCGGCGTTCGTGGACGCCGAGGCGCGCCTGTTCCTGCAGGACGAGCCCATCGGGCCCGCGGACCGGGTGCTGGCGGGTCTGTCGGTGGCCTTCGACGCCTCGTGCGAGGAGATGTGGCTGGCCTGGCGGTACGGCGCGTGCCTCGTGCCGGCGCCGCGGGCGCTCGTGCGGACCGGTGTCGACCTCGGTCCGTGGCTGGTCGCGCGCGGCATCACGGTGGTGTCCACGGTTCCTACGCTGGCCGCTCTCTGGCCTGCGGACTCCCTCGAGAACGTGCGGCTCCTCATCTTCGGAGGGGAGGCGTGCCCACCCGACCTCGCTCAGCGCCTCGCGGTGCACGATCGCGAGGTCTGGAACACGTACGGACCCACGGAGGCCACCGTCGTCGCCTGCGCGGCCCGCCTCGGTGGGGAGGGGCCGGTGCGCATCGGCCTGCCCCTGGACGGCTGGGACTTCGCCGTCGTCGACCAGGACGGCGTGCCCGTGCCGGAAGAGGCGGTCGGCGAGTTGATCATCGGGGGCGTGGGCCTCGCCCGCTACCTCGACCCCGAGAAGGACGCCGAGAAGTACGCTCCGATGCCCACGCTCGGCTGGGACCGCGCCTACCGCTCCGGCGACCTCGTGAGGCTCGAAGCGGCCGGCCTCGTGTTCGTCGGCCGGGCGGACGACCAGGTGAAGCTCGGCGGGCGCCGCATAGAACTCGGCGAGGTCGACGCCGCACTGCAGTCCCTGCCCGGCATCGCCGGTGCGGCGGCCGCTGTCCGGACGACGCCGTCGGGCAACCAGCTGCTGGTGGGCTATCTCGTGCCGGCGTCGGGTGCTGCCGACCTGCAGGTCCTTCGGGAGCTCCTTGCGGCACGGCTCCCCGCCGCGCTGGTGCCGCTGCTGACCATCACCGACGCGCTGCCGACGAAGACGAGCGGCAAGGTGGACCGGAACGCGCTGCCCTGGCCGCTTGCGGGAGGGGACCCTGGTGGACAACAGGACCTCGATCCCCGCGCGCAGTGGATCGCGGACCAGTGGGCCGGCGTCCTCGGGACGGTCCCGGCCGACGAGGACGCCGACTTCTTCCTCCACGGCGGTGGCTCCCTCGCCGCAGCCCGCCTGGTGTCGGTGATCCGCGCCCGCTACCCGGTCATCACCGTCGCGGACATCTACGCGCATCCCCGGCTCGGTGCCCTCGCGGCATTCGCGGCGAGCACGGGCGACGGCGGGGAGCAGCCCGATGCGCCGGAGCGGACCGTTCGCCGCACCGCGCGGAAGTCCCAGGTCTTCCAGACCGTCATGGGCATCCCGCTGCAGTTCCTCGCCGGCATGCGCTGGCTCACCTACGCGATGATCGCCGCCAACGTACTGACGGGACTCGGCGTCCTGACGGGTGCCCCGACGCTGTCCTGGGGGTGGGTAGCCCTGTCCTGGCTCGTCTTCGTGAGTCCGTTCGGGCGCATGGCGCTGTCCGTCGCGGCCGCCCGCATCCTGCTGCGCCGGGTCGGGCCCGGTATCTATCCGCGCTCGGGAAGGGTGCACCTCCGCCTCTGGCTCGCGGAACAGATCTCGGACAGCGTCGGCGCCGTCAGCCTCGCGAGCGCCCCCTGGGTACCGGTGTACGCGAGGGCGCTCGGTGCGCGGATCGGGTCCGACGTCGACCTCCATTCCGTCCCGCCCGTGACGGGCTTCCTGACTCTCGGAGCCGGAGCATCCGTGGAACCGGAGGTGGACCTGTCGGGATGGTGGATCGACGGGGACCACGTGCACATCGGTGCGATCTCGATCGGGACGGAAGCCGTCATCGGGGCGCGCAGCACCCTGATGCCGGGCGCGAGGATCGGAGCCGGCGCCGAGGTGGCACCCGGGTCCGCCGTGCAGGGCGCCGTGAAGGCCGGCCAGCTCGTCTCGGGTTCGCCGGCGACTCGGGCGGGCAGGTCCAAGCAGGAGTGGCCGGACGCTCCGCGGGCGCGTTCGCGGCTGCACGCCCGCCTGTCCTTCCTGGCGTTCGCGGCGGCATCGGGCGTCCTCGCCCTCATCCCCTTCATCGCCGCCACCATCGCCGCCCTGCCCGTGGTGGCCGCGCTGCGCGGAACGCCGTCGCTGTCGGTTGCGTGGCCCTCGCTGGTAGGTCCGGTGGTACTCGCCGCGATCCTCTGGCTCATCGTCAACGCGGCCCTGATCCTCCTCACCGTCCGGCTGCTGGGCGTGGGGCTGAGCGAGGGCCACTACCCGGCGCGCAGCCGCATCGGCTGGCAGATCTGGGCCACGGAACGCACGCTGGACATGGCCCGTGACCTCCTCTTCCCCCTCTACTCCAGCCTCCTCACCCCGATGTGGCTCCGGCTCCTCGGAGCCCGCGTGGGCAGGAACGTCGAGGCCTCCACTGTCCTCCTCATCCCGAAGATGACCACGATCGGCGAGGGCGCCTTCCTCGCGGACGACACCAGGGTGGCCTCCTACGAGCTCGGCGGCGGCTACCTGCGGATAGCCCCGGCCAAGATCGGCAGGCGGGCGTTCCTCGGCAACTCGGGCATGACCTCGGCCGGACGCCGGGTCCCGAAGAACTCGCTCGTCGCCGTCCTCTCTGCGACACCCGCGAAGGCCAAGGCCGGAAGCTCGTGGATGGGAAGCCCGCCGTCGCGCCTGCGCCGCCTGGCCGTGACCGGCGACCGCGGCCGCACGTTCCAGCCCTCCGGAGGCCTGAAGGCCGCGCGCGCATTCTGGGAACTCTGCCGCGTGCTGCCCATCATCCTCACGGTGATGATCGCCGCGGCGTCCCTGGTGATCTTCGATGCCCTGGCCCTGTGGAGCGGATATGCGGTGGCGGCACTGCTCAGCGGGGTCGTGTTCATGGGGCTGGGCGCGGTCGCGGCAGGCAGCGCCGTCATCGTGAAATGGCTGCTCGTGGGGCGCATCTCCGCCGGCGAGCACCCCCTCTGGAGTTCCTTCGTGTGGCGGAACGAGGTGGTGGACACCTTCATCGAGAGCGTGAGCGCGCCCTGGTTCGCAAGGGCCGCCAGCGGGACACCGGCGCTGGTCTGGTGGCTGCGCGCCCTCGGATCGAAGATCGGGCACGGGGTCTGGTGCGAGAGCTACTGGCTGCCGGAGGCGGACCTGGTGACGCTCGGCGCCGGCTCTACCGTGAACCGCGGCTGCGTGGTGCAGACCCATCTCTTCCATGACAGGATCATGAGCATGGACACCGTCGAGCTCGCTGCAGGGGCAACCCTGGGCCCGCACAGCGTGATCCTCCCCGCCGCCGAGATCGCCTCCGGCGCAACTGTCGGTCCGGCGTCGCTCGTGATGCGGGGCGAGACGGTTCCCGCCGGCACCTACTGGATGGGTAACCCGGTCAGCTCCTGGTCGGGGCCGGTGCGTGGGCAGTAGCTCCGAGGACCTCGCGCCGGACCCCTACACGCCGTCCAACGGCAGTACCGCCTATCGCGTGGGCCACTACGACCTCACGCTCGACTACAGGCCGGCCGGCAACCGACTGGCGGGCCGGGCCGTCCTCACGATGACCGCGCACCGCGAACTGCACCAGCTCGAACTCGACCTCAGCGGCCTGCGGACCACCAAGGTGACGTCGGATACGGTCCGCGTCCGCTCGTACAAGGACCGCGCGGGAAAGCTCGTGATCACCTTCCGCGATCCCGTGCCCGACGACGCCGAATTCAGGCTCGACATCCGGTACGAGGGCAATCCCGCACCCATCGGTGGCCCCTGGGGCGACGTCGGGTGGGAGGAACTGACCGACGGCGTGATCGTGGCGGGCCAACCCACGGGGGCGCCGTCGTGGTTCCCCTGCAACGACCACCCGGCGCAGAAGAGCTCCTACCGTTTCACGGTGACCACGGACACCGGGTATCGCGCCATCTGCAACGGCGTCCTCGTCTCGCGCATCGCGAAGTCCAGCCGGACCACCTGGGTGTACGCGCAGGCGGAGCCGATGGCCACGTACCTGGCGACGGTCCAGATCGGCCGTTATGACCTTGTCGCCCTGAATGATCCCGCGCAGCCCGCCGTCGGCCTTCCCACCCGCGCCACCCCGCGTGATCCGGCGAGCCCCGTGCCCCAGTACGCCGCCGTCCCGGCGTCCCTCGTGCCGGCGGCGAAGGCCGCCCTGGCGCGGAACCACGAGATGATGTCGGCCTTCGAGGAATGTTTCGGGCCGTACCCCTTCCCGCAGTACCTGGTGGTGGTCACGGACGACGAGTTGGAGATACCCCTCGAGGCCCAGACCTTGTCCATCATCGGCCGGAACCACCTCGACGATGGCTGGGACGCGCAGCGCCTGATCGCCCACGAACTGGCGCACCAGTGGTTCGGTAATGCGGTCACGGCCGCCCGCTGGCAGGACATCTGGCTCCATGAGGGCTTCGCCTGCTACGCCGAATGGATCTGGTCGGAGGCCGGCGGATCGACGACGGCGGACTCCCACGCGCGCTCCACGCACCATCGGCTCAGCCGTGAACCACAGGACCTGGTCATCGGTGATCCGGGCGCGTCCGGCATGTTCGACGACCGCGTCTACAAACGCGGCGCCCTCGCCCTTCATGCACTGAGGAGGGCGGCCGGCGACGACGCCTTCTTCGGGTTGCTGCGCTCATGGTCCGAGGAGAACCGGTTCGGTGCGGTGACGACGCCGGACTTCATCGCGCTGGCGGAACGCACCCTGCCCGCGGTCGACGTCGAGGTGCTGCTGACGCAATGGCTCTTCTCGGAGGACCTGCCCGCACTGTAGGGCGCTGCAGGGCACGCTGCGCCGGTGCCTCGGCCACTTACCGCACACTGCGGGCCTTCCCTCAGGGGATGACGGCGACGGCGGCCACCAGACCCTCCGACGCGAGGACGACGCCGTCGACGTCCGGCAGATCGCTGATCCTGCCGTCCGCCAGCACGTCGACCTCGCTCGGGTCCCGATCGGTGAAGCCCGTGCCCAGCGCCTTGACGAGGGCCTCCTTCCGGGCCCAGAGCCGCGCCCGAGCAGCACCCCGTCCCGCGACGGGAACCGTCCGTACCGCGTCTCGTTCAGCGGTCGTCAGGGAGACGTCGTCGAAGCCGTCGAATCCGACCCCTGCCACTGCCGTGAGATCGATGCCTAGCCTCGGGATAGCGTCCGGAACGGCCCCGCGGACGTCCAGCGCACCCAGCAGGATGAAGCCGTCCGCGCGGGAGAGGCTGAGCGCCAGGGGGATGGTCCCGCCGTCGAGGGTGTAGCCCGGTCGGCCGTGGTCTGCGGTGCCGCCGGGACTGCAGACGGGGCAGACGGACTTCGAGGCGAGATCCGCCGGCTGCACCCCGAGGAGGCTCGCGGCCAGGACGCGCAGCGCATGGCGTCCCGCCACGAACGAGACCGCCTGGGCGGCATCGGCGATCCGCGCTGCGCGGCGGCGCTCGACGTCATCCAGGAGGCAGAGCATCTCTGCCTCCGGCGGAGAACCGGTTCCGGACCGGATCCCCTGCACAAGCATGACGGCGACAGGGTGCTCCCCGACCGGTGCGGAGCGCGGACCGGGATGGTTCGGTCGGGGTGTCATCCCATCATCGTCCCCCGGGACGTCAGTGGCGGATGCCGAACAACTCGGCGCAGACGTCGTGGCGCAGCACGAAAGGCCGCGGACGGTCGGCGTCGGCGCGGTGACCGTACACGTAATAGCCGCGCCCCTCTCCCGGACCGCCGGCTGCCCGGTCGATCGCGTGCCTGAGCCTCGGCGTCAGGGGCCCGGCGGGGCCGATGCGCTGGAGTTCCTCGATCTCGTGCGGTGCCAGTCCCCTGACAACGCCCTTCACATCGGTCATGGCTGGATTCCTGTCATCGGGTGCGGCGTGTGCGTGCGCACCCGACTCTAGGTATCGACAGTGAACGAGGCATGAACGGCGGCAGGCCCGGCGGTGATGGTCTGGCTTCCCCTGGGCAGGCGCCCGTCAGTCGTCGTAGGCCCGGAACTGCTCCACTGAGACGATCCGGCCCGGATTGGTGCTGCTGACCTGGCAGATCACTGCCTCGCCCGGAGCGAGATAGGGATCATCGACGGGAAGGAGTGCCCGCAGTGGACCGGTCATGTAGTTGCTGATCACCGAGAAGACCAGTGGAAGCACGGGGCGATGCGTGCAGATCGCCGCCGGACGGCGCTTGTCGATCACACGCTCGACGGCGGTCCTGGCCCTCCCGGGCCTGCGGGCGGCGTCGTGTTCGGTCAGCGCATCGACGAGCTTGAGCTTGGCGCTGCGCTGGTGCACATAGGGCGAGACCGTCTGGACACAGCGCACCCACGGGCTGCTGACCACGCGTTCGGGGTTCCATGCCTGCAGCAGGCGGCTGACGGCGGTCGCCTGCCGGCGGCCCGTGGCTGCGAGCGGCCTGTCACCTTCGGCCCTGCTCCAGGACGATCGCGGCTTCGCCTTTGCATGCCGCACCACGATCAGGGGCCAGGTCTGCAGGTCGTGCGCCAGGTGCGCCTCCACCAGGGCGTCGAGGGGCTCGACGTCGGACGGGTTGCTCAGCAGTTCGCGGGCCCTCTCCGGGGTGACCCACTCGACGCGATCCACCTCCTTGCCGTCGGGCTCGGGGCTGAGGCGTTCCGTTCTCGCGGCCCAGTAGTGCACCAGCTTCTCGCCCGAGGAGACGGGATAGGTGATCGATGCCAACGGGATGCCCAGCGTGACACTCAACCCCACTTCCTCGAAGGTCTCCCGGACCGCGCACTCCGGCGTCGTCTCGCCGGGATCGAGTTTCCCCTTGGGCCAGGACCAGTCCTCATACCTGGGCCGGTGGATGATGAGGACCTCCAGGAGGCCCTTCTCCACTCGCCAGCAGAGGGTCCCGGCAGCGATGGTCGCGGCGCCGCTGCCCGTCTCCGTCACGGCCGTGGCCTCTTTCGTGTGCGTCGCCATCAGCGGCGCGACACCGCTCGCTGGCGGGCCCTCGAGGCGAGGAGCCAGGACTGGATGTCCTCGAGGGGGGTGCCCTCGTCGTCCTTGTGGTGGCGGGTCCAGCAGCCGGTCTCGTCCAGGTGCCAGCTGGAGACGCCTGGGTTCATGTAGCGGCCCATGAGGGTCATCAGGTAGGAGATGTCCTCGGGTGCACTGAGCTGCACGAGCGCTTCCACGCGGCGGTCGAGGTTGCGGTGCATCATGTCCGCGGAGCCGATGAAGACGGCGGGTTCGCCGCCGTTGGCGAAGGCGAAGACGCGGGAGTGTTCCAGGAAGCGACCGAGCACCGACCGCACGGTGACGTTCTCGCTGAGGCCCGGAACGCCGGGCCGGACCGAGCAGATACCGCGGACGATCACGTCCACCTTCACGCCCGCCTGCGATGCACGGTAGAGGGAGTCGATGATCGCCTCGTCCACCATCGAGTTGACCTTGATGATCACGTGGGCGGCGAGGCCCGCCTGCTTGTTGGCGATCTCCCGCTCGATGCGGTCGATCAGGCCGGAGCGGACGGAGCGCGGAGCGACGAGGAGTCGTTTGAACGTCGATTTCGGGGCGTAGCCCGAGAGCTGGTTGAAGAGCCGGGAGAGGTCCTGGCCCACCTGGTCGTTGGCGGTGAGCAGGCCGAGGTCCTCGTAGTACCGGGCTGTCCGCGGGTGGTAGTTGCCGGTGCCGATGTGGCAGTAGCGGCGCAGCCCGTCGATCTCCTGCCGCACCACGAGCGAGAGCTTGCAGTGTGTCTTGAGGCCCACGATCCCGTAGACCACGTGGACGCCCGCCTGCTCGAGCTTGCGGGCCCAGGAGATATTGGCCTGCTCGTCGAACCGGGCCTTGATCTCCACGAGGGCCAGGACCTGCTTGCCGGCTTCCGCGGCGTCGATCAGCGCGTCCACGATGGGCGAGTCGCCCGAGGTACGGTACAGCGTCTGCTTGATGGCCTGCACCTTGGGATCCGCCGCCGCCTGCTCGAGGAAGGCCTGGACCGACGTCGAGAAGGAGTCGTACGGGTGGTGCAGGAGGATGTCCCGCCGACGCATCGCGGCGAACACGTTCGCGGCCTTCGAGGTCTCGCTCTCGTTCAGGTGGCGGCTCGTGTGTGGCACGTGCTTGGGGTAGTGGAGATCGCCGCGGTCGATCCCGGAGATGACGCTGAGTCCACGCAGGTCCAGGGGAGCAGGGAGCGCGAAGACCTCGTCCTCCTCGACGCCGAGCTCCCGTGACAGCAGGGCCCGGATGCTCGGGTTGATGTCCGTGGTGACCTCGAGGCGCACGGGCGGGCCGAAACGACGGCGCAGCAGTTCCTTCTCGAGGGCCTGCAGGAGGTTCTCGGCGTCGTCCTCCTCCACCTCGAGGTCCTCGTTGCGGGTCACCCGGAAGAGGTGGTGCTCGAGCACCTCCATGCCGGGGAAGAGCTGGTCCAGGTGGACGGCGATGACTTCCTCGAGCGGGATGAAGCGGGCCACGCGCCCGGCGACGTTCCCGGCGCGCGGCCCGTCCACGGACAGGAGGCGCGGTAGCTGGTCGGGCACCTTGACGCGGGCGAACAGCTCCTTGGCGCTGACGGGGTTGCGCACCACGACGGCGAGGTTCAGGGACAGCCCCGAGATGTAGGGGAAGGGATGTGCGGGGTCCACGGCGAGCGGCGTGAGGATCGGGAAGACCTTCTCCGCGAAGATCTTGCGGAGCTCGGCCCGCGCCGTGTCGTCGAGCTCCTCCCAGGTGGTCAGGTGGATCTGCTCCGCGGCGAGTGCCGGGCGGATGTGCTCGGCGAACACGGCGGCGTGCCGCTGCTGCAGCTGGTAGCCGTCCTGCATGATCTTCTCGAGCTGCTCGATGGGGCTGAGGCCTGCGGCCGACGGCACGGCGAGGCCTGTGGCGATACGGCGCTTGAGTCCGGCGACGCGCACCATGAAGAACTCGTCGAGGTTCGACGCGAAGATCGAGAGGAAGTTCACCCGCTCGAGGAGAAAGAGGTCCGGGTCCTCGGCCAGCTCCAGGACCCGGGCGTTGAAGTCGAGCCAGCTGATCTCACGGTCGAGGAATCGGTCGGGACGGATATCGCCGGAGGGCACGAGGCTGGGAGCGAATTCGGGGATGTCGATGCGGTCCTGGGTAGCCCGGGCCGGAGCCGTCTCGGACGATCCGTAGAGCGACGCACCCCGGCGTTTGGTTCCTGATTCCATTGCGTCTCCTGCAGCGTGGGCGGGCATGGTGTGGCGAACACCCCGCCTCAGCGGCCGGGCGCGCCCTGAATGACACCTTACAAGGTGGGTTACGCCGTCGTTCCCGCGTACATGACGTCGACGTCCCAGCGGGTGAAGCCGAGCTTCCGGTAGAGCGCGACGGCCGCGGTGTTGTCGGCGTCGACGTACAGCATGATGGCCTGCAGTCCCTTGCGGTGGAGGTACTCGATGCCCGCTATGGTCAGGGCCTTGCCGAGCCCCGTGCCCTGCGCCCCGGGCGTCACGCCGACCACGTACACCTCACCCATCGCCGGGTGGGCGCCGATAGCCGGGTGGATCTTGGTCCAGTGGAAGCCGAGCAGCACGCCGTCCGCCTCGCGTACGGCGAGCAGGAAGCCGTCGGCGTCGAACCAGTCCTCGTCCATGCGTGCTTCGAGGTCGGCGCGGGTGGTGGCACCCTGTTCGGGATGGTGCGCGAAGGCAGCGGCGTTCGCCGCCAGCCACGCCTCCTCGTCCTGTCCTCGGACGAATGCGCGCAGGGCGACGCCGGCCGGCAGGCGTAGGTCCGGTACGGATTCCTCGACGGCGGCGCGCGTCAGGCGCATGCGCCACAACTCGCGCACGGGCCCGAAGCCGAAGCGCGCAGCGAGGTCCGCGGCGGCGGAGTGGTTGCCGTGGGACCAGCCGCGGAGGCCGCCGATCCCCTCCGCCAGAACCGCCTCGATCAGGGCGGTCCCGGCTCCTTCCCCCCGGCAGTCCGGCCCGACGACGAGTTCCAGGACGGCGCCGTCCTCCACTCCGCGGGTGATCACGGCGACGCCGACCAGCTCGCTGTCCTGCTGTCCTGCCGATCGGGCCGTGAAGACGAGCAAACGGTCTCCGGACTCCTGCGCGTGCAGCAGAACGAGGGTCTGCTCCGAGAGCGGGGGATTGCCGTCGGCTTCGGTGGCTGCCGCGGTGAGCCGGCGCACCTCCTCGAGGACGGCGGCTGCCGGGGCTCCTGCTGTCCTGTCGACGGACCAGGTGGGGGTGTGCTGGGCGGCGGTCATGCGCTCAGCCTAGTCCTGCCGGGCAGCGCGTTTGGTGGGCGGCCCGGGGTGCGGTAGTGTCGTGAACTGCTCGAGGGGGATGCACCAGTGGGGTGCCCGCGATACGTTCGACCCGTATGTCCTCCACCAGGGTTCCGCCGACAAGCGGGACACGAAAAGCCCCTTCCACCCGCGGGTGGAAGGGGCTTTCTCGTGTGCTGGGGTCAGGCGTCCTGGTTGACGGAACTGCGGTCCTCGGGCAGGCGGGTCAGCGTGAAGCGGTACCCGACGTTGCGCACGGTTCCGATCAGCTGCTCGTGGTCGGCGCCCAGCTTCGCGCGGAGCCGCCGCACGTGCACGTCGACGGTGCGCGTGCCTCCGTAGTAGTCGTAGCCCCACACCTCGTGCAGGAGCTGATCGCGTGTGAACACGCGGCCCGGATGCTGGGCGAGGTACTTGAGGAGCTCGAACTCCTTGTACGTCAGGTTCAGCGGCTCGCCGCCCACCCTCGCGGTGTAGCTGGCCTCGTCGATCACGACACCGGAGGCATGGATCTCCGTGCTGGTCTCTTCGCCGGCCGCCTTGGACCGCGCGATGACGAGCCGCAGGCGCGCCTCGACCTCTGCCGGTCCTGCAGAATCGAGGACGACGTCGTCCGCCAACCAGTTCGCCGCGACCGCCGCCATCCCGCCCTCGGTGAGGACCAGGACGAGCGGCGCGCTGAGCCCGGTGGCTTTCAGGAGCTGGGTCAGCGAACGGGCACCGACCAGATCCTTGCGGGCGTCCACGAGGACGACGTCGCACGGTTCCGTCTCGAGGAGCGCGGTGGGCTCGGCGGCGAGGATGTGCACCTTGTGATTGAGCAGCTCAAGTGCCGGCAGGATCTCGACGGACGAGCCGGTGGTGTTGGTGAGCATCAGGATGTGCGGCATGTTTCCTCCACGGGTCGGGAATGCGCATCATCGGGCAACGGGGCCCTTTGCTGCCCTGGACAGGGAGGCGAGGGCGGTAGAGATTTGGTCAAGTATAGCCGCAGGGCTGTGACGGACCGCACGCACGCGACCCTCCGGCGCGTGTGCCTTTTCCCACCGGCGAAGCCGGTAGGGCAGTATTGCTGGGATGAAGAGGACGAGTGTGGCCGCTGCGGCCGGGGCCGCCGTGCTGGCGGCAGGGGCGATCGTGGGGTCCTCGTACATCTCCCTCCAGGCGGTCGCGATCGCCACCGGCGTGGTGGCCGTCCTGGCCGCCATCGGCTGGCCGTACATCCTTCGGGTACCCGCGAAGAAGAGCCAGTCCGCTGCCATCGGGCTGAGCGCCCTGCTCGCCGTCGTCCTGACGGCGTCCCTTCCCGGCCCGTCCTTCCTGGCCTGGTTCCCGGCATCGGTGGCTCTCGGCGTGGGGGCCATCTTCATGATCCAGCTCATTCGCGGAACCGGTCAGATCCACCGGCTCGAATCCACCCTAGGTGCCAGCACGGGGGTCCTCGTCATCGGCATGGGATCGGGCTGGGTGGCCGCGGACCGGCTCGCCGTCAATGCCACGGACTCCGGTGTGCTGCTCGTGACCGGCATCAGCGTCGCCGTGGCGATCGCCGTGTGCCTCCTGCCCCTCCCGGACCGGCTCGTCGCGCCCGCCGCCGTCGCGCTCGCTGCGCTCGCGGGCCCTCTCGGGGCACTCCTGTTCACCGACGTCCCTGCTGTCGCCGCCGCCGTCGTCGGCGTTGCGTGCGGTGCCGTCATGGCAGGGACACGGCGGCTCCTCGTCGCGCGTGAGGCGCCCCTCGACGCACTCGCGGCCCTCGCGGCCGGCACCACGCCCGTGCTTGCGATCGGCGCCATCGTCTACTTCCTCGACAAGCTCTTCCTCTCCTGAGCAAGGCCGCGCAGGAGGCCCCGGCGCCGTCCCGTGCTGTGCATCGCTCGCGCTAGGATGGAGTCATGTCCATCCTCGCTCTTGAAATCTTCTTCATCTCGCTGCTGGTCCTCGCCGGTCTCGGCATGGCGGGGTTCGCAGCCCTCGTGATCACGCGCCTGTACAAGGGCCAGAAGTAGCCGACTGACACGGAGTCCCCATGTCGATTGATCTGCCCACCGACCTGACGCCCGAGCTCGTCCCGCTGTCGTGGCTCCTCGGAACCTGGGAGGGTACGGGGATGCTCGGCGAGGGGACCGCCGAGTCGGAGCGCTTCTCCCAGCGCGTCGTCTTCTCGCAGAACGGCCTCCCGTACCTCCAGTACAGCGCGGAGTCCTGGCTCATCGACGAGCAGGGCGCACAGCTGCGTCCATTGTCCGTCGAGACCGGATTCTGGTCGCTGGAGCGCAAGCTCAACGACTCCGACGTGGGTCCCGGCCTCAACCCGGCCGACATCGTGCCCGCACTGAAGACCGCCGACGAGGTGGAGCAGTTCCGCAACGAGGCCGGCGGCTTCGACATCACGGCCACGATCGTCCACCCCGGCGGCATCGCCGAGCTGTACTACGGGAGCATCAAGGGCCCGCAGATCCAGCTGAGCACGGACCTCGTGATGCGGGGACAGCACTCCAAGGAGTACACGGCCGCCACCCGTCTGTTCGGCCTGGTCGAGGGGAACCTCTACTGGCGCTGGGACGTCGCAGCAGACGGCAATGCGCTCGGGGCACATGCCTCGGCCATCCTTCGAAAGACCTCCTGACCAGCTCCGTCCCCGGGCCTGGCCCTGCTCCGCGCGGGGGAGGAATAGTCCTGCCCGAGAGGCGTTATACCGTCATGACCACTCCCAGCCCACTCCTTGATCGTCCCGGCGCCGTCGAGGGCGGGGGAGCCGATGCACAGGTGGCCTCCCACTACGGTGATCCCTTCCGCGAGCAGAGGCTGCTCATGGACGGACAGGCCGTCGTCGACCTCTCCAACCGGGGAGTGGTGACGGTCTCCGGCCCCGACCGCCTGAGCTGGCTCAACACGCTGTCGTCCCAGTTGCTCCTCGGCCTCCGGCCCGGGCAGAGTTCCGAGACCCTCCTCCTCACCGTGCAGGGACGGATCGAATTCTCGATCCACCTCGTCGACGACGGTGCTACGGCCTGGCTCATCACGGAGGGCGGGGAGGCCGCGCCCCTCGCCGCGTGGCTCGACCGGATGAAGTTCATGCTGCGGGTCGAGGTCACCGACGCCACGGAAGCCTGGGCCGTCCTCGGCGCCACGCGGGCGCTGCCCGAGCTCGGCGACGACGTCATCGCCTGGGAGGATCCGTGGCCGGCCATCGGCGTCGGGGGCTATGCCTACTCGACCATCGGCGACGGTGAGCACCCAGGGCGCGAACGCCCCTGGTTCGAATACCTCGTGCCCCGCGACGCGCTCGACGCCGTCGTGGACGGAACGGGCCTGGCCCTCGCCGGGTCCCTGGCTGCCGAGGCCCTGCGCATCGCTGCCTGGCGGCCCCGGGCAGGGTTCGAGACCGACGAGAAGACCATCCCGCACGAACTGGACCTCATGCGCACGGCCGTGCACCTCGCGAAGGGATGCTACAAGGGGCAGGAGACCGTCGCCCGGGTCCACAACCTCGGGCATCCGCCCCGTCGCCTCACCTTCCTGCATCTCGACGGAAGCCAGCACACGCTCCCCGCCATGGGCAGCCCGGTCCTCAGCGAAGGCCGCACCGTCGGGAGGGTCACCTCCGTCGGCCACCACTACGAGATGGGGCCCATCGCCCTGGCGGTCCTCAAGCGCTCTGTCGACGCCACGGCGGATCTGCTGGTGCAGGACGGCGAGGAGATGTACGCCGCGGGCCAGGAGGTCATCGTGGCGCCCGATGCCGGTCAGGTGGTCGGACGGGCGACGGGCTTCCTGCGGGGACCGCGATGACCACGGGTACCGACGGCGCCGCTGCGGCGATAGCCCTGGCGCATGCATTGTTCGACGCCGCGCGGCAGGGCGACACGGCCACGCTTACGCGGTACCTCGACGCCGGCGTGCCCTTCACCCTGACCAACACGGCCGAGGACAGCCTGCTGATGCTCGCGGCATACAGCGGCCATTCCGCGATCGTCCGGAACCTGCTCGCCCGGGGCGCCGACGCCGGCCAGGCCAACGACCGCGGCCAGACGCCCCTGGCAGGTGCGGTCTTCAAAGGGCATACAGAGGTGGCGCGCATCCTCGTCGATGCCGGAGCGGACCCCGACGCCGGAGCGCCGTCGGCCCGGGCCGCGGCAGAGATGTTCAGCCGGACCGAACTCACGGAGCTGTTCGCCCGGTAACGGGCAGCCTGACCCGCTCGTGCCGGGATCGAGCCGGTGGGCAGAGTGCGCCGGATGAGGATATCGGCGGCGGAGCAGGCTAGGTCCGGTCGAGGACCACTGACGTCTGCGTCCCCGCGAAGGCGAACCCTGCCCGCCGTGCTGTGCGCTGCGAGGCGGTGTTGTCCGTGCGGGCCCGCCACTGGGGCACGAGTCCGGCCCCCATCGCTTCCTCGATCGCGACGGCGGCAACGCGCTGCGCGTAGCCCTTCCGGCGTTGGTCGGGCGGAGTGATGACGGCGATGTGCGCCAGGATGCCCTCCCAGATGTCGTACCCGGCGCCGGCCAGCGGGATCAGCTGACCTGCGTCGGGTCCGTCACCGCTTTCATCGGCCACCAGGACGAATGAATGCTGCACATCGCTGAGGCCCGCTTCGCCGACGTCGTCGGGCGGGCACCTCCGCTCGAGTTCGCGGACGAGCGCCGCCTCGCTGGAGACGACGGCGGGCGGGCCGTCGAACAGGGGCAGGGCGTCGCAGAAGAAGAGCTGTGCCTCACCGAGGCCCCGACCGCCGCGGTCGCGGCTCATCGTGAGCAGCGTCGACTCACTGCGGAGATCCAGCCCCGACATGGACCTGCCGGCGTCGACCGCCCATCGAGGGCCCTTGAGGATCTCCCGCCCGAAGAGGGTCACGAAGGTCAGGACACCCGCGTCGTCGTCCACGCTGTAGACGCGGTCGGTACCGTCATCGGCCAGCGCCTCGTCGTCGAGCCCGAGTAGCCGGGACCAGGCGAGCTGGATGATCGAGATGGTGCCCGGGTCGAGTTCCACGTGCTCAGCCGAAGAGGATGGCGGCTTCGTCGTAGCGGTGCTGCGGGACCCGCTTGAGGTTGCCCAGCGCCGCCTCGAAGCCCACGTGGGCGATCTCCGTGCCCTTGAGGGAGACCATGGTGCCCCAGAGTTCGTCCGCGACGGAGTCCACCGCGGCCATGCCGAGGCGCGTGGCGAGCACACGGTCGAAGGAGGTCGGGACGCCGCCGCGCTGGATGTGGCCGAGGATCGTGGCACGGGTCTCGATACCCGTCCGAGCCTCGAGTTCCGGTGCTAGCTGGTCAGCGATACCGCCGAGGCGCGGGCGACCGAAGGTGTCGAGACCGCGTTCGGAGTGCGCCTGCTCCATGTGCGACGGAACGAATCCCTCGGCGACGACGACGAGGGGCGCGCGGCCTCGGGCATTGGTGGAGGAGACCCACTCGGCGATCTGCTCGATGCTGGTCTGCTGCTCGGGGATGAGGATGGCGTGGGCGCCGGAGGCCATACCCGCGTGGAGGGCTATCCAGCCGACATGGCGTCCCATGACCTCGGCGATCATGCAGCGGCTGTGCGACTCGCCGGTGGTGCGCAGGCGGTCGATGGCCTCCGTGGCGATCTGCACGGCGGTATCGAAGCCGAAGGTGTAGTCGGTGGCGTCGAGGTCGTTGTCGACGGTCTTGGGCACGCCGACGATCTTGAGCCCGAGGTCCGTCAGTCGCTTCGCCGCAGCCAGGGTGCCCTCCCCGCCGATCGCGATCATCGCGTCGATGCCGAGGCGTTCCAGGTTCTCCCTGATCGCTTCCGCGCCGCCCTTGCCCTCGAAGGGGTTGGTACGGGAGGTTCCGAGGATGGTGCCGCCCTGCTTCGAGATCCCCCGCACCGCGTGCCGTTGGAGGTCGATGATGTTCCCCTCGACGACGCCGCGCCAGCCGTCACGGAATCCGACGAACTCCTGGTCGTGCGTCTTGATGCCCTTGAGCACGGCGCCGCGAATGACGGCGTTCAGCCCGGGGCAGTCGCCGCCGCTGGTGAGGATTCCGATTCTCATGTGGCCTGGGGTTCCTTCGACGAGGGGGTGGATGGTGCATCGCGAGCACACCGTCGGGCCCGCCTATGATTCTAGACACACCCGCGCCGACGACCCCGACTACGTCACATTCCCGGACCGATCGCCTCGGGCCGGAGGGATCGCAGGCAGGGGAGCACGTAGGCTGGAACCATCCGGCGCACGCGGGCTCCAGCCCCGACGGTGTGTTCCCAGCAGGTCCGAGGAGGACACCCGCAGTGCCCCAGGCAGGTTTTGCGCCAGCGGCGCTTCGCATGGTCTCCATCTCCAGGCCGGTCCTCTGGATCAACACCCTGGGCACCGGCGTCGTCGGCATGTGGCTGACCGGCACGTTCTGGCAGTGGGAGGCCCTGGCGCTCCTGGTGTGGCTCACGCTGCCGTTCAACCTGCTCATCTACGGCGTGAACGACATCTTCGACCAGGACACCGATGCACTGAATCCCCGCAAGGGATCGCTCGAGGGCGCGCGGATCAGGGCCTCCGAGGTGCGCTCCATCTGGCTCGCCGTCCTCGTCACGAACGTCCCGTTCCTCGCCTGGTTCGCAGGGACGCTGCCCCCCGTGGCGCTGGCGTGGATCGCCGCCTACGCGCTCGTCTTCGTCTTCTACTCCGCACCGCCGTTGCGCTTCAAGGCGCGCGCCTACCTCGATTCGATCAGCAACGCGGCCTACGCCTTCCCGCTCGTCCTCGTGCCCTACGCCCTGGGTGACGAGCCGGTATGGGCTGCAGCGATCGGCCTCATGGCCTGGAGCGCGGCCAAGCATACCTACGACGCCGTCCAGGACATCGACGAGGACAGGGCGGTAGGGATCACGACGACGGCGGTTCGGTTCGGCGCGCGCGGCGTCGTCGCCTGGAGCGGTGCCTGGTGGGCCGTGTCCACCGTGTGCTTCGCCCTCGTCAACATCCCCGTCGCCGTCGTGAACGCCCTGATCGCAGGCTGGCTGCTGTGGGGTCTGTATCGGGATCCGCGTCCGGAGACGGGCCACCGCCTGTATCGCTACTCGATCGCCTTCCCGTACGTCGCCGGGACGGTCGCGGGCGTCCAGCTCGTCGTCGCACTCACGCTGGGCCTGTACCGATGAGCCGTGTGGTCGTGGTCGGTGCCGGTATCGGCGGTCTCGCGGCCGCCGCGCTGCTCGGCCGCGCGGGGCACAGCGTCACGCTCCTGGAGGCGTCGGACCACGTGGGCGGCAAGAGCCGCCGAGTCGAGGTCGCCGGGCAGCGCATGGACACCGGACCATCGCTCTTCACCTTCCCCTCGGTGTGGCAGCAGCTGCTCGATCTCCTCGACGCCGTCGGACCCTCCGACCAGGTACGCGCTGCCGAGGTCGCGGATCTCCGGCTCGCGCGCCTTCCCGAGGTCGGCACGTACTACTACCGAGGCGGGGAGTGTGCGCTGCCGGTGCCCGAGGGCCATCCCTGGCACACGGCGTGGGAGCGGTTCGCGTCGGAGCACGGCCTGCTGGGTGGGGACGTCTCGCGGCTGCTGACGACGGGTCCCCTCGAAAAGGCGTCGTACCCCGCCCTGGCGAAGCTTGGCAGCCTGTATGGCCGAAGGCTCACCACGCGCAGCTACCTCGACAGCCTCACCTGGCTGCCCGAGGGGTTGCGCGAGGTCATCGCGATCCACACGCTCAATGCGGGCGTGAGTCCTACGCGCACCCCGGCCCTCTACGCGAGCATGCCGGCGATCATGGCGCAGGACGGCGTGTGGATTCCCGAGGGCGGCGTCTACGAGTTGGTCCTCGCTCTCGAGCGCCTCGCCGTCCGTGCGGGCGTGGAGATCCGCACGGGCGAGCCTGCGCGGAGGATCGGACGACGGCGCGTGGTCACGTCCGAGGGCACCTATCCGGCCGACGCCGTCGTCAGCGGCCTCGATGCGCACCGCCTGGCGGGGCTACTGGGCGGCCGGGCCGCGAGGAGGCCGCGGAAGCTCACCTGCTCCGCCGTCGGGATCTATGCCGTTCTCTCGCGCCCCCTGCCCGAGGGCACCGCCCGCCACGGCGTGATCATGCCGGACCGCCCCGCCGCGCTGTACGCCAGCCTCGAGGCCGGTGACGAGCCCGAGCAGACCATGGCGTTCGCCAACTACTACCCGGCGCACGGCGTGTACCCGAACGCGTCGGCAACCCTCGCCCTGCTCCTCACCGCGCCGGCCAACGGGAAGACCTACTCCCTCGAGGACCCGTTCGTACGGCGGGAGCTCGACCGGACCACGCGCGTGCTCGGCCTGCCACAACCCGTCGAGGAGTACTTCGAGGACTACGAGATCCTGGATCCGGGCTACTTCGGCGAGCGCGGATCCGCGGGTGGAGCCCTCTACGGCGCCGTGCATCCGACGTGGATGAGCGGTCCGTTCCACGTCCCGCCGTACTCGGATCCGTTGCGCCCGTGGCTGTGGCGCGTAGGGGCCTCGGTGCACCCGGGCGGCGGCCTTCCGGCTGTGCTGGGCGGCGCGATGATGTCGACGCAGAAGCTCCTGGCACGGTTGGGGCCGGTTCCGGCCTGACGGCCCGGACGTCCGGACAGCGACGGGTCCCCGGGGTCAGCGGCGGTCTCCGGGTCGGCGTCGGCTTGCAGGAGCCGGCGTCGACCCAAGGGTCAGCGGCGGGCTGCGGCGTCGAGGGACCCGCCCGGGTTCGAGGGCACCAGCGCCGTCCGTGCGAGCTGGATCCGCCGCCGCACCAGCAGAACGATCAGGCCCGCGGCGAGCACCGCGGGGAACACGAGTCCCGAGAAGATGCAGACGCCCAGCCAGAGGAACATCGACACGAGCAGGCTGTCGAGCAGGCACGGGCGCAGCGGCTGATCGGTGAGCCGACGCCCGCCGATCAGGGTGACGAGCGCCGAGGCGATGAGCCCGGAGATGAGCCAGCCGCCGTAGTTCGACAGCGGTACGCCGTAGTACGGGCCCCCGCCGGGCCAGACCCAGAAGCCGAGCGCCACCGCGCCCGGATCCAGGACGCCGTCGATCACGACCAGCAGGAGACCTCCGAGCACGATCCTCCGCAGGGCCGTGCCAGTCCCCGAAACCGTCGCGACAGCGCCGATCACGAGCGGTACGTAGGACAGGGGCAGCAGGTAGGGAACGAGGCCGAGGATGGTCGGGCCCATCGCATCCCCGTAGTGGAACTCCCCGTACGGCACGCCCGTGGCGACGCCGAAACCCTCGATCAGGTAGCCGAAGACGGAGACCGCGACGAGCGTCACCGCACCACGGGCAGCGCCGAACTGCCGCACGAGCGCGATGAACGCGGGTAGCGCGATGAGGAGGTTGAAGCCGTAGGACGCATAGCTCGCCCCTTCGACGTCGGGGAACCGCACGACGAAGTACCCGGAGATGAAGAGGAAGGCACAGGAGGCGGTGAGCAGGCGGGGGAAGCTGCGGATGGTGGTGGTCTTCGGCACGGTATCCATCCTTGCAGGTCACGCACCAGCACGGGACCTCCGCCGGCTGAGCGGAGGTCCCGTGCTGCGAAGCCGTTCGACTAGCGCTGCCGAGAACCGGTGAGGAGCTGCTCCAGGGCGATACTGCCGTCGGTCTTGGGCAGCAGGAGCCACAGCACGGCGTAGAGCGGAAGCCCGATGAAGGGAAGGAGGAAGCTCAGCAGCATCACGATGCGCACGTAGCTCACGCGCCAGCCGTACTGCCGTGCAATGCCCGACGCGATGCCGCCCAGGATGCCGCCGGGAGCGCGCTTGATCGGGGAGGAGCGGAGGATGCTGTAAAAGGACTGCATGATGTGCCTTTCGGGAGTTCCGGATCGGGGTGTGCGCTGCTACGTGCTGAGCGTTCAGTATGCGGGGGTGTCCTGTGTCCTTGCGCCGGGTGCCTCCGGGTCGATGCGCCGGTCGTCGGTCGCCATGAGCCCGGTGTCGTCCTGGTCGGTGCGCTCCGGGCGCCCCCTGAGCGACAGGAGGCCTCCTGCAACCAGCGACAACCCGACACCGATCAGGAGCCCGAGGGCCACCACCACGGGATCTATCGACAGTGTGACGAACTGACTGACGAGCAGGAGCGCGGCGATCGAGAGGATGACGGCGCCCCAGACGATGGTGACGACGCGGGCGCGGCGCGGACGAGCGGTGACGGAGGTGCTCATGGGGTATCTCCCGTAGGTGTCGAGGTGCTGGCATCGGGTGGAAAGGAACTGTCGGAACCGGCCGCTGTAACGATGGTGACGTCGCTGAGGGCACCCCTCACATCGAGGACGAGAGCGGGCCCGGTGGTATCGGGGTTCAGGTCGCCGTTGCTCAGCTGCAGGACTCCGCCGCTGCTCTGAAACTCGGGCGACGGCGTATCGAGGCCGCTGGCCGTGCCGCGCGCATCCGCGTTGCCGAGCGCCATCCGTGTTCGCACCTCAACCGGCAGGTCGTCCGGCACGATCACCGTGACGTCACTGACGAGCACGTTCACCGGTACGACGACGTCCCGGGTCGGGGTGGGCAGGTCCGCCAGGTCGATCGTGCTTTGGGCGGCCATGACGCTGTAGCCGCCGGCGGCGGCCCGGAGGGAGATCGGGGTCGTCCGGCTGTCCTGCACCACGATCCAGGTCCCGCCGACGACGGTGAACGAGGCGACGAGGGCGGCAACAAGTGCCAGCGCTCCGGTCAAGCCGACGAGCCCGGACGTCCGCCCGCGGGCTCCGAGGGCGAGAACGCCGAGGGCGAGGACTATCGCGGCTGCTGCGAAGGCCACGACGGCGGGGTTGGCGAGGTCGAGGATGCCGAGGTAGTCGACCACGAGGAGTGCCGACGCTGTGACGATCGCTCCGCCGATCAGGAGCGCCGTTGCGGACCCCGAAGGCCGGAGAGGGCGGTGGCGCGCGGGGGACTGCCGGTGAGCGGCTGCGTCCGATGCGGGATAGGCAGCCGGGGCCGAGGGAAAGGCGGAGTAGGGGGTGGAGCCGGACCACAACGCCTGGTCGGATGAATAGGGCGGGTTGTACGTCCCGGTGATGGACCGGGTGTTCAGATCGGGTTGATAGGGCAGTGGCACCGTTCTGTTGACGTTCGGGTGCTCCGCTTCAGGCTCGGCGTCGTTCCCTGGCGGGCCTTCCGCCGACGACGGATCAGGGCTGTAGGGGACCGGCCCGAAGGGCTGCGCCGAACCGGCAGCAGGCTGGTCACCGAAGCTCTGGGGGCCTCGCGGATCCTGCCCCCCACCGGACGTACCGGGCAGGCCCCGGCCGCCGCTGGAGCGGTTGACGATCCAGTAGACGAAGAGGACCACCGCTCCGATCCAGAACAGCGCCCACAGCAGCCCGCCGCTCCCGCCGTCACCGAGAAGGGGGAGGTTCGGACGCCATAGCCCGATCACCACCAGGGCGGCTGCGCCGGTCAGGCCGGAGGTCCAGGAGCCGCGCCCGGCCTGTTCGACGTGGATGCGGCCGTCCGGCTCGGGCAGCAGGGCCCATGCCAGACCGTAGAGCAGCACCCCGATGCCACCGAACACCGACAGGATCACGATGAGCCCGCGGACAAGGGCCAGGTCCAGGCCCGTGCGGCCGGCAATGCCGCCGGCGACGCCGCCGACCCAGCGGTCGGGCGCCCTGGTGATGTCGAGCCCCCGGATCCAACGGAAGAACGGGGAGGAGACGACACGTTCCGTCGTCGTCGGTGCGGCCGGTTCATGCTGCCAGGACGGCCCGCCTGGAGTTGATGCTGGGTTCATGCCTCCATCCTTCCGCCGATGCCCGCGGGGAACCATCGGGGCCTACCCTGACTGAACCCTGAGTGCTCCCTGATTCTTCTCCGGGAGCGTCCCCTGACAAGCGACAGCGTGTTTTGATGAGGGTATGAGACCACCCCTGCTGCGTAGTTCCGACGGCGTGATCGCCGGCGTCTGCGCGGGGCTGGCAGTTCACCTGGGTATCAAGCGATCCTGGGTGCGGATCGGGATGGCGGTGCTCACCCTTGCCTCCGGTGCGGGCATCCTGCTGTACGCCTGGCTGTGGATCTTCGTGCCCACCGCGGCTGACCGCGCCGCAGAGGCAGGGCGGCAGACCGGACCCGCAGCGTTCATGCACGGCGTCGGGGCAGGCACCCTGCCCGACGGCGCACCGGCAGGAGCATCGGCACAGACTGCCCGGATCCTCGGTGATCAGGTCCGTTCGGATCCCGTCGGCCCGCTCGACGTCGACACGTGGCGCGAGCGGACGCTGCGGGCCGGGCGGCGCGAGGTCCTCGTCGGTACGGCGCTCCTGCTCGCGGCTGCTGTGCTCGTGGTGCAACTGCTGGGAGTGCAGCTCGACTGGGGCTTCTTCGTCCCGATCGCCGTCGTGGTGGCGGGCGCCGCGCTCGCCTGGTCCCAGCTCGACGAGGTGCGCCGGGCCAGGATGATGAACCGTGCGGGCGCCGGACGGGCGGGCGGGACCCTGCGCCTGGTCGCCGGGATCGTCCTGGTCGTCACCGGCGTCCTCGTGGCCTTGTCCAGCAACGGCTCCTGGACCCTCACGATGGCGACACTGGTCGCCGTCCTCGCCGTGCTCGCCGGCGTCGGACTGGTCCTGGCGCCGTGGGGACTGAAATTCTGGCGCGACCTCGAGACGGAGCGGGCGGCACGGGTGAGGGAGACGGAGCGCGCGGAAATTGCAGCGCACTTGCACGACTCCGTCCTGCAGACCCTCGCCCTCATCCAGAACAGGGCGGACTCCGAGACCGATGTCCTGCGCCTGGCGCGGGCGCAGGAGCGCGAGCTCCGCCAGTGGCTCTTCGCCGATCCGGGTCGGGATCCCGGTAGCCTCGCCGAGCGGCTGCGGGTCATGGCGGGTGAGATCGAGGACCTCTACGGACACCCGGTCGCCGTCGTCGCCGTGGGGGACGCCGTCCTGGGGCCCGCGGAGGACGCGCTGGCGCAGGCGGCCCGGGAGGCGATGCTCAACGCGGCCAAGCACGCCGGGGTCGCCGTCTCGGTCTACCTCGAAGCCGGCCCGGACACCGTCGAGGTGTTCGTCCGGGACAGAGGCAGCGGATTCGACCCCGCCGCGGTGCCGGCGGATCGTGCCGGCATCCGCGAGTCGATCCAC
This sequence comes from Arthrobacter sp. PL16, assembly GCF_035985055.1. NCBI lineage: Bacteria > Bacillati > Actinomycetota > Actinomycetes > Micrococcales > Micrococcaceae > Arthrobacter > Arthrobacter sp. PL16. Next base: position 611,236 of record NZ_JAXCIC010000002.1, read on the forward strand.
AGCAGGATGCTGCGCCACGGCGGTTCGTCGGAGCTGCGCAGCGACGGCGACGGCACCGAGGTCCGGCTCCGGCTGCCGAGGACCACCGAGAGCCCTGTCTAGGCTGGCGGTGGACAGGCGCGACGACGGCCAGCCGCGGGACGCGGGGGAAGCACGACCGGCACACGGGCCGAAAGGCCAGGAAGAAGGACGCACGTGGACAGCGAGATCGTAGCGCAGGACGGGGCGGCGCCGACGACGGTATCCGTGGTGATCGTCGACGACCACGGCATCTTCCGCTCCGGCCTCAGGGCGGCGCTCGGACCGGTCATCCGCGTGCTCGGCGAGGCCGCGACGGTCGAGGAGGCGGAGACGATCATCGGTGCGACGGAGCCCGACGTGGTCCTCCTCGACGTGCACCTGCCCGGAGGCCTGGGTGGCGGCGGAGCCGAGGTCATCCACCGCTGCGCACGGCGCGGGACACGGTCCCGCTTCCTGGCACTGAGCGTCTCCGACTCGGCCGAGGACGTCGTCGCCGTCATTCGAGCGGGAGCGCGAGGCTATGTCACCAAGACCATCTCCGGCCCCGAGATCACGGACGCCGTCCGACGCATCGCATCCGGTGACGCCGTCTTCTCCCCGCGTCTCGCCGGATTCGTCCTCGACGCCTTCGGAACCGCCGCGGTCGCGGTCGATGACGAGCTCGACCGCCTCTCGGCACGCGAGCTGGAGGTCATGCGCCTGATCGCACGCGGGTACAGCTACAAGGAGACGGCGAAGGAGCTCTTCATCTCCGTGAAGACCATCGAGACGCACGTGTCAGCGGTGCTTCGGAAGCTGCAGCTGTCCTCGCGCCACGAACTCACCCGCTGGGCGACGGAGCGCAAACTCCTCTGACGCCGCGGGCAGGCGTGCAGGTCTACCGCGGGGAGGCGAGGAACTCCTGCAGGCGTCCCACACCGACGGCGAGGTCCTCGTCGCCGAGCGCGTAGGAGAGCCGCAGGTAGCCGCTGGGACCGAAGGCCTCACCGGGAACGACTGCGACCTCGACCTTCTCGAGGATCAGCGTCGCGAGTTCCGCGGAGGTCGTTGGCGTGACGCCGCCGAACGTCCGGCCGAGCAGGGCGCGCACGTCGGCGTAGGCGTAGAAGGCGCCATGGGGGGTGGGGCATTCGACGCCGTCGATCTCGTTCAGCGCGGTCACCATCGCTCGACGCCGGCGATCGAAGGCGACCTTCATCTCGTCGACAGCCGTCAGCGGACCGGAGACGGCTGCCAGGGCGGCCATCTGCGGCACGTTGGACACGTTCGACGTCGCGTGGGACTGCAGGTTCGTCGCAGCCTTCACGAGGTCCTTCGGGCCGATCATCCAGCCCACGCGCCATCCGGTCATCGCGTAGGTCTTCGCGACACCGTTGAGGATGACCACCTTGTCCCCGAGTGAGGGCGCCGCCGTCGCGATGGAGGTGAACGGCACGCCGTCGTACGTCAGGTGCTCGTAGATCTCGTCCGTCACGACCCACAGCCCGCGCGCCGCAGCCCACTCTCCGATCGCGCGCACGGCATCGGCCCCGTACACCGCGCCCGTCGGGTTCGAGGGCGACACGAACAGCAGCACCTTGGTGCGGGGGGTCAGCGCAGCTTCGAGCTGATCGAGGGTGACGAGGTAGCCCTGCTCAGGGCCGGCGAAGACCTCGACGGGCACGCCGCCGGCGAGACGGATGGCCTCGGGGTAGGTGGTCCAGAACGGCGTCGGGACGAGAACCTCGTCCCCCGGATCGAGGAGCGCCGCGAAGGACTCGTACACGGCCTGCTTGCCTCCGTTGGTCACGAGCACCTGCGCCGGGTCCACGGTGTAACCGGAATCGCGCAGCGTCTTCTCCGCGATCGCCTGCTTCAGGTCGGGCAGCCCACCGGCGGGAGAGTAGCGGTGGAACTTCGGCTGGCGCGCCGCAGCGATCGCCGCCTCGACGATGTAGTCCGGCGTCGGGAAGTCAGGCTCACCGGCGCCGAACCCGATCACGGGCCGTCCGGCCGCCTTCAGGGCCTTCGCCTTGGCGTCGACGGCCAGCGTCGCCGATTCCGCGATCGAGTCGATCCGCCGGGAGATCCGGGGGAGTGCTGCGCGGATGGAGTCGTCGGTCGTCGCGTTCATCGGGTCCCGTTCCATGAGGTTCTGTGGCTGCTCCCAGCTTAGGCCGTGGCTCCCGTCCGGACCCGAATCACGGAACGACGGCGGCGTCACGGAACGGGAGGCTGCACCGGAAGGGCCAGGAGGACGACCCGGCCACTGTTCGCCGCCCGTCGTCCGGTTCGACGTTCCGGCGGTGATTGCGTAGACTTATTTCTCGGTGTTGAAACACCATGATGGTTCGTGCCCTCCCCGGGTCGGCCGAAGTGGATGCAGTAGTGGTTCAAAACCAAAGGGTAGTGGCGCAATTGGTAGCGCAGCGGTCTCCAAAACCGCAGGTTGCAGGTTCGAGTCCTGTCTGCCCTGCGCGTGGCCTTCGCGGATGTATGGCGAAAGCACGGCAGAAGAAGATCACGAAGCCCCGGCGCAGGCACAGGCCCCGCGCGGCGGTAAACATGATCAGCTGGGGGCGCCACTGGTGGTCCGGCTGGGACACCACAGAGATTGATGAGGTTGACGGTGACCGATACGGCTGCGAGCAGCTCCAAGGGAAGCCCGCCCGAGAACAAGGCTCCCCGACGCGGGCTCTTCGGACGCATCATACTGTTCATCCGCCAGGTCTTCGCGGAGCTGGGGAAGGTCGTCACGCCCACCCGCCGGGAACTGGTTCGATTCACCATCACCGTCCTCATCTTCGTGGTCATCATGATGCTCCTCGTGACCGCCCTGGACCTCCTGTTCGGGGCCGGCGCGGTATGGGTCTTCGGCGACAGCTGACCCTGGTCCCGCAGGAATTCACGTTCCGGCTCCGCTGTCGAGGTGTCGGGTTCAGTACAGGCAAGCAAGACCTTGTGAAAAATGTCAGAAAGCAGGCGGCTAGGTGTCCGAGCAAGAACTCGAACGGCAGATCACTCCCGAAGATGGTCTGGAGAACGAGGAGTACGGGACGGAGGCTGAGGTAGAAGCCTCCGACCTCGACGTGCCTGCTGACGGTTCCGACACGTACCCCGCCGATACCGACGTCGCGGCCGAGGACGGACTCCTCGCGGACGACGCCGACGCCGCTGAGACCGACGACGCCGCAACCGACGAGATCGAGGCCACCGCCACGGACGCCGTCGATGAAGCTGCTGCATCCGGGTCCGACGAGGTCGATGCGACCGACGGGACCGATGCAGCGGACGGCGAGGAAGCTCCCGCGGAGGACCCTGTCGAGGCGTTCAAGGCAAGGCTCCGCCGTCAGGAGGGTGACTGGTATGTCATCCACTCCTACGCAGGCTACGAGAACCGCGTGAAGGCCAACCTCGAGACCCGCATCCAGACGCTGGACATGGAAGATTACATCTTCGAGATCCAGGTGCCGATGGAAGAGGTCGTGGAGATCAAGAACACGACGCGGAAGATCGTCAACCGCGTCCGCATCCCCGGCTACGTGCTCGTCCGCATGGAACTCAGCGATGAGTCCTGGGGTGCGGTTCGCCACACCCCCGGCGTCACGGGCTTTGTGGGCAACGCCCACAACCCGGTGCCGCTGAGCCTGTCCGAGGTGTTCTCGATGCTGGAGCACACCATCGTGCACACGGACGCCGCGTCGGGCAAGCCCATCCAGCCGCAGTTCACCCCCGCCACGGTCAATTTCGAGATCGGCGAGTCGGTCACCGTCAACGAAGGGCCCTTCGAGACCCTCCCGGCATCGATCTCCGAGATCAAGCACGAGTCGCAGCAGCTCGTCGTGCTCGTGTCGATCTTCGAGCGCGAGACTCCGGTCACCCTCTCGTACAGCCAGGTCACCAAGATCCAGTAAAGCTTCGACGCCTCCCGGCGTGCTTCGCCGGGGTCGTCGTCAGGCCATCACGCCATGATGGCCACCACCCCGCAGGACGCTCCTGTCCCGCGGGAACGCAATGCAAGAGAAGGACCCTTTCATGGCCCCCAAGAAAAAGGTCACCGGCCTCATCAAGCTGCAGATCAATGCAGGCGCCGCCAACCCGGCTCCTCCCATCGGTCCCGCGCTTGGCCAGCACGGTGTCAACATCATGGAATTCTGCAAGGCATACAACGCCGCCACGGAGTCCCAGCGCGGAAACGTCATTCCCGTGGAGATCACGGTGTACGAGGACCGCTCGTTCACCTTCATCACCAAGACCCCGCCCGCAGCCGAGCTGATCAAGAAGGCAGCGGGCGTCGCCAAGGGATCCGGTACCCCGCACACCGTCAAGGTCGCGAAGCTGACGAACGCACAGGTCGAAGAGATCGCCACCATGAAGATGGAAGACCTCAACGCCAATGACGTCCAGGCTGCGGCAAAGATCATCGCCGGCACCGCCCGCTCGATGGGCATCACGGTCGAGGGCTGACAGCCCCCACCATCCGCCCGGTACGGCATCGCCGTAGAGGGCACACCACCAATTCACAGCACGACGGAGCCGCCCAGTGCGGAACGCTCGTGAGTGGCAGGGCCCAGCGCGGTCCGACGACCACGACTGCATAAGGAGAACAAGCAGATGGCACAGCGCAGCAAAGCATATAGGGGAGCTGCCGCGAAGATCGAGGCGGACAAGCAGTACGCCCCCTTCGAAGCGGTAGTCCTCGCCAAGGAGACCAACCCGTCGACGTTCGACGCCACGGTCGAGGTGTCCTTCCGTCTCGGAGTGGACCCCCGCAAGGCGGACCAGATGGTCCGCGGCACCGTGAACCTCCCCCACGGCACGGGCAAGACCGCCCGCGTCCTGGTGTTCGCAACGGGCGAGAAGGCAGAGGCAGCCATCGCTGCCGGCGCCGACTTCGTCGGTTCCGACGACATGATCGAGAAGGTCTCCGGCGGCTGGACCGACTTCGACGCAGCGGTTGCAACCCCTGACCTCATGGGCAAGGTGGGACGCCTCGGAAAGATCCTCGGCCCCCGCAACCTGATGCCGAACCCGAAGACCGGAACGGTCACGGCGGACGTCGCCAAAGCTGTCACCGACATCAAGGGCGGCAAGATCGACTTCCGCGTCGACAAGCACTCGAACCTCCACTTCATCATCGGCAAGGTTTCCTTCGACGAGCAGAAGCTGGGCGAGAACTACGCTGCCGCACTCGAGGAGATCCTCCGCCTGAAGCCTTCGGCTTCGAAGGGCCGGTACATCCAGAAGGCGACGGTCTCGACCACCTTCGGTCCCGGCATCTCCGTCGACCCGAACGTCACCAAGGTCTTCGCCGTCTAGGTCGACCTTCGAAAAGCCCCGCAGCGCCTGCTGCGGGGCTTTTTCGTGCTCCGTGGCCCTCAGTGATTGAGGCCTGCCAATCAGTGAGGCTAAGCTCGGGGCATGGACACCTTCAGCATCGGGCAGCTCAGGATCCCCGCGAGTCTCGACGCCGAGGGCGGAGACGACTTCGCGCAAAGCGCTGCGGTCGGCAATGCGGTCGAACACCACCTGTGGGGGCATGACGATTTCGCCACCGATGCGGAGGAGCGGCTGGCGATGGTGCAGCCGACGCCGGAGCGGGACTACGTCCTCGCGGTGGCGAGGACTGCCCGGACCATCGTCGCGAATGCGCGCATCAGCATCCCGTTGCGTGACAACCTACGAGCCGCCTATGTGCAGATCGAGGTCCTGCCGCAGGTCCGGCGGCAGGGGATAGCGCAGGCGCTCCTCGCCTTCGTCGAACAGCATCTGTCCAGCCGCGGACGGACCATCATGATGTCCTGGAGCGATGCTCGCGTCGACGACGGCGGTGATCGTCCCAGCCCTGACAGACCGGTCCTCGTGCCACCCACGGGAGCTGGTTCCTACCCGGCGGACGACGCAGCGGCCGTGCTGGCGCTGGGCGCCGGTTTCGAACTCGTGCAGGTGGACCGCCAGAGTGTCCTCCATCTGGCTTCGATGCGATCGCGTCGCAGCGGGGCCGGGGACCTCGAGCGGAAGGAAGCCGAGGCCCGCGCTGTCGGGTCGGGGCAATACGAGCTCGTCGCTTGGTTGGACCGCTGTCCCGAGGATCTCGTGGAGGACTACGCCCTCCTGCGGCGGAGAATGAGTACTGATCCTCCCCTCGGTGGGTTCACCCAGGAGGAAGAGCTGTGGGACGCGGGCCGCATTCGACGGGCGGAGGAGCGGGCGCTGGCCGGCGGTGCCTCCAGCCTCGTCTGTGCGGTGCGCCATCGCAGCAGTGGACAGCTGGTGGGTCACACGATCCTCGAACGCTTCGACTCCAGGCCCGCCGTGGTGTACCAGGAGGACACCCTGGTCCTCGAAGAGCACCGCGGGCACCGACTCGGCATGTGGCTGAAGGCTGCGAACCTCGGACGTGTGCTCGACGCATGGCCATCCGCGGAACGCATCTACACCTGGAACGCGGAGGAGAACTCGTTCATGTTGAACGTGAACATCGCCCTGGGCTTCCGTCCCGCCGGGCGCACCGCAGGCTGGCAGAAGGTACTGGCCTAGGGCCGATTTGGTGCGGCTCCTGCTGTCACGTACGCTTTAACTACCAAAGACCGTCGGTCGGTCCACATCCACTTCGTCGAAGCGCATCCGTGTGCGGTAGCGAAGAAGGATATGGATCCGAAAGCTCCCGTAAGGGACGGCCTACGCAGGTGAACGAAGCTCCTCTTTCCTGGCTCGTGCCACGAAAGCAAAGCCCCGTGCATCTGCGCGGGGCGTTTTTTATTGGGGCTGGGAAGCCGGCGCATATTCCCCCGGAAGGAGGGTTATGGCAACGCCAACAAAGGTTTCTGCAGTGGACGAGATCACTACCGATTTCAAGGATTCCACCGCTGCTGTCCTGACCGAATACCGCGGGCTCACTGTTGCTCAGCTGAAGGAACTCCGCCGTGCCCTTGGCGCGGACACCAAGTTCTCCGTCGTCAAGAACACCCTGACGGGCATCGCGGCTAAGGAAGCAGGCATCGACGCGTTCGAGGGCCAGCTGTCCGGACCCACCGCGATCGCCTTCATCAAGGGTGACGCCGTAGCTGCTGCAAAGAGCCTCACGGATTTCGCGAAAGCCAACCCGAAGCTCGTCATCAAGACCGGAATCTTCGAGGGCAAGGCCCTCGATGCTACCGAGGTCGTCGCCCTGGCGGCCCTCGAGTCGCGTGAACTCCAGCTCGCCCGGGTGGCAGGTGTCCTCAAGGCGCCGATGTCCTACCTGGCCCGCACGGTCGATGCACTGCGCATCAAGCTCGAGGAAGAAAGCGGCGCTGCACCTGCAGCCGACGCTGACGCTCCCGTCGCCGAGGAAGCCGCTGCGCCCGCAGAAGCTGCCGCGGAGGCTCCCGTCGAGGAAGCCGCAGCACCCGAAGCGAACTAGTTTCCCTTCGATCCACACACTCCGGTGCAGTGCACCACTAAAGGAAGGACGCCTCCCATGGCGAAGCTCACCAACGAAGAACTCATTGAGGCTTTCAAGGAACTGTCCATCATCGAACTCTCGGACTTCGTGAAGTTGTTCGAGGAGACCTTCGATGTCACCGCCGCTGCCGTTGCAGTAGCAGGCCCCGCCGGTGGCGGAGCCGACGCTGTCGAAGAGGAGCAGACGTCCTTCGACGTCATCCTCGAGGCTGCCGGCGAGAAGAAGATCGCAGTGATCAAGGAAGTCCGCGCGCTCACCTCGCTGGGCCTGAAGGAAGCCAAGGACGTTGTCGACAGCGCTCCCAAGGCCGTCCTCGAAGGCGCCACCAAGGAAGCCGCAGAGAAGGCCAAGGAGTCCCTCGAGGCTGCCGGCGCCACCGTCACCCTCAAGTAACACCCTCTGCTCACCGGCCCGGCGCATGCCGGAGCCGCTGCAGGACGAAAAAGCCCCGCTTCGCGAGAAGCGGGGCTTTTTCGTCGTTCCGGGGCCGGCGAGTCCGGTGAGCGTCGTCCCCTGCCGTGCTCAGCGCCAGAAAAGCAGCGCTTCGCCCTGGCCGCCACCTCCGCAGAGACTCACGGCTGCCCGGCCGGAGCCGCGTCGCGCGAGTTCCATCGCCGCATGGAGGGCGAGGCGCGCACCCGAAGCTCCGATGGGGTGCCCGAGGGCGATGGCCCCGCCGTGGATGTTGCACTGCTCCAGGGGGTAGTCGAGATCCTTGAGGGACTGGCATGCCACGGACCCGAAAGCCTCATTGATCTCGATGAAGTCGAGGTCCGAGGTGCTCCACCCGGCGCGGTCGAGGGCCTGCAGGATGGCGGCTGAGGGCTGCGAGTGCAGCGTATTGTCAGGTCCGGCCACCTGCCCCGGCTTCCCGACGACGGCGAGGACCGTCAGCCCTGCCTCGTCCGCGAAGGAGCGGGTCGTGATGACAAGGGCCGCTGCGCCGTCGGACAGGGGAGAGGAGTTGCCGGCCGTGATCGCCCCGTCGGGGTTGAAGGCCGGCCGCAGCCTGGCGAGCGACTCGACGGTCGTCGCTGGGCGGATGCCCTCGTCGGCGGTCAGGATGACGTCGTCGCCCTTGCGCTGCCTGACGGTGACCGGGACGATCTCCTCTGCCAGGATGCCGCTGTCGGTCGCAGCCGCAGCTCGCTGGTGGGACACCGCGGCGACGGAGTCCTGCGCCGTGCGGTCGATCTCGAGTCGTACATTGCCGCGCTCCGTGGAGGCACCCATGGAGTCGTTGTCGAATGCGTCGGTCAGGCCGTCGTGGGCCACGGAGTCGAGGGCCTGGATGGAGCCGTAGTTCCAGCCCTGGCGTGAGCCCGGGAGGAGGTGGGGGCCACGGGTCATCGACTCCTGGCCTCCGGCGACCACGACGCGCGCCTCGCCGCTGCGGATGAGGCGGGCGGCATCGATGACAGCCGTGAGGCCGGAGAGGCACACCTTGTTGACCGTGACGGCTGGCACGTTCCAGGGGATACCGGCTTTCACCGCCGATTGGCGGGCTGGATTCTGCCCGCATCCCGCCTGGACGACGTGTCCCAGGATGACGGCGTCGACGGCTGTGGTGTCGACACCAGAGCGTTCCAGTGCCGCCGTGATCGCGAGGGCGCCGAGCTCGACGGCCGTGAAGGATGCGAGCTGTCCGTTGAGGCGTCCGAGGGGTGTGCGGGCGCCTCCGACGATGACGACGTCGTCGGGGGTTGGCGTGGGTGTGGCCATGGCGAAACTCTCTTTCGTCGTTGAAATGGTGCCGCTACAAGGGTAGGTGTTCCCGGTGGTGGTCAGGCGGCGTGGCGCGGCCCCGGGCCGTCGGCGCCGTGCGGGTAGAGCAGCGGCAGCTGTAGCGTGAGCCACGGACTGAACGCCCACGGGGTCGATGTCACGGCACGCACCAGTTCGGCCGCATCCACCCACTGGACGTCCATGACCTCGTCGGGCAGGGGCGCCACCGGGCCATCCGCGACGGCGGTGTACACGGGGCAGATCTCGTTCTCGACGATGCCTGATGCGTCCACGGCCCGGTAACGGAAATCGGGGAGCGCCGGCCGGATGTCCCGGACGGTGAACCCGAGCTCCTGGGCTGCCCGGCGGGTCACCGCAGCCTCGAAGCCCTCACCCGGGGCGGGATGCCCGCAGAAGGAGTTCGTCCACACCCCCGGCCACGCCTTCTTCCCGAGCGCACGTCGCGTGACGAGGATGCGCCCGGCGTCGTCGAACACATGCGTGGAGAACGCGAGGTGGAGTGGCGTCTCGAGGGTGTGGACGGTCGCCTTGTCGTGGGTGCCGATCGGAGTACCGTCCTCGGCGAGCAGCACCACGACCTCGGGTGCCGGACCTCCGTCGCCGCTGCCTACCGAGCCCTGCTCGATGGTTCCTGCTTCGCTCGCCATGCTGGCACTCTTTTCCGCTGGTTGTCCGCTTCGTGCGCCAGGGTCCGCCGCGTCCGGCGGCCGGCCCGGCTGCATACGCCCCGCGTTTCGTCAGGGGCGCCCTTCTCGTTGTTTACTTTACCTATGGACATGGACACTCTGCTGGTCGAGCCCGCGGGGCTCGAGCAGGTCGAGGGTGCACTCGAGCGGTTCTTCGAGGAGTCGAAGGTCCGTGCCGCCAAGATCGGTCCCGGGTACCACGGCCTGTGGGAAACCCTCGAGCGCTGCACTGCCGGTGGAAAGCGCTTCCGGCCACGTCTGGTGATGTCCTCCTACCAGATGCTCGGTGGCCGTGATCTCGAGAACGCAGCCGAAGTGGGTGCCGCCTTCGAGCTGCTGCACACGGCCCTGATCGTGCACGACGACGTGATCGACCGGGACTTCGTCCGCCGGGGCATACCGAACGTTTCGGGCCGCTACCGCAGCATCGCCGAGGCAGCAGGCATGTCGCCCGACGGCGCCCGCCACGTCGGACTGTCAGCTGGAGTCATCGCCGGCGACCTCGCGCTTTCCAACGCCTACCGCCTGCTCGAGCGGGTCGAGGCTCCGGCCTCGACGCGCCGGAGGCTCGGCGAGATCCTGGACGAGGCGCTCTTCGCCTCGGCCGCCGGGGAATTCCTCGACATCGAGACGTCTCTCCATCCCACGATGCCGCCGCTCGAGGACATCGTCCGGATGGCACGCCTGAAGACCTCCGTCTACTCCTTCGAAGGGCCGCTGCAGGCAGGCGCCGTCCTCGCCGACGCCGAGGAGGAGGTGATCGTCCGCCTCGGTGATTTCGGGCGCGACGCCGGGATCGCCTACCAGATCGCCGACGACCTCCTGGGTGTCTTCGGGAACGAGACACGCACCGGCAAGACGAACTGGGGTGACCTGCGTGAGGGCAAGCGCACGGCCCTGCTGTCCTACGTCTCCTCCCGTCCCGAATGGGAGAGTATCTCGTCGCTGGTGGGTAGCCCCGGGATGTCCGCCGCGGAGGCGGACCACGTCCGGCGCATCCTCGTCGACAGCGGAGCGAAGGCATACTCCGCGGACCTCGCTGCGGAATATGCCTCGCGGGCCCGCACCCACCTCGAGTCCGCCGTCGTGCCGGCCGCACTGCGGTCCGCCCTCGAGGCCGTGGTGTCCGCCGTCGTGGACAGGGTCCACTAGGTGGCTGTCGAGGATGCGCTCGCGCGCTACAACGCGGCCGCGTTGAAGACCTCGGCCGAGGTCATCCGCTGCTACTCGACATCGTTCGGCATGGCATCGCGCATCCTCGACCGCACCACCCGCAGCTCCATCGAGGCCGTCTACGCGCTGGTCCGCGTCGCCGACGAGATCGTCGACGGCGCCGCCGCCGGGGCCGGACTGCCGCCCGCCGGAGTGGAGCGGCTGCTCGACGACCTCGAGCGTGACACCGAGACGGCCATGACCACGGGCTACAGTGCCAACCTCGTGGTGCACGCCTTCGCCGTCACAGCGAGGACCACGGGAATAGGCACCGACCTCACGCGACCCTTCTTCGCATCCATGCGCGCCGACATCACCCGGAGCGAGCACACCCAGGAGTCCTTCGACCTGTACGTCTACGGATCGGCCGAGGTCGTCGGGCTCATGTGCCTGCGCGTCTTCCTGGTCGGCAGGACCGTAGCTCCGGAGCAGGAAGCCGTCCTCGTGGACGGCGCTCGGCACCTCGGTGCTGCCTTCCAGAAGATCAACTTCCTGCGGGACCTCGCGGAGGATTTCTCCACCCTCGGCCGGAGCTACTTCCCGGACGTCCGTCCCGGGAGCTTCACCGAGGAGGACAAGCTCCGGCTCCTCGACGATATCGACGAGGACCTGCGCGTCTCGGCTGCGGCGCTTCCGGGCCTTCCTCCGGCGCCTCGCCGCGCTGTCGCCCTCGCCCAGGGCCTGTTCACCGAACTCGCCGCGAGGTTGCGGTGCACGCCGGCAGATGAACTCCTCAGGACACGGATCCGGGTCCCGAACCCGGTCAAGTTCCGCATTCTGGCGAAAGCCTTCACCGGTCGCGCGGTACCGGGACTCACCGCGCAGGGAAGGACGGCATGACACCGCAGAGAGAGCGTGCACGCGTGGGGGAACGGGACGTCGTCGTGATCGGCGGCGGCATCGGCGGGCTCGCGACGTCGGCCCTGCTCGCACGGGAGGGCCACCGGGTCACCCTGCTCGAGAAGCGCGACCAGATCGGAGGCCGGGCCGGATCCTGGGAGCAGGACGGCTTCCGCTTCGACACGGGTCCGTCCTGGTACCTGATGCCCGAGGTGATCGACCACTTCTTCAAGCTCATGGGCACGAGTGCCGCCGAACAGCTCGACCTGCGGAAGCTCGATCCGGGCTACCGCGTCGTCTTCGAGGAGGGCTTCGACACAGTCGACGTGCCCGCGGACCGCGAAGCCGTCACCAAGCTCTTCGAGTCCATGGAGGCAGGGGCGGGGGAGCAGCTCTCGAAGTATCTCGATTCCGCCGAGGACGCCTACGAGATCGCGAAGAAGCGCTTCCTCTACTCGACCTTCCAGTCCTTCCTGCCGTTCTTCCGCCCGGACGTCCTGAAGCGCCTTCCGCGGATCGGTTCCCTCCTGCTGCAGCCGCTGCAGTCCTTCGTCGAGAAGCGCTTCAAGGACCCGCGCATCCAGCAGATCCTCGGATATCCGGCCGTCTTCCTCGGCAGCTCGCCCTTCGATGCGCCGAGCATGTACCACCTCATGAGCCACCTCGACCTCGACGACGGCGTGCTCTATCCGATGGGCGGCTTCACAACCCTCATCGCGGCGATGCAGCGGGTGGCGACCGCCGCCGGCGTCGACATCCGCACGGGCGCGGACGTCGTCTCCATCGACACCCGTGAGCGCACTCCCGGCAGGTCGCCCCTCGACCGCCGGTCGGCCACGGTTCGTGCAGTGACCTACCGCGCGGCAGGCACGACGACGACGGTCGACGCCGACATCGTCGTCTCCGCCGCCGACCTCCACCACACCGAGACCACGCTGCTGCCGGCCGACCTGCGGACGTACCCCGAGAAGTACTGGGAGAAGCGCGTCCCGGGTCCAAGTGCGCTGCTGCTCTACCTGGGCGTCCGGGGGAGCCTGCCGCAGCTCGAACACCACACGCTCCTGTTCACCACGGACTGGCGGGACAACTTCGGCCGGATCTTCGGCAAGGAGACCTCGGTGCCCTCGCCGGCGTCGCTCTACGTCTGCCGCCCCAGCGCGACCGATGACTCCGTGGCACCCGAGGGGCATGAGAACGTCTTCGTCCTCGTGCCGATCCCGGCGGATGTCACCATCGGCAGGGGCGGGCTCGAGCGCGGGGGAGACGCCCGGGTGGAGGACCTCGCCGACGCCGTGATCGGGCAGATCTCGGAGTGGGCGGGAGTCCCGGACCTCGCCGAGCGGATCGTGGTGCGGCGGAGCTACGGACCGCAGGACTTCGCGGATGACCTCAACGCCTGGCGCGGAACCAGCCTCGGGCCCGCGCACATCCTCAAGCAGAGCGCTTTCTTCCGCGGATCGAACCGGAGTGCGAAGGTCGACAACCTGTTCTACGCGGGGAGTTCCACCGTTCCCGGCATCGGGATCCCGATGTGCCTCATCAGCGCGGAACTGATCGTGAAGCGATTGCGCGGGGACACGAGCACGGGGCCGCTCGCCGAGCCTGCGACGGGTTAGGCTGTTGCCACTGCCGGAGCGCCGGGCCAATTCTTCCTCCGCCCGGGTGCGGCAGGCTTGACGGAGAAGGGTGCAACGCGCTATTGGACTTTCTCATGCCTGTGCCGTAATGTAGGTCTTTGCGTCTTCCCTCTAAAACCTCAGCCTTCATATAGCGGTGGGCTTTGCTCTGCTCTCGTCGTTTAACCTGGCCACCTGGTTGGGGTTCACGCGGGCAGACTTCCGGTAAGCACTGAGATCCCCGCAGCATCCTGCGGTGGCGGTGCTGAGGCGAGGGCGCTGACAAGCCTGACGGTCTGTGGAAGGATCCCTCTTGGTCGCCCCGAGCACCTCTAATAATGCAACCGCTACCAGCCAGGTCGACGCCGACGGCGCCGCATCCAGGCTCTCATTCGCAAAGATTCACGAACCGCTTGACGTACCCAATCTTCTCGCCCTCCAGACGGACAGCTTCGACTGGCTCGTCGGCAACGAGCGCTGGAAGGCGCGCGTCGAGGAAGCGCTGGAAAAGGGACTGCAGGGTGTAGCCACGACCTCCGGTCTGGCCGACATCTTCGAAGAAATCTCCCCCATCGAGGATTTCCAGGGCACCATGTCCCTGAGCTTCTCGGAGCCCGAGTTCGCCGACCCCAAGTACACGATGGCCGAGTGCAAGGATCGCGACGCGACCTACTCCGCCCCGCTGTACGTCAAGGCCGAGTTCATGAACAACAACACGGGCGAGATCAAGCAGCAGACCGTCTTCATGGGTGATTTCCCCCTCATGACCGACAAGGGCACCTTCGTCATCAACGGCACCGAGCGTGTCGTCGTGTCGCAGCTCGTCCGCTCGCCGGGCGCCTACTTCGAGCGCACCGCCGACAAGACCAGTGACAAGGACATCTTCAGCGCGAAGATCATCCCCTCGCGTGGTGCCTGGTTCGAGCTCGAGATCGACAAGCGCGACCAGGTCGGCGTCCGCCTCGACCGGAAGCGCAAGCAGTCCGTCACCGTACTGCTCAAGGCACTCGGCTGGACCGAAGGCCAGATCCTGGAGGAGTTTGGCCAGTACGACTCCATCCGCGCCACCATGGAGAAGGACGCGACGGAGACCCGCGAGGACGCCCTCCTGGACATCTACCGCAAGCTGCGACCAGGCGAGCCCCCCACGGTCGAGGCTGCGCAGACGCTTCTGGACAACCTGTACTTCAATCCGAAGCGCTACGACCTCGCGAAGGTCGGCCGGTACAAGATCAACCGCAAGCTCGGCATCGACAAGGACCTCACGGATTCCGACGCCTCGGTACTGAACATCAACGACATCGTCGCGATGATCAAGTTCCTGGTCGCCCTGCACGCCGGTGACAAGACCCTCGGCGGCAAGCGCGACGGCGGCGACGTGGAACTCCGCGTCGAGGTCGACGACATCGACCACTTCGGCAACCGTCGCATCCGCGCCGTCGGTGAGCTCATCGAGAACCAGGTCCGCACCGGCCTGTCCCGTATGGAACGCGTCGTCCGCGAGCGTATGACCACTCAGGACGTCGAGGCGATCACCCCGCAGACCCTGATCAACATCCGTCCCGTCGTGGCCGCGATCAAGGAGTTCTTCGGGACGTCCCAGCTCTCGCAGTTCATGGACCAGAACAACCCCCTCGCCGGCCTGACGCACAAGCGTCGCCTGTCCGCGCTGGGCCCGGGTGGCCTGTCCCGTGACCGCGCCGGCATGGAGGTCCGTGACGTCCACCCCTCGCACTACGGACGCATGTGCCCCATCGAGACCCCTGAAGGCCCGAACATCGGCCTCATCGGTTCGCTCGCCTCGTACGGCCGCATCAACGCGTTCGGCTTCATCGAGACCCCGTACCGCAAGGTCGTCGACGGCATCGTCACCGACCAAATCGACTACCTGACCGCTGATGACGAGGTGGAACGCCTCATCGCCCAGGCCAATGCGCCGCTCAGCGAGAAGAACACGTTCGTCGAGGACATGGTCCTCGTGCGTACCCGTGGTGGCTCCGGCGAACCTGTGCTCGTCGTGCCCAACGAGGTCGAGTACATGGACGTCTCCCCGCGCCAGATGGTGTCCGTCGCGACCGCGATGATCCCGTTCCTGGAGCACGACGACGCCAACCGCGCCCTCATGGGTGCGAACATGCAGCGCCAGGCCGTGCCCCTGCTCCGTTCCGAGCGTCCCCTTGTGGGCACCGGCATGGAGAAGAACGCAGCCGTCGACGCCGGTGACGCAGTCACCGCGACGAAGGCCGGCGTGATCAAGGAGGTGTCGGCCGACATGGTCAGCGTCCTCAACGACGACGGCACCGAGACGAACTACCCGATCATGAAGTTCGCCCGCTCCAACCAGGGCAACGCGTACAACCAGCGTGTCCTCGTGTCCGAGGGCGACCGCGTCGAATTCAACACGATCATCGCCGACGGCCCGTCGACCGACCAGGGCGAGCTCGCGCTGGGCAAGAACATGCTCGTGGCGTTCATGTCCTGGGAGGGTCACAACTTCGAGGATGCGATCATCCTGTCGCAGCGCATCGTCTCCGACGATGTCCTGACGTCGATCCACATCGAGGAGCACGAAGTCGATGCCCGCGACACCAAGCTCGGTGCCGAGGAGATCACGCGTGACATCCCGAACGTGTCCGAAGAGGTCCTGGGCGCGCTTGACGAGCGCGGCATCATCCACATCGGTGCAGAGGTCGAGGCCGGCGACATCCTCGTCGGTCGAGTCACTCCCAAGGGTGAGACGGAACTGACCCCGGAGGAGCGCCTGCTGCGCGCCATCTTCGGCGAGAAGAGCCGCGAAGTGCGCGACACCTCGCTGAAGGTCCCCCACGGCGAGTCGGGAACGGTCATCGGCGTACGCATCTTCGACCGCGACAACGACGATGAGCTGCCCCCGGGAGTCAACCAGCTGGTCCGCGTCTACGTGGCCCAGAAGCGCAAGATCACGGACGGCGACAAGCTTGCCGGCCGTCACGGCAACAAGGGCGTCATCTCCAAGATCCTGCCGATCGAGGACATGCCGTTCATGGAGGACGGTACCCCCGTCGATATCGTCCTGAACCCCCTGGGTGTTCCGGGCCGTATGAACGTCGGACAGGTCCTCGAGATCCACCTCGGCTGGGCAGCCAAGCAGGGCTGGAAGATCGAGGGTGAGCCCGAGTGGATGAAGAACCTCCCGAACCTTCCCCGGGAGATCTCCTCGACCACCGTCGCGACCCCCGTGTTCGACGGCGCCACCGAGGACGAGATCGTCGGCCTGCTCGGCTCCACGAACGTCACGCGTGACGGACAGCGCCTCATCGGCGAGTCCGGCAAGGCATGGCTGTTCGACGGCCGCTCCGGCGAGCCGTTCCCGGATCCGATCTCCGTGGGCTACATGTACATCCTGAAGCTCCACCACCTGGTGGACGACAAGATCCACGCCCGCTCCACCGGTCCGTACTCCATGATCACGCAGCAGCCGCTGGGTGGTAAGGCGCAGTTCGGTGGCCAGCGCTTCGGTGAGATGGAGGTGTGGGCCCTCGAGGCCTACGGTGCGGCCTACACGCTGCAGGAACTCCTGACCATCAAGTCGGATGACATCCACGGACGCGTCAAGGTGTACGAGGCCATCGTCAAGGGCGAGAACATCCCCGAACCGGGCGTTCCCGAGTCCTTCAAGGTGCTGATCAAGGAAATGCAGTCGCTCTGCCTGAACGTGGAAGTCCTCTCCACCGACGGCACCACGATTGAAATGCGTGACTCGGATGAAGAAGTCTTCCGGGCCGCGGAGGAACTGGGCATCGACCTCTCACGGGCCGAGCCGAGTTCTGTCGAGGAAGTCTAGGTTTCACGCCCCGAACCGGTGTTAGAACGCGGCCAACGAACGGTCAACTGCCTCCCAAGCCAGGAAAAGCATCTGGCTCGGGGCCCTCGGCAGAAGACCTTAGGCCGCGGACGGCCTTGAAATATTAAGGGCCGCTTCCTCGAACACCGGTCCGGTGCGGGCCTGGACCCCCGCCGCACCCCATAAGACTTCAAGAATTTAGAGAACTAAGAGAGAACAGGGACCCTATGTCCAGCGAATCCTCCTTCGGCCTCATGCGAATCGGCCTTGCCACCGCGGATGAAATCCGTGGCTGGTCTTACGGCGAGGTCAAGAAGCCGGAAACCATCAACTACCGCACGCTCAAGCCCGAGAAGGACGGCCTCTTCTGCGAGAAGATCTTCGGCCCTTCCCGCGACTGGGAGTGCTACTGCGGCAAGTACAAGCGCGTGCGCTTCAAAGGCATCATCTGTGAGCGCTGCGGCGTCGAGGTCACCCGTGCCAAGGTGCGCCGCGAGCGCATGGGGCACATCGAGCTCGCCGCTCCCGTCACGCACATCTGGTACTTCAAGGGTGTCCCGTCGCGCCTCGGCTACCTCCTCGACCTGGCTCCGAAGGACCTCGAGAAGGTCATCTACTTCGCCGCCTACATGATCACCTCGGTCGACGACGAGAACCGCCACGCCGAGCTGCCCAACCTCCAGGCCGAGCACGACCTCGAGAAGAAGCAGATGACGGACCAGCGCGACTCCGACATCGCCGCGATCGCCAAGGATCTCGAGAACGAGATCGCCCGTCTCGAGGGTGAGGGCGCCAAGGCTGCGGACAAGAAGAAGGCCCGCGACTCGGCCGACCGCCAGATGGCGAACGTCCGCAAGCGGGCGGACGCCGACATCGAGCGCCTCGTGCAGGTGTGGGAGCGCTTCAAGACCCTCAAGGTCGCCGACCTCGAGGGTGACGAAGGCCTCTACCGCGAGCTGCGCGACCGCTACGGACTGTACTTCGAGGGCTCCATGGGCGCCGAGGCCATCAAGAAGCGCCTCGAGAACTTCGACATGCCTGCCGAAGCAGAAATGCTGCGCGACATCATCCAGAACGGCAAGGGCCAGCGGAAGACGCGTGCCCTGAAGCGCCTCAAGGTGGTCAATGCCTTCCTGACGACGACGAACAGCCCCCTGGGCATGGTCCTCGACGCCGTACCGGTGATCCCGCCGGAACTGCGCCCGATGGTCCAGCTCGACGGCGGCCGTTTCGCGACGTCCGACCTCAACGACCTGTACCGCCGCGTCATCAACAGGAACAACCGCCTCAAGCGCCTGCTGGACCTCGGAGCCCCCGAGATCATCGTGAACAACGAGAAGCGCATGCTGCAGGAAGCCGTCGATTCCCTGTTCGACAACGGTCGCCGTGGGCGTCCCGTCACCGGTCCGGGCAACCGTCCCCTGAAGTCCCTCTCGGACATGCTGAAGGGCAAGCAGGGCCGATTCCGCCAGAACCTCCTCGGCAAGCGCGTCGACTACTCGGGCCGCTCGGTCATCGTCGTCGGCCCGCAGCTGAAGCTGCACCAGTGTGGTCTGCCCAAGCAGATGGCCCTGGAGCTCTTCAAGCCGTTCGTGATGAAGCGCCTGGTCGACCTCAACCACGCGCAGAACATCAAGAGCGCCAAGCGCATGGTCGAGCGTTACCGCCCCCAGGTATGGGACGTGCTCGAAGAGATCATCACCGAGCACCCCGTGCTGCTGAACCGTGCACCCACCCTGCACCGTCTCGGCATCCAGGCGTTCGAGCCACAGCTCGTGGAAGGCAAGGCACTCCAGCTGCACCCGCTGGTCTGTGGCGCGTTCAACGCGGACTTCGACGGCGACCAGATGGCAGTACACCTGCCGCTGAGCCCCGAGGCCCAGGCCGAGGCACGCATCCTGATGCTCTCCTCGAACAACATCCTGAAGCCGTCGGACGGCCGTCCGGTCACCCTGCCCTCGCAGGACATGATCATCGGTCTGCACCACCTCACGACCAAGCGTGAGGGAAGCGCCGGCGAAGGCCGCATCTTCACGAGTGTCGCCGAGGCCATCATGGCGTTCGACATGAACTCGCTGCACCTCAACTCTGTGGTCCGGATCCGCGTCGACAACTTCGTGCCCAGTGCCGACGTCGCCGCTCCCGAGGGCTGGGAGCCAGGCACACCGGCGCTGATCGAGACGTCGCTCGGGCAGGTCCTGTTCAACGAGACGCTTCCCCTGGATTACCCCTGGGTGGAGAAGGTCGCCGACAAGGGCCAGCTCTCGACGATCGTCAATGATCTTGCCGAGCGCTACCCGAAGGTCGTCACGGCGGCAACGCTGGACAACCTGAAGGACTCCGGTTTCTACTGGGCCACCCGCTCAGGCGTCACCGTTGCCATCTCCGATATCTCCGCGCCGATCAACAAGGCCGGCATCATGGAGGGCTACGAGACCCAGGCCGCCAAGGTCCAGTCGCAGTTCGACAACGGCCTCATCGCGGACGAGGAGCGCCGTCAGGAGCTCATCGACATCTGGAACAGGGCGACCAACGAGGTTGCGGCCTCGATGCGCGCAGCGATGCCGAAGGACAACACCATCAACCGCATGGTGTCCTCCGGTGCTCGTGGCAACTGGCTGCAGGTTCGCCAGATCGCCGGTATCCGTGGCCTCGTGGCCAACCCCAAGGGCGAGATCATCCCGCGTCCGATCAAGTCCTCGTACCGCGAGGGCCTGTCGGTCCTGGAGTACTTCATCGCCACGCACGGTGCCCGTAAGGGCCTCGCCGATACCGCCCTGCGTACGGCCAACTCGGGTTACCTGACCCGCCGTCTGGTCGACGTCTCGCAGGACGTCATCGTCCGCGAGGACGACTGCGGTACCGAACGTGGACTCAAGGTGATCATCGCCGTGCCGAACGCCGATGGTGAGCTGGTCCTGCACGAGGAGGTCGAGAACTCGGCGTACGCCCGTACGCTGGCGACCGACGTCGTCGACGCCAAGGGTGCCGTGCTCGCTGCCGCGGGTTCGGACCTCGGGGACGTCGTCATCGGCGAGCTGTTCGAGGCCGGGATCACCGAGATCAAGGTCCGCTCGGTCCTCACCTGTGAGTCCAGTGTCGGAACCTGTGCACTGTGCTACGGCCGCTCGCTCGCGACCGGCAAGACCGTGGACATCGGAGAGGCTGTCGGTATCATCGCCGCCCAGTCGATCGGTGAGCCCGGGACACAGCTGACCATGCGTACCTTCCACACCGGCGGTGTCGCCTCCGCGGAGGACATCACCCAGGGTCTGCCCCGTATCCAGGAGCTCTTCGAGGCGCGTACCCCCAAGGGTGTCGCCCCGATCTCCGAGGTCGCAGGTCGCGTCACCATCGAGGATGCCGAGAAGCAGCTTCGCCTGGTGGTCACGCCCGACGACGGTTCCGAGGAGATCGCGTACCCGGTCCTGCGCCGTGCACGCCTCCTGGTCTCCGACGGGGAGCACGTCGAGGTCGGGCAGCAGCTCGTCTTCGGTGCGGTCGACCCGAAGCAGATCCTCCGGATCCTCGGCCCGCGCAAGGCCCAGGAGTTCCTGGTGGACGAGGTCCAGCGCGTGTACCGCAGCCAGGGCGTCGGCATCCACGACAAGCACGTGGAAGTCATCGTCCGGCAGATGCTCCGTCGCGTCACCGTGATCGAGTCCGGCGAGTCGGACCTGCTTCCCGGTGAACTGGCAGAGCGTCGCCGCTTCGAGAACGAGAACCGCCGCGTGGTATCCGAGGGCAAGAAGCCGGCTTCAGGCCGGCCCGAGCTCATGGGTATCACCAAGGCGTCGCTCGCGACCGAGTCGTGGCTGTCGGCCGCTTCCTTCCAGGAGACCACGCGTGTCCTCACGCAGGCCGCCATGGAAGGCAAGAGCGATCCGCTGCTCGGCCTCAAGGAGAACGTCATCATCGGTAAGCTCATCCCGGCCGGTACCGGCCTGGACCGCTACACGAAGGTGACGGTCGAGCCCACCGAGGAAGCCAAGGCGAACCTCTTCACCGGTCCGAGCGCGTTCAGCGACTTCGACTATGCCGGCGTCGAGGGTGGCCTGAGCCCCGAGTTCCACGCGATCCCGCTGGACGACTACGACATGGGCAACAGCGACTTCCGCTGATGCACCACGTGCTGGCGGCTGATCGCCGTCGGGATCGAACGTCCTGAGAAAGGCCCCGGACCCTTTGGGTCCGGGGCCTTTCCCGTCCCCAGGAATGCGCAGGTTGCGCGGGGGAGCGGGGCCGCACGGGAGCAGCTTCCATCTCTGGTAGACTTGGGACCAATTGTTTGTGTGGCAAAGGATTGGCGTTGCGAAACGTATCTCCGTGTTGTACGTAAGTTGTACAACGAATGCCACATTTTCGCACGCCTACAGTCGTTTTGCGGCAGCTTCGTCGTCGGTGTTGCGCCAAACGACTGATCATCCCGACTTCTGGATGGCGCGGCCCTGCGAGGTGGCTGCAGCCGCCGAGTAGGGCGACAGGGATCTCATCTTCTGACATTACGGAGAACACGAAAGTGCCTACGATTAACCAGCTGGTCCGCAAGGGCCGGACACCTAAGGTCTCCAAGACCAAGGCGCCCGCACTGAAGGGCAGCCCCATGAAGCGCGGCGTCTGCACCCGCGTCTACACCACCACCCCGAAGAAGCCGAACTCGGCTCTCCGCAAGGTCGCCCGCGTGCGCCTCAACGGCGGCATCGAAGTGACCGCCTACATCCCCGGAGTCGGTCACAACCTTCAGGAACACTCCATCGTGCTCGTGCGCGGTGGCCGTGTGAAGGACCTTCCCGGTGTCCGTTACAAGATCATCCGCGGCGCGCTGGATACGCAGGGCGTCAAGAACCGCAAGCAGGCTCGTAGCCGCTACGGCGCAAAGATGGAGAAGAAGTAATATGCCACGTAAGGGCCCGGCCCCGAAGCGGCCGCTCGTTCTAGATCCCGTCTACGGTTCACCCCTGGTCACGCAGCTGATCAACAAGGTGCTCGTCGACGGCAAGAAGTCCACCGCAGAGCGCATCGTGTACGGCGCACTCGAAGGTGCTCGCGCCAAGTCCGGTGGCGACCCCGTCGCAGCCCTCAAGAAGGCCATGGACAACGTGAAGCCGACCCTCGAGGTCCGCTCACGCCGCGTCGGCGGTGCAACCTACCAGGTGCCCGTCGAGGTCAAGCCCGGTCGTTCGACCGCCCTGGCCCTTCGCTGGCTCGTCGGCTACTCGAAGGCCCGCCGCGAGAAGACGATGACCGAGCGCCTGCAGAACGAAATCCTCGACGCTTCCAACGGTCTCGGTGCCGCAGTCAAGCGCCGCGAGGACACGCACAAGATGGCCGAGTCGAACAAGGCCTTCGCACACTACCGCTGGTAGCAGATCTGCCGGCCGGACCGGACCCCCTCGGGTCCGGTCCGGCAGGCGTTCCAGCAGAACTCCATTTTCGCAATAAGGGAGACACCGTGGCACAGGACGTGCTTACCGACCTCAACAAGGTCCGCAACATCGGCATCATGGCCCACATCGACGCCGGCAAGACCACTACTACCGAGCGCATCCTGTTCTACACGGGTGTAAACCACAAGATCGGTGAGACGCACGACGGCGCCTCCACCACTGACTGGATGGAACAGGAGAAGGAGCGCGGCATCACCATCACGTCTGCCGCCGTGACCTGCTTCTGGGAGAACAACCAGATCAACATCATCGATACTCCCGGACACGTCGACTTCACCGTCGAGGTCGAGCGCTCACTGCGCGTCCTCGACGGCGCCGTCGCGGTGTTCGACGGCAAGGAGGGCGTCGAGCCCCAGTCGGAGACCGTCTGGCGTCAGGCCGACAAGTACGAAGTGCCCCGCATCTGCTTCGTCAACAAGATGGACAAGCTGGGCGCCGACTTCTACTTCACCGTCGACACCATCATCAGCCGCCTGGGCGCCAAGCCCCTCGTGCTGCAGCTCCCCATCGGTGCCGAGAACGATTTCGTCGGCGTCGTCGACCTGCTCCACATGCGTGCCCTCGTCTGGCCCGGTGACTCCAAGGGTGACGTGACCATGGGTGCCAAGTACGAGATCCAGGAAATCCCCGCCGATCTCCAGGCCAAGGCCGAGGAGTACCGTGCAACGCTCGTCGAGACCGTTGCCGAGGCTTCCGACGAGCTCATGAACAAGTACCTCGAGGGTGAAGAGATCTCCATCGAGGAGCTGAAGGCCGGCATCCGCAAGATGACGATCAACTCGGAGCTCTACCCCATCCTGTGCGGCTCCGCGTTCAAGAACCGCGGCGTCCAGCCGATGCTGGATGCAGTCATCGACTACCTGCCCTCGCCCCTCGACGTACCCCCGATGATCGGTCACGATCCCCGGAACGAAGAGATCGAGCTCACGCGCAAGCCCAGCACCGAGGAGCCGTTCTCGGCCCTCGCGTTCAAGGTTGCAACGCATCCGTTCTTCGGACAGCTCACGTTCATCCGCGTGTACTCCGGTCACGTCACTGCAGGAACGCAGTTGGTGAACTCGACGAAGAGCAAGAAAGAGCGCATCGGCAAGCTGTTCCAGATGCACGCGAACAAGGAGATCCCCGTGGATGAGGCCTCCGCAGGCCACATCTACGCCGCGATCGGTCTGAAGGACACGACGACGGGCGACACCCTCTCGGATTCGGCGAACCAGATCGTCCTCGAATCCATGAGCTTCCCCGCACCCGTGATCTCGGTGGCGATCGAACCCAAGACGAAGGGCGACCAGGAGAAGCTGTCCACAGCTATCCAGAAGCTCTCCGCCGAGGATCCGACCTTCCAGGTGTCCCTGAACGAGGACACCGGCCAGACGATCATCGCCGGCATGGGCGAGCTCCACCTGGACATCCTGGTGGACCGCATGCGCCGCGAGTTCCGCGTGGAAGCGAATGTCGGCAAGCCGCAGGTCGCCTACCGCGAGACCATCAAGAGCAAGGTCGCCAAGCACGACTACACCCACAAGAAGCAGACGGGTGGCTCCGGCCAGTTCGCGAAGATCCAGATCGCGATCGAGCCGATGGAGGTCGAGGACGGCGTCCTGTACGCCTTCGACAACAAGGTCACAGGTGGACGCGTGCCCCGCGAGTACATCCCGAGTGTCGATGCCGGCATTCAGGATGCGCTCAACGACGGCGTCCTGGCCGGTTACCCGGTCGTCGGTATCAGGGCGACCCTGCTCGACGGTGCCTACCACGATGTCGACTCCTCCGAAATGGCCTTCAAGATCGCCGGTCGCATGGCGTTCAAGGAAGCCGCACGGATGGCCAAGCCAGTGCTGCTCGAGCCGCTGATGGAGGTCGAGGTGCGGACCCCTGAGGAATACATGGGTGAAGTCATCGGTGACCTCAACTCCCGCCGTGGCCAGATGCAGTCGATGGAGGATGCGAGCGGTGTGAAGGTCATCACCGCGCACGTCCCCCTGTCGGGCATGTTCGGGTACATCGGTGACCTGCGGTCGAAGACCCAGGGCCGTGCCGTGTACTCGATGAAGTTCGACAGCTACTCGGAGGTCCCGAAGGCAGTAGCCGACGAGATCATCCAGAAGACGCGCGGCGAGTAGACCCTCCCGGAAACGGGGATTCCGGGGAGTGAGCCGGCCTGTCCCAGGGCCGGCCGGCTCGTTCCCCAGCAGTCGGACCGCATGGTTCCGGCGGCGAACAGCAATTTCAACAAAACCAAAAGCCCCCAGTAGACTTGCATGAGTTTCAGCCACGAAAAGCGTGGCTGGGAAGCAATTCTTCTCAAACGTTCTAGGAGGAACCCGTGGCGAAGGCAAAGTTCGAGCGGACTAAGCCGCACGTTAACATCGGCACCATCGGTCACGTTGACCATGGAAAGACCACGTTGACGGCTGCCATTTCCAAGGTGCTGTACGACAAGTACCCCACTCTCAACGAGCAGCGTGACTTCGCGTCGATCGACTCGGCTCCCGAGGAGAAGCAGCGCGGCATCACCATCAACATCTCGCACGTCGAGTACCAGACCGAGAAGCGCCACTACGCACACGTAGACGCCCCCGGCCACGCCGACTACATCAAGAACATGATCACCGGCGCGGCTCAGATGGATGGAGCCATTCTCGTTGTGGCCGCCACTGACGGCCCGATGGCTCAGACCCGCGAGCACGTCCTGCTCGCCCGCCAGGTCGGTGTCCCGTACCTGCTGGTCGCACTCAACAAGTCCGACATGGTCGACGACGAGGAACTCCTCGATCTCGTCGAGATGGAGGTCCGCGAGCTGCTCAGCGCGCAGGGCTTCGACGGCGACGAGGCCCCTGTGGTCCGCGTTTCGGGCCTGAAGGCCCTGGAAGGCGACCCCGAGTGGGTCAAGTCGGTCGAGGACCTGATGGCTGCCGTGGATGAGTCCGTTCCGGACCCCATCCGCGACAAGGACAAGCCGTTCCTCATGCCTGTCGAGGATGTCTTCACCATCACCGGCCGCGGAACCGTCGTCACGGGCCGCGCCGAGCGTGGAACCCTGAAGATCAACTCGGAAATCGAGATCGTCGGAATCCGTCCGGTCCAGAAGACCACGGTCACCGGTATCGAGATGTTCCACAAGCAGCTTGACGAAGCATGGGCCGGCGAGAACTGTGGCCTCCTGCTCCGTGGCATCAAGCGCGAGGACGTTGAGCGCGGCCAGGTCATCGTGAAGCCGGGTTCGATCACCCCTCACACCGACTTCGAGGCCAATGTCTACATCCTGGCCAAGGACGAGGGCGGGCGTCACAACCCGTTCTACTCGAACTACCGCCCGCAGTTCTACTTCCGTACGACCGACGTCACCGGCGTCATCACCCTCCCCGAGGGCACGGAAATGGTCATGCCTGGTGACAACACTGAAATGTCAGTGGCGCTCATCCAGCCCATCGCCATGGAAGAGGGCCTCGGCTTCGCTATCCGCGAAGGCGGCCGCACGGTTGGCTCAGGACGCGTCACGCAGATCCTGAAGTAACCCGAGCACGTTATCGCCGGCCAGTCCGGTGATCGACGAAGGACCCCAGCTGTATCCACAGCTGGGGTCCTTCTGCGTTCACCCCCGCGTGCACCCCTCAACCTCCCCGATGTCGCAGGACAGGGCTCGCGGTGGTGCGGACGCGGGGCCGGTTCGCAATCATCCGGGCAATCTGCGACACTAGATAAGTTGTTCAAGCGCTAGCGCGTGCGGTCTGAGACCTCATCCCGGTCAGGATAATGCCTGATGCAGGGTTCAAGTCCACCGAACCGCGCAGCCCAAATGTAATCCACCCCGTTCGGTCCGTCCGAAGCAGCGGTTCGCGTGTGTCCAGGAAACACGACACGCCCGAGCGCGGGGGTGGGAGCCCGGCAGGGTGAGGAACCCGGATCCGTCCGGATTCAGTCTGCAGGGAAGCGTCGTACAACGGACGCAGGAAATGTACGTACGTACCGGAACTGCCCAGGCAGTTATGTAGAGAGAGAGTCGAGACGCCATGGCGGGACAAAAAATCCGCATCCGGCTGAAGTCATATGACCACGAGGTCATTGATGTTTCAGCCCGGAAGATCGTTGAGACGGTGACGCGCGCAGGCGCAACGGTAGTGGGACCAGTGCCCCTGCCGACGGAGAAGAACGTATTCGTTGTCATCCGGTCCCCGCACAAGTACAAGGACAGCCGTGAGCACTTTGAAATGCGTACTCACAAGCGTCTGATCGACATCATTGATCCCACGCCCAAGGCCGTCGATTCGCTGATGCGTCTCGATCTGCCTGCGGACGTGAACATCGAAATCAAGCTGTAAGGGAGAGCGGATACACATGTCTACTTCACTTACGCGCCAGGTAAAGGGCCTGCTGGGCATCAAGCTCGGCATGACCCAGGTCTGGGACGAGCACAACCTCCTCATCCCCGTCACCGTCGTCCAGGCTGACTCGAACGTCATCACGCAGCTCCTCAATGAGGACAATGACGGCTACACGGCCGTCCAGATCGGCTTCGGCCAGATCGATCCCCGCAAGGTCACCAAGCCGCTCGCCGGCCACTTCGAGAAGGCAGGCGTCACGCCTCGCCGTCACGTCGTCGAACTGCGGACCTCCGACGCCGACACCTACTCGCTCGGCCAGGAACTCTCGGTCGAGATGTTCGAGGCAGGCCAGACGGTCGACGTCATCGGCACCACCAAGGGCAAGGGCTTCGCGGGCGTCATGAAGCGCCACGGTTTCCACGGCGTCGGCGCCTCACACGGTGCCCACAAGAACCACCGCAAGCCCGGTTCCATCGGTGGAGCATCCACCCCCAGCCGCGTCTTCCGTGGAATGAAAATGGCAGGCCGCATGGGTGCCGTTCGTCAGACCACGCTGAACCTCAAGGTTCACGCTGTCGACACCGAGAAGTCGCTGCTGCTGATCAAGGGCGCCGTTCCGGGCGCCCGCGGCCAGGTCGTCCTCGTACGCACCGCCGTGAAGGGAGCATAGCCACATGGCTGCCAACACTGTAAAGGTCGATCTCCCCGCGGAGATCTTCGACGCACAGACCAACGTGCCGCTGTTGCACCAGGTCGTCGTGGCTCAGCTTGCTGCCGCCCGCCAGGGTACGCACAAGACGAAGACGCGCGCCGAGGTGAGCGGTGCAGGCCGCAAGCCGTTCAAGCAGAAGGGAACGGGCCGCGCCCGCCAGGGCTCGATCCGCGCACCGCAGATGACCGGTGGCGGTATCGTCCACGGTCCGACGCCGCGCGACTACAGCCAGCGCACCCCCAAGAAGATGATTGCCGCCGCACTCCGCGGAGCTCTCTCCGACAGGGCACGCAACGGCCGTATCCACGTCCTCGATTCCCTGGTCGCCGGCGGCAAGCCGTCCACCAAGGGTGCCATCGAGACCCTGCGTTCGATCTCGGAGCGGCCCCGCCTGCTCGTCGTGATCGAGCGTGCCAACGACGTCGCGGCACTCTCCGTGCGCAACGTACCCCAGGTGCACGTCCTCTACGTAGACCAGCTCAACACGTACGACGTGCTGGTGTCCGACGACGTGATCTTCACCAAGGCCGCCTACGACCAGTTCGTCGGCACGGCTGATGTCATCTCCGAGGAGGATGCCAAGTGAGCGGCACCATCGCAAAGGATCCGCGCGACGTCGTCATTGCACCCGTCGTCTCGGAGAAGAGCTACGGCCTGATCGACGAAGGCAAGTACACCTTCCTCGTCGACCCGCGCTCGAACAAGGAAGAAATCAAACTGGCGGTCGAGAAGATCTTCTCCGTGAAGGTCGATTCGATCAACACCATCAACCGGGTTGGCAAGCGCAAGCGCACCAAGTTCGGCTGGGGCCAGCGCAAGGGCACCAAGCGTGCCATCGTGTCCCTCAAAGAGGGCTCGATCGACATCTTCGGCGGTCCGCTCTCCTAGAGCGGAGACCACTTTAACGAGGAATTGAGTTATGGGAATCCGTAAATACAAGCCGACAACCCCGGGCCGTCGTGGCTCGAGCGTTGCCGACTTCGCTGAAATCACACGGTCGACGCCGGAAAAGTCGTTGGTCCGTCCTCTCCCCAAAAAGGGTGGACGCAACAACTCCGGTAAGATCACGACCCGCCACAAAGGTGGTGGACACAAGCGTCAGTACCGCCTGATCGACTTCCGCCGCCACGACAAGGACGGTGTCGACGCCCGCGTTGCCGAGATCGAATATGATCCCAACCGCACCGCTCGCATCGCCCTCCTGCACTACGTTGACGGCACCAAGCGCTACATCGTCGCGCCGAACAAGCTCAAGCAGGGCGACTTCGTGGAGGCAGGCGCCGGGGCCGACATCAAGCCCGGCAACAACCTGCCGCTGCGCAACATCCCCGTGGGTACGGTCATCCACGCCGTCGAACTCCGCCCAGGTGGCGGCGCGAAGATGGCTCGATCTGCCGGTGCGTCGGTCCAGCTCGTCGCGAAGGAAGGCCGTTTCGCCCAGCTGCGACTGCCCTCCGGCGAAATCCGCAACGTCGACGTGCGCTGCCGCGCCACGGTCGGCGAGGTCGGCAACGCCGAGCAGTCGAACATCAACTGGGGCAAGGCCGGCCGTAACCGGTGGAAGGGCATCCGCCCGACCGTCCGCGGTGTCGCCATGAACCCGGTCGACCACCCGCACGGTGGTGGCGAGGGCAAGACCTCCGGTGGACGCCACCCGGTCAACCCGAACGGTAAGGCCGAAGGCCGTACCCGTCGCCCCAACAAAGAAAGCGACTCACTCATCGTGCGTCGCCGTCGTTCCGGCAAGAACAAGCGATAGGAGCCTGGAGACATGCCACGCAGCCTGAAGAAAGGCCCCTTCGTCGATCAGCACCTTTACGTAAAGGTCGCTCGCGAGAACGAATCGGGCACGAAGAACGTCATCAAGACGTGGTCCCGCCGATCCATGATCGTCCCCGACATGCTCGGGCACACGATCGCGGTACACGACGGGCGCAAGCACATCCCGGTGTTTGTCACCGAGTCGATGGTCGGGCACAAGCTCGGCGAATTCGCTCCCACGCGGACATTCCGCGGCCATGTTAAGGACGACCGCAAGGGCAAGCGCCGCTAGGCGCTGCTCTTACGGCTAAGACGAGAGAAGGAAAGCAATGGAAGCCAAGGCTATTGCGCGTCATATCCGCGTAACGCCTATGAAGGCCCGGCGCGTCGTCAACCTTGTTCGTGGTAAGCAGGCGAATGAGGCTCTGGCTATTCTGAAGTTTGCCCCACAGGTTGCTTCAGAGCCGGTTTTCAAGGTGGTCCAGTCGGCAGTCGCCAACGCCCGCGTTCTCGCGGACCGTGACGGCGTTGCCTTCGACGAGGACAACCTCATCATCAGCGAGGCATTCGTTGATGAAGGCCCCACGATGAAGCGGTTTCGGCCGCGAGCCCAGGGCCGTGCGTTCCGCATCAACAAGCGGACCAGCCACATCACGGTTGTCGTCGCTACCCCTGAGAAAGTGGAGGTCCGCTAAGTGGGACAGAAAGTAAACCCGCATGGGTTCCGACTCGGCATCACCACCGACCACAGGTCACACTGGTTCGCCGACAGCAACAAGCCGGGCCAGCGCTACCGTGACTTCGTCCGCGAAGACATCAAGATCCGCCAGCTGATGTCGACCGGCATGGACCGCGCCGGCATCGCCAAGGTAGAGATCGAGCGCACCCGTGACCGCGTCCGCGTGGATATCCACACGGCACGTCCCGGCATCGTCATCGGTCGCCGTGGAGCAGAAGCGGACCGCATCCGCGGCGAGCTCGAAAAGCTCACCGGCAAGCAGGTCCAGCTGAACATCCTCGAGGTCAAGAACCCCGAGATCGAGGCACAGCTCGTTGCCCAGGGCATCGCAGAGCAGCTCTCCTCCCGCGTGGCTTTCCGCCGCGCGATGAAGAAGGCAATGCAGTCCGCGCAGCGCGCCGGCGCAAAGGGCATCCGTGTCCAGTGCTCCGGTCGCCTGGGTGGCGCCGAGATGAGCCGTTCGGAGTTCTACCGCGAGGGACGCGTTCCCCTGCACACGCTCCGCGCCAACATCGACTACGGGTTCTTCGAAGCGAAGACCACCTTCGGCCGCATCGGCGTGAAGGTCTGGATCTACAAGGGTGACATCACGGCGAAGGAACTCGCAGCCCAGGCTGCAGCAGCTCCTT
This sequence comes from Arthrobacter sp. PL16, assembly GCF_035985055.1. Classification (NCBI taxonomy): domain Bacteria; kingdom Bacillati; phylum Actinomycetota; class Actinomycetes; order Micrococcales; family Micrococcaceae; genus Arthrobacter; species Arthrobacter sp. PL16. Next base: position 642,216 of record NZ_JAXCIC010000002.1, read on the forward strand.
CCCGCGGCCGCGGTGGAGATCGTCCGGGCCGTGGCCCTGCCGGTGCCGACCGCGGTGGCGACCGTGGAGGCGACCGTCGTCGTCGTGCTCCCGAGCGCACCGAGGGCCAGGGTGCGTCAGCACCCGCCGAGACCGCCGCAGCTCCCGTTGCGGCTGAAGGAGGACAGGCTTAAATGCTTATCCCACGTCGAGTCAGATTCCGTAAGCAGCACCACCCGGGTCGTTCCGGCGCTGCGACCGGCGGCACCGAGGTCAGCTTTGGCGAGTGGGGTATCCAGGCGCTGAGCCCGGCATACGTCACCAACCGCCAGATCGAGTCCGCTCGTATCGCCATGACCCGCCACATCAAGCGTGGCGGAAAGGTCTGGATCAACATCTATCCGGACCGCCCGTTGACCAAGAAGCCTGCCGAAACCCGCATGGGTTCCGGTAAGGGTTCGCCCGAGTGGTGGGTGGCCAACGTCAAGCCGGGTCGGGTTCTTTTTGAACTCTCCGGAGTAACCGAAGAGGTAGCCCGCGAAGCCCTGCGCCTCGCGATCCACAAGCTGCCGTTGAAGGCACGCATCGTGCGTCGTGAGGGTGGTGAATAGTTATGGCTCTGGGTTCAAAGGAACTGGCAACAGACCAGCTGGACGGCTTCGATAAGGACCGCCTGGTGGAAGAACTGCGCAAGGCCAAGGAGGAGCTGTTCAACCTCCGCTTCCAGTCGGCCACCGGCCAGCTGGAAAGCCATGGACGCCTCCGCTCGGTGAAGCGCGATATCGCCCGCATCTACACGGTGCTGCGTGAGCGTGAGCTGGGCCTTCGTCCCGAGGTGATTGCTCCCGTCGAGGAAGCAAAGCCGGAGAAGACGGAGAAGGTCAAGAAATCCAAGAAGGCCTCCACGAAGGATGAACCTTCCGTGGACACCGAGGCTTCTGAGGAGGACGCCAAATGAGTGAGCAGAAGAGCGAAGAAGTAACTGTAGGAACCGAGACGGCAGTGCACGACGCCGACTCCCGCGGCTACCGCAAGGTGCGCCGCGGCTACGTGACCTCCGACAAGATGAACAAAACCATCGTCGTCGAGGTCGAAGACCGTGTGAAGCACGCGCTGTACGGCAAGGTCCTCCGCCGCAGCTCGAAGGTCAAGGTCCACGACGAGGAAAACATCGCCGGCATCGGCGACCACGTCCTCATCAGTGAGACCCGTCCGCTGTCAGCCACCAAGCGGTGGCGCCTCGTCGAGATCCTCGAAAAGGCAAAGTAGCAGCGAGCAGAACCAGGGAGCCGGTCCGCCGGAGCCCGAACGCAGATGCCCCGGACGCGATTTCGTGTCCGGGGCATTTTCGCGATACGATAAGAATCTTGTCTGTCTGGTGGGTTGGCGCATGCCCTCACGAGGTTCCCTTTCCAGGGTCTCCCTCACGGGTTCCTCCACACCGGGCAAATAGGCAAAAGCCCGATGATCTTGTTCACCATCTCCGCCCTGCAGGTTCGACGCAGGGTCGTGCGCCCAGGCGCACGAGTGGTGAGGACCAGTATCACGGGGCCCACCCATATCCGTTCCGCAAGGCTCGATGAGAGAACCGGCGCGACGACAGGAGTAATCAGTGATTCAGCAGGAGTCGCGGCTAAAGGTCGCCGACAACACGGGGGCCAAGGAAATCTTGACCATCCGCGTTCTCGGAGGATCCGGGCGCCGCTACGCAGGCATCGGCGACGTCATCGTCGCCACCGTGAAGGACGCAATCCCCGGCGGCAACGTCAAGAAGGGCGACGTCGTCAAGGCGGTCATCGTCCGCACCAAGAAGGAACGCCGCCGTGCGGACGGGTCCTACATCAAGTTCGATGAGAACGCAGCAGTGATCCTGAAGAACGACGGTGACCCCCGTGGTACCCGCATCTTCGGCCCTGTCGGTCGCGAGCTCCGCGACAAGCGTTTCATGAAGATCATCTCGCTGGCGCCGGAGGTGCTGTAGTCCATGGCACAGAAGATAAAGCTCAAGATCAAGAAGGGTGACCTCGTGCAGGTCATCACCGGAGCCAAGCAGACCCGCGGCGGAGACCGCGGCAAGCAGGGCAAGGTACTGAAGGTGTTCCCGGAGACCAACCGCGTCCTCGTGGAAGGCATCAACCGGATCACCAAGCACACCAAGGTCGGCCAGTCGCAGCGCGGCACCAAGACCGGTGGCATCGAGGTCGTCGAGGCAACCGTGCACATCAGCAACGTTGCCGTTGTCGATCCCGAGACCAAGAAGCCGACGCGCGTCGGATACCGCACCGAGACCGTCGAGCGTGACGGCCGGGAGCGCGTTGTCCGCGTCCGCATCGCCAAGTCATCAGGGAAGGATCTGTAATGACTGTCGAAACCGCAGAAACCAAGGTTCTTCCCCGCCTCAAGGCCCGCTATGCTGCCGAGATCAAGGCGACACTGCTCGAAGAGTTCGGCTACACCAACGTGAACCAGGTTCCGCGCCTGGTGAAGGTCGTCGTGAACATGGGTGTCGGTGACGCCGCCAAGGACTCCAAGCTGATCGACGGAGCCGTCAAGGACCTTACCGCCATCACGGGCCAGAAGCCCCAGGTCACCAAGGCCCGCAAGTCCATCGCGCAGTTCAAGCTCCGCGAAGGAATGCCCATCGGCGCACACGCCACCCTGCGTGGGGATCGCATGTGGGAGTTCACGGATCGCCTCGTCTCCCTCGCACTGCCCCGTATCCGTGACTTCCGCGGACTCAACGGCAAGCAGTTCGACGGCAACGGCAACTACACCTTCGGTCTCACGGAGCAGTCGATGTTCCACGAGATCGACCAGGACAGGATCGACCGCGTGCGTGGCATGGACATCACCGTCGTCACAACAGCCAAGACCGACGCCGAGGGCCGCGCGCTTCTCAAGGCGCTTGGCTTCCCCTTCAAATCCGAAGATTAATCTAACTACGTTGCAGGTCCACTCCAGCCGGCACGCCATGTGCCGTCCGGAATCCGGAAACCGTTTCGAGGAAGGGCAAGAGCCCACATGACAATGACAGATCCTGTCGCAGACATGCTCACGCGTCTGCGCAATGCAAACTCGGCTTACCACGACTCCGTGTCAATGCCATACAGCAAGCTGAAGGCCCGCGTCGCGGACATCCTCAAGGCCGAGGGCTACATCGCCGGCTGGAAGGAAGAGGAAGCGGAGGTCGGCAAGAAGCTGACCATCGACCTCAAGTTCGGACCGGATCGCCAGCGCTCCATCGCCGGCATCCGCCGTATCTCCAAGCCGGGGCTCCGCGTGTACGCAAAGTCCACGAACCTGCCGCACGTGCTCGGCGGCCTCGGTATCGCCATCCTGTCCACGTCCTCCGGTCTGCTCACGGACCGCCAGGCATCCAAGAAGGGTGTAGGTGGGGAAGTCCTCGCCTACGTCTGGTAACGGGAAAGGGAAAACAACATGTCACGTATTGGACGTCTCCCCATCACCGTTCCCGCCGGTGTCGAGGTCAAGGTCGACGGCAACGCCGTCTCCGTCAAGGGCACGAAGGGCGAACTGAGCCACACGGTTCCCAGCCCCATCGAGGTCTCCCTCACCGAGGGAACCCTCACCGTCTCGCGGCCGAACGACGAGCGCGAATCGCGTTCGCTCCACGGCCTCACCCGCACGCTGATCTCCAACATGATCGTCGGAGTCACCGAGGGCTACAAGAAGAACCTTGAGATCGTGGGCACGGGTTACCGTGTCCAGGCCAAGGGCAGCGACCTGGAATTCGCTCTGGGTTACAGCCACCCGGTCGCCGTCAAGGCACCCGAGGGCATCACCCTGACTGTCGACAGCCCCACCAAGCTCTCGGTCGCAGGCATCAACAAGCAGCAGGTCGGCGAGGTCGCTGCAACCATCCGCAAGCTGCGCAAGCCTGACCCGTACAAGGGCAAGGGCATCCGCTACGCAGGCGAGATCATCCGCCGCAAGGTCGGAAAGGCTGGTAAGTAACCATGGGTCTGAGCATCAACAAGAAGCGCAGCTCGAAGAGCAAGTCCGCCTCGCGTGGACGCCGCCACCTCCGGGTACGCAAGCGCGTCTCGGGCACGGCTGTCCGTCCCCGCCTGGTCGTCAACCGTTCGGCCCGCCACGTATTCGTGCAGGTCGTCGACGACACCAAGGGCGTGACCGTCGCATCAGCCTCCACTCTCGAAGCGGATCTCCGTGCATTCGACGGTGACAAGACCGCCAAGGCCAAGCGCGTCGGCGAACTGGTTGCAGAGCGTGCCAAGGCCGTCGGCATCGAGGCTGTCGTCTTCGACCGGGGTGGCAACAAGTACCACGGTCGTGTTGCAGCAATCGCAGACGGCGCACGTGAAGGTGGGCTGTCACTGTGACCGAGGAAAACAAGGCAAAGGAAGCCCCATTGAATACGGCTACAGAGCAGCCCGCAGCTGAAGCTCCGCCTGCAGGCGCAACTGACACCGCGTCGGCTGACGCGAACCGTGGCCGCGGCAACACTCGCGGTGGCGAGCAGCGCGGCGGCAACGCCCGCGGTGGCGAGCGTGGCGGCCGTGGTGGTCGCGAGGGCGGTCGCGACGGTGGACGTAATGACGACAAGGACAAGTTCATCGAACGCGTCGTCAACATCAACCGCGTCGCCAAGGTCGTCAAGGGCGGCCGCCGCTTCAGCTTCACCGCCCTCGTGGTGGTAGGCGACGGCAACGGCATGGTCGGTGTCGGCTACGGCAAGGCGAAGGAAGTTCCCTCCGCCATCCAGAAGGCCGTCGAGGAAGCCAAGAAGACGATGTTCCGCGTTCCGCGGATCGGTGGCACCGTCCCGCACCTGGTGCAGGGCGAGGCAGCAGCCGGCGTCGTGCTTCTCCGTCCCGCCTCCCCGGGTACCGGCGTCATCGCCGGTGGTCCGGTGCGTGCGGTACTCGAGTGCGTCGGTATCCATGACGTCCTGTCGAAGTCGCTCGGTTCCGCGAACGCCATCAACATCGTCCACGCGACCGTTGATGCGCTGAAGCGCCTCGAGGAGCCCCAGGCAGTCGCGGCTCGCCGTGGCCTCCCGCTCGATCAGGTCGCATCCCACCAGATGCTGCGCGCGATCGCAGCTCAGAAGGCAGGTGCGTGATGACCGCCATCACTCCGAAGCGTGTGCTCGTGAGCTCGGCGAAGCTCTCGATCACCCAGATCAAGTCCGCTATCGGCGGCAAGCAGAACCAGCGCGACACGCTGCGGTCCCTGGGCCTCAAGCGGATCGGCCACACCGTGGTCCGTGAAGCTGATCCCGTCACCGTCGGCATGATCAACACGGTTCCGCACCTCTTGAAGGTTGAGGAGGCCATCTAATGGCAGAGAACAACAGCGTGGCTCCGGCCGCGACAGAAGTACACGAAGAGCGCGTTCACATGCTCAAGGTCCATCACCTGCGTCCCGCACCGGGCGCCAAGACGGCGAAGACCCGTGTTGGCCGTGGTGAGGGTTCGAAGGGTAAGACCGCAGGCCGTGGAACCAAGGGAACCGCAGCCCGCTACCAGGTGAAGGCAGGATTTGCAGGCGGCCAGTTGCCGCTGCACATGCGTCTTCCCAAGCTGCGCGGCTTCAAGAACCCGTTCCGGGTCGAGTTCCAGGTCGTGAACCTGGACAAGCTGTCCGAGCTGTACCCCGATGGCGGCAACGTCTCGGTGGAGAGCCTGGTGGCCAACGGTGCGGTCCGCAAGAACCAGCCCGTCAAGGTGCTGGGTACGGGCGAGATCACCGTAGCCGTAAACGTCTCCGCTGACGCCTTCTCCGCATCCGCTGCAGAGAAGATCGTGGCAGCCGGCGGCACCGTCACAGAGCTGTAGTCCACTGGCCTCCCCGCTCTCCCGGCGACGTCGGGGGAGCGGGTCGGCTGTGATCGACGGCACTTAGGAACTAGACTTCTGGTGGGCAGGGCTGAATCAGCCCACCAGGAGTCTTTTTTCGGCTCTGGCCACCCCCAGAATCGGCGTGTTCTCTCGCGCTGGTGACCAACCGTTAGACTCGGTTGTTGTGTACGGTCCGCCATAGGACCACCAGACCTTCAGGAGGACGCTTGCTTAGCGCTATTGGCCGGGCATTCCGGACGCCAGACTTGCGGCGCAAGCTGTTGTTCACGCTGGGAATCATCACCATCTTCCGTCTCGGGGCCTTCATCCCCGCACCGGGCGTCGACTACGGGAACGTCCAGCAGTGTCTTGCTCTGGGCAATACCGACGGCGGCCTGTACCAGTTCGTGAACCTCTTCAGCGGCGGTGCCCTTCTTCAGGTGTCGATCTTCGCTCTCGGGATCATGCCGTACATCACGGCAAGCATCATCACGCAGCTCCTCCGGGTGGTCATTCCCCGTTTCCAGGAACTGCACCAGGAAGGCGCGCAGGGCCAGTCGAAGCTGACCCAGTACACGCGCTACCTGACGATCGCGCTCGGGCTCCTGAACGCGACCACCCTCGTGTCGCTCGCGCGTTCCGGTTCGCTGCTGGGCAACTGCCCCGTGCCGCTGATCCCGGACGATTCGCTGATCACGATCATCCTGCTGATCATCACCCTGACCGCGGGTACCGGCCTCATCATGTGGATGGGCGAGCTCATCACCGAGCGGGGCGTGGGCAACGGCATGTCGCTGCTCATCTTCACGGCCATCGCCGCAGGCTTCCCGACCTCGCTGGGTGAGATCTTCCGGACCCAGGGAGCCACGGTCTTCGCATTCGTCCTCCTGATGGGCGTCGTCGTCGTCGCCCTCGTGATCTTCGTCGAGCAGTCGCAGCGCCGCATCCCGGTGCAGTACGCCAAGCGGATGGTCGGTCGCAGGACCCTCGGTGGAAGCAGCACGTACATCCCGATCAAGGTCAACATGGCCGGCGTCATCCCTGTGATCTTCGCGTCCTCGATGCTGTACCTGCCGAGCCTGATCGCCCAGTTCAACACCCCCCAGGACGGGACTCCGCCCGCGGGCTGGGTCAACTGGATCACCACGTACCTGACCACTGGTGACCACCCGCTCTACATGGCGATGTACTTCCTTCTCATCGTCTTCTTCACCTACTTCTACGTCGCCATCACGTTCAACCCGGACGAGGTGTCGGACAACATGAAGAAGTACGGCGGATTCATCCCCGGCATCCGTGCCGGGCGTCCGACGGCGGAGTACCTCCAGTACGTGCTCTCCCGCATCACCCTGCCGGGGGCCATCTACCTCGGTCTCGTGGCCCTCATTCCGCTGATCGCGCTCGTGGCCATCGGTGCCAACCAGAACTTCCCGTTCGGCGGCACGTCGATCCTCATCATGGTGGGTGTGGGTCTCGAGACCGTCAAGCAGATCGACGCGCAGCTCCAGCAGCGTCACTACGAAGGGTTGTTGCGTTGACGAGAATGCTGATCATCGGTCCTCCCGGGTCGGGTAAGGGAACCCAGGCTGCCCGCATTTCGGAGCGGCTCGAGGTGGTTGCCATCTCGACCGGCGACATCTTCCGCGACAACGTGAAGCGTGAGACGCCGCTCGGTGTCGAGGCCAAGAAGTACATGGACGCCGGTGACTTCGTACCGGACAGCGTCACCAACCTCATGGTGCGCGATCGCCTCGCGGCTGACGACGTGCAGGAAGGGTTCCTCCTCGACGGCTACCCGCGCACGGCAGCCCAGGTAACCGAGCTCGATGACATCCTGCGCGAGAACGACCTCGAGCTCGATGTCGTCCTGCAGCTGACGGCCGACGACGAGGAGCTCGTGAAACGACTCCTCGGCCGCGCCAAGCTCGACGGCCGATCCGATGACAACGAGCAGGTCATCCGGCACCGTCTCGGTCTGTACCACGACCAGACCGAAGCTGTGGTGTCGCGCTACGACGAGCGCGGGATCGTCACGAAGGTCGACGGCATCGGTTCAATCGACGCGGTCACCGAGCGCGTCATGGCTGCCCTCAAGGTCGCGAGCTAGGATCAGCATGTTCCGCCAGCCGAAGGTCGAATACAAGACGACCAGTCAGATGCTCGTCATGCGGGATGCCGGTCTCGTCCTGTCCCGGGCGCTCGACCACGCGGTGGCTGCCGCCCAGGTGGGCGTCACCACCGCTCAACTGAACGAGGTGTTCGAGGGCGTCCTCCGCGAGGAGGGGGCGACGTCGAATTTCCTCGGCTACCACGGGTTCCCCGCCAGTATCTGCACGTCGGTGAACCATGAGGTCGTGCACGGCATCCCGGGCGACTATGCGCTGCAGGACGGCGACATCATCTCCATCGACGGCGGCGCCGTCGTCCGAGGCTGGCACTCCGACTCGGCACGTACCGCCATCGTGGGAACGCCGAGGCCCGAGGACGTCCGACTGTCGGAGGTCACGGAAGAGGCGCTGTGGCGGGGGATCGCGGCGCTGGCATCCGCGCGGTTCGTCGGAGACATCGGTGCTGCCATCGACGACTACGTCTCGTCCGTGCCGGGACCGGCGCTCGGGATCCTCGAGGACTACGTCGGCCACGGCATCGGCACCCAGATGCACCAGGCGCCAGACGTCCTCAACTACCGCAGTTCCAACCGCGGGCCGAAGGTCCGCGCCGGCCTGTGCCTCGCCATCGAACCCATGCTCGTCCAGGGCGGACTCGAGACGGCCGTGCTCGACGACGACTGGACCGTCGTCACGGTGGATGGCAAGCGTGCATCCCAGTGGGAGCACAGCGTGGCAGTCCACGACGGCGGTATCTGGGTGCTGTCGGCGCCCGATGGGGGAGCGTCGCGCCTCGGGCCCCTCGGCGTCACGCCGGTGCCCCTGGACGAAACCCCCTGATTTAACTATCAGCGGGCAGTAGCGTAGAGTCGTCTGTTGGTTGTCTCTGCTTTCCGTGCCCAATTGGGCCCCGGAGACCTTCCCGCGAGATGAGCTCCGGCTCCCTGCGGGTCCGACAATCAAAACCCTAAACCCGTCCGCTACGCAAGTAGCGGGCATAGACGTTAGCGGAGGATATGGCCAAGAAAGACGGTGTCATTGAGATTGAGGGCACTGTGAACGAGGCACTGCCCAACGCGATGTTCCGCGTTGAGTTGGCCAACGGTCACATTGTTCTCGCCCACATCTCGGGAAAGATGCGCCAGCACTACATTCGAATCCTTCCTGAGGACCGGGTCGTAGTGGAACTCAGCCCGTACGACCTCACCCGGGGCCGTATTGTCTACCGCTACAAATAAGAATCAACTCGAAGGAAAACCATGAAGGTCAACCCGAGCGTGAAGCGGATCTGCGAGAAGTGCCAGGTGGTTCGCCGCAAAGGCAACGTTCTCGTCATCTGCGAGAACCCGCGCCACAAGCAGCGTCAGGGCTAAGAACCTCGCCCGAGGTTCTACCCACGCGTAGCAGTACATTCAACGGCAGAACAGCGTCCCGCAACGGGATGTACACCCCCGGCTCGGAGGCCGGGGACCGGAACTTCGGTTCCGGGCATGTTCTGCTTCATACCTCCGGTAACACCAAAGGAGCACCGCCACCATGGCACGTCTCGCTGGCGTAGACATCCCCCGCGAAAAGCGGGTAGTCATCGCGCTTACCTATATCTACGGCGTGGGCAAGACCCGTGCAGAGAAGACGATCGTCGATACGGGGATCTCCCCGAACACGCGCGTCAAAGACCTCTCCGACGTGGAGCTGGTTCAGCTTCGCGACTACATCGAGGGCAACTTCAAGGTCGAGGGCGACCTCCGTCGCGAAGTTGCAGCCGACATCCGCCGCAAGGTCGAGATCGGCAGCTACGAAGGCATTCGGCACCGCCGCGGCCTTCCCGTACGTGGACAGCGTACGAAGACCAACGCGCGTACCCGCAAGGGTCCGAAGCGTACGGTCGCAGGCAAGAAGAAGGTCGGACGCTAGTTCCCTAATGGCTCCCTAACCGGGCTCGCAGAGCTCGCCCGGCCAGGGGACCCTCGCCATCAGGGGCCCTTTACCAAGGACTTCCGGCAATACCGATCAGCCGATCAATGCTTTACCCAATACCTTCGTAGGAGAAGTAATGCCCCCCAAGACTCGTGGAGCGGTGCGTAAGCCGCGTCGCAAGGACAAGAAGAACATCGCGCTCGGCCAGGCGCACATCAAGAGCACCTTCAACAACACCATCGTGTCCATCACGGACCCCAGTGGAGCAGTCATCTCCTGGGCCTCCGCCGGTGAAGTCGGTTTCAAGGGCTCACGCAAGTCCACCCCGTTCGCTGCGCAGATGGCTGCAGAAGCCGCTGCGAAGCGCGCCCAGGAGCACGGCGTCCGCAAGGTCGACGTCTTCGTCAAGGGTCCGGGATCAGGTCGCGAAACCGCTATCCGCTCACTGCAGGCCACGGGCCTCGAGGTCGGTTCGATCTCGGACGTCACCCCGAGTGCCCACAACGGTTGCCGCCCACCCAAGCGCCGCCGCGTCTAATAAGGTCCTCGGTCACCGCGCCGCCTTGCAGGAATAACCTTCCCGCAGGGCGGTTCGGTGCCGTTTCCAGTAGCTATTGAGCCGGCTGGCCAGCAGTCCCGCCCATTGAGAAGCGTCATATAGCGGATGCTTCCTGAAAGGAAATGTACGTGCTTATTGCACAGCGCCCCACCCTGACTGAAGAAGTAGTCGCCGACAACCGTTCGCGGTTCGTCATCGAGCCCCTCGAGCCCGGTTTCGGCTACACCCTCGGCAACTCGCTCCGCCGCACGCTCCTGTCCTCGATCCCCGGTGCGGCCGTCACCAGCATCCGCATCGACGGAGTGCTGCACGAATTCACCACGGTTCCCGGGGTCAAGGAGGATGTCACCGAGATCATCCTGAACATCAAGAACCTCGCCGTCTCCTCGGAGCACGACGAGCCCGTCGTCGCCTACCTGCGCAAGCAGGGCCCCGGCGTCGTCACTGCTGCGGACATCGCGCCTCCCGCAGGCGTCGAGTTCCACAACCCGGACCTGCACATCGCGTCCCTCAACTCGAAGGGCAAGTTCGAGCTCGAACTGACCATCGAGCGTGGGCGTGGCTATGTCTCGGCCTCGCAGAACAAGTCGGGCGACTCCGAGATCGGTCGCATCCCGATCGACTCGATCTACTCGCCGGTCCTCAAGGTGACCTTCCGCGTGGAAGCCACCCGTGTGGAGCAGCGCACCGACTTCGACAAGCTGATCGTCGACGTCGAGACGAAGGACGCCATCGCCCCGCGCGACGCCGTCGCTTCCGCCGGCACCACCCTGGTCGAGTTGTTCGGCCTTGCACGCGAGCTGAACACTGCTGCCGAAGGCATCGAGATCGGTCCCTCGCCGACGGACGCAGCGCTTGCTGCTGACATGGCGCTGCCGATCGAGGACCTCGAATTGACGGTCCGCTCGTACAACTGCCTCAAGCGCGAGGGCATCCACTCCGTGGGTGAACTTGTTGCACGCTCCGAGGCCGACCTCATGGACATCCGTAACTTCGGTGCCAAGTCCATCGACGAGGTCAAGGCGAAGCTCGTCGAGCTCGGTCTCTCCCTGAAGGATTCCCCTCCAGGGTTCGACCTTGCCGCCCGCGCTGCTGCCATCGAAGAGGACGACGCCGCCTACGGCGACGAAGAGCTCTAAAACGCTATCTGTCCGCCCGTCGCTCCCGAAGCGGCGGGACGGACACCTAATGAGGAGAAATCACCATGCCCACACCCACTAAGGGCCCACGCCTCGGAGGCGGTCCGGCGCACGAGCGCCTGATGCTCGCCAACCTGGCCGCCTCACTGTTCGAGCACAAGCGCATCACCACCACGGTGACCAAGGCCAAGCGCCTCCGCCCTTACGCCGAGCGTCTCATCACGTTCGCGAAGAAGGGTGACCTTGCGTCGCGTCGCCGCGTCCTCGGTGTCATCAGCAGCAAGAGCATCGTCCACGAACTGTTCACGGACATCGCTCCCGCCGTCGCCAACCGCGAGGGTGGCTACACCCGCATCACGAAGATCGGCAACCGTAAGGGCGACAACGCTCCCATGGCTGTCATCGAACTGGTGCTGGAGCCCATGTCGGCCAAGCAGTCCGTCGTCGCCGAGGCCGAGCAGGCCAAGGTTCCCGCCCCTGCAGCAGCACCCGTCGCCGGGTCCGTCGACTCGCCCGAATCCGCAGACTCCGTCGATTCGGTTGACTCGGCTGAGTCGGCTGAGTCCGCAGCATCTGCCGAAGAGGTAGCTGCCGAGGACACCACGGTCGACGCTGAAGCAGGCACCGCTGACGAGGTCGTCGTCGTCGAGGGCACCACCGAGGACGAGAAGAAGTAATTCTTCCTCCCCGACGCACTCCATGACCATGCAAAAGCCCGCCGTCCCCCACCGGGACGGCGGGCTTTTGCGTGTCCGGCTGGACATCGCCTACGACGGGGCACCCTTCTCCGGCTGGGCACTCCAGCCCGGCCTCACGACTATCCAGGGCGTCGTCGAGGCCGCCCTCTTCATGCTCCTGAGGCGGCAGGTACGCCTGACCGTGGGCGGAAGGACCGACGCCGGTGTCCATGCCCGCGGGCAGGTCGCGCATATAGATCTCACCGCCGCGGAGTGGGCGGGCATGGGCAGGGGCCGTGACGTGGACCCCGCCGATGCCTTCCGGCGTCGCCTGACCGGCACGATCAACCGCGAACTGACCGACGGCGTCTCGGGCAGGGGCCGTCCCGTCAGGAATGCCGTGCCCGCCGTCGTCGTCCGGTCCGCCATGCGCGCGCCCGACGGGTTCGATGCCCGCTTCTCGGCGCTCTGGCGTCGGTACAGCTACGCCATCGCGGACTCCGCGACGGGGCAGGACCCCCTCCGCCGGCACACCACGCTCTGGTACCCGGCGCCGCTGGACCTGGCACTGCTCAACGAGGGGGCCGCTCACCTCCTCGGGATGCAGGACTTCGCGGCGTTCTGCAAGCCCCGCGAGGGGGCCACGACGATCCGCGAGCTGCAGCGCTATGAGTTCGTCCGCGGGCACGACGGCGCCATCACCGCGACGGTGCAGGCGGACGCCTTCTGCCACAACATGGTGCGCGCGCTCATCGGATCGACACTGCGGGTCGGCTCCGGGGAAATGCCGCCGATCTGGCTTGCCGAGAGGCTCGCCGCCCGCATCAAGGACGCCCGCTCCGTGCTGGCGGCTCCCCACCCCCTCGTCCTCGAGGAGATCGCCTATCCCGGGAACAAGGAGCTTGGTGCCCGCGCCGCGCTGACGCGGGCCCGCCGCAACGCCGGGCACCTGTCGGTGCTACCGGGCCCGGAGGAGGACGACTAGGCGCGAGCCGATCCTGCACTTCCTTCTTGGAGCGCGCCTTCGTAGGCACCAGGACTCTCCGACGGCGAATCAGCCCAGCACCACGAAGCTCCCGAGTGCGGCGAGCAGCATCCCTGGACCAAACGGGAAGGTGGAGCTGCGCGACCCCCGGCGCAGGAGCAGCACCACGACCCCGGCCAGGCCTCCGAGGAGGAATCCTCCGAGGAGTGTGCCCATCCAGGCTGCCGCGCCTGCCCAGCCGGCGAAGAGACCGAGGACGGCGGCGAGCTTCACGTCGCCCATCCCCATCCCGGCGGGGGAGATGAGCGCGAGGAGCAGGTAGACGGCGAACAGAGCGGCACCGCCCGCCAGCGCGCCCAGGAGGCCGGCCCAGTACCCTGTTCCAGCACTCGCAACGAGCAGCAGAGGGACCGTCGCGGCCGTGAACCGGAGCAGGACCGCATTGGGCAGCAGCTTCGACCGGAGGTCGATCGCGCCCAGCAGGACGCCGAAGGACGCGAGGACCGCCACGAGCGGGAGGCTCCAGGACGGTCCGACCATCGCGCCGCCCACGCCGGCCAGGACTCCCGCCAGCAGGGCCAGGGGCAGCCGGAGGGATGGAGGGAGCTCGGTGCGCGGGTCCCTGCCGGCAAGGGGAAACAGTGCGTACCCCAATGCAGCTGCGACGACGGCGGTGGCCAGGGCAGCGATCACCTAGACGGACTCCTCCATCGAATCCTGCGGCAACCGGCTCACTTCACCGTTGACGGGTAGCGTGACCGTGAAGCGGCTGCCCTTGCCCGGCGCGCTGATGCAGTGGATGGAGCCACCGTGGCTCTCGACGATGGACTTCGTGATGGCCAGGCCCAATCCGGCACCGTCAATGTCGGCCCGTCGCGCCGCGGGAGTCCGGTAGAAGCGTGAGAACACCTGCCGGGCCTCATGTTCGGTCATCCCCATGCCCCTGTCCTCGACGTGGAGGTTGATCGCGGACTCCGTCTCCTCGGCCCGGACGCTTACCACGCCTCCGCCGGGGGAGTACTTGATGGCGTTGGAGAGCAGGTTGTCGAGGACCTGGGAGATCCGCAGCGGATCGATGAGGGTCCACAGGGGGTTCTGGGCCTCGGTCTTCAATTTGACGCTGTTCTTCTGGGCACGTAGCCCGTTGGACCGCACGCTCATCTCGATCAGGGCTGCCAGGTCCACAGGCCGCGGATGGACCCGGACCTGGTCGCCCGCGGTGGAGAGCAGGTCGGCGACGAGATGGAGAACCCGCTCCGCGTTGCGCTCCGCGACGTCGACGTATCCCTTGAGGTGGCCGGGAAGCGGGTGCTCGTCCTCCAGGATCAACTCGAGGTACCCGAGCACGGAGGTGAGAGGCGCATGGAACTCGTGGGAGATATTCGAGATGAAGACGTCCTTAGCGGAGACTGCCTCGACCAGTTCCGTCACGTCACTACAGGCGATCAGCGCGCCGGCAATACCGCCGTCTGCATCCTTGATGGGCCGCGCTGCTGTCGAGAGCGCACGTTGCGCCTCGTTCTCACCCACCCAGATGAGCTGGTCTGCAAAGGTCTCGCCCGTCAGCGCACGATGGATCGGCTGTCGGTCTATGGGCAGCGGGGTCACACGATCGGGCCCGAACATCAGACTGCCATGCCCGTCGTCGACGTCGTCGTTCCCTACGGCCAACCGGTTGAACAGTTCCTGCTGGCGATTGGTGAGCGTCGTGTTGCCGTGCGCGTCCACCGCGGTGAGTCCGACGTCGACCGTGTTGAGGATCGCGGTCAGCACGCGTTCGCGGTCGATCGCGGCCTGCAGGAGGTCGTTGAGTTCGCGGTCCTTGCGCTCGATGTCGAGCTCGCGCACGCGCGTGCTGGCGCTCATCACCCGGACCGTGATCCCTATGCAGAGCATCACGACCGGTAGCAGGAGGACTCCCACGTAGGACCTCAGGGCACTCGGATCGAAGCTCCCGAGCAAAGGCCATGCGGTGACGAGCAGCGATCCGATGACGGCCGACCCCAGGGCGGCCCAGGTGGGGAGCGATGACAGCATGAGCCAGAGCACGGGAAAGATCACGAGGACGCCGAGGGCGGGCTGGGTCTCGGCGGCACCGGCCCTTACGAGGGCGATGGCAACGAAGTCGAGGATGGGTACGACCAGCAGGCTTCCACGGGGCAGTTCGCGCCAGGGGACCAGGACGCACAGAGCCAGCAGGACGAGGATCATCGAGAAACCGAGCTCGAACGTCGGATCAGAGATCAGGCCCGGCCTGAGCAGCGGTGCCGTGACCCCGAGGACGACCACGATCAGGGTGAGGGGGATCTGGCAGAGCACCACGGAGCGGTTGAGGGCGAATCGCGATGCCGCGAGCCGCAGCCACACCGCGCTGCCATCCCTAGGCACGCACTATCCAAGGAGAGGTGAAACCCTGCATACCGACAACTTCCCGACGCTGAGACCTACGTACTGAGTACCATTATGTGGCCCAACCCGCGTTTTGCACTGGTACCCGGCAGAAAAGGGGAACAACGGCAGGCAGAATGGGATCCATGACGAGTCGAACGTGCTTCAGCGGATGCTGGGAGGGGACAGAGTGAGCGATCCAGGGGTGGCGGTCGTCATCGAGGACGACACCGATGTTCGGAACCTGGTGGCTGCCGTCCTGAGGCAATCGGGATTCGAGGTCCACGTGGCCCCGAGTGGGAGGGAAGGCGTCGAACTGGTCCGCACACACGACGCCACCGTGGTCACGATCGACGTCGGGCTCCCGGACATCGACGGATACGAGGTGCTGCGGCGCATCCGTGGTTCCAGTAACTGCTATGTCGTGATGCTGACCTCGCGGGGGGATGAGCTGGACACGCTGACGGCCCTCCAGTCCGGAGCGGATGACTACATCACCAAGCCATTCCGACCGCGGGAGCTCAGGGCGCGAATCGCCGCCATGCTGCGGCGGCCCCGGGTTGCCCCCGAACCTCTGGCTGCTGCCGCGCCGGCCGCTGCGCTCCCCTTCGCTGCCCAACCGACCGCCCCGCCGTCGCCGGCCGCTGCTACCGCTCCTCCGGCAGACTCGATCCTCGAGCACAACGGGCTGGTCCTCAATGCCGCTGCCCGTACTGCGGCCGTCGACGGACGCGACCTGCCGCTGACGCGGAGCGAGTTCGACCTGCTGAACGAGATGCTCAAGAGCAACGGATCGGTGAGGACCAAGGCTGATCTGGTGCGCGTTGTCCGCGGCGACTACTACGGCGAGGACACCTACATCAGCGACTCGGACGAGCGTGCGATCGAGGTGCACATCGGCAACCTGCGCCGGAAGCTGAAGGAAGACCCCAAGAACCCGCGCTGGCTGCAGACCGTCCGCGGTGTGGGTTACCGGCTGACACCGATGCGCTGAGAGGTCGCCGGTCAGACCCGTACCAGGTACTGGCTCTCGAGCTCGCGGATGGTGTCGAGTCCGCAGCGCTCGATCTCGGGAAGTACCCTGCGCGCGGCGTCCAGGTCGGCGGTGAGGACAGCCGATTCGAAGCTCGCAGCCAGCGCAGACAGGCGCGTGGCGCCGACCATGGTTGATGAGCTGCGGAGGCTGAGGGCGACGTCGAGGGCTGCGGGCAGGTCCGCGTTGCCGATGGAGCTGGTGAGGCGGAGGTACCGGTCCTCGAAGCCGAGGACGTAGTCGCGGGCGAAGGCTTTAGCCGGTCCGGGGTCGTTGAGCTGCTGCTCGAGGCTGGAGAGGACAGTGAGGTCCACGAGCGGCAGGACCTCAGGGGCACAGTCTAGGAGCATCCTGTCAGGCTACTTCCGTGGTCTGACGGTTTGCCGAGAAGCGGCTGATGCTGACGGATAACTGCGCGATTGCTTCAATGTTCCGTGGTCCACCGCCAACCGCCTGCTGCAGATCTCTCACATTCCGCCTAACGAGTCCATGATGTTGATGACCGCGGGTCCGAGTATCACGATGAACATCACCGGGAAAATGAAGAGCATCAGGGGGAACAGCACCTTGACCGGAAGTTTCATGGCCTTCTCCTCGGCCCGCTGTCGCCGCTTCGTTCGTGATTGTTTCGCTTGGGCGCGCAGCACTTTCGCAATGCCAATGCCGTACTTGTCCGCCTGCACGATAGCGCTGACGAAGCTCTTGAGTTCCTGCACGGAGGACCGTTGAGCAAGGGCCTGATATGCCTCCCGGCGAGGGCGCCCCACCTGGAGGTCCTGCAGGGTCCGGCTGAGCTCCTGCGCCATGGGTCCCCTGCCATTCGCTGCTGCACGCGCCATGGCCGCCTCGAAGCCCAGACCCGCTTCCACGGAAATGAGCATCTGGTCGAGAGTATCCGGCAGCTCGATCTGGATGGTCTCCTGGCGCTTGATGCCCGTGTTGTAGACCAGCAGGTCCGGCACGAAGTAGAACAGGAGAGTGATGAAGAGTCCGAGGGTCACAAAACCCACCCCGGGGTTCTTGCTGAAGAGCAGGAACCCCAAGACTGCCCCGATCAGAGCCAGTGCCGGTTTCGCCACGATGAGCTTCTCGAGCGGCATGGAGGCAGGCCTACCCGCGAGCGCGAGCCATCCATCTATTTTGGCGACATACGCATCAGGAGTCAGCCTGCGGGCAACCGCGAACAAACCGGATGTGGCAACCGCAGACTGGTCGTTGCGCCCTTCGATCCCGCTTGCCAGATTGGCATGTATTGCAGCGACCGCCTTGCGGTCTGACGTGGAGAGGGCCCACGCAAGGTAGGCCAGGGGAAAGACGATACTTGCAGCAGCGCCCCAGACGAGAAGTGACATGTGACGGTTCCTAGAACTTGATCTTGATGATGCGGCTCATCCAGAACCCACCGATGGCGTACATGACCGCAGCGGCAACAATCATCAAAATGCCCAAGAGGTTCTCGATCAGGACCAGCATGTAGGGCGGATTGAGGAAAGCGAACATGATGGCGATACAAACTGGTACTGCCATCAGGATGTAAGCAGACATCTTTCCTTCGGCGCTGAGTGCCCGAACCTGGCCCTTGATCTCGCTCCGCTCACGGATGGTCTCCAGGACGTGCTCGAGGACCTCCGCAAGATCGCCGCCCACCTCGCGATGGATTTGAATGGCCTGGGCGATCCAGCGGAAGTCCTCACTGTCCATGCGGGCAGCAGCTTCTTCGATGGCAAGATGTGAATCCTTGCCGATGCGTGTCTCGTTGACAATCCGCGCGAGTTCCTCCGACGCGGGTGCGTCAGCGTCGGCCGCTACCGCATCAATGGAACGCATGACGCTGTGTCCGGCACGGAGCCCACCGATGAGCGTTTGGATGGTGTCGGGAAGCTGTGCGTCGAAATTTGCCCTGCGTTTGTCCCTCTTCATGGAGAGCACCACGCGGGCGACCAGCGGTCCGACGCCCACGACGAGGAGGCCGAGCACCACATGGGCGAGAAGACCGGTGAGTAGACCAGCGACTAGGGACATCGACAGGACGAAGACCGTGAAGTCGGCGGGCTTCGTCTTTACGCCCGCGTCGTACAGGAGGTCCTTCCCGTAGAGTCCCCCGGACTTGCCTAGGGCGTCGTCGACGGCTCCCACTGTTGACGAGCTGACCCGGCTGAAGACGGATAACTCTTGCGGCACATCGGGGCGCCTGCGGCTCAGCGGGATCGCTCCTGCACGGGGTTTCAGGACTACGACGAACAGCAGCAACAGCGAGACGAAGCACAGGAGCATCCCGAATCCCAGGACCACGGGCGAGAGCATCATCGCCGCGCCATCGGCTGCTGTGGCGTGGCGAAGACACCGGGTGAGACATGGATGCCCAGTTCATCGAAGCGGTCGAGGAATCGGGGGCGGATGCCAGTGGCCATCGGGCGGCCGAGGAAGCGTCCCTGCGCGTCCATCCCTGCCGAATAGTCGAAGAGGAAGGCGTCCTGCAGTGTCACGATTTCGCCTTCCATGCCCTGGACCTCCGTCACGTGCGTGACGCGCCGGCTTCCGTCGCGCATGCGCGTCAGCTGGATGATGAGGTCCACCGCGGAGGCGATCTGCTCGCGAATGGCTCGAAGGGGAAGATCCATCCCCGCCATCAGGACGAGCGTCTCCAGACGGGCGATGGCATCCCGCGGGGAGTTGGCATGGACGGTCGAAAGCGAGCCGTCATGGCCCGTGTTCATTGCCTGCAGCATGTCGAGGGCCTCGCCGCCGCGGCACTCGCCGACGATGATCCTGTCAGGCCTCATACGGAGGGAATTCTTCAGCAGTTCGCGAATCCCGACGGCACCCTTGCCCTCGATGTTGGCCGGCCGGCTCTCCAGCCGCACCACGTGGGCCTGCTGTAGCTGGAGTTCGACGGCGTCCTCGATGGTGACGATTCGATCGTCGTCGGGGATGAAGCCGGACACGACGTTGAGCATGGTGGTCTTGCCCGTACCTGTTCCGCCGGAGACGATGATGTTGAGCCTGGCTTTGACACACGCGTCGAGGAGTTCCGCCATCTCCGGGGTCAGAGAGTTCCATTTCAGGAGATCGTTGACCGTGATGGGGACCTGGGCGAACTTTCGGATGGTCAGCGAGGGTCCGTTCACAGCGAGGGGCGGAATGATGGCGTTGACGCGCGAGCCGTCCTCCAGCCGTGCGTCGACGAGAGGAGACGATTCATCGATGCGACGCCCCACCTTCGAGACGATCCGCTCGATGACCTGTCGGAGATGGTCGTCCGAGCTGAAGCGCAGATTGGTCAGGGTGAGCCGTCCCTTGCGCTCCACGTAGATCTGCTCGGAGCTGTTGACCATGATTTCGGTAATCGAGGGGTCCTCGAGCAGGCGCTGCAGCGGACCATAGCCCATGACCTCGTCCGCGATCTCCAGGATGAGGCGACGCCGTTCCTCGGGGGACAACGGAACCTGCTCCTCGTCGATGACAGCTGAGAGTTCTTCCTTCGCGATCTTCCGGAGCTCGTCATCCGATACGGAGGAGTCGCTGAAGCGGCTTCCCACGCGGTCGAAGAGCGCTGCCGCAGCGCGCTGCTTGAGCCCTCCGAGCGCATCGATGGCGGGACCGGGAGCCTGCGGGCGACGACCAGGCAGTGCTGCTTTGGGCCCGGCGACACGTGCCGATAGGGTCGACGGCGCCGGTCCGGGGACCGGGATGGCCACCGGGGACGAAGGCGTCGGGACCGTGACGGCCGTCGGTACGACTGGAGCGAAGGGCCGCGACGGATCGGGCTCGACAACGGGAGAGGCGGCGACCGGAGGTGGGCCGGGGGCGGCCGGGGCCAGCTGGTTCATGCGTTCCGAGAGCTTCACGCGATCATCGCCCGCCTGTGGACCTTCCGCTGGGCTTCAGCGACCAAGGAGGGGTTGAAGCGATCGACGAGTTTTTGCAGGCCACGGTAGGCGGGGTCCTTGGTGGTGCCCTGCAGGACGGGGATTCCCCGGTTGGTCGAGAAGGGCAGGCTCCTCGAGCGGGGGACGACGACGTCTACGGGGACGCCGAGGGTGGCTTCGACATCGGCCACGCTCAGGCCTGCCTTGCGGTCGGCGAAGTTGAGCACCGTGTGCCTGTTCGGTGGTAGGAGCTTCAGTTCACTGAGGACGCTGAAGCACTTGTGGAGGCCACGCACGCTAGGTACGTCCATCCCGCAGATCCACACCCCGTCGGTGGCGAGTTCGAGCGTTGCAAGGCAGTGCTCGCCGAGTCCGGGAGCAGTGTCCACGATGACGTACCGGAACTCGGTGGCGAGCTGGTTGATGAGCCGCGTGACGTGCTCGGCGGTGATGTAGTCGGATTCAGCGGGGGAACGGGGGGCGCAGAGGGCGTAGATTCCTGCAGGGTGGACGGTCAGGAAGGCCTTGAGGACCATCGAGTCCTGGGCGGCGGCGCCATGCACGGCCTCCGTGATGCTGTGCGCGGGTTCGAGCGTCAAACCGGTGGCGACGTCTCCGAACTGGAGATCGAGATCGAGAATCACCACGCTCATCGGGTCGATCTTCCCGAGACCGATCGCGAGGTTCGTAGCGACGGTCGTCTTGCCGACGCCCCCCTTGGGGGACATGACAGCGATGACGCGCCCTCGCGCCTGATCCGAGGGAATCTGCTGGCCGTTGTTCCGTCGCCGGCGTTCAGAGGCGGCGCAGGCACGCTGCAGGAGGGCCTGCAACTCAGCGAGGTCGATCTCGGCGCTGATAACGTCGCGGATACCGGCGCGCATGGCGCTCAGCATGAGCTCTGGCGTCGGTGGGGCGGCGAGGACCAGGCTGATCTCCGGGTACTGGATGTCGAAGATCGCCGCGAGGGCCACTCCATCTTCCGGCCGCACGCCTGGTCCGAAGATCAGGACGTCCGGCTGCCCTCCTGCGACTTGCTGCAGGAGGGCCTCGGGAGCGAGGAGTACGGCTTCGGGGGGGAGTGTCTGCAGACCGCCGGGCAGGACGCCCGCAATTGCGTGACGGACACGGCTTTCGAAGTCCCGCACTGCAGTGATGATGACGAATCTGCTCATTTGAGGACCTCTGGAATTGTGATGACAGGAGGATCGGCTTCTTCGGACGAGTCGGATTCCTTCGTGAACCAGATGCTGCCGAATTCTGCGCCGAAGATGACCCGGCCTGAGTCGAAGTCATTCAATGCGAGGGTGACGAAAGCGGAACCACTCGGCATTGCGATCCCCTCCGCATCGGCCGAATCCTCGGTTTGGGGGGCCGCCTGCTGGACGGCGGTAACGAGGACATTCTGCAGACTTAGGTTGGTGTGCTGCTTGAAGCCCTTGATCTCGTCCGGTAGCCGCTCGAAGTCGGGAGCCTCCTCGGTGAGTTCGCCAGAGATGTAAACACCGACATCGTCACCAGCCGTGATCCGTCCGCCAAGCATGCGTTCGGGCGCCAGCAGAATTGTCACCTCCTCGAGGCCGTCAGGCACGGGTACCGTGCCTGGTGCGAAATCTTCGGGCGCAACGAGTCGCTCTGTTAGAAGTTGCTCACCCGGCAGGAGGTCGACGGCGGTGATCTTGTTTTCCTGTCCATCAAGGGTGGTCAGCGCGCGGGGGGCCACAGCGGACTTGACCAGCGACTGCGTGGTGAGGAAGGTCGGGAGGTCTTCCGTGGACGTGCCAGCCGGAACGCGCTCGCTGACCACCAGGACCTGGGTGGGAGCGAGTCCCTCCTGGGCGCGGCTGTCCGCAGCGCCCACGTAGAGAACCAGCAGGGCTGTGCCGATGACGGCTAGGACGAGGGCCACCAGACCTCCGATGAGTCGCGTCTTCACGAGTGATAGCTCCTGCGGTGATTAGTGGGGGTGATGATCAAGGTCAAGGTAATTCCTAGTTCGAGAGTCCGACGACGGAGGCGCCGTAATTTGTCGCGGTGGGAGAAATTGTGAGGCCTTCATCAAGTGACACGAAGCGTGTGAAGAATCCCTGGATCCCCCGGCAATTTCCGGTGCAGTTGGGCGCGAGAGGGTCTTTGAGGGTGTGAGTATTTCCGCCGGCGAATTTGTAGCCGGTCACCTGGAAGGCGGCGAACCCGACCAGCGTGTATGTGGCACGGGTCCCCGTAAGCGCTGAGGAACTGAACAGGGGGATCATGATGGGCTGAGAGGTGAGGTTCGGGAGTTCGTCTACGCAGTCGGAGGGAAAGTTGTTGCCCGTATCAGCGCCGACAGTCCCAGGAGCAACTACAGTGGCGGCGCAGTCACTGCCGTCCAGCCAGCCGAAGCCGCCTTTTGCGTAGCCGTCGTGAACACCACAGCCCGGGTAGCCCGGGGAGCTTGCATCTTGGTCATAGCGAAGAAGGATGCGCGGCGTTCCACGGGGATCACCAACGAAGTTCCCCGTGGAATTGAGCTGCGCAAGCTGTGGCGCTGATAGGGACTGACGGAAAACACACTCGCTGAGCGTCCAGGGCAGCGTGCTGCCACCGGTCGGTGCTCCCCAGCTGGCGGTTGCGGCGGCAGTGATTTCGGTGCTTTCGAATCCAAGCACACGAGCGAAAGAAAGGGAGAAGTGGTTGGCGCCGGTTACGGCCTCGCGGGCGTTTGTTTGCACGCGCACTCTACCGGCAGCCGGAAACGTGATCGACATTACGCCACTTGTTTCGTCCCCTGCGTTGCTATCTGCAGCAAACTGACCGACATCGGCGACAACTCCGCAATTCCCGCCGGAACAATCCTGGGCGATGGCTAAGGCGGCTGCGTCCGCGCCATTTTGCAGCTGTGCCTTTTCGACGTACATGGCGCCGACGTCGACGGCGAGTGCGGCCATGCCGAGAAGGACCACCATCATCAGGGCCACCATGATGGACACGGCTCCGTGTTCGTTCTTGGTCCGCTCGGGAGCCGGCCGTCCTAGCCGCCGCATTGCATCACCGCAATGCCCTCAAGGTCCAGCGGGAACAGGCCGGCATCCAGGAAGCCGGTCATCGATGGAAGGGAGACGCTCGTGGTGACCTCTACCCATAGACCGGGACCGCATGCATCAGCATCATCGTCGACGGTGACGGGCAGACCATCGAGCGCCGGAGCGGCCGCAAGGGCAGCCCCTGGGAGGTTCAGGGTGCCGTCGTCGTAGTGGATAGCGGCGTGCCGTGCGCCCTCGCGGGCTGCCTGGGTGAGTGATACCTGGACATTCATGACCCGACCGAACTCGAGGATCCCGACGAGGATGAGTAGAAGCACGGGCAGGACCAAGGCCATTTCCAGGGCCACTGCTCCGCGTTCGCGATCAGTCCTCTTCATCATGCAATCCCTTCCGGCGTCGCTGGAGTGTGAATCTGGAGTGTGGAATGAGAGTGGCTCCGGCAACTCGCGCTGCCGGAGCCACTACAAACGGCCGAGTGCTAGGCGATCTCGCCTCCAAGCTGCGTCGTCACACCGTCGAACAGACCGGCAATTGCCGGGCCGAGGAATGTGACGGCGACGGCGACGACGACCGCGATGAGGGCGACCATCAGGCCGTACTCGACCATGGTTGCGCCCTTCTCCTCGTTGGCGAGGCGGGCCTTGGCGGTGTGGAGGACGGTCGAGAGGGTTGCGTACAGTGCGATCATGATGAGCTCCTTGAGTGTGGGTGGACGAACCGTGGACGAACCGTGGACGGAAGGTCCGAGGGGCTGGCCCCATGCCAGCTCTGAGCAGAAACCTAACCGCTGAACGCGTGTCGGAGACCCAAAAAGAACTGAACCTGAGGAAAGCTTCGCTCTTCGGACTTTCTCCTGCGGAAAATCTGCGTTTGACCATGTAGCCGTGCCACGCGTTGAGAAAGTCACAGCCTGCATGTGTAGTTCTGCAGTTATCGAAGAGGGTGCACCTGCGTTGGCCAAAGGCGAGGTCCGGCGACCGCACCGCTGATGCAGTCAGTGTCGTCGCCCTCGGTTTTGACCTGGAGTGCGGCAGCAGGCTAACCTTGGTAGTCGTTGTGCGTATCCCAACTCGATACGTCTGCGCCCTCCGGAGCGGTTCAGTTGCAGAACCACCTGGCCCGGGGGCGGAGCCGAGATTTACGGGATAACTGGTTGTATTTCAGCCCTCACCTGAAGTTCCGGTAACGCATGAATAAGCTGAGCCCGCGGGCACGGAGCACTCCGTGGATGTGGGCGACACCGAAATAGAAATGAAGGCCATAACCGTGCGTACGTACACCCCGAAGCCAGGCGACATCACCCGCCAGTGGCACGTTATCGATGCAACTGACGTTGTCCTCGGCCGCCTTGCCAGCCAGACCGCAATCCTGCTCCGCGGAAAGCACAAGGCGACCTTCGCCCCCCACATGGACATGGGCGACTTCGTCATCATCATCAATGCTGACAAGGTAGCCCTGACCGGCGCCAAGCTCGAGCAGAAGCGGGCCTACCGCCACTCGGGTTTCCCGGGCGGTCTGAAGTCCACCACCTACGCGGAACTTCTGGAGAAGAACCCGGAGCGCGCAGTGGAGAAGGCTATCCGCGGCATGCTTCCGAAGAACTCGCTGGCCGCTCAGCAGATCAACAAGCTCAAGGTCTACCGCGGCGCGGAGCACCCCCACGCAGCGCAGCAGCCCTCGACGTACGAAATCACCCAGGTCGCCCAGTAGTCCTGGCCACCAACACTAAGAAATCACTTCAAGGAGAACCGTGGCTCAGAACACTGAAGAGCTGAATGAACCGACTGAGGAGCTTACGAGCTACACCTCAGAGTCCACCGAAGGCAGCGAGACCGTCGTCAAGGAGCGCCCCGCGCTGACTGTCGGCGGCGGAGCCGTTGGACGCCGCAAGGAAGCAGTCGCCCGCGTGCGCCTCGTCCCCGGCACCGGCAAGTGGATCGTCAACGGGCGAGAGCTCGCCGACTACTTCCCGAACAAGCTGCACCAGCAGGAAGTCAACGACCCCTTCAAGCTCCTTGAGCTCGACGGCGCGTACGACGTCATCGCCCGTATCCACGGTGGTGGAGCGTCCGGCCAGGCCGGCGCCCTTCGCCTTGGTGTGGCACGCACGCTGAACGAGATCGACCGCGAGAACAACCGCCCCGCCCTCAAGAAGGCAGGCTTCCTGACTCGTGACGCCCGCGTCATCGAGCGTAAGAAGGCTGGTCTCAAGAAGGCTCGCAAGGCGCCTCAGTACTCCAAGCGCTAATCCTGCCTACCATTGGCAAGGCATCGATGCCCGTCCGGGCTCTCCGGACGGGCATCGTGCTTTAACCTGTTGAGGACCCACTGAGCGGTCTCGTGTTCTTCACTTAGGATGATCAACGATGAGCAAATTATTCGGCACCGATGGCGTGCGCGGTCTGGCCAATGGCCTGATCACGGCTGAACTGTCCCTGCATCTGGCGCAGGCCGCCGCCGTCGTCCTCGGGCACAACGCCGTGGACGGAGGACGCCGGCCGACCGCGGTGATCGCCCGTGACCCCCGCATCAGCGGTGAGTTCATCGCTGCCGCCGTCGAGGCAGGCCTCGCCAGCTCCGGCGTCGACGTCTACGACGCGGGCGTCCTGCCGACGCCGGCCGCCGCGTTCCTCGTCGCAGACCTCAAGGCCGATTTCGGCGTCATGATCTCCGCCTCGCACAACCCCGCCCCGGACAACGGCATCAAGTTCCTCGCACGTGGCGGCAAGAAGCTCAGCGATGCCCTTGAAGACGCCATCGAGGCCGAGATGGCCAGCGAGCGCGTCCGGCCCGTGGCCGGCGACGTCGGACGCATCCAGCGGTTCGCCGACGCCGAGGACCGCTACGTGATCCACCTGCTCCAGACCCTCCCGCACCGCCTCGACGGACTGAAGGTCGTCCTCGACTGCGCACACGGCGCCGCCAGCGGTTGCTCGCCCGAGGTCTTCAGGAACGCAGGGGCAGACATCGTGGTCATCGGTGCGAACCCCGACGGCGTCAACATCAACGAGGGGTACGGCTCCACCCACCTCGGGAAGCTCCAGTCCGCCGTCCTCGAGCACGGCGCCGACCTCGGCATAGCGCACGACGGCGACGCCGACCGCTGCCTCGCCGTCGACCACGAGGGCACCATCGTGGACGGCGACCAGATCATGGCCGTCATGGCCCTCGCCATGAAGGACGCCGGGAAGCTGAAGGACGACACGCTCGTGGCCACGGTCATGAGCAACCTGGGCCTGAAGATCGCGCTCCGCCAGGCCGGCATCACCATCAAGGAGACGGGGGTCGGCGACCGCTACGTCCTCGAGGGGATGCGCGACGGCGACTTCAGCCTGGGTGGCGAGCAGTCCGGCCACGTCATCTTCGCCGAATTCGCGACCACGGGAGACGGCGTCCTCACCGGCCTGCAACTCGCGGCGCGCATGGCCGGAACAGGCAAGACCCTCAAGGAACTCGCCGCCGTCATGACGAAGCTCCCGCAGGTCCTCATCAACGTTCGGGACGTGGACCGCACAGCGGCCGACTCCGACGAGGGCGTGCAGCATGCCGTCCGCGAGGCCGAGGTCCTGCTGGGCGAGACCGGCCGGGTCCTCCTGCGGCCCTCCGGCACCGAGCCTGTTGTCCGCGTGATGGTCGAGGCGGCTGATACCAGCACTGCCCAGCGCATTGCCGAGGAGCTCGCGGCGACGGTGCAGGAACGCCTCTCCCTCGAGCCGGTCGCCTAGCTTCGTCCTTCCACCCGTGCAGACCTGTGGCCTAGAGTGCCCGGATGGACACCAGCACCGACGCCGGACACCGGGACCACGAGAAGGACACCCTGCTGCTGTACCTCCAACGACGGCGCGGGGACCTTCTCGGGAAGCTGGACGGGCTCGGGGAGTACGACATCCGGCGGCCGCTCGTGCCCTCCGGCACCAATCTGTTGGGACTGGTCAAGCACGTCGCGTCGGTGGAGGTCGAGTACTTCGGTGAGGTGTTCGGGCGGCCGAGCGGCCGCGTGCTGCCATGGATGGCCGATGACGCCCGGCCGGAAGCGGATATGTGGGCAACCCCCGAAGAGTCGCGCGAGAGCATCCTCGAACTGCACGCCTTCTCGGCAGAACACAGTGACGCCACCATCGAGGCCCTTCCGCTGGACGCACCCGGAGCCGTGCCCTGGTGGCCGGAGGAACGGCGTTCCGTGACCCTCCATCAGATCCTGGTGCACATGATCTCCGAGACGGCCCAGCACGCGGGTCACGCGGACATTCTGCGGGAGCTCATCGACGGGTCCCTCGGCAGGGGAGCGGACGATCCGAATCTCGGGGCGCTGGATGCCGAGGGCCGTGCCGCCCACGTCCAGCGGGTCGAGGCCGGGGCACGCGTTGCATCAGGCCATCCGGGCTGAGTCTGCGTCGCCGGTGAAATCAAGCGCCGCTTCAGAAGGTGAGTGCAAGCGCCCCTTCACACGGTGAGTGAAGCGGCGCTGCAGAAGGTGAGCGCAAGCACCGCTTCAGACGGTCTGCGCCGAGCCGCTGCGCACACAGGTCGAGACGAGCGCCCTGCACGGCCTCGGGCACGGCGCAGCGTCCAGCGACGAACCCTGTGAGAGTGCGACGGCGTCGTCGTACCTCGACAGAGCAATCTCCGCTATCACGGGACTCGGCAGCAGGGGAGCGCTGACGACGTCGGCCCTGGCCTTTCCGAGCTGGTCATGGAAGTAGCCTGGCGCGAGCAGGTAGGACGCCAGTGCGACGCGAGTTGGTTTGTCACCGGAACGGTAGGCTGCCACCGCCTCCGGCACCGAGGGGGACGCCTTCGAACCGAAGCCCGGGCGCACCAGGCCCGTCCTGAGTTCGCCGAGGACCGCCTGCACCTCGGCGACGTCTTCCGCCGCGCAGGCGTCCGAGGAGCCGGCCGCGGCGATGACAACGGCGTCGTCGTCGGCCACGCCCGCCTCGACGAGCCGCTGCTGCAGCACGTGGGCGAGGCGCGGATCCGGGCCCAGCGGCAGGGCTGACACCGTTCCCGGCCTGCTGGCCGCGGCCCGCGCGATATCCACCTTCACGTGATATCCGACCGACAGCAGGAGCGGCACGATGACGGCGGTACGGCCCGGCGGGAGCGATGCGATGACGTCCACGAGATCCGGCTCCTGCACGTCCACGTAGGCCTCGACGACGTCGAGCTCGGGTCGCAGGGCCAAGATGCCTGCCCGGACGGCGTCGATCTCGCGGCGTCCCTGCGCGTTGTCGGTGCCGTGCGAGCACGCGATGAGCAGAGGTGCGACGGCGGGTGCGGGGTGCTCGGTCATGGCAGCAATCTAAGCACCGACCGACGCGCAGGCCGAAGTGCGGGCCGAAGTCCGGGCCGAAGTGCGGCGGGGATGTCAGGCGGCAATGCCGACCTCGACGACGCCGCCGACGCACCTGACCCGGTAGGCGCGGAGCCCCTCGCCACCGGACAGGCAGGCCCCGGTCGCGAGGTCGTAGACCTCCTTGTGGAGGGGTGAGGCGATGGTCGGGGCGGCGCCCCGGGAACCGACGATGCCCCGGGCCATGACGGCCGCCCGGGTGCGCGGATCGATGTTCCCGACGGCGTGGAGTTGATCGCCCGGCAGCCGGAACAGGGCGATCTGCTCGCCATCGATCAGGGCGGCCTCGCCCCAGCACACCTCCAGGTCATCGAGGCGGCAAACCGGGACCCAGCTGGTCTCCGATGTCCCAGGACGCTGCAGGATGAGCTCGGTCATGGCGTTCTCCTCG
Organism: Arthrobacter sp. PL16; assembly: GCF_035985055.1. NCBI lineage: Bacteria > Bacillati > Actinomycetota > Actinomycetes > Micrococcales > Micrococcaceae > Arthrobacter > Arthrobacter sp. PL16. The sequence continues at coordinate 671,462 of NZ_JAXCIC010000002.1, forward strand.
ATGGTGGCTGACGTCTCCGCTCTGCGTTGGGGTCAACGCTAGGCACCGCACGTGTCGCCCACGTCCCGGGGCTGTTGCGTCACGGTAACGAGCGGCTCACCATGCTCCAGCGGTCCCGTGAGCGCGAAGTTAACGTCGCGATACATGGGCGACACATAGGGGACACCGCGCCTTCGTAGTGTGGAACCAGGAGCAGGACCACCAGGTCCGGACGGAAGGCACCACAATGAGCGAGACGCGATCATCCCGGCCCGCTGAGGGCGCCCCGGCACCGACGGACCGGCGCATCGTCGTCGTCGGCGGTGGACCCGCGGCTCACCGCTTCGTCGAAGCGCTCTGGCGGCGCGGCACGGACGGCCTGCACATCACGGTCCTGACCGAGGAGGCGCACCCACCGTACGACCGCGTGGCGCTGAGCAGCGCACTGACGGGCGACGTCGACCTCGCGCTGGGCGAACCGCTCATGTGGCGGGAGCCCGCCATCAGCCTCGTCACGGGGGAGCGAGCCGTCCGGCTCGACCTCGCGGCGCGGTGCGTCGTCGGGGCGTCGGGTGGGACGTACGCGTACGACGACGTCGTCCTCGCCACCGGGTCCGACGCTGTGCGGTTGCCCCTGGCCAACGGCGAGCAGGCAGCCGTCTATCGCACCCTCGACGACGTGCAGTGGCTGCGCACCGAAACGGCCCGCCTGTCGGCCGAACTCGGGCGGGCGCCCCGCGCCGTCGTCATCGGCGGCGGGCTCCTCGGCCTCGAGGCGGCCGGCGGGCTGCAGTACCTCGGTGCCGAGGCGACCGTGGTCAACCGCGCCGGCTGGCTCATGAACGCACAACTCGACCAGGGCGCCGGCCAGGCGCTCGGCCGCCTCATCACGGCGAAGGGACTCGGCATCCACTGCGGCGGCGCACCGACGTCGATCGACACGGACGACGACGGCCGCGTCACCGCCGTGGGCCTGAGCGACGGGACCATGCTCTCCGCGGACCTGGTGGTCTTCGCCGTCGGCATCCGGCCCCGCGACGAACTGGCACGCGAGGCAGGGCTCGAGGTGGCACCGCGCGGCGGTGTGGTGATCGGCGCCGGCTGCGAGACCGCGATGCCCGGCGTGTGGGCCATCGGTGAGGTGGCGAGCTACGAGGGTGTCAGCATGGGCCTCGTGGCCCCGGCCAACGCCATGGCCGAGGTCTGCGCGGACGGCATCCTCGGCGGCCTGTCCACGTTCCCCGGCTTCGACACCGCGACCAAGCTCAAGCTCTCGGGTGTCGAGGTGGCGAGTTTCGGAGATGCGCTCGCGGAGGCGGAGGGGAGCCTCGAGATCGTCTACGCCGACCCGGCCCGCGGGCTGTACCAGAAACTCGTGGTGACTGATGATGCGAAGACGCTCCTCGGAGGCATCTTCGTCGGCGACGCAGCGCCCTACTCGGCACTCCGGCCCCTGCTGGGACGGGAACTCCCGGCCGAGCCCGGCGCCTACCTGTCCTCCGCCGGCGGTGAGGCGCCCCAGTCGGAGCTGCCCGACGACGTCATCCTCTGCTCCTGCAACAACGTCACCGCCGGTGCGTGCCGCTCCGCGGTGCATGGACTGGATGAGGACGGTGCCGCGGTGGAGCCCGCCCTCGACATGCCGTCACTCAAGGCCTGTTCCCGCGCCGGGACCCAGTGCGGTTCCTGTGTACCCATGCTCAAGAAGCTGCTGGACAGCGAACTCACGAAGGCGGGAAAGACTGTCTCACGGGGCATCTGCGAACACTTCGCGATGTCACGGCCCGAACTGTTCGAAGCGATCCAGGCCCTCGACCTGGCTTCCTTCCAGGACATCATCCAGCGCTTCGGCGTCACGGACGAGGCGAAGACCGGCCACGGCTGCGACATCTGCAAGCCCGCCATCGGCTCCATCCTCGCCACCCAGCGCGGGGAGTACGTGCTCGACGGCGGCCGCGGCGCCCTGCAGGACACCAATGACCGGGCGCTCGCGAACATGCAGCGCAACGGCACCTACTCGGTGGTGCCGCGCATCCCGGGTGGGGAGATCACTCCGCAGAAGCTCGCCGTGATCGCGCAGGTCGCCGAGCAGTTCGGCCTGTACGTCAAGCTCACCGGAGCGCTGCGCATCGACCTCTTCGGGGCCCGCCTGGAGCAGCTCCCGGAGATCTGGAAGATCCTCGTCGAGGCGGGGTTCGAGTCCGGGCAGGCCTACGGGAAGGCCCTCCGCAACGTGAAGTCCTGCGTGGGGTCCACCTGGTGCCGCTTCGGCGTGCAGGATTCGGTGGCCATGGCGATCGACCTCGAGATGCGGTACCGCGGGCTCCGCGCGCCGCACAAGTTCAAGATGGGCGTCTCGGGGTGCGCCCGGGAGTGTGCGGAGGCACGCAGCAAGGACGTGGGCGTGATCGCCACGGACCAGGGCTGGAACATGTACGTCGGAGGCAACGGCGGTTTCCAGCCCGCGCACGCCCAGCTCCTCGCCCAGGACCTCGACGGCGAGACCCTTATCCGCTACATCGACCGCTACCTCATGTACTACATCCGGACCGCGGATCGCATGCAGCGGACAGCACGCTGGATGGATGACCTCGACGGCGGCCTCGAGCATGTGCGCGACGTCGTCATCAACGATTCCCTCGGGATCGCCGAGGACCTCGAGGCGGCCATGGCCCGGCACGTGGAGCACTACGAGGATGAATGGGCGGCGACGCTGAAGGATCCCGACCGGCTTCGCCGGTTCCGCTCCTTCGTCAACGCTCCCGACGCCGCAGACCAGTCGATCGTCCTCGTCGAGGAGCGCGGGCAGCAGCGCCCCGCCACTCCGGCCGAGATCGAGGCCGGCGCCCGCCGCGTGGGCCTCGGTGTGGCGATCCCCGTCCGCGCCGCAACCGGAGCTCCAGCACTGAGGGAAGGCTGATCATGAACCTCGAGATCGATCTGGCAGCCAGGCGCGTCCTGGTCATCGGGGCGGAGCGGCTCTCACGCAGGGTGGTGGCACGGTATCGGGCCGCGGGAGCCGACGTCGAGCGCCTGCAGGATCAGGCCGCAGCGACTCAGGCCGAGCTCGACGCCGCGGACCTCGTGGTCCTGGTGGAGGGGGCGCCGGCGGACGGACAGGCACCTCCGCGAGGACCCGACGGCGGAGGCTCGCTGCAGGATCAGTGCCGCCAGGCCGGAGTCCTGCTCACCCGGGAGGCTGCTGCCGTGGAGGCCGGTCACGTGACCCTGATCGGAGGTGGACCGGGCGCGCTGGGGCTGCTGACCCTGGACGCCGCGGAAGCACTGCGGGAAGCCGACATCGTCCTGTACGACCGCCTGGCGCCCACGGAGGCGCTGGCGGAGCTAGCTCCGGCGGCCGAGTTGATCGACGTCGGGAAGCTGCCGGGGCACCATCGCGTCCCGCAGTCCGGCATCAACGACCTCCTGGTCCACCACGCGCGGGCCGGGCGGCACGTCGTCCGGCTCAAGGGCGGGGACCCCTTCGTCTTCGGACGCGGCAGCGAGGAGCTCGCCGCCTGCATCCAGGCTGGAGTGCCGTGCCGCGTGGTCCCGGGCGTCAGCTCCGCGATCTCCGTGCCGGCCGCCGCGGGCATCCCGGTCACGCACCGCGGAGTCAGCCATCTGTTCACGGTCGTCTCCGGCCACGCACCCCTGACGGACGAGGAGCACCTCCACCTGGCAGGCCTGGGCGGGACCGTCGTCGTCCTGATGGGCGTCTCCACGCTTCCGCAACTCGTCGCCGGCCTCGGGCGGGCCGGCATGCGGGCGGACATGCCTGTCGCCGTAATCGAGCGCGGGTACAGCGCGTCGCAACGGACGACGGCCGGAACCCTCTCCACCATCGTGACGGCGGCGGGTGCCGCACGCTGCCAGTCGCCTGCCGTGCTGGTGATCGGCGAAGTGGTGCGCGTAGGCCTCGACCTGCAGGGCGAAGCCGCCCACCTCGCGCGCCTGACCGAATCGCTGGCATCATGACCGAGGCGATCCGCGCGGACCCGGCAGGGGGTCAGCTCGTCGGATTCCGCATCGGCGTGACCTCGGACCGCCGCTCGGGCGACCTCATCGACGCCCTGGAGAGGCGTGGTGCGTCCGTACTGCACGCGCCCGCCCTGAAGATCGCGCCCATCGCCGAGGACGTCGAGCTGCTCGCCGACACCGCGGCGATGGTCGAGGCCCGGCCCGACCTGTTCATCATCACCACGGCCTACGGAATGCGGCGCTGGTTCGAGGCGGCGGACGCGGCAGGGCTCGGCGACGACCTCCTCGACGTGCTCGGCGGGGGACGCATCTATGTGCGCGGACCCAAGGCCAGGGGAGCGGTACGAGCGGCAGGGCTCGACGACGTCGGCATCAGTTCCGACGAGACGACGGCGACGCTCGTGGACGAACTGCTGCAGCAGGACCTGTCCGGCCTCACCATCGGCGTGCAACTGCACGCCTACGCCGACGCGCACCAGCTGGCCCGGTTGCGGGCCGCGGGAGCAACCCTCCTCACCGTCACGCCCTACCGGTGGATCAAGCCCGAGGGCTCCGAACGCCTGCCGCGCCTGATCGACGCCGTGTGCGCCGGGCAGCTGGACTGCGTCACCTTCACGAGTGCGCCCGCCGTCGACGCCCTCTTCAGCACGGCGGCCGAGCAGGGCCTCCAGGAGGAACTCGTCCGGCGCTTCCAGCGGAGCGTCCTCGCCGCGGCGGTCGGGCCGGTCACCGCGCAGCCCCTGATCGACGCCGGGATCGAGCCGATTGTCCCCGAGCGCTTCCGGATGGGCGCGCTGATCCGCCTGGTGTGCGACCACCTCGCCGAGCACCATGTGGAGCAACTGCGAACGCGTGCCGGGTACGTCGAGGTGCGCGGCAGGTCCGTCCGGGTCGACGACATGCAGGTGGACCTCGCGCCGGCCCAGCTCGTGCTGTTCAAGGCGCTGCTGTCGGCACGCGGCGCGGTCCTCAGCCGCGACGCCCTGACGAACCTGCTCGCCCACACGGGTGCCGGCCATGCACTCGACATGAACGTCAACCGGCTGCGGAAGTCCCTGCCCGACCCGCAGCTGGTGGAGACCGTGGTCAAGCGCGGGTATCGGCTGCACGTGTAGCACCCCTGCCTCAGGACGCCAGCACCCCTCAGGACGCCAGCACCCCTCAGGACGCCAGCGCCCCTCACGACGCCAGCGCCCCTCACGACGCCAGCGCCCCTCAGGATGCCACCGCGACGGAGAAGTGCTGTTCGATCACGGCCCTGATGTCGTCGTGGCAGCTCCCGCATCCGGTCCCGGCCCGCGTGCCCGCCGAGACCTCCTTCACCGAAGCGCACCCCCGCTGGACGGACTCCTGCACCGCGCCGTGCGTGACTCCCGCGCACCGGCACAGGGTCGCGTCCGGCCCGGGCGGCAGGGCTGCGACGGCTCCCTCGATGCTGTCGAGCCGCAGGAGGCTGGAGCGGTCGGCGGGCAGCTCGCTCCGGCGTTCGAAGAGCAACACCAGCTCGGCGCCGGTCCGCGGCATGCCCACGCAGACCAGGCCCGTCAGCACGCCGTCGCGCGTGACCATCTTGGCGTAGCGCCCGTGCCCCGGGTCCGTCCAGACGGCGACGGCCAGCCCGGGTTCCACAGTCCACGGATCCACGTCCGTCTCACCCGCGGTGACGGCATCCACGCCCCGGGCCTTGAGCACGAGGACGGCACTTCGCCGGTCAGGAGGGCCGACGACGGCAGCCGGGGTGCCGGACAGCTCGGCGGCGAAGGCCATGCCGAGCTGGTCGGCCTGCTGCCAGCCCGGCCCGATCAGGCCCTGCGGAGTGGTGACACCGGCGCAGGCCAGGCAGGAGCCGTCCCAGCAGCGCACTTCGGCGCAGTCACCGATGGCCCAGATGTCCCGGGTGTCGAGCGCGCGTAGCTCGTGGTCCACGAGGATGCCGGCGGCGGTGTTCAGGTCGCAGCCGTCGGCGAGCTCGGTCCGCGGACGCACGCCGCAGGCGAGCACGAGGGCACCGCCGTCGACCAGGGTTCCGCCCTCGAGCATGAGCCCCGAGAAGTGTCCGTCCGTTACCGTGATCCCGGTGGAGGCGCCGCCCACCACGGTGATGCCGGCTTTCGTCAGCGCGGCAGCCAGGACCCTGGCGCCCTCACCGAGGAACCGCTCCATGGGTGCCCGGCCGTTGTGGACGAGCGTGACCCGGCCTCCTTCCTCGGCGGCGGCGAGGGCGGCCTCGATGCCGAGGATGCCGCCGCCCAGCACCACGATGCGTTCCTGGGCGGCCAGGGCTGCCGACACGGCACGCGCGTCACGGAGGTCGCGGAGGAAGCTGACGCCCGGCGGGAGAGAGCGCGCACCGTCCAGACCGTCGAGCCGGGGCAGGAGGGGGCGGGACCCGGTGGCGAGGACGAGCCGGTCGTATCCGATGGCCTGTCCGTCGTCGAGCAGGACCCGCCGGAAGGGCCGGTCCACCCTCGCGACGTGCGCGCCGAGCCGTACGTCGATACCCAGGGCGATGAGCGCAGCCGCGTCCGCGAGCCGGATGGCGGCCTCCGACGTACGGCCGACGGCGACGTCCGCAACGAGCACCCGGTTGTACGCGGCGTCCTGCTCCTGGCCGATCACCGTCAGAGCGACCGTTCCCGCGGCGACGAGTGGCTCGAGGTGCTCGACGAGCCGGGCCGCGACGGGCCCGAAGCCCACCACGACGATCCGTTCCGGCACGGGTGCGTCGGTGCTGCTCATGCGAAGACCTCCCGGTGATGCGCAGCCTCGCCGCGCGCGTGGGTTGACAGGGCAGATACCCGGACCGGCGTCGTCTTGAACTCCGGCATGCCCGAGACCGGGTCCGTGGCGCTGCCCGTGAGGAGGTTGGCGCTGCCGGACCCTGCGTAATGGAAGGCGAGGAAGACGGTGTCCTGGCGGATGTCCGTGGTCAGGTCTGCGACGGCGTGGGCTTCGCCGTGGGCGCTCGAGACGACGACGGCCTCGCCCTGGCTGATGCCGAGGTCCTGCGCCGTGGCGGGGTGGAGTTGCAGGCGGGCTCCGGGCTGGGCCGCGAGCAGTTCCGGGACACGCCGCGTCTGCGTGCCCGACTGGTAGTGCTCGAGAAGGCGGCCCGTCGCGAGGAGCAGGGGGGCGGGGAAGCGGGCGGCGTTCGCGTCGATCCGGGGGGAGACCGGTACCAGCACGGCGTGTCCGGACGGGTGGGCGAAGGTATCGAGGAACAGGCGGGGGGTACCGGTGCTTCCGCTCGGGTAGGGCCAGTAGGCGGGGACCTCGGTGTCGAGCACGGCGTAGTCGAGCCCGGAGTAGTCGGCGAGGCCGCCGGCGCTCGCGCGGGCGAGCTCGTCGAACATCGTCGCGGGGTCCTCGCTGAAGAGGGAGGGAGCGTCGAGCAGCCGCGCGAGCTCCTGCATGATCCACAGTTCGCTGCGGGCGCCGGCGGGTGGGAGGACGGCGGGGCGACGTCGGAGGATGCGGCCCTCGAGGTTGGTGACGGTGCCCTCCTCCTCGGCCCACTGCAGGACCGGCAGGACGACGTCGGCCATGGCCGCGGTCTCCGACAGGAAGAAATCGGAGACGACGAGGAGATCGAGGGAACGGAGGCCGTCCATCACCGTCGAGGCATTCGGGGCCGAGACCGCGATGTTCGCGCCGTGCACGAAGAGGCAGCGGGTGCCGCCGGGCTGGCCGAGGGATGCGAGGAGCTCCACGGCGGGGAGACCCGGACCGGGGATGGCGTCCTCGGGGACGTTCCAGACGGATGCGACGTGGGCGCGCGCGGCGGGATCGGTGATCTTGCGGTAGCCGGGCAGCTGGTCCGCCTTCTGCCCGTGCTCGCGGCCGCCCTGGCCGTTGCCCTGGCCGGTGAGGGTCCCGTAACCGCTGTGCAGGGTGCCGGGCAGGCCGAGCAGCAGTGCGAGGTTGATCGCGGCCGTGGTGGTGTCGGTACCGTCGGCGTGCTGCTCGATGCCCCGCCCGGTGAGGATGTAGGCGCCGGGCCCGCCATCCGCCCCACTGCGTGCTCCGCGGGCGAGCAACCGCGCGGTCGCGCGGATGGCGGTTGCGGGAACTCCCGTGATGCCCTGCACCCGCTCGGGCCACCAGCGTGCAAGCCCGCGTGCGACGTCGTCGTACCCGCGTGTCCGGGACTCGAGGAAACGACGGTCCTCGAGGCCCTCGGTGACGACCACGTGGGCCAGCCCGAGGAGGAGCGCGAGGTCCGTGCCGGGGGTGGGCTGCAGGTGGACGCCCTTGCCCTGCTCGGTGAGGCGGGCGGTCGCGGAACGCCGGGGGTCGACGACGATCAGTCCGCCCGCGGCCTGCGCGCCGCGGAGGTGCTGGACGAAGGGCGGCATGGTATCCGCGGCATTGGAGCCGAGGAGCAGGACCACGGAGGCGGTATCGAGGTCCTCGAGGGGGAAGGGGAGTCCGCGGTCGACGCCGAAGGCCCGGTTTCCCGCGGCCGCGGCGGACGACATGCAGAACCTGCCGTTGTAGTCGATCCGGGAGGTGCGCAGGGCGAGTCGGGCGAACTTGCCGAGGGTGTACGCCTTCTCGTTGGTGAGGCCACCACCGCCGAAGACCGCGACGGCGTCCCGGCCGTGCTGCGCCTGGATGGTCTGGACGCGCTCGCTGATGAGCTGGAGGACGTCCTCCCAGGCCGCCTCGCGCAGGACGCCGTCCCTGCCCCGCAGCAGGGGAGCGGTGAGGCGGTCCGGGTGGTGGAGCAGTTCGGCTGCGGACCAGCCCTTCCGGCAGAGGCCACCGCGGTTGGTGGGGAACTCGCGGCCGGTGACAGTCACGGCGTCGCTCCGGTCGTCACTGCGCCTGTGGGCCGCAGTGACGGTCATGGCGCACTGGAGGGCGCAGTAGGGGCAGTGGGTCGCGGTCTCCACCTGCTCCGCCATCCGTCAGACCTTGCCGAGCGTCGAGGAGCGGCGGAGGTAGAAGAACCAGGTGACGGCGAGCATCAGGACGTAGCCGGCGACGAAGCCGTAGAACGCTCCGTCGTAGCTGCCGGACGCACCCTTCGAGGCGTTGAGGACCTGCGGGATGAGGAAGCCGCCGTAGGCGCCGACCGCGGAGATGAGGCCGAGGGCTGCCGCCGACTTGCGGGCGGTGCTCACGGATTCGCGCACCTCACCGGAACCTGCAGCCGCTCCCCGCCGGGCGAAGATGATCGGGATCATCCGGTACGTGGCGCCGTTGCCCGCGCCGGCCGCGGCGAAGAGCACGAGGAAGAGTCCGAGGAAGAGCCAGAAGTTGGACAGGGGGAGCGTCCAGACCACGGAGAGGGCAATCGCCGCCATGACTGCGAAGGCGCCGACCGTGATGAGTGCCCCGCCGAACCGGTCCGCGAGGCGTCCGCCGAAGGGCCGGGCGAGGGAACCGACCAGCGGGCCGAGGAAGGCCAGGCCCAGTGTGACCCCGCCCATGCTGATGGTGGAGAAGGCGGGGAAGGAATCGACGATCAGCTTCGGGAAGACACCCGCGAAGCCGATGAAGGAGCCGAAGGTCCCGATGTAGAGGAAAGCCATGATCCACAGGTGTGGCTCGCGGACGGCCGCCAGGGAGCCGGCGAGATCACTTTTCGCGCTGGAGAGGTTGTCCATGTATTTCCAGGCGCCGAACGCGGCGACCAGGATGAGCGGCACCCAGACCAGACCGGCGAGCGGCAGGTTCAGGGTCGCGGCGGCACCGAGCACCACGGCGATGGGGACCACGAGCTGCGCGACGGCGGCGCCGAGGTTGCCTCCCGCTGCGTTGAGGCCGAGCGCCCAGCCCTTCTCGCGGGCCGGGTAGAAGAAGGTGATGTTCGCCATCGAGCTGGCGAAGTTACCACCGCCGAAGCCGGCGAGCGCAGCGACGGCGAGCATGACGCCGAACGGTGTCTCCGGGTTCGAGACGCAGAGCGCGAGCCCGATGGACGGGATCAGGAGGAGCAGGGCGGAGATGATCGTCCAGTTCCTGCCGCCGAACCTCGGCACCATGAAGGTGTAGGGGATGCGCAGTGTCGCGCCGACCAGGGACGGCATCGAGATCAGCCAGAAGATCTGCGACGTGGTGAACGTGAAGCCCGCGGCGGGGAGGTAGACCACCACGATGGACCAGAGCTGCCAGACCACGAAACCGAGGAACTCACAGGCGATGGACCACTGCAGGTTGCGCTTGGCGATGGACTTGCCGACGCTGTTCCACTGCGTCGGGTCCTCCGCGTCCCAGTTGTCGATCCAGCGGCCGGGGCGATGGTTCAGCGGTGGGGCGGTCCCGGCCGGCGCCGGGGCCAGGGCCAGGTTGGATGCTGCTTCGTCGATGCTCACGGAGTCCTCCAGGGATGGTGTTCCTGCTTTCCCCCGAGGCTAATGAGCGCGCGTTTCCGGTCCGGACCTGCTGCGTAAACGCTCCGTGACGTTCACCTATCCGGAGCGGTACTGCATGGTGAGAACTTTCGGTGAGGCCCGGTGATCAGTACGACGGTGCCGGCGGCAGGCCGAAGTGTTCCTCGAGCGTCTCGGTGCCGGCAGCCCTCATCGCCAGGGACGTGTCCCTGCCCACGTACCGGAAGTGCCAGGACTCCGCCGAGAACCCGGTGACCCCGTCGAAGCCCTGCGGGTAGCGGAGGATGATCCCGAAATCGGCCGCGTTGGCCGCAGCCCACTGTGCTGCAGGGGTGTCGCGGAAGCACAGCACGAGTGTGCAGGCGCCGTCGGCCTGTCCGATGTCGAATGCGAGTCCCGTCTGGTGCTCCGAGTAGCCCGGCCGTGCGGACACGGTATCCGCGCCCGACGCGTCGCCGTACTCGCCGACCCAGTAGGCGTAGGTCGCTTCCTGGTTCGCGTACGAGCGGTACCCGCTGACGACGACCAGTGCCACGCCGTCCTCGCCCGCTGCCGCGAACAGCTCCTCCACCGCCGTCGCCGCGTCGGGGCGCAGGAGGGCGTTGTCGGTGGCGGTGGCGACGTCCGGCGGGCGGAGGTCGGTGGGGGCGTAGTCGGGCGGAGTGAGGGGGCGGCGTTTGTTGACGACGACGTCCACGGCGCCGGGATCCGTGTGCAGGCCGGCGGCGGCAGCCGTCGCGGAGGGCGATCGAGGCGGCGATGGGGCCGGTGTCGTGACGGGCGCGGACGTCGGGGGGGCCGTCGGCGGTCCCGCAGCCGCACCCGAGCCGGTGACAGCGGGAACGGGCTCGCGCTGCTCCGGGGCGGGCAGCACGCCGGGTGGCGTGGGCAGGTCTCCCGCGGGACGCGGTGCCGATGACGGCGTGGAGGCGGCACTGGTGACCGTATCCGCCGTCGGCGCCGGAGCCGCGCACGCCGAGAGGGCGGCCGCCGTGAGGGTGACAGTCAGGAGCGCCACCACCACCGACGGCAGGAGGCGCATGGTCAGGTCTTCCGCAGGAGCATGCGTCGGACCGAGTGGTCGGCATCCTTGGTCAGCACGAGTTGTGCGCGGCCGCGCGTCGGCAGCACGTTGGCGAGCAGGTTGGGTTCGTTGATGCTCTCCCAGATACGGGATGCCGTCCGGCGCGCCTCCTCGTCGCTGAGGTCCGCGTACCGGTGGAAGTAGGACTCCGGGTCGGCGAACGCGCTGGAGCGCAGTGACTGGAAGCGGTGGATGTACCACTCCTTGATGTTGGTGGTCTTCGCATCGACGTAGATGGAGAAGTCGAAGAAATCGCTCAGTGCCAGTCCGGTGATGCCGTCCGGCCGCGGGCGGGCCGGCGCGAGGACGTTCAGGCCCTCCACGATCAGCACATCGGGCCTCCGCACCACGATCTCCCGCTCGGGCACGATGTCGTAGGTGAGGTGCGAATACCAGGGCGCGCGCACCTCGGCGGCACCGCTCTTGACCTCGCTGACGAACCGCAGCAGACGACGACGGTCGTAGGACTCCGGGAATCCCTTGCGCTGCATGAGGCCGCGCCGCTCCAGCTCGGCGTTCGGATAGAGGAAGCCGTCCGTGGTGATGAGTTCCACGTTCGGGGTGTCGGGCCAGCGGCGCAGGAGCTCACGGAGCACCCTCGCCGTCGTCGACTTGCCGACGGCTACCGATCCCGCCACACCGATCACGAACGGCGTCCTGGTGGTCGTCTCGCCGAGGAACGTGTTGGTGGCGGCATGCAGCTGGCCGGCTGCAGCGATGTAGAGATTCAACAGGCGGGAGAGGGGTAGATAGACTTCGCGCACCTCATCGAGGTTGAGCGCGTCCCCGAGGCCTCGGAGGCGCTGCACGTCCTCGACGTTGAGCGGGCTCCTGATCTCGTGCGACAGCCGGGACCACATCTGGCGGTCCAGCTCGACGAAGGGGGTGAAGGTTTCGGCACTGGTGGCCTGCTGCGTGCCCGTGCTTCTGTCACTCACCTGATGATTCTGCCCGGTGGCCTGCGCATTAACAAACACAGCCCCCGGTACGCTTGATGACATGTGTGGAATTGTGGGTTATGTAAGCAGGGAACGCGGCCAGGGAACGTCGGCGCTTGATGTGGTCGCTCCGGCCTTCGATCAGGAACCGGCAGAAGCGCAGCATGGCGCGCTCGACGTCGTCATGGAGGGACTCCGGCGCCTCGAGTACCGCGGGTACGATTCCGCGGGTGTCGCTGTGATCACGCCGACGGGAATCGAGTCGCGGAAGAAGGCCGGAAAGCTCACCAACCTGATCGGGGAGCTGGTCTCGAACCCGCTGCCCCGGTCGCTGACGGGCATCGGCCACACGCGCTGGGCGACGCATGGCGGACCGACCGACCAGAACGCGCACCCGCACCTGGCCGACGATGGCAGGCTCGCCCTCATCCACAACGGAATCATCGAGAACTACGCGGAGCTGAAGGTTGAGCTGACCGGTGAGGGCCTGACCTTCATCTCGGACACCGACACGGAGGTGGCCGCCGCCCTCGTCGGATACGTCTACCGAGGCCTCGTGGCGAGCGGCGTCGAGGGGGACATCCTCACGCTCGCGCTCCAGCAGGCGTGCCAGCGCCTCGAGGGTGCCTTCACCCTCCTGGCCATCCACCAGGACCAGCCCGGCACCGTCGTCGCGGGCCGCCGCAACTCCCCGCTCGTCGTCGGACTGGGCGACGGCGAGAACTTCCTCGGCTCCGACGTCTCGGGTTTCATCGACTTCACGCGTCGCGCCGTCGAGCTCGGCCAGGACCAGATCGTCACCATCACGCCCGACGACGTCGCCATCACCGATTTCTTCGGAGCCCCCGCCGAGGGTAGGGAGTTCCATGTCAGCTGGGACGCCGCCGCTGCGGAGAAGGGCGGTTTCGATTCCTTCATGGAGAAGGAGATCCACGATCAGCCGGACGCCGTGGGCCAGACCCTCCTCGGTCGTTCCGACGTCGGGGGCAACCTCATGCTCGACGAGCTGCGCATCGACGAGTCGATCCTTCGGTCGGTCGACAAGATCGTGGTGCTCGCGTGCGGAACGTCCGCCTACGCCGGGCAGGTGGCCAAGTACGCCATCGAGCACTGGTGCCGCATCCCCACCGAGGTCGAGCTGTCCCACGAGTTCCGCTACCGCGACCCGATCGTCAACGAGAAGACCCTCGTGGTCGCCATCTCCCAGTCCGGGGAGACCATGGACACCCTGATGGCCGTTCGGTACGCCCGCGAACAGGGCGCCAAGGTGGTGGCCATCTGCAACACGAACGGCTCCACCATCCCGCGTGAGTCCGATGCGGTCCTGTACACGCACGCGGGCCCGGAGATCGCCGTCGCCTCGACGAAGGCGTTCCTCGCCCAGATCACCGCCGCCTACCTGCTGGGCCTCTACCTCGCGCAGCTGCGCGGCAACAAATACCGCGACGAGATCGCCGACGTGCTCGCCGACCTCTCGGAGATCCCCGCCAAGATCCAGGCGATCCTCGACGACGCCGACAAGATCAAGCAGCTCGGTGCGGACATGGTGAACGCGAAGTCGGTGCTCTACCTCGGCCGCCACGTGGGATTCCCCGTGGCCATGGAGGGCGCGCTCAAACTCAAGGAACTCGCCTACATCCATGCGGAGGGCTTCGCTGCCGGCGAGCTCAAGCACGGGCCGATCGCGCTGATCGAGGAGGGCCAGCCCGTCGTGGTGGTCATGCCGTCCCCGAGCGCGCGCGACTCGCTGCACTCGAAGGTGGTGTCCAACGTCCAGGAGGTCCGCGCGCGCGGAGCCGTCACGATCGTCATCGCGGAGGAGGGCGACACCTCGGTGGAGGCCTACTCCGAGCACGTCTTCTACGTGCCTGCCTCCCCGACGCTCCTCGCACCGCTGCTGACCACCGTTCCACTGCAGATCTTCGCGCTCGCCCTCGCCAGCGCCAAGGGCTACGACGTGGACCAGCCCCGCAACCTGGCGAAGTCGGTCACAGTTGAGTAGTCGCTTCACAGCGCCGCTGCGGTGCCACGCCGTGTGGTCGCTGCGGTTCCACGCCGCGGCGGCCTGCGGGGCAGCGACGTGATCGTGGGGATCGGTGTGGACGTCGTCGACATCGAACGCTTCCGGCAGCAACTCGAGCGCACACCGGCCCTCGTGGAGCGGCTGTTCGTGCCCTCGGAGCGCCAGCTCCACACCCGGTCCCTGGCCGCGCGCTTCGCCGCGAAGGAAGCCATTGCCAAGGCGCTCGGTGCTCCCGTGGGCATGAACTGGCAGCACTGCACCATCGACGTGGACGAGGCGGGCGCTCCGTCCGTCGTCGTCGACGGGACGGTAGCCGATGCAGCGCGGGCCCGCGGCGTCGAGACGTGGCACCTGTCCATCAGCCACGACGGAGGCCTTGCCACAGCCATGGTCGTCGCGGAAGGCATGCCCCCGGCGGGCAACAGATAGTAACCGTACTGATTATCGCTCGGCTTATTGCTAAGCTCGACCATATGCTTGAAGCCTTCTCCGGGAGTGACGTCCGCGCTGCGGAGGCACCCCTCATCGATGCCGGGCAGGGTGATGCCCTGATGCAGAAGGCGGCACACGGCCTGTTCGGCGTCGTCCTCGGGTTGCTGCGCGAGGCCGGACGAGGCACCTATGGAGCTACCGCCGTCGTCCTTGCCGGCGGTGGCAACAACGGCGCGGACGCCCTCTACGCGGGGGAGCGGCTCCTGCGCCGGGGCGTCGGAGCGACGGCGATCCTCCTGTCCGACCGCGTCCACACCGCGTCGCTGGCCGCGTTCACGCGAGCAGGCGGTACCAGCGTCAGGCTCGACGACGGCGTGGACCCTGCGGCCCTCGCGATCCACGCGTCCAGCGCGGACATCCTTCTCGACGGTATCCTCGGCACGGGAGCCACCGGCGGCCTGCGCGGGGGCGCCCGGGCGTTCGTCGAGGCGTTCAACGACGTCGCCGGACCCCGGGCCACGCGCTCCACGATCGTCGTCGCCTGTGACCTGCCGAGCGGGATCGGCGTCGATACCGGGTTGGTCGACGGTCCGGTCCTCGCCGCGGACGCCACCGTGACCTTCGGTGCCGCGAAGCCCGGCCTCCTCCTCGGCAACGGCGCCGTCTCGACCGGCGAGTTGAACGTCGTCGACATCGGACTCGACTTCGCGGTGTTCACTCCCGCCGCCCGCCGTCTGCTCGACGCGGACGTCGCAGCCCTCCTGCGCCTGCCGACACCGCTGGACCACAAGTACTCCCGCGGTGTCCTCGGCGTCGCCGCCGGGTCGGCCCGCTACCCGGGCGCAGCCGCGCTGGCCGTCGGCGCCGCCCTGGCCACAGGCATCGGCATGGTGCGCTACCTCGGTCCGGACGCGGTCGCGTCGCTCATCCACCAGCGGAACCCCGAGGCGGTCGCCTCCTCCGGTTCCGTCGCGGATGCCAGGTCACAGGCGTGGGTCGTGGGCCCGGGCGCTGTGGACGACGACGACCAGCGCCGGCGCGCGGTCGACGCCATGACGTCCGGGCTCCCTGTCGTCGTCGACGCGGGCGCGCTGGCCGGAATCCCCGAGCGCGTGGGGCCGCAGGTCATCCTGACGCCGCACGCCGGTGAGCTGCGCCAGGTGCTTGCCGAACGCGGCGTCGACGCCGAGCGGTCGGACATCGAGGCGGAACCGGCCCATTTTGCGCTCCGTGTCGCCGAGATCACCGGAGCCACCGTCCTGCTCAAGGGCTTCACGACCGTCGTCGCAGCGCCGTCAGGTATCCTCATTGCGCAGACCGACGCGACCCCGTGGCTCTCGAGCGCCGGGTCCGGTGACACGCTCTCGGGCATCATCGGGGCACTCGCCGCAAGCGTGGCGGGGGACGACCACGCGGCGAGCCGCCTGGGCCTGGCGGAGGAGGACCTGTGGGCTGCCGTCGCCGCGGCGGGAGCCCTGATCCACGGTCGGGCCGGACAGCGTGCTGCCCGGCGTGGCCCCATAGTGGTTTCAGACCTTCCGGCCGACATCGGCGCGGTCATAGCGGATCTCCTCGAGGAGCGTCGCCTAGCGATGTGAGGGACGCGGTCAACCTGACCGACAGATCAATGCGCTATGTATGAAGTATGCGACCGGGGCACAAGAACCCCGACGCCGCGAGTATGACCGCGGCCGCCCAGGTGGCGGCTGCGGCAGAAGACACCAAGGAGAACTCATGGAATTATGGCCCGGCGATGCGTACCCCCTGGGAGCAACCTACGACGGCACGGGAACGAACTTCGCGCTCTACAGCGAGATCGCGGACTCCGTTGTCCTCTGCCTCTTCGATGACGAGGGCACCGAGACCTGCGTCGAACTCAAGGAGATCGACGGCTATGTCTGGCACGGCTATCTCCCCCATGTGAACCCCGGACAGAAGTACGGCTACCGGGTGCACGGCCCCAACAACCCGGCCGAGGGACACCGCTGCAACCCCAACAAGCTCCTCCTCGATCCCTACGCGAAGGCCATCTCCGGCGATCTCGACTGGGACCAGGCACTGTTCGGCTACAACTTCGGCGACGAGAACTCGGTCAACAACGAGGACTCCGCGCCGCACATGATGCTCGCCGTCGTCGTCAATCCCTTCTTCAACTGGGACGGCGACCGCATGCCGCGCACGCCGTACCACCAGTCGGTCATCTACGAGGCGCACGTCAAGGGGCTGACCCAGCTGCACCCGGACATCCCTGAGGACCAGCGCGGAACGTACGCGGGTATCGCCCACCCGTCCGTCATTGCGCACCTGCAGAAGCTCGGCGTCACGGCGATCGAGCTCATGCCCGTGCACCAGTTCGTAAATGACAGCACCCTCCAGGAGAAGGGCCTCTCGAACTACTGGGGCTACAACACCATCGGGTTCTTCGCGCCGCACAACAAGTACAACTCCACGGGCGACCAGGGCGAGCAGGTCCAGGAATTCAAGGCCATGGTGCGCGAGCTGCACCTCGCAGGCATCGAGGTCATCCTCGACGTCGTCTACAACCACACGGCCGAGGGCAACCACATGGGCCCCACGCTCTCGATGCGCGGCATCGACAACTCGGCCTACTACCGCCTGGTCGAGGACGACAAGCAGTACTACATGGACACCACCGGCACCGGGAATTCGCTGAATGTCGGCAACCCGCACGCGCTGCAGCTGCTCATGGATTCGCTGCGCTACTGGGTGACCGAGATGCACGTGGACGGCTTCCGCTTCGACCTCGCCTCCGCCCTGGCGCGTGAGTTCTACGAGGTGGACCGCCTCTCGGCCTTCTTCGAGCTCGTGCAGCAGGATCCCGTAGTCTCGCAGGTCAAGCTCATCGCCGAGCCGTGGGACGTCGGCCCCGGTGGCTACCAGGTGGGCAACTTCCCGCCGCAGTGGACGGAGTGGAACGGCAAGTACCGCGACACCGTCCGCGACTTCTGGCGTGGAGAGCACTCGAGCATCGGTGAGTTCGCCTCACGCCTCACGGGCTCGGCAGACCTCTACGAGCACTCGGCCCGGCGCCCCGTCGCATCGATCAACTTCGTCACCGCCCACGACGGCTTCACGCTGCGCGACCTCGTGTCCTACAACGAGAAGCACAACGAGGCCAACGGCGAGGACAACAACGACGGCGAATCGCACAACCGTTCGTGGAACGCCGGCGTCGAGGGCCCCACGGACGATCCGGAGGTCCTGGCGATCCGCGTGCGCCAGCAGCGCAACTTCATCGCGACGCTCCTGCTCTCGCAGGGCGTTCCGATGCTGCTGCACGGTGACGAACTGGGACGCACCCAGGAGGGCAACAACAACACCTACTGCCAGGACTCCGAGCTGAGCTGGGTGCACTGGGACAAGATGGACCAGCCACTGCTCGAATTCACGGCAGCGGTCAACCGCCTGCGGTCCGAGCACCCGACCTTCCGCCGCCGCCGTTTCTTCGACGGACGCCCGGTCCGCCGCGGCGAGGGAGAGGCGCTGCCGGACATCGTATGGCTGGACACCACCGGTGAGCTCATGGCCCCCGAGGACTGGGACAGCGGTTTCGGCCGCTCGATCGGTGTCTTCCTCAACGGCCATGGCATCCAGGGTCGCGACGCCCGCGGCCAGCGGATCGTGGACGCCAACTTCCTGCTGTACTTCAACGCGCACGACGAGGCCGTGGACTTCACCGTTCCGTCGGAGGAGTACGGCGCGTCCTGGGACGAGGTGATCGACACCGCCGGCAAGTACGCCGACACCGAGGCCATCCCGTCCGGTGCGGTCGTCACCGTCGAGGGGAAGTCCATGGTGGTCCTGAGGGCGCACTCGGAGGTCGAGGACCTCGACCACTCGGTGGCGGCATCGCTGGCGATCCTCGCCAACGAGGTCACCTCCAAGACCGGCACCGCCTAGCACCACCTTCGACAGGTACACCCACACCCACCGTCCCAGGAGGACCCCCACGTGTTGACACCGACATCGACGTACCGGCTGCAGATCCGGAGCGAGTTCGACCTGCATCGGGCTGCGGCCCTGGTGCCGTACCTGCAGGACCTGGGGGTGGACTGGGTGTACCTGTCGCCGATCCTGACGGCGGAGAAGGGGTCGGGCCACGGCTACGACGTGACCGATCCCACCACCGTCGACCCCGACCGCGGCGGACCCGCCGGCCTCGCCGAGCTCAGCGAGGCCGCGCGGGCGGCCGGCATGGGGGTCCTCGTCGACATCGTCCCGAACCACATGGGTATCGAGACACCCGCCGACAACGCGTGGTGGTGGCAGCTCCTGAAGGAGGGCCGCACCTCGCGCATGGCGGAGGCATTCGACGTGGACTGGGACGCCAATGACGGGCGCATCCGCGTGCCGGTCCTCGGTGACGGCGACGGCGAACTCGAGCAGCTCGCCGTCGTCGACGGTGAACTGCACTACTACGACAACCGGTATCCCATCGCCGAGGGCACAGCGCATCCCGGCGACACGGGCGCCGAGGTGCACGCCCGCCAGCACTACGAGCTGGTGAACTGGCGCCGCGCGGACAGCGAACTCAACTACCGGCGCTTCTTCGGCGTCAACAGCCTCGCGGGCCTCCGCGTGGAGGTGCCGTGGGTCTTCCAGGAGAGCCACAGCGAGGTGAAGCGGTGGTTCGACGAGGGGCTCGTGGACGGTCTCCGGATCGATCACCCCGACGGCCTCGCGGACCCCAAGGGCTACCTCGAGGACCTCCGTACCCTGACCGGCGGTGCCTACGTGCTCGTGGAGAAGATCCTCGAGCCGGGGGAGAAGCTTCCGACGGACTGGGCCACCGAGGGGACCACCGGCTACGACGCGCTGGCGGACATCGACAGGCTCTTCACCGACCCTGCCGGCGAGCACGTCCTGACGGCCTCGGTGCCGGTCGATCCGTTCCACGAGATGATCCACGGGACCAAGCGCGGGATCGCCGACGGAATCCTCCGCTCCGAGGTACTGAGGCTGGCGCGTCTCGTCCCTTCCGCTGCAGGGCTCGACGCCGGGTCGGCAGCGGACGCCATCGCCGAACTGCTCACGTGTTTCCCGGTCTACCGCAGCTACCTCCCGGGCGGTGCCGAGTACCTCGCAGAGACCGTGCGGGACGCCCAGGTGCGGCGGCCCGACCTCGCGGACACCATCGCCGCGCTCCACCCGCTCCTGAATCCGTTCCTCGAAGGGGAGGGCGAGCTCACCGAGCTGGCGCAACGCTTCCAGCAGACCTCCGGCATGGTCATGGCCAAGGGCGTGGAGGACACGGCGTTCTACCGGTACTCGCGTCTCGTCTCGCTCAACGAGGTCGGCGCGGATCCTGGCATCTTCTCGCTCGATCCGCTGGAACTCCACCGGCGGCTGCTGGAGCGCGAGACGGACAGCCCCCTGGCCATGACCACGCTCAGCACGCATGACACCAAGCGGAGCGAGGACACGCGGACGCGCATCTCGGTGATCTCCGAGCTCGCCGACGAGTGGACGCGGATCCTCGCCCAGCTCGAGGAACTCGCGCCCATCGGCGACCCGACGTTCGCGCCCCTGCTGTGGCAGTCGCTCATCGGGGCATGGCCGCTCACCCGCGAGCGGGCCCACGCCTACGCCGAGAAGGCATCGCGTGAAGCCGACCTCAGCACGCACTGGACCGCCCCCGACGAGGACTTCGAGCGCGGGATGCACGCTGCCGTCGACGCGGCGTTCGACGACGCTGCCGTGTCGGCGCTCGTGACCGCCTTCGTCGAACGGATCCAGCAGGCGGGCTGGTCGAACTCCATCGGCCTCAAGCTGCTCCAGCTCACCATGCCCGGCGTACCCGATGTGTACCAGGGCACGGAGTTCTGGGACACGTCCCTCGTGGACCCGGACAACCGACGCGAGGTCGACTACGACGCGCGCCGCCAGGTGCTGACGGACATCGACTTCGGTGCCCTGCCGCAGCTCGGAGCGGATGCCCACGCCAAGCTGCTCGTGGTGGCCCGGGCCCTCAGGCTGCGCCGCGACCGCCCGGAGCTGTTCACCGGGTACACCGCGATCGCTCCAGCAGGCGAAGCCGCGGATCACGTGTTCGGCTTCGACCGCGGTGGCGCCGTCACCCTCATCACGCGCCTGCCGTACGGGCTCGCCCAGCGCGGCGGGTGGGGCGACACCACGGTGGAGATTCCCGCCGGACGCTACACCTGCGCGCTGACAGGATCTCCGGTCACCGGCGGCACAGTCCGCGCAGCCGATCTTTTCGCCACTCTCCCCGCAGCGCTACTGGTCCAGGAGGACGCATCATGAGTTCCACCTTCGATGTCTGGGCGCCCCGCGCCGAGTCCCTCACGCTCGTCGTGGAGGGCGCTCGACACCCGATGACGCAGGGCGAGGGCGGCTGGTGGCGGCCGGTAGAAGAACCCGCCACCAGCGAAGACGTCTCCTACGGCTACCTCGTCGACGGATCCGACACCCCCGTGCCGGATCCCCGCTCCCGCCGTCAGCCCGAGGGCGTCCACAAGCTCTCGCAGACCTTCGACCCCGCGGCTCACGCGTGGCAGGACGAGGGGTGGCAGTCCCCAGGCCTGAACGGCGGTGTCATCTACGAGATGCACCTGGGAACTTTCACGCCCGAGGGAACGCTCGACGCCGCGATCGGCAAGCTGGACCACCTCGTGGACCTCGGCGTGCAGTACGTGGAGCTGCTGCCCGTCAACGCCTTCAACGGCACCCACAACTGGGGCTACGACGGTGTCCTCTGGTACGCGGTACAGGAGACCTACGGCGGGCCGGCGGCATACCAGCGGTTCGTCGACGCCGCCCACCAGAAGGGCCTCGGCGTCATCCAGGACGTTGTCTACAACCACCTCGGCCCGAGCGGGAACTACCTCGGACTGTTCGGTCCGTACCTGACGGAGGGGATGTCCAACACGTGGGGCGATTCCCTCAACCTGGACGGGCCGCAGTCCGACGAGGTGCGGAACTACGTGCTCGAGAACCTGCTCATGTGGTTCACGGACTACCACGTGGACGGACTCCGGCTGGACGCCGTCCACGCCCTCCATGACGAGCGCGCCGTACACATCCTCGAGGAGTTGGGTGCGCGGACCGACGCCTGCGCCGCAGAACTCGGCAAGCCGCTGTTCCTCATCGCCGAATCCGACCTCAACAACCCGCGGCTCATCCAGTCCCGCGAGGTGGGCGGCTATGGCCTCGCCGGCCAGTGGAGCGACGACTTCCACCACGCGGTGCACGTCAACCTCACGGGTGAGACCGAGGGGTACTATCTCGACTTCAACTCGGTAGGAGCGCTCGCGAAGGTCCTCGGGAAGGGTTTCTTCCACAACGGGACCTACTCGTCCTTCAGGGAACGGCACCATGGCCGCGAGATAGACCCGGTTCGCGTCACGCCGCTGCAACTGGTGGTCTGCACCCAGAACCACGACCAGATCGGCAACAGGGCCGCGGGTGACCGCATCAGCGCCACCCTGAATCCGGCGCAGCTCGCACAGGCGGCCGTGCTCAACATCCTCGGTCCTTTCACCCCGATGCTCTTCATGGGCGAGGAATACGGAGCCTCGACTCCGTGGCCTTTCTTCACCTCCCACCCCGAGCCGGAGCTCGGCAAGGCGACCGCGGAGGGACGCCTCAAGGAATTCGAGCGCATGGGCTGGCGCCCGGAAGACGTTCCGAACCCGCAGGACCCGGAGACGTTCGCCTCCGCGAAGCTCGACTGGAACGAGTTGGGGCAGGGCCACCATGCAGACCTGTTCTCGACCTACCGGGACCTCATCCACCTGCGCCGCTCCCGTCCGGAACTGCGCGACGCCGACTTCGGTAGCGTCTCGGTGGAGTTCGACGAGGACGACCGCTGGATCGTCCTCCACCGGGGCAGCACCGCCGTCCTTCTGAACCTGAGTGACCGGATGGTGAGCGTTCCTGTGGGCGGCGTCGACGCGGAGGTCCTGCTTGCCACGGTCGAGGGGGTGGGGCTGCTTGCCGACACGGTGCAGCTTCCGGCGCACGCCTCGCTCGTCCTGAGCCTGGCCGCCGCCTAGGTCGGAACTCCCCAAGGGCTTCGACTGAACTGGGCTACCGACCGGGTGAAGGGTCGGTACGCTGCTGCATACTGGGCTGGAGGCCCTTCCCGGAGGGAGGCCGGCCCCGTCACCGTGCGGTGAGGGGTCCAGCAGACACGAGGCGGCGACAAGACCATGACCCTGGACACCACGACACTGCGGGTGGCATTCGGCGCCGTCGCCATCACCCTCTTCGTGCTGTTCTATACGGTGTCCTTCCGCCAGACACGGTCCGCCTACAGTGCCTGGTGGTGCGCCGCGATCGCGTTCTTCTTCACGGGGACCTGCGGCTACTTGCTGGACGGCACCGTTCATCAGGTGTGGGCCAACCCGATGGGCAATACCCTTCTGGTCATGGGGACCGTCAGCGTGTGGGCGGGGGCGAGGACCCTCCGAACCAGCAAACCCGCGTGGCTGCAGTTGTCTGCCGCGCCCCTGCTGACACTGCTCGCCTCCGTACTGGACAACCCCGCCACGAACACGTGGTCCGGCGGACCCGTCTACCTGGGCATGATGTCGCTGACGATCGGCCTTGCATCCTGGGAGCTGTGGCGGCTGCCGAGCAGCTACAGCCGTGTCGAGGCGCCGCTCGCGGTCGCCTCCGCCCTTGTAGCAGTCCTGTATTCCGGGCGATGTATCGCGTTCATCGCCGGCGGACAGGACGGCTACGTCTTCACCGCCTACTTCGGATCGGGCATCACCACGCTCATCACCATGGTCCTGCTCGTCGTCGTCTCCTTCAGCGCCGCCGCCTTGAGCGCCGAGCAGATCGCCACGGACCTCCGGGCCCGGGCGGACCGTGATTCGCTCACCGGCCTGTTCAACCGCTCAGGTTTCATCGATCTCGCGCAGAAGGAGGTGGATCGTCTGGCCCGGTCCAACCGCCCGGGCGCGCTGATCCTCGCGGACCTCGACTTCTTCAAGGCGGTCAATGACACCTACGGACATGCGGCGGGCGACACGGTGCTCAAGGCCTTTGCCGAGGTGTCCACCGAGACCGTCCGCTCCACCGACCTCGTGGGTCGCTATGGCGGTGAGGAGTTCATCTTCCTGCTGCCCGGCGCAACGGTTTCCAGAAGCGAGGACATCGCCCGCGACGTCAGCCTGTCGCTCCAGGAGTACACGACACCTGGTCGACTCGAGATGCCGACGGTGAGCTACGGTATTGCCGCCCTGGACGCGCACGACTACGACCTCGACGCCACGATCGCCGCGGCCGATCAGGCCCTCTATGCGGCGAAGGCGAGCGGGCGGGACAGGGCGGTCAGGGCCACCCGGCCCGCGGGTTCGAAGGGCGGTCGGTCGGCATGACCACCGCAAGCGCTTCGGGTTCCGCGAGCGGTATCCGTGCGCTCCGGCGCTGACCACCTGCCGGCCTATGATAAGGAAATGGTTCTCCACCCCGCCGATGACCGTTACGAGAGAGTGCCGTATCGCGAGTTCGCCGTCGAACCGGACCTCGATGTATGGACCAGGGCACAGGGGAGCTGATGTTGCGGTTCAGGGTGGCGCGTGAGGAGGACTGGCCCGCCATCTGGGCGATCATGGAGCCGGTGACGCGGGCAGGGGAGACCTACTGCTGGGACACGTCCATGGACGAGGCGGCCGCACGGCTCGAATGGCTCCCCGGTTCCGAGGGCCCGGATCCGACGCTCGTCGTCTTCGTCGTTGTCGATCCCTCGACGAACCGCGTGGTCGGCACCGCACAGCTACATGCCAACCGTGGCGGTAACGGCGCACACGTCTCCAACGCGTCCTTCCTGGTCGCGGCCGACGCCGGAGGAAGGGGTATCGGCCGGGCGCTTGCAGGTCATGTACTGGAGGAAGCGAGGCTCGCCGGCTATGCCGCGATGCAGTTCAACGCCGTCGTGCAGACGAACGAGCGGGCGGTGGCGCTCTGGATGTCTCTCGGTTTCGCCGTCGTCGGGACCGTGCCGGGGGCATTCCTCCACCCCACCGCCGGGCCCACCGGACTGCACATCATGCATCGATTCCTCTAGCACGTGTCCGGCATCTCCGGGTCCGGATGAAGGCATGCATGCAGCGAGGCCGCGGCGGATCCCCTTCGATGGTGCTCAGGCCATCCACCCCAGGAATGCGTCGCCGGCCCACATCGCGCCGAACCACGTGGAGACCGCCACGAGGGGAACAAGAACTAACCAGTACGACCGGAGTAACGCCAACTTCACGCCGACTCGTGTGAGAACTACCCACCACACGAGGAACAACGCCACAGCCCACAGCGGGGCGGCCAGACCGCTGACCAGATAGAAATATCCCGCGATGAGCTGCGCGACCGCTGTAAGCAGGGCGATCACCCAGTACAGCAAAAGATTGCCGCCCTTCCTAAGGGTCGGCGTGGGATAGCGCATATCAGCAGTCTATTCAGGGCACGGGAACAGGGCGCCAAGAGCCTGAGGCAGGACACGTCGTCCAGAACCCTCCGCTGTTCCGCTTGCCCGCAGGCGGTCGTGCAGCGGTGACCCGGAGCTGCACTGCCGGAGTTCCGCTTGTCCGGGTGAACCCTGACCCGCGGGTCCCTGCCCGTGGGGGACGCGGCGGGTGCAGCCGGGCAACAATGGGGTCATGACTGATCAGGCACTCCTCCATGACCCTCTGCTCGGCGCCTGGGCTACGCTCGGCGAACCCCGCCTCACCAACGAGTTGACGACGTCGGGCCTCGGCTGGGTGGGCCTCGACGCGCAGCACGGGCACTTCGACGACAGGTCGCTCCGCGACACCCTCTGCCGCCGGAGTATCGACGCCGCTCCGATGCTCGTACGGGTGGCGATCAATGATGCGGCGCTCATCGGGCGGGCGCTCGACGCCGGAGCGGACGGCGTCATCGTCCCACTCGTCGACAGCGAGGACGACGCCGCGGCGGCCGTGACTGCGAGCCACTATCCGCCTCTCGGTGGGCGCAGCTGGGGGCCGCTGCATGGCAGCCGGCCCGCGTATGCGCCTGGAGCCGACGCAGGCAACCACGCGGTCCCGCTGTGCGCCGTGATGATCGAGACCGCTGCCGGACTCGACGCCGTCGAGGCGATCACCGCGGTTCCCGGCGTGGACATGGTCTTCGTGGGTCCGTTCGACCTGTCGCTCGCACTGGGCCTGCAGGTGGATGGCCTGCTCGCGTCGACCGGCGACGACGCACCACTTCCGAGGATCGTCCGGGCCTGCCGTGCTGCGGGCATCGTGGCCGGTGCGTACGCCGGCACTCCTGAACGCGCAGCACTCCTTGCAGCAGCGGGATTCGACTGGATCGCCTCCACCACGGACGCAGCCCTGCTGTCGCTCGGCGTCGGAGCGCTTCGACAGCGGCTACGCCAGGCGGGGTCCGATCAGCCGACCCAGGATGCCCGCAATGCCGGGAAGGCCTTCTCGTAACCCGCAAGGACCGCCGATGCTGCGTGGAACGAGTCGACCAGTGGGTGCCCGGCGAAAGCCCGGAGGGCTGCGTCGCGGTCACGGTGCACCGCGGCCCGTATGGTGTCCTGCTCGACAGCCTTCACCGTGGACATGAGCCCCAGTTGGTGTGGCGTCAGGGGGGCCGTGGAAAGGGGCCTGGCGCCGGCCGCATCCACCACGGACGGCACCTCGACGATGGCGTCCTGCGGCAGCCCCGGGAAGGTCCGTCCGTTCCTCACGTTGAGGATCAGGTCCGCCCGCTGGTCCGTCAACAGGGATCGCATGACCTGCAGGGCAACGCGCTCGTAGCCGCCGCCGGCGAGGTCTGCCTCATCGCGCTCCTCGTCCGCCGAGCGTGCCTCGGCGAGGTAGCCGGACTCCCGTTCGCGCCGTGCGTCCTCCCATGCAGCGAAGGGATCACCGGCCGCGGCGAGGCGTGGATAGAGGTTCTCCTGCTGGTCCCGCAGGATCTCGCCGCGGGTCCTGTCCGCACTCCGGATGGAGCGCAGCGCCTCCCGATGGAAGTAGTAGTAGAACAGGTACTCGTTGGGCAAGGCACCGAGAGTACGGAGGAGGTCGGGGCCGAAGAGGCGGCCTTCCTCGAATGCCGCGAGGCGAACGGGATCAGCCAAGAGACCGGGAAGAAGGTCGCGTCCGCTCTTTACGCCGCCGTCGCGCCCGCTCTTTACGCCGCCGTCGAGCCCACGGAGCCACCCCAGATGATTGAGGCCTACGTAATCGACGCCGGCGAGGGAATCACCCAACTCAAGACCCACAGCCTGAGCGGCGCGGGCCACGAGCCCGGATGCCGAATCACAGATGCCGATGACCCGACCACCCAGTACCGCCGAGACCGCCTCGGTGACCATGCCCGCCGGATTGGTGAAGTTGATGAGCCAGGCGTCGGGAGCGAGGTAGCGGATGGCGGAAGCGACGTGCATCATGTCCGGAATGGAGCGGAGGGCGTAGGAGATACCGCCCGCACCGACGGTCTCCTGCCCCAGCAGTCCGGCGGCCAGGGCGACGCGCTCATCGAGCACGCGTCCCTCGGCTCCACCACTGCGGACCGCCGCGAAAACGATGTCCGCTCCGGGTAGCGCTTCCTCGAGCCGGGTCTCCACACGGACCGACGGCGCCGGGCCTCCGGCTGCACGGGGCATTGCCTTCAGCACCCGGGCGATCGCACGGGACCGCTCCTGCTGGGCGTCGAACAGGACGACGTCGGACACGAGCCCTGCGAAGGGTCCGTCGGCGAGGGCCCGATAGACCAGCGGCACGCGGAAACCTCCACCACCCACGACCACCAGGGTGGCGCCGGAGGATGTCGATGAGCCCACTGCTGGTCCCGCTTTCCGTTGTTCCGGCGGGTCGGACGACCGCCAGCCGTGGTGAAGATGCGATGGTTCGCGATCCGTAACCCAGGTCTTGCAAGTATTGTGCCGTACATGTCCCCACAGCTCCGCTTCGATCCGTTGGCGGCCACGCGCGGCCCGGACGGCCCCGATTTCGACCTCCTGCTCGCCGGACAGGTCTTCTTCGACATCATCTTCACGGGTCTTGAGCACTTGCCGTCGCCCGGGACGGAGGTCTGGACGGACGGCATGGGCTCCGGCCCGGGAGGCATCGCCAACCAGGCCATCGCGGCGAGCCGGCTCGGGCTCAGGACAACCCTCGCAGCAGCGTTCGGTGACGACGGCTACGGTCAGTTCAACTGGGATGTGCTGCAGGACCAGGAGCATGTCGACCTCTCGCGGTCCCGTGTCTTCGAGCAGTGGCACTCGCCCGTGACGGTGTCCCTGTCGGTGCACCAGGACCGGTCGATGGTCACGCACGGCCACCCGTCTCCGTTGAGCGCCTCCGAACTGATGGGCACGCCGCCGTCCTGCAGGGCCGCCGTCGTCGGGGTGGAGCAGGAGATGGAGCCCTGGGCGCAGGCCGCCGCGGCCGGCGGGACGAAGCTGTTCGGCGACGTCGGCTGGGACCCGGCGGGGAAGTGGGCCCCTGAGACGCTGGTATCACTCGAGCACTTCTACGCGTTCATGCCCAACGGTGCCGAGGCCATGGCGTACACGCGGACGGATGATCCGTGGGCAGCCCTCTACTCGCTCGCGGATCGTGTCCCCGTCGCCGTCGTGACGGTGGGCCAACAGGGCGCCATGGCCATCGACTCGCTCACGGGGGAGGAGGAGTGGGTTCCGGCCCTGCCTGTCTCGGCCTATGACCCGACGGGGGCGGGCGACTGCTTCGGTGCAGCCTTCGTCATGGGCGACCTCGCGGGCTTCCCGCTCGCCGACCGGCTCAGCTTCGCGAACCTGTGCGCTTCTCTCTCCGTGCAGCATGTCGGCGGTTCCCTCGCTGCGCCGGGCTGGGGCGACATCGCGGATTGGTGGCATCGGGTCAACACAGGGCGCGACGGCGTCCGGAAGCAGTGGCTGCGCCGCTACGCCTTCCTCGAGGATCTGGTGTCCGGCGTCCCCACCGAGGACGTGCGCCGGGCGACGGCGACGATCGCACGGCAGTCCGACGCGTCACCGGCGTCGGGTCCTGCCGAGATCCGGCGGGACGGACTAGGGGACCTGGGGTGAGCGGCGCCGACAGCCTTGAGGTGAATTGGGGGGACCCCGAGTGCGCCAGAACGCGATACCGAAGAATAGCGGCGAGTGGAGCTGCCGGGCGTGAGTGTTACGCCCGGCCACCCACTGCTGGTGTCTAGCTGTCGAGCCAGTAGCAGAAAAAAAGCTGCAAGGTGTAGTTGAAGATGATGAGGGGTTCGAGGAACCGGATCATTACCGCTGTGCGTGTGTACGCGATCGCATCCGCCCGGACGCGGATGGCCTTCGACGGGTAGCGGACCCACGCATACACCCGACGTGGTTCGGGGAAGTCGGTGGGCCGGCAGTTCTGGCCGTAAAGCTCGGCCGCGGTGAGCATGATCAGTTCCTCACGCATGACGAACTCGGTCGTAGACCGCTGCCGGCAGGGGCCCAAGTTACCGGCATCCCTACCACGTGGTTCAGAGACAGTTGGACTCGGTGAGAGCAGGGCGGGGCGGGGCTGAAGGCTTAGAACGGAGGGGTCTGACGGCGGAGGCTTACACAGCTTTAGTCCGCTTCCTCGAGGCCTTCCTCCTTGAGGGCCGTTCCCCGTGCCGCCGCGAAACCTGATGCGCTAGCCTCAATATCGAACTTCACTTCGTTGGGCGAAGTCCGGTAGATGCTGAACTTGTTCTCCGGGTAGTGGCCTTCTCCCGATTCGTTGTCGAAATAGACCGTTGCTTCCGTGTTGGGAGCAATGGCCAGTCCCTCGAGCTTCTGGTAGTAAGACTCGGTCTTTCCGGTCGGCGTCTCGGTCATTGTGTAGTAGACCTCCACCCCGGTGATCTGTTCAGCAGAGGAGTTCTTGATGGTGAACTGCAGCTTGTCGCCGACCTCCTTGCCTGACGCCTTGTCCACGTTGTTCTCCACCATGGTCTCGCTGATGGCCAGGCCTGTTTTTGTGCCGGTATTGGTGATCGGGTTTTTCGCGACGGGCAGCACAGCCGGGCCGGCTGTGGAACCGGAGGCGGCGGGAGATTCCGTCCGCGCCTCGCTGCCGGTGCCCTGCGACGCCTCGCAGGCTACGAGGCCGACGAGGGCTGCCGCAACGATGAATAACAGGGAAAGGAGCTTCTTCATCTTTAGGGGAGCTTTCTCAGTAGGGTTTCGCGGGTAGTGGAAAGAAAAGCTGCCGCCACTGTAAAGACGGAGGTGCCTAACAGCCAGAGGCTGTTGTGGGAGGTGGCGTCCCAGACGGCGCCGAGAGGCATTTGGTTGTACTGGGATTTGACTCCCAGGTAGGCAAAGACGGCACGCTCGTACTGCTTGGTGGCGGACGTCTGCTCCACGAAATTGCGCCCGGTTTCATAGCTGGCAAAGTGCGTGAGGAGTGCCTTCTCGTTGGTCCTGTCGATTTGCAGGCTGGCGAAGAAACCGCCGGGGATCTGGTTGTCCGGGTCCATGGTGTCACCGATCTGCGGGATGACCAGGACGATAACGAGCCAGAGCACGAGGGCCAGGACTAGCCCGCTGGCTGGCTGCCGGGTGAGCGAGGCCAGAGTAAGGGCTAGAAGTGACCACATGATGAAGTAAACCCAGGTGTGTGCTGCAGCGATGGCCAGACGGAGGAAGTCCTGGCCCCCCAGCTGTGCCCGGCCGGCCAGCAGGACTGCCAGGGCGATCACGGCAAACAGCGCCACGACCACCACGAGCCAGACAATGACTGTTGCAAGGATTTTTCCTCCCGCAAAGGCGTGTCTGCCAAGCGGCCGGGTAAAGAGGAGCTGGAGGGTGTTGCTGCCTTTTTCCTTTGCCACGAGTCCGTAGCCGAGGATTACCGCGAAAAGGCCGCCAACGATTTCCAGGTATTCGATGCCTGCCCGAAGCATCTGCAGGGGGAAGAGGTTGGGGGGAGGGGTGGGAGAGCCACCTGCGGCCTTCAGCGCGTCAGCATAGGCGGTGTACTCCGCCAGTTTCACGCGGTAGTCCGCGGCCGCGACCAGCACGGAGAGGAGGATGACCGCGCTCAGGAAAACGAGGAGCATCGCAATTGCCCTGCTGCGGGAAAGGTCCTTCAGTTCCTTGCGGCAAAGGACTCCGACCTCAGCCATGGAGTTCCCTCCTCATGTGATTCGGACCCGCCATCAGCAGGGCAAGGCAGGCTGCGATGAAGAAACCAAGAATGACCAGCAGGCCGCCTTCCGCAGTGCCCGCTGCCTGGGGTTCTTCGAGGATCAGCGCTGTGGTGCTTTTGAACTGTTCGCCCAGGGACAACGGCCCCGTCAGTGCACTGGTCAGCTCGAAAAAACGGGACTCCGCGGGCGCAGATTTGGATACAGGGTTCAGCAGCGAGACGGGATGTGCCGCGGTGCCCAGCAGGGGCAGGATAAAGATGACGATGCTCCAGACCACGATAGGGAGCAGAAGCCCGGAGGTTGCGGTCGCGCAGCGGATGCCGTTGAGCATTCCGAGCGTGACGAAGGGGATCAGGAACAGCCACGCGACCCCGAACAGGGCCAGGATCCGAGCGGCTTGGGCTGGCGTGGGAAAGGAGCCGGTGGCGACTGCAATGCAGGCAATGTTCACAAGGGCGGCAACGGCAAGGATGACCAGCAGCAGCAAACCGGTTCCGGCCAGCTTGGCCGCAAGGTATTTGGCGGGGGGTACGTCCCGGGAAAGCACCAGGTCAATGGTCCGGGCGCGCCGGTCACGCAGGGTGGACTGGGCGCCAATGACGATGGCCAGCAGGGCGGCGATCAGGATGATGTAGATCACCGTGTTCCTGGCATAGTACAACGGCGAGATTGTTGTAAAGGGATTCGGAGCCGACGTCAGCCCCTCCCTGACGGCCTCCTGGTACACCTCCGTGACAGTGCCTTTGGCGGCGGAACCGATAAATGCCGACGCTGCGATCATGGCCATGAAAACCACCAGCAGGAACTGGGGAAGCCGTTCCCGCCTGGCCGCGACGGTCTCCTGTCTGATGGTGGCAACCCAGACGCTCATGATGGGGTTCCGGCTGCAATCGACAGGTAGATCTCCTCAAGGGAGTCCTGCCCAGGGAAGGAATTCATAGTCGCGGCGATGGAGTCCTGGTAGATGAGCTGGCCCGCGCTGAGGATGCCGATGCTCGTGCAGGTGCGCGTCACTTCCCCCAGGAGATGGGTGTTCATGAAGACTGTCACCCCCAGTTCCCGGTTGAGCCGGATGATGATGTTCCTCAGTGTGGCCACGCCCTGCGGGTCCAGGCCGGAAGTCGGTTCATCCAGGAACAGGACCTCCGGTTCATGCAGGATGGCCTGGGCTATGCCGGCACGCTGGCGCATGCCTTTGCTGAAGGTGCCCATGCGCTCTCGTTCGTGACCGGGGAAATCGACAATGTCCAGCACCACGCGGATCCTGGCGGCTGGATGCTGCACACCGGAAAGCTGGGCGAAGAACATCAAGTTCTCGTGCAGCGTGAGGTTGTCATAGAACTGGACATTTTCCGGAAGGTATCCGATGACCCGGCGGACTTCTGCCGGCTGTGTCCGAATGTAACGCCCGGCTACCGATGCCGTTCCCGAGCTGGGGGGCAGCAGCGTCGTCAGGATGTTCACCGCAGTCGTTTTGCCTGCCCCGTTGTGTCCGAGCAGCCCGAAGATTTCGCCCCGGGGGACGGAGAGCGTGAGCTGCTCGAGTGCTGTTTTCTCACCGTACTGCTTGACCAGGCCTGTGGTTTGAATCGCCATGTCCGTCATGAAGAGGACGGTACGCCGTGCTGGATAAGAGGAAGCTGAGAATTCACCTCCGCGAGACCGGACTTTCTCCGCACGCCAGAGAATGGGGTTTGTCCCTTGCCCCGGAACGGACCATCCTTGAGCCATGGATCCCGAAAGCACGGGTCCCCGCCGCCTTGTGGCGCGGTTCCGTCCCGGCAGGACACGCTGGGGCGTCCGCAAGCGTGCCACGGCCAGCGCGGTGATGGTGGTGGCAGGTGCGCTCCTCGTCGCCGGGTCCATCCTGCTGATCCTGTTGCAGACCTATCTCAGCGCATCCACTGAGACTGCGGCCCGGCGCAAGGCTGACGACGTGATTGCCCAGATGGCGGATGATGACGTGGAAGAAGCCGCCGAATACATCATGAACACCGCTCATGCCGGACAATACGTGCAGATCCTGACGCCTGCCGGAACTGTCTTCGCCTCCTCTGATTCCGCCGAAACTGCACAACCTGTTACTGCCTGGCGGCCACCAGCGGGAGAGACCCTGATGCAGAAAGCGTCCGGACTGCCCGCTCTGGGCGACAGTGACGATTTCCTCATAGTCGCCAAGGGGGTCCCAGTGGACGGGGAGACTTACACGGTGGCGATTGCGTCAACAGTCCAGGTCCAGGCGGATACCGTCTCAACCGTCGCTTGGTTCATGCTGGGTTTGATGCCGGTGCTGCTCGTGGCTGTTGGCCTGCTGGTGTGGGAGCTCGTGGGGCGTTCCCTACTCCAGGTGCAGCAGATCCGGCGGCAAGTATCAGGTATCAACCTTCACAGGCTGGGCGGACGGGTGGACGTGCCGCCGACGGCTGATGAAATCACTGCCCTGGCCTTGACGATGAACAGCATGCTGGACAGGCTCCAGGCCTCCGAACAGGAACAGCGGCGGTTCGTCTCCGATGCCAGCCACGAGCTGCGGAGTCCGCTGGCAACCCTCAGTGCTGCGGTTGAGGTGGCTTCCGCGGACTCCACCGGCGCAACATGGAATGAGCTGAAGGATGTCCTCGCCGGTGAAACAGCCCGGATGCGGTTTCTCGTCGAAAACCTGCTGACACTGGCCAAATCCGACGACGGCGGGCTACGCATCGACCTGACGGACGTCGACTTGGACCACGTGGTGCAGGATGAGATTCGCCGCCTGCGTGCCACAAGCGCACACCCCATTGAGGCGGACCTCCGGCCCGTACGGATCACGGGTGACCCGATGCGGCTGGGGCAGGTGCTGCGCAACGTGCTGGACAACGCGGACAAGCATGCCCGCTCCCGCATCAGGATCACCCTCGATACGCGCCCCGGCGAGGCCGTCCTCGCCGTCGACAACGACGGCGACCCCGTGCCGGAAGGCGACCGTCTCCGGATTTTCGGCCGCTTCGTCCGGCTGGATGAAAGCCGGGCGCGCGGAAGCGGGGGCAGCGGCCTGGGACTGGCCATCGCGGAAAGCATTATGGCCGCGCATCACGGGACCATCAGTGCGACCGAAAGCCCGGCTGGCGAGTGCCGGTTCGAGCTCGTCTTCCCGTGGGCCGCCCCAATCGGGCTTCCGGACCATGATCGCGGTGACCGGCTGCAGACTCCGTTGCCTAAGCTAGGTCCGCTGTGAAGCTGCGTCCGCGGTGAGGACGTAACCCATTCCCCGAACAGTGGTCAGGGTATGGAGATTGAATGGGATGTCGATCTTCCGCCGGAGGTAGCCGATGTACACCTCCACCACGTTGTCGCCGCCCTCGAAGGCCGGATCCCACACGTTGTCCAGGATCTCCGCCTTGGACACCACCTGGTCATGGCGCCGCATCAGGTATTGCAGCAGTCCATATTCACGGGCGGTCAACACGATCGCGCGGTCACCCCGGCAGACAGTCCGCCGGGCAGGGTCCAGGACCAGCGACCCCAGCGACAGCACAGCAGGCCGTTCGGGGGCGCCGCGGCGAATCAGGGCACGGATGCGGGCCACCAGGATCAGGAAACTGAACGGTTTCGTCAGGTAGTCATCAGCCCCGAGGTCGAAGGCATCGGCCTGGTCGTATTCCCCGTCCTTCGCCGTCAGCATCAGCACCGGCGTCCAGATACTCCGTTCCCGGATCTCCTTCAAGACTTCATAGCCGTTCTTCAACGGCAGCATGACGTCCAGGAGGATGACGTCATAGATGTTCTCCGTCGCAGCCCACAATCCGCTGACGCCGTCATGGGTGACCTCCACGACGAACCCCTCGTTGGACAGGCCTCGTCGCACCGTTTCGCCGAGCATCTGTTCATCCTCGACCATCAGCACCCGCATAGGCCCCGCCTTCTTCGCCAGAGACGAATTATATGCTTGCTTCTTCAAGGGTAGGCTGCGCCCCTGTATAAACCTTGGGTCAGGGTTACGGACGGACCGCGCGATAAAACGTGGCGCTGAGGTGCCGCACCGGGCACCATCACGACGGCGCTCACCGACTGCCGGCTGCTTCTACCGCCCGCCGGGTTCGTAGTAGTGCCAGTACCGGCTTGTGGCGTTCACATCCGCGAGCACCAGCAGACCGCTGTTGGTCGTCCGTTGCGCCGCACTGTTGAGGTTCTGCTTCATCGACGTCACGTTGTGTGCATACTGGTCGGCGTCGACGATGCGAGGTGTCTTCGTGGTGGTGAAGTCGATGGCGTCCAGCGGTGTGGATTTTTCGTAGATCGCGCCTCCCGTGCTGGTGCAGGCACCAGCGTCGGTTGTGCCATCGGGCTTCGGATAGGTGGCGAAGGTGCGCAGCATCTGGGTGCTCTCATCGATCATGACGATCATCCGGTTCGGGCACTCCGCCACGGTCGCGATGGTGTGCGCCGTCCACGTCGTACCGCTCAGTGCCAACAGTTGGATCAGCGGTTCGGACGCGAACGTGAACGAGGTCTTGATGGCGGCGAAAACCCTTCCATCGGAGGAGCTCAGCGTCTTCAGGTTGATGTGGTCATCACCGCTGTTCTGCCCCAGGACCGCCGCCACCGGCGTGGTCCAGTCGGTATTCGATGCTCCATCGACGTGGTAGCTCCAGTACCTGCCGTCGGTGGCATCGCCGACCTGCCGGCTCCACATCACACCCATCTTGTTCCCGGCGAAGGCGATGACCGCCGATGTGTCGTCCACGGACACATTGCCCAATGGCGAGGGGTGCGCGAACGGCTCCCCCCAGTACCGGCCATCGGTGCCGGTGACGTTCAGGTAGATCTGGTTCCCCTGCTGCCAGGTCGCCCATACCCGACCGGTCGAGTCCTTGTCGATGGTCAGGGCCTCAACGCGCTGGTTGTTGATCTGGGTAGCACTGAGCAGCGTGTAGGCCTTCGTGCTCCAGTTGTAGCTGTAACGTCGCATCGTCGTCGGGAAGCCCGTTTCAGCCGGCAGTCCGTCGGCGACAAACCGATAACTGGCCACGTTCAGCGTCGTCCCATCCCACAGCACGTCATGATGCGTACTCGCCCGCGTCTCCGTCGCCACACCCGTATCGACCCACGAGCTCGTCGCGGCATCGAATCTGAAGATATGAAAATCAGAGCTGTCGGTGTCCCACAGGTTCCCCCACCAGATTCCATCGTTGAACCACAATGCGCTCGTGGCCCGCTTCGTACCCGTCGGCGACGGCGTTCCCACATGCGACGGATCCTCGACCCCGACATCGCCCGGCTCTGGCACGGTAGGCGCTGGTGGCGATGTCACCGCCGGCGAAGGCACGTCAGCCGGTGTAGCTGAGGGGCCGGTTGCTGAGAAGGGTGTGGCCGTCGGTGCAGCCGGAAAGCCGGTGTCGGGGTCGGCTGGGATTGAACAGCCGGTGAGGAGCAGGAGAGCGATCACCGCAGACACCAGGTATCTGCGGCGGCCGCTGAGCGAGCTGATCATGAGGTTTTTTTCCGTGGTCCGATCAGTGTGCACTGCTGGATCATGCTAGCGCTGGGCTGCTGTTGCGTGCTTAAGGCTGAGGAGTAGGTGCGGTCCTGACCGGCCGGTGCCGGGGAGCTTGCCACGGCGACGGCGACGGCGCGGATGGCGAGGGCCGGTACGGCGAGAAGACGCGTCTTCTTGTTCATGGGATACATGATCTTTCACTGTGCGATGAGAACGAGTCCGGATCCGGCTTCGCACTGACTTCTGTTCGGAGCACGACGACGCGCGGATGGCCCTCCCCAGAGCACCGATGCCTACCAGAATGTACTGGAGCGTTGTCCCGTCTTCCTCATGCCTGAATACCACAAGCATGCACAGATCACAAGAGAACACACCTCCTTCAGCCTGCGTGGACAGCCGAGGAAGGGTTGTCACCGTGAGTGGTGCGAAATCCAGTCCTCGAGAGCGTCGAGGATGACATTGAGCCCGATCTCGAACTCATCGCCGAAACTGTAGCCAGGTTGGAGCACACGCTCGGTGGCGATCTCGTAGAGGTACGGGTACTTGCCGCCCGAGAACAGCTCCCTCATCGGCTGGGCTATGTCAGAGACGGGCTCTGGGCCACTGAGCGGAAGAGCGGACTCCTGAAGTGCGAACCCGTAGATGTAACTGTCCAGCAGCGCGTAGGCGTGAGCTGTCATGGCCACTGAGAAGCCTGCCCTGCGCAGGACGCCCAGGGTTGCCTCGTGGTGATCCAGCGTTGCAGGTCCCGGACTGGTCCGGGATTCGAGCAGGCCGATAGCCCAGGTGTGGCGCTGCAAAACCGCTCGAACCGAGTTCGCCCGCCGATACATCCCCACTCGCCAGCCACCGTGGTCGGACGGCAGGTCGATTTCGCTGAAGACCAGGTCCACGAGGCTATCGAGGATCTCATCCTTGTTCGCGACGTAATGGTAGATCGCCATCGGTTTCGCTCCCATGGCCTGAGCGAGCGAGCGAATCGTCAGCGATCCGATTCCGGATTCGTCCACCAGGGCCAAAGCGCTGCTGAGCACTTTTTCCCTGCTGAGTCGGACACGTCCCTGTGTACTGGCCCCAAACGATTCTGCGGTCATTCCAGCCCTCGGATCTATAGCTTTTCCGTACTTTGTACGTTACCCTACCCGTACATAGTACGTTCGTGGTCCCATCGAGGGTTATCAGCGAGAGAAAACAGCCATGACACGTGACGGGCAGCATAAGGTACTGGGCCCCGTAGAGAACCGCGGGGCGAAAGGCACCACCATGCGTGCCGTCCTGCGCGACCACTACGGTTACGCGGAGGTTCTGCACATCAAGCCCGTTCCGCGACCGACGCCTGCAGGCGATGAGGTGCTCATCCGGGTCCATGCGGCCGGCCTCGACCGGGGCGCCGAGCACCTGATGACGGGCAAGCCCTACCTGAGCCGCCTGGGAACAGGATTACGTCGTCCACGCAACGCTGTCGTGGGCTCCGACTTGGCGGGCACGGTCACCGATGTCGGCGCGGAAGTGACATCCTTTCGGGTCGGCGATGAGGTGTTCGGGACAGGCAAAGGCTCCTTCGCTGAATGTGCCACAGCCCGTGAGGACCGACTCGTCCTCAAACCCGCGAACCTGACATTCGAGCAGGCCGCGGTGGTTCCTACGTCGGGGCTCACCGCATTGCAGGCCCTTCGCGATGTCGGGCGCATCCAAAAGGGACAGAAGGTGCTGATCATCGGCGCTTCCGGGGGCGTCGGCAGCTACGCCGTTCAATTGTCGGGGCTGTTCGGCGCCGAGACCACCGGAGTCTGCAGCACCGGGAAGCTCGAGTTCGTGGTCTCCCTCGGCGCTGATCACGTCGTCGATTACACCTGCGATGACTTCGCCGACGGCGCACGGCGCTACGACCTGATTCTCGACATCGGAGGAAACCCCAACCTCTCCAGGCTTCGCCGCGCGCTCGAACCCCTCGGTGCCGCCGTCATCATCGGTGGGGAGGGAACCGGCGATTGGGCAGGCATGGGCCGGCAGGTACGCGCCACGATTATTTCTCCCTTCATCCGCCAGCGCCTTGTCATGATCATCGCTCAACAGCGCATCAGCGACCTGAAGCTCCTTGCCGAGTTCATGGAAGCCGGCACCGTGACGCCGAGCATCGACAGCACATACCCGCTGGAGCACGTCCCGAAAGCCATGCGCCATCTCGAATCCGGAACGGTGCGCGGAAAAATAGCCATCACCGTCTGACCGCCCCCTTTTAACGGAAGTAGAGGCACCATGTCCGTCCTGACACCCAGCGAATCCGCCCGGCAAGTTCCCGCACACCCGGCTTCCGGCTCCCTGCGGAGGCCCAGCTTGATCGCGGGAAGCGCGCTCCTGCTGATGACCGTCTTCTCCATCTACGGTGTCTTCGGGCCGGTGGAGACCCTTGTGACGGCGGGGGACCCATCAAGAACGGCAGTCGACGTCGCCGCTTCGGAGACACTTTTCCGTTCAGGCATCGCCAGCCTGATCATCGTGGTCATTCTGGATGTCATCGTGGCAGCTGCACTCTTCGAGGTGTTCGCCTCCGTGAACCGGGCAGTCTCAATGACTGCGGCCTGGTTCAGGCTTGCATACTCCGCGGTCTTCCTGGTGGCGATAGTCCAGCTCCTGGAAGTACCGGTGCTCCTCGGAAAAGGGGAGCAGATGTTGCTCGCGGTCGAGTCATTCAACCGGATGTGGGACATCGGACTCGTTCTTTTCGCGGTGCATCTGCTCCTGGTCGGCTACCTTGCCTTCCGATCGGGGTTCATGGCGAAGATCTTCGGCATTCTGCTCGGGATTGCCGGACTCGGCTACCTCGCAGATGGTTTCGGAGCTGTGCTGGCCCCGGATCTCACGATCGGCGTCGCCCGTTTTGTCTTCATAGGTGAAGTCGCGCTCATCTTCTGGCTGCTCATCAAGGGTCGCCGAACCACCGTGGGCCCGATCATGAAAGAACAGCAGCTCCTCGCAGGAGCCCCCACACGGCCGCCGGGTGTCCCAGATGCCTGACGTCGGCCGGGTCTCCTCACGGTTCTTCGGAGGGCTGGGCAGCCTCGATGCCGTCGAGGATGATGCGGAGCCCGAACAGGAACTCGTTCCCGAAGACGTAGTTCGGCTGCAGAATGTACGATTCGGCAATTTCCGCCAGGTGCGGGAAGGCGTCCGTCATCATCTGTTGCTGCGCCAGGATGTCTTCCGTTGCGGCAGTCATGCCACCGGCCGGGTCCAGTGGCAGGGCGGCCTCCTGGAGGGCAAAACCGTCGACGAAGCTGTCGAGAAGGGACATGGCGTGGCCGGCCATGGCCGGGGAGAATCCAGCACTGCGCAAGCACCCGATCGTGGCGTCAAGATGCTTCAAGGTCGCAGCCCCTGGTGTGGAGCGCATCAGGGCGATCGCCCAGGGGTGCCGGGCGAGGACGGCGCGGGCAGATTCCGCACGCTGCCGCATCGCCGATCTCCAATCGTCCCCGGGGGAGGGCAGGACGATTTCGCTGAAGACGACGTCGACCATTCCATCGATGAGGTCGTCCTTGCTCTTCACGTGATAGTAGAGCGACATCGCCTCGACCCTAAGTTCCTGGGCGAGCTTGCGCATGCTCAGCGATTCCAGGCCACCGGCATCGGCGAGACCCACAGCCACCTGGACTGCCCGATCCCTGGTTACAGGTTGCCTGGAAGCTGCCTTCGACTTCGCTGGTCCCACGACGCTCCTCGGCTCGGACATGCCCATCAGATCCGCATCCAGCGGGATCCCCTAGACGTTACCTTACGCCGTATGGTAACTTCAAATCGCTACCTTACACTGTTAGGTTCATCGATCGATCGAGGCGGAAGCTATGCATTCGAGCACCAGCCCAGTCAGAACGGCCACCGCCATGAAAGCCGTGGTGCAGCACAGGTACGGGACCGCTGACGTCCTCACCTACCAGGACGTCGACAATCCGGTAGTAAACGAGGGCGACGTACTGGTTCGCATCCATGGGGCCGCGATCAACCACGCTGACTGGGTCTACACAAGCGGTCATCCACTTATCGCGCGACTGGCCTTCGGAGTACGCGGTCCGAAGAACATCGTGCGGGGCAAGGACATCGCAGGACGCGTGGAAGCTGTAGGTACAGGCGTTTCCGAGTTCCTCCCGGGCGATGAGGTGTATGGGGAAGTCGAAGCGGGAGGTTTCGCCGAATACGCAGCCGTACCAAGCCATCTGTTGGCGCTGAAGCCGGCGAACCTGACCTTCGAGCAAGCCGCCACGGTTCCTCTATCCGCCCGAACCGCCCTCCAGGGACTAAGAGACGGCGGCAACATCCAACCGGGTCAGAAAGTCCTGATCAACGGTGCTTCAGGTGGCGTCGGCACATTCGCCGTCCAGATCGCCAAAGCCCTCGGCGCAGAGGTCACCGGGGTGTGCAGTGCAGGGAATGCCGCGCTGGTCCGGTCGCTCGGCGCGGACCATGTCATCGACTATTCGCAGGAGAACTTCACGGAGAGCGGACCTCGTTATGACCTGATTCTCGACTCGATCGGGAATCACCCGCTATCCGCGCTTCGGCAGGCACTCACCCCTGAAGGGACACTCGTCCTCTCCAGCGGCACCGGCGGCCAGTTCCTCGGACCCATGAGACGCATCGTGAAGGCGTTGCTCCTGTCCCGGTTCATCCGCCAGAACCTGCGTACGGTCCCCGCGAAGTCGGCCAGGGAGAGCCTGGACGTGCTGCGGGAACTCATCGAAACCGGTCAGGTCACACCGGCCATCGACCGAACGTACCCCTTGAGCGAAGTCCCTGAAGCGATCCGCTACTTCGTCGAGGACCACGCCAGAGCAAAAATCGCCATCACTGTCTGATGGCATCCGCCACCCGCCGCTAGCGCCGGGGTGGCATCAGGTTCCACCCCGGTTCGATCATCGAGAAACCCAGGATCAAGACCATGAGCACTGTCCCGACCAACACTTTTGAACCTTCCCGTCCACAGCCCGAAAGGATGAGTCCGGCCTACATGCTGGTGCTCATCACTGGAGTCCTGCTGGCCGGAGGATCCCTTGGAGTCTTTGCCAACTCCGGCCCAGTCCTCGCCGGCCTTGCCCTACTTGCCGCCGGGCTGGCGCTGATCATCACCGGAGCCGCAGGCCTGGGCCGTGGACTGCTTCCCCCAGCCCACTCTGCGCCCAGCGGAAACGCAGGAGGAATCTACCCCGCTCGACTCGAAGGGCAGTTGGATCCCAATCTCACGAGGTGGATGTGGCTCGTCAAGTGGATCCTGGCCATTCCCCACTACATCGTGCTCGCCTTTCTCGGCATTGCGTTCGTGGTCGTCACAGTCGCGGCAGGGGTGATGATCCTGTTCACGGGCCGCTACCCGGCGTCACTCTTCCAGTTCACGGTAGGCGTCATGCGCTGGAACTGGAGGGTCGCGTTCTACGCCAACGGCGTCCTGGGCACGGACAAGTACCCGCCGTTCACCCTCGCGCACGCCGATTACCCGGCCACCTTCGAGGTGGACTATCCCGAGAAACTTTCCCACTGGAAGGTCCTGATCAAGTCCTGGCTCCTTGCCCTGCCCCATGTGCTCATCGTCGCGGCACTGACCGGCAGCGTATGGGCATCCTCAGCTGATGGAGGCACCAATGGGATGTCGCTGCTGGGCTTGCTGGTGTTCATCACCGCGGTGATCCTGCTGTTCACCGGCGTCTACCGCCTGGGGCTCTTCAACCTGATCATGGGCATCAATCGGTGGGCCTACCGAACGATCACCTACACGGCGCTGATGCGCGACGACTACCCACCCTTCCGGCTGGATCAGGGCCCCCTCGATCCGCCTGCCAAAGCCTTGAGTAGTGCCATCTGATGGACACTTCGCAGGAGCTGACAATCTCCTCGCCGGCCTATCCGACAAAGGACATCCGGTGAAATCCACCAGAAAACCCGTCATCGCACCGCTGCACCCCGCAACCACTCCGAATCCGGGCCCACCTCCGAAACCAGATCGGATGCACTGGGTACGGTGGCTCGTACCCGTCAGCCTGATCTTCCTCAGCCTCGTTCCCGTTCTCGCCGGGTCCGTGCGCCTGACCCAACTGGCGGGAGGCGCGATCACACCAGAGAACGCACGCTTCTTCGACTCTCCGATTCCTGTGCTGCTACACATCCCCACGGTCACCGTCTACCTGCTGCTCGGATCGTTCCAGTTCGTTCCCTCACTGCGCCGGGGTAAGAGGGGCAGGACCAGCTGGCACCGGAGGGCCGGTCGCATCCTCGTTCCCACCGGTTTGCTGGCTGCCCTGTCGGGTCTGTGGATGGCGCTCTTCTATGACCTCCCACCCCATGACGGGCCGCTCCTGCTGGTCCTTCGGCTGATCTTCGGGTCAGCCATGGTCGTGAGCCTCGTCCTGGGATTCCTCGCCGTCCGCCGTCATGATTACGTTCGGCACAGCGAATGGATGACCCGCGCCTACGCCATCGGCATCGCCCAGGGAACCGTCGTCGTCGTGACGATCCCATGGGTTCTCCTCATCGGTCCGGTGGACGAGCTGACCCGCGCGCTTCTCATCGGAGCATCATGGGTCATCAGCGTGGCGGTGGGCGAATACTTCATTCATCGGCGGGCCTTAGCGTCGCCCTGGATGCACCATGCTTCAGCCCTCCCTGTCGAGCCCGAACCGGAGCCCTCTCTCTAGGGGCAGAAACGGACGGACTCATCCAGGTGCCTCAGCTTCGGGACCACCAAAGCTCCTACGCACGGTGGCCCCCGTACTCAGTTCCGGGCCCCACCCCGCCCCTGACGACGACGGCCCTGAGCGGCTGCGCAGTTGAAATCCGAAGGGAGGTGGCATATCGGGTAGGTCATGACCGGTTCGTCGACCGCCGGGCTCCTTACTGCCATGCTCCTTGCCGCACCCCCATGATGCGGGCGCGGGAGAGCGAGGTTACGGGTGCGGTGCTGCGCGGACTCGCTTTTGGTTGTGTCGTGAGGGTGGTCGGACGGTCGGACCGACGCTCGAGTCGCCGGGCGTACTAGTGATCAGACTCAACCCTCGCTGTGGTCCTGAGGTCGGTGGGGCTGCTGGGTCAGCCGCGCGGCCCGCCCAGCGAGATAGCGGCGCTCCGGAAGACTCGCCGTGGCGGCCGCTGCCACGAGGTAGGCCTCGCGGGCGGCCGCCACGTGCCCGGAGAGTTCGAGCAGGTGCGCCCGGACTGCGAGGGGGCGGTGGCTGCGGGCGAGCTGCGGGTCTTTCTCGACCGTACCCAGCACTGCCAATCCCGCGAGGGGTCCCTTGACCATGGCGACGGCGACGGCACGGTTCAGTGTCACGATCGGGCTCGGTGCCACCTGCTCCAGTACTTCGTAGAGGGCCAGGATCTGGGGCCAGTCCGTATCCTCCACCCTCGAGGCTTCGTCGTGGATGGCCGCGATAGCCGCCTGCACCTGGTACGGGCCAATCGGAACCTTGCCCAAGGTACTTGTCAGGAGGAGGACCCCTTCGCGAATCTGGCCGGCATCCCAGAGACTCCGGTCCTGCTCAGAGAGCGGGACGAGGGCGCCGTCGGCCAAGGTGCGGGCGGATCGCCTGGCATCGGTCAGCAGCATAAGGGCAAGCAGGCCACATGTCTCTGCCCGGGCCACGTTCGTCGCCGGAGTTACGCCCAGCAGCAGCCGGGTAAGCCGGATGGCTTCACCGGTGAGGTCTGTCCGTTGCAGGGATCGTCCTGAGCTTGCGGCGTACCCTTCGTTGAAGATGAGGTAGAGAACCTGCTGTACGACGGCGGTCCTCGCCATTGTTTCGGCGGGCGTGGGGACTTCGAAGCGGGCGCCTGCTCGTGTGATGCTGCCCTTTGCCCGGCTGATCCGCTGGGCCATGGTTGCCTCGGGAACCATAAAGGCGCTGGCGATCTGGGCGCAGGTCAGGCCTCCCACGGCCCTCAGCGTCAGGGCAAGTTGTGAGGGCGGTGAAAGGGCGGGATGACAGCATAGATACAGGAGCATCAGGGTGTCATCGGCATCCGGTGTCACCACGTCGTCGCCTGCGCAGGAGTCGGGCGCGCCTCCCTCAGGCTGCCGGGTGGAGAACTGCAGGGTGAAGGTTCCCTCTCGACGGCGCCGGGCGCTTTCGCTTCGCCACTGGTCCACCAGGCGCCGTTGGGCAACGGTCATCAGCCAGTGAAACGGATTATCCGGAAGGCAACCCTGCGCCCATTGGAGGGATGCTTCCAGCAGTGCTTCCTGGACGGCGTCCTCGCAGGCGTCGAACTGGCCGTTGCGGCGGGTGAGCACGCCAAGGACCTGCGGCGCGAGCTTGCGCAGCAGGTCCTCCAGTGGCGGGCTTTCCCGTGTCACGGGGTGGCCGCCCTATCGGTCGTCAGACATCCGGGGGCCCGTCCTGAACAACCCTCAACTCCACCGTGCCGGAATACTTGACGATGCTGGAGCAAATTTCGAGTGCCCTTTCCTCGCTTGCTACATCCACCACCCAGTACCCGATGAGGGATTCCTTGGACTCCGCGTAGGGAC
Source organism: Arthrobacter sp. PL16 (assembly GCF_035985055.1). NCBI lineage: Bacteria > Bacillati > Actinomycetota > Actinomycetes > Micrococcales > Micrococcaceae > Arthrobacter > Arthrobacter sp. PL16. Next base: position 716,362 of record NZ_JAXCIC010000002.1, read on the forward strand.
CGTCGGTGGCGATCACGCCGTGGTCGGTCTTTCTGACGGTTTTCGCGGTGCTGCCGTCAGCCAGGCCGGCGTTGAAGACCAACTCGCCGGATTCTGTCAGGTCCTTATCGATCTGGATCATGAACCCGATCATCTCCTGAATCCATGCCGGGTCCGCGGTTTGCGTCATGCCTTCGGCTGATCCGAACATCATGATCATGTATTTCATCTTCGACTCCTTGGTTGGGGTTCCGTGGTGCGTACATGAAGAGGTCGGAGCCGGCTGGTCGGTTCTCGACATGCAACCGCACCCATCTTCCGCGCATTCATCTGCGATGGACTCGAAGCACGTCGTTGCGACGTGATCGACCTGTTCCTCGGTCAGGACAAGGCGGTCTCGAACCTGCACTTCCGATGGCGAATCACGCGATGTCAGACGTCGGGGCGGTCCCTGATGGGGGAGGAGGCTTGTGCGTGGGTCCGTCGGGGTATCCGGCCGGCTTGCGAAGCGAGCCTGCCGGCGATGACGGCGTGCTTGAAGGCTGTCGCCATTCTTGTTGGGTCTTGTGCTCTGGTTACTGCTGTGGCGAGCAGAACCGCATCGCAGCCCAGTTCCATGGCGAGGGCGGCGTCGGATGCGGTACCGATCCCTGCATCGAGGACTACCGGAACTGTTGCCCTCGAGGCGATGAGTTCTATGTTGTGGGGGTTGAGGATGCCTAGTCCCGTTCCGATGGGCGATCCCAATGGCATCACGGCTGCTGCTCCGATTTGTTCCAGCCGTCGGGCAAGAACGGGATCGTCGTTGGTGTAGGCGAAGACCTTGAAGCCTTTCCTTACGAGCGTTTCGGTAGCCTCGACAAGTTCCAGCGCATCCGGTAGCAGGGTCTGTTCGTCGGCGATGACTTCCAGTTTTACCCAGTCCGTTGCCAGTGCCTCCCGCGCCATCTCAGCGGTCATGACCGCCTCACGGGCAGTGAAACACCCCGCGGTGTTCGGGAGGATCCGGATCCCTTGCTCATCGAGTAGTTCGAAGAGCGAACTGCCGGCCTCCGCGGTGTAGCGCCGTAGCGCCACGGTTGTCAGTTCCGTCTCCGATGCGGCCAGTGCCGCCCCCAGACCTTCCAGGCTCGGCGCTCCGCCGGTCCCCATGATCAGCCGCGAGGTAAAGGCAACCCCGTCGATCTCTAACGCGTCGTTGTCAGGCATCGTCTCATCCTCCCTGGACGGCGGTCAGAACTTCGATGTCGTCACCGTCGTTGATGGTTACTCCGGCCCACCGGTGACGGGGTACGACCTCGGCGTTGACCGCGACCGCTACCCCCAGTCGCCGCTCATCCAGGGGCTGCCCGGTATCGCTCAGTTCCCGCCCGGTGATTTCGGCGACCAGATGCTTGAGGGTGGAAACCGGCACAGTGTCCCGGGCCCGCCCATTCAGTGTGTAGCTCATGTGGTGGTCCTTACCGTTGCAGGGGAACTGTTGTGGCGCGAAGCCCTGTGCCGAGAGTTTTCAGGCACGTGCACTGAAGAGCTGAACCGGCCGGGCCGAAATCGCTTGATGTCGGTCTGCGGTGTTTTCCGGGTGATCAGGTCAGCGCAGAGGTGAGCAGTAATCGGTGCCAGTAGTACTCCGTGTCGGAAGAAGCCGGTGGCGATAACAAGCCCGCGCACGTCGGAACCGTCCGGGTTCGTGCACCGGCCGAGCAGAGGTGCATTGTCTGGGGTCCCGGGTCGGGGCCGGCAGAGGGCTTCCAGCAGTTCCAGCTCCGCGACGGCGGGGATCAGCACCTGCGCATCCCGTAACAGCTCATACACACCGCCGGCAGAGAGACCGGCGGACCCGTTTTCGCGTTGAGTGGCGCCGATCACCACCGTCCCGTCCTGCCGAGGCACCACATAGACAGGTGAGCCGCGGACCAGTCCGCGGACCGTCGAGGTTACGAGCGGTCTGAGATGTTCGGGAACGCGCATTCGGAGGATGTCCCCGTACACCGGGCGCAAGGGTAGCCGTAGCCCCGCCGGTAGGCCGGCGATGTCCTTCGTGCCGATTCCGTTGGCCAGGATGACCTCATCCGCGTTGATCCGCTCTCCGTCCTCCAGCAGCACACCGGTTACAGCAGTGGAGTCAGCAGCATCGCCGTGGATGACCGCGGAAACTGGAACCGGCACCGAGCGCACCGATGGGTTCTTTGCCAATGCTGCTTGAAGGGCTGCAGCCAGTGCCCGGGGATCCACCTGATGATCCCCGGGAACCAGGCATGCGCCGGTCAGTTGCGGACCCAGCAGCGGCTCCAAACGCCGCGCCCGGCCGGTCGTGAGTTCCTCGACCTCGAGCCCAAGGCCCACCTGCACGGAGCACAGGTCGGTCAGGGCCCGCCGGTCCGCTGCGTCTATGGCCACGATCAGTGTCGGTGTCCGCTGGTAACCGGTTCCGACACCGGAAGCAGTTTCCAACTCTTTGGTGAATTCTTGGTAGATCCGGGCTGAGGGCAGGGTCAGGTCCAGTAGGGATTCCTCCTGGTAATGAAGCTCACTGACGGGGGCCAGCATCCCGGCTGCAGCATGGGTCGCTCCGGAAGCGGGCGCGGGATCTACCAGGGTGACCCGGTGGCCGCGGCGGCTGGCCTCCCAGCCGATGGCCAATCCGACGATGCCCGCACCGACGACGACGGTATGGCAGGTGCGGTCCGGGTTCTTCAGAGTCACAGGGGTCCTTCCTACGCCGGGATCAACCGGTTCAGGTTCATACGGTCGGCGTCGGACGCCCTCTCAGCCCTGATGAGGTCAGCGTGGTGCTACTGCCGAAACTCGGGCTCCCGTGGAGCCATTAGTCTAAGGCGCATGGCTTCCAATGCGGGTATGGCTCCCTTCCTGTCGAATCCGTCGGATGGTGGAGCGTCGTCCACGAGCAATACGGCAGCCCTGTACAGGCAGAGACTTGCCAGTGCGCAGCTGTATCTGTGCACTGATTCGCGGAAAGGAAAAGGCGACTTCGCCGATTTCGTCGACGCCGCATACAGAGGAGGCGTGGACATCATCCAACTCCGTGACAAGAACATCGAGGCAGCCGAGGAACTTGCCTGCTTGGATGTTCTCAGCGCAGCTGCGCAACGGCACGGCAAACTATTCTCGGCCAATGACAGGGCCGATATCGCCCTTCTCAGTGGCGCGCACGTCTTACATGTGGGGCAGGACGATGTATCCCTACCTGCCGCGCGGCACCTGATGGGCCCCCATCCAGTGATCGGTCTCTCCACCCACACTCCGGCCCACGTCGACGCTGCCATGGCCATCGACGAACTGGACTACTTCTGCGCCGGTCCTGTCTGGGCCACCCCCACAAAGCCCGGACGTGCTGCCGCGGGGCTCGAACTAGTGGATTACGCAGCAGCACGCACGACCGAAACCGGCTCTCAGCGTGCCTGGTTTGCCATCGGCGGAATAGATCACGCCACCATCGGCCACGTCATCGAAGCAGGAGCCCGCCGAGTCGTCGTCGTACGAGCCATCACAGAAGCCAATGACCCGTGCTCCGCGGCTGAATCCCTCAAATCAGCGCTTCCGCCGCTTTCTTAGACCCAGGAAATCAGCGCTTCCGCCGCTTTCTTAGACCCAGGAAATCAGCGCTTCCGCCCCTGTCTTAGACCCAGGCACGGAACCCCCTGCCACCAGAGCGGCTTAGCGGGGGCCCGGGACCCTAGCCCGTATGGAGCAGGCCTTCAGGGCACAGGTGTTCGAGTGGCGCGGACCGGCGACGGTCACATGGTTGCGGTAGCGATGCGAATAGCTCCGCGCGGAGGTCGAGCGGCCAACGGCGGCGGCTCGACAATGTGACACCACGAGCTTCGACAGCTCGAATGAGCACGGCGAGGGATCTCCAGGGACTGTTGTGCAGCCGTGCCCTCTGCGTCGCACTGTGAACGGTGATGACGACGCGTTGCCTGTATGCCTTACGCCGGGTTACCCGAGATTTCGCGCTGTGTAGCCAGGTGCGCCACCGCGTCCGCTGACGACGCAGCGGGGTCTCCTGTTGCCCAGGATGTCCCGGCATTGCGTGTGGTTTCGCGCTGTTTCAGGTGTCTTCTGCCGGTGATCGTTCTCTGCTCTAGTGGGTTCCACGAGCCAGCCGGCCCGGATCCAGGCCTGATCTGCAGAAAGATCCACCATCATGAAAGATCGATTCCTGCCCGCACGAACTATCCCCGCCGCAGGCGTGGCAGCTGCCATGGCAGTCTCACTGGTGCTGTCCGGTTGTGGGGGTGCTGCAACGGCGCGGTCGGCCGGGATCGATGCCAGCGCTGAAGTGAAAACCGTTCGCTACCAGGGTTCGCCGAATACCGTTGCCCTCTTGGAAGTGGCCGAGGAGCTTGGATATCTGGAGGACGTGAAGCTCGAGTGGGTGAGTAACACCACGAGCGGGCCGCAGAGCATCCAGTCCGTGGCCACGGACCAGACGGACATCGGGGGGGGGCGTTCACCGGTGCCGTGATCAAGCTGATCGAGGCGGGCGCTCCCGTTCAGGCCGTCATCAACTACTACGGCGAGGACGAGGACACCTTCACGGGGTACTACGTGGAGGAGGGGAACACCATCAAGACCGCGCGGGACCTGATCGGTAGGAAGATCGCCGTGAACACTCTGGGCGCCCACCACGAAGCGGTCATCACCACGCACCTGAAGAACGGTGGTTTGACGCCTGAGGAAATCAAGCAGGTCCAGCTCGTGGTGGTCCCGCCGAACGAAACGGAAGTCGCCCTCCGCAAAAAACAGGTGGACGTTGGGACTTTGGGCGGGGTGCTTCAGGACCGGGCGCTGGCCGAAGGAGGAATCAGTGCCCTTTTCACCGACATCGGCGTGATCGGTGGGCCGTTCGACGCCGGCCAGTACGTCCTGCGGAAGGACTTCCTCGAGAAAAATCCGAAAACCAGCCGCACCGTGGTCACTGGAGTCGCCAAGGCGATCGAGTGGGAACGCACCACACCGCGGGAGCAGGTAATCGCCATGTTCGAGGAAATCATTGCCAAGCGGGACCGTAACGAGAGCACGGAGGCACTGAAGTATTGGAAGAGCGTGGGTGTGGCATCGCCGGGGGGCCGGATCCAGGACCAGGACTTCACCCGCTGGGCCGATTACCTGAAGTCCGCGGGAATCATCGACGGTGACCTGGACACCAACAAGCTCTACACCAACGAGTTCAACCTGCTGGAAACATCCGCGTCGGCATCGAGCTCGAGAGGGCAGAAATGACACCCAAGATCAGCCTCCGGAACGTCACCAAGGAATTTACGGTCCGTCAGGGCAAAGGTGCCGGCAGGAGTATCCGGCGCCAGGCTGCACCGTCCGTCCTCACAGCCCTTCATGACCTCACCCTGGACGTGGCCACCGGCGAATTCCTCACCCTGGTAGGTCCCAGCGGCTCAGGCAAGACCACCCTGTTGGACCTGCTGGCCGGGCTTTCCCGCCCAACCTCGGGACAGGTTCTCGTGGACGGCCGGGAAGTGACAGGGCCCGGCCACGACCGCGCCGTCGTTTTCCAGCAGTACGCGCTGTTCCCCTGGCGTACGGCCTCAGCCAATGTTTCCATCGGCCTGGAAAACGCGGGCCTGGCCAGGAAGGAACGGGCGGCGAAGGCCAGCGAGTTCCTCGATCTGGTCGGCCTCGCTGGATTCGAGGACCGGTACCCGCACGAGCTCTCCGGCGGTATGAAACAGCGGGTAGCCATCGCCAGAAGCCTCGCCTACGAGCCGGACGTTCTGTTGATGGACGAGCCCTTCGCCGCATTGGATGCACAGACACGCGAACAGCTCCAGGACGAGCTCCTGAGGATCTGGAAAGCCACGGGAAAGACAATCGTGTTCATCACCCACGGGATCGATGAAGCGGTCTACCTCGGCCAGCGCGTGGCAGTGCTGAGTGCCCGCCCGGGCAAGCTCAAGAAAATCATCGACATCAACATCCCCGACCGCCACGGCGACGCGGACATCCGCTCGCATCCCGCCTTTGTGGAACACCGGCACCAGGTCTGGTCCCTCCTGCGCGAAGAGGTTCGCCTAGCCCAGGACTCCGGGCACCGGAAAATCCTCCCGGATGGCACCGCCCCCGATGAACAACCTCTCGAAAGGAGCGCCGCCTCATGACAGCTGTGCTAACCCGACTGCCCGAGGCCGCCTCCGCCGTCGGACCGTCCAGCCAGGAAATCCGGCGAAAGACCGGTCGGCTGTCCGCCCTCGCCGGATACGGCGGCCGTGCGGGCTGGAAATCCCTGGCCGTCGTCCTGTTCTTTGCCCTCTGGGAATTCGGCCCGCAATACCTGGCGAGCCCGTCTACCCGGGTCTTCCTCCCCCCGCTCCACGACGTGCTGGCGGCAGGCGCCAACCTGGTTGAATCCGGCCAGTTACAGAGCCATCTGCAGGCCAGCCTGACCCGCTCTGTGTCCGGATTCGGGATCGCGGTGGTGTCCGCCGTCGTACTGGGACTCCTGATCGCCTGGTACGGCTGGTTGAATTCCTTCCTGAACCCACTGCTCGAGCTCTTCCGCAACACAGCAACGTTGGCGCTGCTCCCGGTGTTCACCCTGTTGCTGGGCATCGGCGAGGAATCCAAGATCACCATCGTGGCCTACGCCGCATTCTTCCCGGTCCTGCTCAACACCATTGCCGGTGTCCGGACCGTGGACCCCCTGCTGATTCGGGCCGCAAAGTCCCTGGGGCTGAACAGCTTCCGGCTCTTCCAGAAGGTGATCCTGCCGTCGGCAGTCCCCACCATCTTCACGGGAATCAGGATGGCCGGAACATCGTCCATCCTGGTGCTGATCGCGGCCGAGATGGTGGGCGCCAAGGCCGGGCTGGGCTACCTGATCGTGAATTCGCAGATGAGCTTCCTCATCCCGGACATGTACGCCGGCATCCTGACAGTCTCCGTGCTGGGCCTGCTGGTGAACTTGCTGCTGGTGTCGCTGGAACGGCACTTCTCCCGCTGGCGCACCGCCGTCGGCTCCGGGACCGACTAGGCACCTTCACACCCTTTCAACCGAACCGAACCGAACCGACCGATGAACTGCAAAGGAAACGAACCATGACCATCGCCATTGAAACCAGGCTCAAGTTCACGAAGCTGGGATCCCGCATTGGAGCAGAAATCCGCGGTCTCGACCTCAGCGCGGATCTCAGCGACGACACCATCGCACAGCTCCGGGAAGCCCTGAACGTCCACAAAGCCCTCGTCTTCCGGGAGGCAAACGTGCTCGACGACGACGCGCAGGTTCGCTTTGCCGGCCGCTTCGGTCCGCTCACCAACGCCCACCCGACGGTGGCGTCCGTGCACGGCAAGCCCGCGGTGCTCCCGGTGGACAGCGAAAACGGCAGTGCCAATAACTGGCACACGGACGTCACGTTCGTGGTCAACCCGCCCCAGGCTTCCACGCTCCGCAGCATCACGCTCCCGGCCTACGGCGGGGAGACGCTCATCGCTTCCTCCACCGGTGCCTACCAGGATCTGCCGGAGGAGCTGCGGAACTTCGCCGACACTCTGTGGGCTACCCACACCAACGACTATGACTACTCGGTGCCCAAGAACCTGGAACACGCCAACGCCGAGGAACGCCGCAAGGAGTTCACCCGCATCCACTTCGAAACGGCCCACCCCGTGGTTCGGGTGCATCCCCTCACCGGAGAACGTGGTTTGTTCATCGGCGGTTTCGCCCAGCGCCTGCGGATCGTCGGACTGTCCAACACCGAGTCCAAGGACATTCTGCGCCTCCTGCAGGCTTACGTGACCCGCCCGGAGAACGTGGTTCGGGTGAACTGGGAGCCGAACCAGCTGGTGCTCTTCGACAACCGCATCACTCAGCACTATGCGCCGGACAACTACGATGGCCAGCCCCGCACGCTGAACCGCGTAACCATCGCCGGCGATATCCCCCGGGGCGTGGACGGCCGCAGCAGCACGTCCATCAAGGGCGACTCTTCCACTTACTCCGAGACCGTAGCTGTCCCGGATACAGCGGCCGCCGGCGCGGGAGCCCGACAGTGAGCGCGTGTGGCAGCGGACCACGGCAGCTACACCTCAACGCCTTCCTCATGAGTACCGGCCATCACGAGGCATCGTGGCGCCTGCCGCAGAGCAACAGTTCTGCCGGTACGGACGTGGCACATTTCCAGCGCCTGGCGCGGACGGCCGAGCGTGGGAAGCTGGATTCGATCTTCTTCGCCGATTCGCCGGTGTTGCACGGAAACGTGGCGCAGCGTCCCTACGGAAGCCTCGAACCCACGGTGCTGCTCGCGGCCATCGCCGCCGTCACGGAGCGGATCGGACTGATCGCCACCGCGTCCACCACGTACAACGAGCCGTACAACCTGACGCGTCGCTTAGCCTCGGTGGACCACATCAGCGGCGGCAGGACAGGGTGGAACGTCGTCACCACGGCGGGAGACGCCGCCGCCAGGAACTTCTCCCTGGCCGGGCAGCCTGCGCATTCGGAGCGGTACGAACGGGCGGCGGAGTTCCTGGATGTGGCCAGGAGACTCTGGGACAGCTGGGAAGACGAGGCAGTGATCGCAGATAAGGCCACAGGAGTATGGGCTGACAGCAACCGCGTTCACCCGGTCAACCATGAGGGCCGGTACTTCCAGGTCGAGGGCGCCCTGGATGTACCGAGATCCGTCCAGGGACGCCCCGTCATCGTCCAGGCCGGGTCATCCGAGAACGGAAAGGCCTTCGCAGCCCGGTACGCGGAGGCGGTATTCACAGCGCACCAGACCCTTTCCGACGCGCAGGACTTCTACGCCGACCTCAAACAGCGGACGACGGCGGCAGGCCGAAATCCGGACTCGATCAAGATCCTGCCAGGCATCGTTCCCGTCATCGGACCCACAGAAGCCGAAGCGCGGCGGCTCGAACAGGAGCTCGATGGGCTGATTCTGCCTGAGCACGCCCGCAGGCAGCTCGCCGGAGTTCTTCGGGTTACACCCGAATCGCTGGAACTGGATCGCGAGTTGCCGGCCGACCTGCCCCCGGAGGACCAGATCGAGGGTTCCAAAAGCCGGTACACCCTGATCGTGAACCTTGCCCGTAGTGAACGGCTCACCGTTCGCCAGCTCATTGGTCGGCTCGGGGGAGGGAGAGGGCACCGCACCATCTCCGGCACTCCCGAGCAGGTTGCAGATGCGATTCAGAGCTGGTTCGAAGTCGGGGCAGCTGACGGATTTAATATCATGCCGCCGGTATTACCGTCCGGACTGGACATCTTTGTGGATCAGGTGGTCCCCATCCTCCAGAACCGCGGGCTGTTCCGGACCGAATATACGGGACGCACACTGCGCGAACACTATGGGCTTACCAAGCCGGTCAACTCCTTCGAACGCGTGCCACAGCCCGCCTGACCCCTGACCAAGGGTGCCCCTTCACTGCTGACTCGGCCATTCAGCGGGGGAGAAGTCACTTGCTCCTTGCGAGTGAGATGAGCGCTGATCGTGCTCGGTCAGCGGAGCGGGAAACGCGAGGCTCCATGTCCCAGGGTGCCTCTGATTGGTGTATTCACCGTGCGGCCCGTAGTGTCGACCATGCGCCGCGGGGTGGAGCAGTTCGGTAGCTCGCTGGGCTCATAACCCAGAGGTCACAGGTTCAAATCCTGTCCCCGCAACAACAGGGCACCTACTGACGATTCTGTTCAGTAGGTGCCCTATCTTAATCACGTCGGGTTCAAGACAATGCGCATCCTTCCAATTCCGGAATCGGTACGAATCACTCGAGTCCTCCCTGACGGACGCCGTCCTCGGCCTACACGGCCCTCCTCCCGACCTCGGCCAGGTATTGCTCGCCCTCCTCGGCCGCTCAGGCCGGTGCGTGAGAAGGCCTGACGATCGAGATAAGCAGTAGCTTTCTGCTCGCGCTCCTGCTGCTGGAATGGAATGCTCGAAGGTCGGAAGGGCCGCCCCGAATGCATTCAAATGTGTTCTTCCGATGACCTTGTTCGGCAGGTAGGCTGACGAAATCTGCACCGGCTCCCGCAGGCAACGCCGAACAATAAGAAACGCCCACAGCGTCAGCGCGGTGATTCTGGACGCCGTGAACGCCACGCACCCAACGACCCGAACCCCGCATGCCGGATCCGGCGAAGACCCACCTGAGCGAATCGACGGGAGCACCGATGGAAGCTGTCGAGGACGTTCGGAACTACATCGACGCACACACGCCCCTGCTCCTGGAGCGACTCGCTCAGTGGGTGAGCATTCCGTCCGTTGCCGGGGTGGCCGAGCGCAAACACCATCTGACCCGCTCCGCCAAGTGGCTGGCCGGTGAGCTTCGCGATACCGGATTCCAGATTACACAGATCTGGGAGGGGGCCGAGGGCCCCACGGTTTTTCGCTGAATGGTGCGATGCTCCTGGTGCTCCCACCATCTTGATCTACAGCCATCATGATGTGCGGGCGGTCAAGGAAGAGAATTGGGATCAGACCTCCCCGTTCGAGCCGGTACTTCGGGACGGCAGGCTGTATGGCCGCGGAAGCTCCGATGCCAAGGGCCAGGTGATGGCCCACCTCTGGAGGGTCCGCGCCCACCTGAAGGCGACGGGGCGCTCGGCTCCGGCGGTGAACCTCAAGCTGATCATCGAGGGTGAAGAAGAGGCTGGATCACCCGGGCTCGAGAACCTCCTCCACAACAACCGGTCCCGGCTCGAGGCGGACGCTGTGGTTTTTCCCGGCACCCTGCTGTGGCAGGCGGAGAGCCCTGCCATCTGTACCAGCATCCGCGGCATGCTGGGCGTACGCATCGAGATCCACGGCCCGCTCACCGATATTCATAGCGGCGCCGTGTCCGGGACAGCCCCAACCCGGCCCTTGAACTGAGCAGGCTGCTCGGACGGCTTCATGACCACAAGGGGAGAATCACCTTTCCGGGGTTCTACGACGACGTCGAGGAAGTGTCGCCATCCCGCAGGGCCGAGCTGGCGGCCCTGCCGTTCGACCCGCAGGACTGGCTTGATCGCTCACACACCCGGAGCATTCTGGGGGAGGAAGACTACACGGTCTTTGAGCAGCTGTGGGAGCGCCCAGCGTTGGAAGTCATCGCCCTGGCAGCAGGGGATCCAATAGGCGTGAAGCGTGCGGCTGTTCCGTCCATGGCGGCCGCAGACCTGAGCATCCGTACTGTCGCCGGCCAGAAAGTCCAGGACGTGGCGGATCAGGTGCGGCGGTGGGCGGAAACAACCATCAGCGACGGCTACACCTACCGATTGTCCCTCGACACCGAAACGGCGCAGGAGTTTTATAGAACTCCGAATAACCCGGTGCTGGAGAGTCTTTCGAAAGCAATGGCCAAAGGCTTCAGGACCGAGGCGGTGAGGCGAATGGGAAACGCCGGCGGCGGACCCGCCGATCTGCTCTCATCGACGCTGAAGGTTCCCGTTGTCTTCTTCGGAACGGGTCTCGTGGAAGACAACTGGCACGACAGCGATGAGAGCGTCCGCGTGGACGTCCTGAAAGCCGGCGCAGCGACGCTGGCCTTCCTTTGGGAGGAACTCGGCCGACATGACCCGGAGCGACCCTGATTCCGGCCACCGGCCGGCCGGGTGAGGCGCGGGGCTGAACCGTGGCCTGCCGTGACCGGGACGTTTCGCTCATCACTCCGGCTCCTGAAGTGCCGTCCGACGACGCGGATCAACCAGGCTGAGGGGATGCGGCCACCCTTGTACCGACTGATAAGCGGGCTTATCCTTTGTGTCCTACCACCACGTGAGGTTCAGCAACGGGCCTGTGGTTCTCCGGTTCGGGAGTAGCCAATGGCCATTCTGCCTCGATCGCCCCACTCCCTGCGGCTGCATCATGCGTATCCCGCGATTTCCTCCCGGTTCTCTGCGGACTCCGGGCCTCCGGAGGGACGCTGATGCGCACCGTTGGCGTGGAGGAAGAATTCCTGATTGTCGATGAGGTGAACGGGCAGGCCCTGCCGTTGGCGCAGGCCCTTCAGGGGTCCGGGGTGGGCGGTGGCCTGGTCAGTGAGATGAAGCAGGAGCAGATAGAGGTTTGCACCCGCCCCCACCTCTCCCTTGAGGACCTGGCGGCCGAGGTCGGCGCCTGCCGGGCCGCTGCGGACTTCGCTGCGCGGGCCCTCGGCGCGAGGACCGCGGCGGTGGCGATGTCCCCGCTTCCGGTCCGGTCCCGGGTGAGCCCCGGTCTGCGCTATCAGGCCATGATGGACAGGTTCGCCCTCACCGCCCGGGAGCAGCTCACCTGCGGCTGCCATGTCCACGTCGCCGTGGTCTCGGATGAGGAGGGGGTGGCGGTGCTTGACCGGATCCGCATCTGGCTTCCGGTCCTGGCGGCGCTCAGCGCGAACTCCCCGTTCTGGAACGGCGAGGACACCGGATATGCGAGTTTCCGGTCCCAGGCCTGGAACCGGTGGCCGCTGGCGGGCCCGTGTGACATCTTCGGAACGGCCGAGAACTACCACCAGTGCGTCAGGGACCACCTTCTCACGGGGGTCCCACTTGATCTGAGACAGATCTACTTCGATGCCAGGCTCAGCCACAACCATCCGACCGTCGAGGTGCGCATCGGGGATGTGTGCCTGCACCCGGACGACACCGTGCTCCTGGCCGCGCTGATCCGGGCACTCGTTGAGACCGCCGCCCGCCAGTGGCGCGCCGGGGAGCCGCCCCTTCCGGTTCCGACGGCCCAGCTCCGTTTGGCAGCCTGGCGTGCAGGCAGGTCCGGGATGGACGGCGACCTGCTCCATCCAGTGCGGAACGAGCCGATGGAAGCCGCCTCGGTCATCTCCGCCCTCCTCGCCGAGGTCCGTCCGGTCCTCAAGGAACAGGGCGAAGCGGTGCTTGTGGAATCGTTGGTGCGGCAGGTCCTTGCGCGGGGAACCGGTGCCCGGCGGCAGCGGGCCGTCTACCGGCAGAACGGGGACTTGCGCGACGTCGTGGCCGACAGTGTTTTCGTCAGCAACCTTCAGCTGGGATCCCTGAGCAGGCGGCACGAAATGCCTCACCGGCTCTCACTTCCCCGCAGCTAAGGCGCGGCCGGGGCACGGCTGCGGCAGGCAGCGGCGCGGAAGCCGGGGCGACTCAGCCCGCACCCTGTGGAGATCCCAATCACCGCAGGAGAACATTCGACCTGGACGGCAACCTGGCTGCTCAGTCTCCGCGCCCTCCTGGAAGATACGTCACGCGAGGTAGTTACCTAGAGCCTCGAGCAGGCCACGGTAGCCTTCCTCGCGGTTCGGCCCGTCGGCCCAGAACTGGTCGAAGAAGACGCCGTGCTCGACGTGCGTGAACCGGGTGCCCTCGTCGATCGGTTCGAACTCGTATGACGCCACCGATGTCGACATGTGGGCGCCGTCGATCCACATGTCGTACGTCGTGACGATCCGGTCATGCTCCACGATGTCGGTGTATGTAGCCTCGTACCGCGAGACCGGACCGCCGTGGAACGCACCCTCGTCGATGTCGCGTCCGCCGACGCGGAAGTCGAACACCCACACGCCGGTCTCGACGGTGTCGCCGCCGCCAAACCAGTGCAGCTTCTGGTCCTCTATGGCGAAGGCATCCCAAACGCGCTCGAGGGGAACGGGGTAATCGCGGGTAAGGGTGAACTCCGCGCGGGCGAGTCGGCGTTCGATCGTCATGTGCATGCCTATCGCCTGAAGGTGACGTGGATCGTGCCGCTCTCGGCCACTTCCGTAGTCACCTTATGGGTCAGGTCGAGGCTGGGTAGGTCGTCCCATAGTCGAGTTCCCCGGCCGAGAACAACCGGGGCCATCAAGAGATGCAACTCATCGACCAGACCCGCGCGCAGGAAATCGCGCGCGATGCCGACTCCACCGCCCACGCGCACGTCCAGGCCGCCCGCGGCGTCGGTCGCCTCGGCAAGCACGTCCTCGATCGAGCCACTGCGGAAGTGGAACGTCGTGTCACCTTCCATCGGGATCGAGGGACGCGGTGCGGTGTGGGTAAGGACGTAGACCGGTGTCCCGAACGGCGGCCGCTCACCCCACCAGCCCTTCCAGTCCGGATCGCCGGGATACGCGGTCAGGCCGAACATTGTTGCGCCCATGATCTCGGCGCCTACGCCCTCGAAGAACGCGGCGGCGTAAAAGTCGTCAATGCCGGTCGTGCCGGTGCCGTTGGTCTCACCGAAGCGCTCTTGCATTGTGCGGGTCGCGATATACGCCTCCGTGAGGCGCCCCCAATCCTCACCCATCGGATTCTCGAGGGAAAGGCCGGTTGTCGAGGTGTAGCCGTCCAGCGAAGTGAACAGGCTCATGCGGATGCGGGTCATGTCAGGTTTCCTTTGGGGTGGCGCGAATCAGGTGCATGCCGAGCCGGTCGGCTTGGCGTTCGGCGGAGGTTCGTTGCTCACCGAGCCACAGGTGCAGGACGTCGAGGGCGCCCGGCCGCAGGCTCACAGTGCGCACGCGTCCTTGCTTCTGCGACGTGACCAAACCCGCGTTTTCGAGGAGACGCAGGTGCTGCATGAGCGACGGCAACGCCATCGAGAACGGTGCCGCGAGTTCGGACACGACGGCTGGGGACTTCGCCAGCCGTTCGACGATGGCCCGGCGCGTAGGATCCGCGAGAGCGCGGAGCACGGAATCGAGCTTGTCGTAATAGTTAGGCACATGCCTAACTATTACCGAAGGGTAGGGAGTCGTCAAGCGGCCCAGCCAGTGGACGAACTGAAATTTAGAGTTCATCAACAAGCCGGATCGCCCGGACCAAGGCGGTTACTACTTGATGGACCCGACGCTTAGAAACTCAACTACCAGCCCCGGCTAGCAACGACGCTGAACCTTGGGCTCCTTCTGCCCGAGTAACACCAAAAGAGCTCATTTCCTGATGGGTTCCGGTTCTCCAGCGTTCAGAATTGGGCTCGTCAACCCCCTGTCTGATGCCGGGCCAGCCGTGGTCAGTGTCGATGCTCATCGTTTGGCCGGCAGGAGGAATGGTACCGGGCCTGCACTCGTTCGTCGCCTGTTCCGTGTAGAGGAGTTCATAGGTGAGGAGCGCGAAAAGGTTTTCCCGATCAAATTGACGGTGGGAGCAATGACGCTGAAGGTCGCGGTGACGGACGTGCCAGTACCCGGCGCGGAGCGTATTTCGAGGGAGCCCCCGGCTTGTCGGATGGTGTCTCCGAGGATCCTGAGGCCGAAGTGGCCTTCCGGGCAGGGCTCGATCGGGTTGAAGCCGATACCGTCGTCCGAGACTGTGATGAGGGTTTGCCGGTTCGTCTGTCGGATCCGAATGTGTACCGATTGCGCGGAGGAATGCTTGGTGGCGTTGACCAACGCTTCGCGTGCCACGCGGTAGACCAGGACTGTGTGGTCCCGATCTAGCACCAAATTGTCCGGGATGTCGATTCTGAAGGCGATTCCGCGCTCTACCAGTGGTGCCTCCAGTCGCATGAGGGAGGCCTTCAGTCCGAGCTCCTCGAGGTCAGGGGGGTAGAGCTCGCTGGTCATGGCGCGCAGGAGGCGGATATCGTTCTGCAGCATCGTCCGGGCGTTCGTGAAGACAGGGCCCAGCGAGGGTGGACCGCGGCGTTCTTCTGATTCCAGGGCGTATGCCAGCCCGGAGAGGTCCTGGATGACGTCGTCGTGGAGTTCGGTGGCGATTTGCCGGCGCTCCTGATCCGACGCTTCGATGGCGCAGTGCAACAACGCGGTACGCGTGGCTTGATGGTCCTGGATCTTGCGTGCCAGGCGGACGGCCGGAATCAGCTGCGCTAATTGCAGGGCTGCCAATGACAGCAAGGTCGGTGGAATCATGCCTACCAGGACCGATTGCTGTTCGCGGCGCACTCCCGCGCCTGACGAGTATGTTTCGAAGATCATCGGGGCGCCGGTTTGGGAGGTGGAACGGACGTAGACTTCGACGAGTTCGCCCGAATCGGCCTCGTACTCGTTTTCTTCCGCAGTTTGGGATTCAAGGGTGGCTGTCGCCGGCCCTCCTTCAAGAAGCAGGCGGGCCCATTCCTCCTGCTCGAAATCCTGCCCGATAAGTGATTCCACATCCGAGTAGACCACCCGGCCGCGCTCGTCCCACACCTTGATCCTCGTCACGTGGTCGTTGGCCAGCCACGGCGCCAACCTCTGCTCGAGTAATTCCAGTGCGGCGGGGTCTTCTTCAAGGAGCTGGCTCGTGATCAACGGCCCGACCACGTTATCGGCCAGACGCTGGGTCATGTCCCTCGCATTGGCCAGGGCATGCTGTTCCGCTTCCGCTCGGATCCAGAAAGCAACCGGGGTTGCCACCAGAACGAGAGCCAGAAAACCGACCGTGAGGAAACGCGCGACGGCTGCCCGGACCTCACGTCGCTCGGTAACGTCCGGGGCAGTCAAGAAGTCGTCGTTCACTTTTTCTGCGTGAAGTCCGCGCACGGTCGGCGTGCCTGGCTATTTTTCCGCAGGATCCGGCGCGGATCCGGTGGCGTTGCCGAGCCTTGCCACCAGCGACGGGTGCACGATCATGTTCCCTGGGCGGGCGTGCCTCAGGGTGTCGAGCAAGATTCCCAGGGCGCCGTCCTTCGGGAGAAACCCGCAGATTCCCATGCGGGCGGCTTCTCGAAGCGCTTCCTGAGACGGGTTACCCGTCAGCATGACGACCCGGGCCTCCGGCGCTTCGGCAAGAATCCGCTCAGCAGCGTTGAGCCCGGACCCGCCGTCAAGATACAGATCCATGACGACGACGTCGGGTCGCAGTTCCAGGTACATCGTCGCGGCCGACTCCACCGTTTTGGCAGCTCCTACACTTTCGAAGTCAGGTTCGCGGTCCAGGGCTCCAGCCAGCAGGTCTGAGAACGTGGTGTGATCGTCGACGATGAGAATGCGCAGGCGTTCCGTCTCCGGCCTGGGCAATGGCTGTGCCTTCGAACGGTCCTCCGTCACGACGCGTGTGGGCGCCCGGGGAGTGGTCGGACCGCTCGTCGTTCTAGTCGTCGTCAGCAGCCTGGCCTGCGCTTTCTTCAGCACCTCACTCGGCGCGCAGCCCAGTTCCTCGTCCATAACCCTGCGGCAGCGGTCAAATATCCTCAACGCTTCTGTGTTCTCACCGTTTTGCTCCAGTCCTAGAATGAGGGCAGTCCATGCTCGTTCATTGAGAGGGTCTTCCCGGGCCGCTTCACTGCCCCAGGCGATCGCCTTACCTACTTCTCCCACGAGGAGCGCGGTTTCTGCGGCCAGCACACGGGCATGACCGACCCGCTCTGCATGCAGGGCCCGCTCCTCTTCGGCCCAGGCCGGTAGCAGTTCGTCCCCGAGCAACTGAGCCGAAGCAAGCTCGAGTGCTTCGGTGAGCAATGGCAGCGCGTCCGGTGGCGCTGCCACGCCGGCCAATCTGGTGAGGGTATGAAACCGGTTCAGATCGAGATCCACGATCGACGGTTCGATCACGTAGCCGCCCGTGACTGTGCGCAGGGGGCCTGCCCGGCCGGCTCCTGGCTGCAAACGCCGTCGGAGGACGCTGACATAGCTTTCAAGGGTAGGCAGTGCGCCTGCTGGAGGATTGCCGTTCCACAGGAGATCGATCATTCGGGTCTTCGAGACCGCGGAACCGAAATTCAGGAGGAGGATTTCCAGGACCTGACGGGGTTTCGGCCCACCCAGGTCGTTCGCGTTCAGGGTGGTGCCACCAATGCAGATCGCCAGTGGACCCAAAACCTTGATCTGAAGTGCCGACGATTGTCGGGACGCTTCGGAAGCTTGAGCCAAATCGGTTTTTTTCCCCACAAATTCCAAAGCAATCACAATGTCTTGTCCCAGTTTGAATTCGCTACCGTCTCTTGCACCATTAGAAACAGGAAGTGAACGAGTGTGCACGAGTAGTAGCTACTCAGTTCGTCAGGGCAGTACTTAGGAGTGTGAGCGGCGGCTCGTGTCCAGGGTGGTTCTTGTGTCGTCATCCTCCCTCGGTGATCACGACCGGAGTGACCGACACGGAACAGAGCGGTTACATGCCCGCCGACCGTGGAGCGGTTCGATAACCCCTGCTGCTAGGTGCCGACTTTCCAACCGGAGCCCTGCTCATTCGAATGGTCCTGAGTTCTAGTCATCCGGCCACGACATACAAGCTGCTAATCTTCGGCGCGAATCTTCCATCGCTGCGTAAAGGATGTAGCGGACAGACCGAGTGCGGATGAGCAGGGCTGCCTCGCCTTAGTTGAACGTGAATGCAGGGAACACGACGCACCGGGGTCCGGTTGCTTCCCAGAATTCTGCGGAAGCAACCGGACCCCGGTGCTGATGAGTGTCGTTCTACCTATCTGTTGGTGACAGCTGTCGGCCCGGCAGTGCCTCCCACTGTGGACTCGATCCAGACAGGGCCTGGGTTGGTGGTGCCCGCGGCGGCGTTGCGCAGCCGAAGGGTGTAGACGCCACCGGTTTCGGGGGCGGCTGCCGCGGTCACTGGTGCCGTTCCGATGATGCGGCCGGTAGGACCGCCAGCGCGGATGGTGATGGTCCCGCCGACGACGCTGCTGGTGCCGCCGATCCTCAGATCGCCCGTCTTCCACTGGGCCAGGCTGATGGTGACCCTGTCCGCAACGGGTGTCACCTTGACCTCATCCGTCTTCGTGGTTCCGCCCACGGTGACGGTAAGGCGGAAGGTAAGCGGGTTGTTGGTCATCGGGGTCCTGTAGATCGGCAGGCTGAACGTCGGCTTCAACGTGGTGCCTCCGGTGACGGTGACCTTGTCCGGGTCAGCCGTGCCCGTCAGGACCTGCTCCCACTGGTAGGTGGCGCCGGCGGTGGTGGAGCCGGTGCCGTCGAGTGTGACCGTGGTAGCGGCGATGCGGCGTGTGACGGTCTGGTCCGGGCCTGCATTGGAGACCAGGGCGCCCTGAACGGTGACAGGCGCGCTCTTGGCCGACTCGGGTCCGGCTCCGTTCTCGTTGGTCGCCTTGACGGCGAACTGGTAGGCGGTGTCACCCTGTAGCCCGTCATAGACCAGCGTGGTGACATTTCCGGCGACCTCCTTGGCAGCGCCGAATGGTGTGCCGTCGGCCGTGTAGGCCTGGACCGAGTAGCCCAGGATGGTGAGGTTCGGTCCTCCGGAGTCGGGTGCGGTCCAGGACACCTCGGCTGTTCCCTGCCCTGCAGTCGGTGCAGTGGTGAAGGTCGGGGCGGCCGGTACCGGGTCGTTGGTGATGGTGAAGGTCACTTCACCCTTGTCCGAGACGTTGCCGGAGGGATCGATGGCGGCAAAGGTGAAGGTGCTGGTCTGCGCCACGGGGATCGGCCCGGTGTAGAGAACCGCATGGTCAGTGCTCATGTCGGCAGAGACAGGGGCTGACCCGTCGGTGGTGTAGTAGATATCGCTGCCGAGTTCACTCGCTGAGAGTGTCAGCTGCTGCGCGGTGGAGAACGTCCCGCCGTTGGGTGACCCCGTGACAGTCGGGGACGTGATGTCGGTCTGGGTGAAAGCATGGACCGCGGGGAAGGTCTCGCCGACCTCACTGACGGACGTCACGTAGACGTCATACTCCTCATCGGTCTTGAGGCCCCTGATGGTCGTACTGGAGGCCTGCGGGTTGCTGATCCGCACGCCCGATTCGACTTGCTCGTTCCCGGAAGCGGTCTGCGCGACAGCGGTGACGCGGTACCCGTCGATGGCCGGGGTACCGGGTACGGCCTTGGCGGGAGCCCAGTTCACTTTCAGTTCGCCGTTGACCTTGGCAGCGGAGACATTCGTGGGTCCAGCAGGGCCTGACTGCAGGGGCCCGTTCGGGCAGCCACCCATTCCGGGGCCACCCAACTCGCCGAACTCGGCAATGGTGAGGCCCTGCCGGTTGGCGTCAGCGTCCTCCTCCTGCCAGGCCATGGCGCGCGCACCGCCGGCATTGGCCACCAGCTCGGCTGCGGCTGTTTCGTCGAAGATGTAGGTGGCGGTGAAAGTGTCGGGGCCGTCGACACCGAATTCAAGGCTGGAGCTGTACCCCTCATCGGCGGTCAGCGGTCCGGCAACTGCTCGGACGTCGCGGCGCCCGATACTGGTGTCCTTGAGGGCGGGGTCGATAACGCGTTGTTCCATCTGAGCCCTATTGACCCCGGCCCCGACATGACCCCTCACCGTCACGGTATTGCCGTCCAGGACGGAGCTGGCCGTGACGTACGTGTCCTGGACCAGGGTGGAGCCGGCCTCGTCGCCGCCGAACCTGATCGACACGCTGTCTCCGGGCCGGATGTCGGGGGTGACATTCAGACCCGTGCCGGCACCCCAGCACACTCCGCCGGGGTGGTTGATCTCGAAGGCCACATCACCGGCCGAGACGAGGCTCTGTGCCGAACCGACCACACCGACGTTCGGGCGGTTGACTTCCACCGTTGCCATCTGGCCGATCCGGTCTTGATAACCCTCGATCGTGACGAAGTCTCGATCGGGGAAGGCGACGACGTTGTCCGGGAATGCCGGTACGGCCGCATTGGCGGCCGGAACGGCCAGGAGGGACGTAGCGCCGAGGACGGCGGAGACCGTCGCGACGATCGCAGTCCGTCCGAAAGCCTGGCCGCGGGACTTCGATTGTCCCGGTTCGTGTAGTGCAGATTTCATGACAACCTCACTGAGCCTCATTGCGTGAGCAAGGGGTTCACGCATGGTCACAAGCTAGGACGCCCACCTTCGGGAAATGTTGGGCGCGGGTCCGTCTGGCACCGCGATCGGGCCGGAGACAGCGTCGCTGGTCCCTCTTGATCGTCGGTGCCTTCGTCCGTGTTTTCGTCGATTCCTAGGACTTCCTAGGGTTTCCCTAGGGACTCCTAGGAAGACTGGCCGGCATGTTATCGAAAGCTTCCCCCGGCCCCACATCGACGCGTAGTTCCTCAGAACTGGAGCGTTCGCCGTCGCCGTCGCATTCCGCTTCACCGTCGGGTTCCTCGGGTTTGCCTGGTCCCAGGTCGAGGTGGGGTCGTATCCGGTTTCTTGTTCCGGTTGTCCTGTTGATGATCGTGGGGGCAGTGGTTGCGGGGGTCCTGTTGGCTGCTCCGCGAACGCCCCCGGCCTTGCTGGGTGCGTCGGCCACCGTCGATGGTGGTCTTGCACGTATTCAGGGGGTAATACCAACGGAGACCGACGGGTGGATGCCTCCCTCACCTTCGGCTGCGCTTGCTGATCCGGCCGGGGAGGGCGCCCATCGTGTTCGGATCCTGCTGGAGCTCACCGCGATGGAGGAGGACGGTTTGTCCTTCGACCCGTCGGTGTACGCCGTTTCGGCTCTGGGCGATGGGACCTGGGAGCCGGTGTGGTTTTCTCCTGCTCCTTCGGCGGCTCGCCAGGGGCAGACCATCGACGCGGTGCTCGTGTTCGAACTCCCGGATCGGGCCATCGATCTAACACTGAAACTGCCAGGAGGACCCGGGCTGTCCCTCGGCGAGGGACACCACCGCGGGTGACAAGCACGGGGCTGTCATCTGCGGTGTGGGGTTCTACCTCGGGCTGATCAGCGCAGGCGTTCCTGGGTGCTGGGTATGACCGAGAGGTCAGGAAAAAGGGCATCCCCGGGATACGGGGGTGTTCTTTGGTATGTATGACCGGGGCGTCGAGTGTGGGGTGTTGTTTTCTTGGGGTTTGCATGGGTGTTTCTAGGGGTTGTCCAAGGATCTGCGGAGCGGGTGCATGAAATCTCCAACCTGAGTGCGGGATGGTCTGTTTACCAACCAAGGGAGACCAGCAATGCCTACTTCACGGCCTACTTCACGCCGCCAGGTCCTGCTCCTGGGGGGACTCGGAGTCCTCGGCGCAGGTGCAGCAGCTGTGCCGACGAGATCGGTGGACGCCAAGTCGGTGAGCCGACTCGACGACCGGGAGATGCCGCGACCATTCCGCGTTCCCTTCGTCCAGGCACCGATCCTCGAGCCATATGCCACAGGCACAGATGCCGCGGACGGAGCGCCGGTCAACTACTACCGGTTGACGGAAAAGGCCGCTGTGGCCAGCATCCTGCCACGGCTTACTACACCTATCCTCGGCTACAACGGTCTGTTCCCCGGGCCGACCATCAGCCTGGACCAGGGAACGAAAGCCGTCCTGAGAATCCGCAATCAGCTCCCGGCCCAACATCCGCTGGACGGACACGCCCTCTCGACGTCCACCCACCTCCACGGGTCCGCGTCATTGCCGCAGTACGACGGTTACGCCAGCGACATCACGAATCCGGGGTTCTACAAGGATTATCGTTACCCCAATTTCCAGCCGGCCCGCACGCTCTGGTATCACGACCATGGCGTCCACTTCACCGCTCAGAACGCGTATTCAGGCCTGGCAGCGCAGTATCACATGCACGATCCCCTCGAACGGCAGCTGTTGCCGCAGGGCCGCTACGACGTCGCCTTGACCGTCAGCGATGCGATGTTCGCCGAGAACGGCTCGCTGGGCTACGACGACAACACCCACTCGGGGCTCTGGGGAGATGTGATCCTGGTCAACGGAAAACCCTGGCCCGTGATGAAGGTACAGAAGCGCGTGTACCGGTTCCGGATCCTGAACTGCTCCATCTCCCGCTCCCTGCGGCCCGCGCTCAGCACCGGGGCCCCCCTCGTAGTGGTCGGTACCGATGGCGGTTTGATGCCGGCAGCGCAGAGCGTGGCGAACTACCGCCACGCCGGGGCGGAGCGGTACGAGGTTTTGATCGACTTCCGGAAGTACACAACGGGGCAACGGATCGAGCTCCGTAATCTTTCCAACAAGAACAACGTCGATTACGACTTCACCAGCAAGATCATGGCGTTCGACGTGACCGACGAACCGGTGGATACCACGGACCCGACCTGGAACCGGATTCCCACCACACTGGTCGGCAGCGAGGCCATGTCGCTGACACCCGCGCAGTCCGTGAAGACCCGCAGGTTCAGGGTCAAGCGCAACGACATCACCAATATGTGGACGATCAACGACGACAGTTGGCAGGACGTCATCGCCAGCGCCTACAAGAGAGTCATCGCCGATCCTGCGCTCAACTCGGTGGAAATCTGGGAGATCGAGAACAGTTCGGGCGGCTGGTTCCACCCGCTGCACATCCACCTGGTGGATTTCCAGATCCTCAGCCGAAGCGGGCGTGCACCCTTTGCCTACGAGCGAGGTCCGAAGGACGTGGTGTACGTAGGTGAAGGCGAGACTGTTCGGCTCCTCATGAAATTCGGTCCTCACCAGGGTGTCTACATGATGCATTGCCATAACCTGCCGCACGAGGACCACGACATGATGGCCCAGTTCCGCGTCGGCTTGAAGGAAACCGACTATGACGTCAACGATCCGATGACGGCTGCTCGAGCTGTATGGGATGACGAGGTAGGTTGAGGGCCAACCAGCCACCAGGCAGCGTCTGGCGGCGGCGTCGGTACCCTCGACAGCCGCCACCAGTGCGCGCAGTCGCAGGACGTCGGCACCTACTCCTGGTGGTAGCCCTGATTCCCCTCCTCGTCGTTCTCGCCCTCCGTGCGTGGGTGATAGAACCGTTCACCGTCTCGTCGGACAGTATGGAACCGACCATCGAATCCGGTGCTGTCGTCCTCCTGTACAAACCGTCCGCCGCTGCGGGCGGGATCCGCAACGGCGTAATCGTTGCGTTCACGAACCCCATCGATGGCCGGACAGCAATCAAGCGGGTCGTCGCGGGGGAGGGGCAGGTGGTTGCCATCCGCGACGCCGAACTGTACGTCGATGGCGTTGCCATACCGGAGCCGTTCATCGACCACAGCCGCATCGACGCAACCTACTTCGGACCCGTGGAGGTGCCGGCCGAAAGCATCTTCGTGCTGGGGGACAACCGAGGCGTGTCCATTGATTCAAGAGATTTCGGAACCGTGCCCCTGACAGCGATCCAGGGCACCCTGCTCACAGGCCAAAAATAGGTTCCACACCATGGACCCGGCGGTCCGAAAACCATCCCACAGCGATTCCCGATCATCCCCAGACCACGATCGCTGATGAGAACGAACATTCCAGCGAAGATCGACCGGTATGTTCGCCTGCCCAAATTCTGCTGTGCAGTAGCGCCGATCAAGGGCGTAATTGCGGGGGCGCTGACAGGGTGCACCTTGTCACTGCCGGCACCCGTGGAGGCGCTGCCGTCCAACTAACACTGCCGTCGCGCGACGCTGTAGACGGAGCTGCCATGGCTGTTGCGGTGATGGCAGGGAGTTTGGGCGGACCGACGACGCGGTGTTTCATCGGCCGACCTCGAACTACCTGAAAGGTTGAACCACCGCGACCAACCGTATTCGTGGATGCGATGGAGGGGATACACACCTGCAACCTATCGGGCTCCGAGGTGATCAGTGTGACCGGTGCAGGAGCGCCTCGTTCAGTGCTGGTGGATTGTCGCTGCTGGCCGCGTTGATGAACACGGCCAGCGTCCTCGCTCCGGTCGGAGTCAAAAAAACATCAATAGGTTCAGTTTGGCCTGCGACGTGAAGGATGAGAGTGAAGCCCTCGGACCCGACGCTCGGTCGGACGGACATCCTCTCCAGGACCGGAGGTATGTCCTGACCTATCAAGACCGAATGCCCATCCACATACCAGAGAGAACCGGCGTCGATCGAGGCTTTATGTTCAGTGCAGACATAAGCCTCGCGATAACCACCCCTGACGCCCTGACTGCCCACCACGAAGGCGGCACCTGGATTTGTACACCGAAGCACTGGACAAGAAAGCATGCCGCCACGGTACTGAGCAAATGTTGGGAAAACCATGCACGCTCCATCAAGGGAGTGCCGTGCGCCATCCCTCCTTCTGTGCATCCCTCCGCAGAATCAGCCGGGACCAACCAAGCGACGGGTAAGACCGGAGCGGCCACTGAGGGGATCCGCAGAGGCCGGTGTGCCTGCAGCGGTTGGCTCGACCACGCTGGGCGTGGTGAATTGCAGACGACCATCTACGGAATGCCGAAGTGCAGACCCGGGACCTCGAGGCCGAGAGGCTCACGCCGGCCGTCATCGGAAAAATCATCGGAGCCAGCCGCGCCGCCGTGTACCGCTACCTGAGCAGCGACTCCAAGGACATACCTTGCTCCGCACTACGCCCTGAGCATGCCCGAGCCTCCGACCTCCAGCGGCAATTCTTCATGCCTGCTACGTGTCGGCGCGGCTCAG
Organism: Arthrobacter sp. PL16; assembly: GCF_035985055.1. Taxonomy (NCBI): domain Bacteria; kingdom Bacillati; phylum Actinomycetota; class Actinomycetes; order Micrococcales; family Micrococcaceae; genus Arthrobacter; species Arthrobacter sp. PL16. The sequence continues at coordinate 741,421 of NZ_JAXCIC010000002.1, forward strand.
ACCGAAAGCCAGCCGTAACCCCCGTGCCACACACGACTGCACCGCCTGCTGGTGCGCTTGTGGAGACAGGTAAGAGGTAACCGCGACGAGCCCTACCCGTGAGGAGACAGGAAATCAGCTCTTGAAGCGGGTTGTCGTTCCGCCGCTCCGGCATATCTTGACCGGGCGCTGTGAGCGCTTCGAGTATCAGACGACCTGGCGCCTCTTGGGCATCGCCCCTCGCGGGCGGCTTTCCTTGG